>JAZSPI010000085.1:0-31431 GCA_045537395.1 Acutalibacteraceae bacterium | reverse complement strand
AAGACCGCTTGGCCTCCGACTTAGGAAGATATTCAGTGGTTGGGCTTTAATTGGGATAACGTTTATTTTGCCTCTGACTATTTTGATTTTATCTATGAATGTGCCTTAAAGCTCATTGACAAGGGTTTGGCTTATGTAGACGAATCCACACCCGACGAAATAAGAGAAATGCGCGGAACCCACACAGAAGCCGGCGTTAACAGTCCTTACCGTGACCGCCCTGTGGAGGAGACTCGTGACCTTTTCAAAAGAATGACCGACGGTGAGTTCCCCGACGGCGCAAGAGTTCTCCGTGCAAAGATAGACATGGTGTCTCCCAACATCAATATGCGTGACCCGGTTATCTACCGTATCGCCCATATCAGCCACCATCAGACCGGCGACAAATGGTGTGTTTACCCCATGTATGACTTCGCGCACCCCATTTCCGACACAAGAGAAGGCGTTACCCACTCTCTTTGCTCTCTTGAATTTGAAAACCACAGACCTCTTTATGATTGGTTCCTTAAAGAATTAGGTTTCGAGACTCCCTCAAGACAGATTGAGTTTGCCCGCCTTAACCTTAACTACTGCCTTACAAGTAAAAGAAAATGTCTCGCGCTTGTAAATGAAAACATCGTTGACGGCTGGAATGACCCCCGTATGGTTACTATCAGCGGAATGAGACGAAGAGGCTACCCCGCCGAAGCAATCCGAGATTTTATCAACCGTGTAGGTGTTTCAAAGGCCTACAGTGTTGTTGACTACGGTCTTCTTGAGGCTTGCGTAAGAGATAACCTTAACCAGAATGCTCCCAGAGCAATGGCAGTTCTTCGTCCCCTTAAGGTAATTATCGACAACTACCCCGAAGGACAGAGTGAAGAAATTGAACTTCCCATCAATCAGGACAAACCCGAAATGGGCACAAGAAAGATTTATTTCTCAAAGGAAATCTACGTGGAAAAAGAGGACTTTATGATAGAGCCCCCGAAAAAGTATTTCCGTCTCTTCCCCGGCAACGAGGTTCGCTTCAGAGGTGCATACTTCGTCAAATGTGTCGGCTATGACACAGACGAAAACGGCGAGGTAACGGCAGTACACTGCACCTACGATCCCGAAAGCAAAGGTGGCAACTCCCCCGACGGCAGAAAAGTCAAGGGCACTCTTCATTGGGTAAGTGCAAATCACTGTACCGACTTTGAGGCAAGACTTTATGACCGTCTGTTCAAAGTTTCCAACCCCTCAGACGAGTCCGAAGGCTCGTTCAAGGACAACCTTAACCCCGACTCTCTCACCGTTCTCGAGGGTTGTAAATTAGAGGGCGAAATCAAAGGCCTCAAAGCAGGTGACACCTTCCAGTTTATGCGTCAGGGTTACTTCTGTGTAGACATTACAAGCACAGACGAAAAACTTATTTTCAACAGAACAGTTGACCTTAAATCATCTTGGAAATAAAAGGAGATAAAAAAATGAAAATTGCTTATCGTATAATCACTCCGATTTTGGCTGTAGGAGCAGTTGTTATGGGCTTCTTCCTCAAACTCTTCTACTTTGCTCTCGGCGGTCTTACCGAAGAAATCGGCTCCATAGTTACTTTAGCCTCACAGTTCGGCTTATCAACAAAGTACGAATTTTCCGCTTTTGAAATTATCAAACTTCTTCTTTCTGCGGATCTTTCAGGGGCTGCAACAGATGCAACCGAAGAAAGTGCAAGTTTCCTGACAATCATTGAACCCGTTCTCCCCCACATCATTGCTTTTATCGTGTTCTTTGTTCTTACGGTCCTTCTCTTCCTCGCTCTGGGTATTGTTGCAGCGGCAACCGGCAAGAGAAAGGCTGTTATAGGTATGTCAATCGGCGGTCTTGTTCTTTGCTTTATCTGCATTATTATTTCAAGACTTGCCTTCGATAAAATCATCGGCGGTGAAATCCCCCTCACAGACCTTGTAGGAATGTTCTCCGACAGCACCTGGATGCAACTTCTTACGGCTGTGGTAACCGTTTCCTCGGCTACTCTTTCAGCAGGATTCTATGCGGTATTCGGTATGTATCTCCTTGTTATTTTCTGGACCGTACTTACCAATATGCTCATCAAAACTCCGATTGAAGTTCACAAAAAGCACAGAAGAAAGAAGCCTATGAAGAGACTTTCTGCAGTCTTCCGCAAGTAATAACTTCACAAAAAATCAACAGGTACAGTTTTTACTGTGCCTGTTTTTTACACAACAAAACGGACACAGTTTAAAACTATGTCCGTTAATTTTATATTTTTAATCATATATCATCTCGGTTGTTTCTTTCCGAAATCTTACACGCTATTCTGCATTTTGCATTTTGCGTTCTGCATTTAATTAAACGCCTCCGCCTACTGAACCGTCCCATGTGTCGACGGTAGTAGCCTTCATTTCATCTTCATCAAACCAACGTGTGGTAACAGCCTTAGTCTCTGTGAAGAAACGGAATGCATCCTTACCCAAGCAGTGAAGATTGCCGAAGAAGGAGAGTTTGTGACCTGTGAAGGGGAATACGCCGACGGGTACGGGAATACCAACGTTTACACCAACCATACCGCCGTCTGTTCTCTTTGCAAATTCTCTTGCATAGTATCCGTTCTGAGTGAAGATAACGGAACCGTTAGCAAAGGGGTTACGGTTCATAAGTGCAAGACCTTCTTCAAAGTTCTTGACTCTCTTGATACAAAGAACAGGTCCGAAGATTTCCTGTGTACCCACGGTCATATCTTCTGTAACGTTGTCGAGAATTGTGGGACCTACATAGAAGCCCTTTTCGCAGCCGGGAACAACAGCATTTCTGCCGTCAAGAACAAGAGTTGCGCCCTCTTCGATACCCTTGTTGATCCAGTTTATAACTGATGCCTTATGCTCAGCAGTAACAACGGGGCCGAGAGTTGATTCGGGAAGATATGCAGGACCTAATTTAAGTTCTTCAGCATACTGCTTAAGAAGAGCAACTAATTTGTCAGCGATGCTTTCCTGTGCAACAACAACAGGAAGAGCCATGCATCTTTCACCTGCACAACCGAAAGCAGAGTTGATGATACCTCTTGCACTTCTTTCAAGTGCGGCATCTTCAAGAACGAGAGCGTGGTTCTTTGCTTCGCAGAGAGCCTGTACTCTTTTGCCTGTTGCAGCGGCTTCCTTGTAAACGTGAAGACCTACCTTTGTAGAGCCAACAAAGGTGATACCCTTCACATCGGGATGCTTGAGAAGAATGTCAGCCTCAACTCTTGAGCAGGTAACAAGGTTAACAACACCCTTGGGAAGACCTGCTTCACAAAGAAGTTCGTTGAGTTTCATAGCGGTCATCGGTGTCATAGATGCGAGTTTAAGAACGATTGTGTTACCGGATGCAATACAGCAGGGAACCATCCAACCCATGGGAATCATGCCGGGGAAGTTAAAGGGAACGATACCTGCAAAAACACCTACGGGTTCGTAGTAAAGAGTAGTATCATAACCGTTTGAGGTATCTCTCATAGAATCGCCTAAAAGGGAGATAGGTGCAGTAATAGCAAGTTCAACAGGCTCCTTAACCTTAAGGATGTCGCCCTTTGCTTCGGAAAGAACCTTACCGTGTTCGAGTGCACAGAGTTCTGAAAGTTCGTCAAGATGTTCAATAAGAAGTTCGCGGAACTTGTAAAGAACCTGAACTCTTTTCATAACGGGTGTGTTTGACCATGCGGGGAAAGCCGCTTTTGCAGATGCAATAGCCTGTTCAACTTCTTCTGCAGTACAGCAGGGTGTTTCCGCAATTACGTCACCTGTGCTGGGATTGTAAACGGGCATATATTTTTCGGTTTTTGATTCCAACCACTGACCGTCAACAAAATAGCGCAATCTTTTTATCTGTTCCATTTTTTATAACTCCTTTTATGTATTTATCACCTTATATTAAGCCACAAAAATAAAAATAAATCAATATTTACAGAGAATTTTTTCCTAAAAAAACAAGTTTTTTCATCCTATAAGTTCACTGATACTGTCTATTACTCTTGCTCCTGTTTTTTCAAGAGCCTCTTTGCTGTTATGACCTTTTGCAACAAGCACACATTTACAGCCTATGCTCTGTGCCACCTCGAAATCATGGGTAGTGTCGCCGACAAAAAGCACCTCTTCGCCCGACACACCCTTTTCAGTCATCCACTTTTTTGCAATATCCACCTTGCTTCTTGCGTAGATATCCCCTGTACCGAGAATATCGGTAAAGAGATGGTCTATACCGTGAAAAGCAACCTGACTGAAAAGCCATTTATTCTCCGTCATAGACAGAATAATCTGCTCCACTCCGGCGTAGCGAAAATATCTTATTACTCTTTCCGCATCCTCAAAAATTTCTGCTTCATGAAAGCGCTGTTCATATTCATAAACATAATCTCTTGCTATATCCTCAAATCTTTCATTTTCAAGGTCAAAACCCATCTTTTCATAAAAGCGTATTATAGGAAAAGAGAAAACGCTGTGATATTTTTCAATGCTTTCCATTTCTTTAAGCCCCCTTCTTCGCAGAAGGGTATTTTCAATTTCAAAGTTAATCTTTAAATCGTCCAGCAGGGTACCGTTCCAGTCCCACATTATATATCGGAAATTTTCCATTTTTATATTCCTTTTTTAACCTTTACTATTTCTGCAAGTTCGCCTAATGTCCTGATACCGTCAAGTTCTTCATCTTCAATCTGAATCTCAAAAACATCCTCTATGCTCATTATGGCATCTGCCACATCCAAACTGTCAAGATCGATTTCTTCAAAGGTCATATCCTCTGTGAAATCAATGTCCTCATCTAACTGCATATCTTCTTTGATTATATCACAAATCTGTTCAAAAATCTCCATAATAAGTCTCCTTTTGTATTTATTACAATCATATTATTATCCAAAAAACAATTTGTCAATATAGTAAAAAATATTTTTTTATTCCTTTTTCTTCCTGTGAGGTATAATTTGCTTTTGTTTTTCCAATAATTGCCTCAAAGCTTTTTAAAGGAGAACAAGTATGAAACTTAAAGCAATTGAACTGTCCGTCCTTATAGCCCTCATTTTCACAATTATTTCCACTCTGTCCTTTGAGAATAACTGCAACGGAATACGCGAGAAAGTTCTTCGCCTGCATGTTGTTGCCAATTCCGATTCCTTCTCTGACCAGAGTCTTAAATATGCTGTCAGAGACGAACTGCTGAAAGACGGTGAAAGTATCTTTTCAGGCAGTGAAACAGTTTTTCAGGCTCAGGAAAAAATCAGTGATTCTTTGGGCTTTCTGAAACAGACAGCGGAAAACACCGTAAAAGATTACGGTTATAATTACCCCGTAAGCATAACTCTTTCAAGAACATATTTCCCCACAAGGCAGTATGAAAATGTCACTTTACCAGCCGGATATTACAATGCTGTTAAAGTAATTATAGGTGAGGGTAAAGGCAAAAACTGGTGGTGTGTTATGTTTCCACCTTTGTGTCTTCCCGCCGCAAGCAAAAACAACGTAACCCTGACCGACATACTATCCCCGAAAGAAGAAGAAATTGTCAGAAACACAAGTAAATATGAAATAAAATTTTGGTTTGTTGAAAAGTACTATGAACTGAAAGAAAATTTCATACATTAAGCCTAAAGGCAAGTCTTACGTAAATATTGTAAATTCTTTAAAATAGTGCTATGATTAATCTATAAGATATTATATTTCAAGGAGTGTTAAAATATGAAGAATTGCGATATTCTTATTGCCGGCGCATCAACGACAGGCTCTTGGTTTGCTTATCAGATGGCAAAGAGAGGCTTCAATGTAGTTGTAATCGAAAAGCAGGAAAAAGACAATATTTCAAGAGAATATGATATTTTCCACATGGGAAGAGAGGATATGGTGAAGTTTGACCTTGAAATCCCCGACAAGGATAACAAAAAGGTCTACGGCTTCGAATTTGCCTCCACTGCCGTTGTCTCCCCCTACGGAAACTACCCGAAAAGAACTCACGAAGCCGTTGTCGGTATGCATAAGCACGAATACATACTCACAATGATTGAAAGAGCAGAAAAGGCAGGCGCTGAGTATATCTATGACGCACCTTTCAAAGATTTTATCTGTGACGAAAAAGGTAAGATAATCGGTGCCAGATACGAAACAAAAGACGGCGAGCAGGAGATTTATTCCAAACTTGTTGCCGACTGTACAGGTATCCCCTCTGCAGCAAGAACAAAACTCCCATCGACATCTTTCGTTGAAAACTTTAAACTTACGCCTAAAGATATCTTCTATGTTGTTCTTTATTATGCGAAATATTCCGACGAAAAGGTAGATCCCACAAAACTTCACGGTTCATTCTTACAGTACAAAACCTGGTCTGCACCATCAGGTGATGACCACGGTGCTATCCTCGGTGTAGGCGGTAACTTCTCTTATGATTACGCTGAAGAAGTCTACAAGGACTTCCGCAAGAATGTGCCCTGGCCCGAATACACAGTTGAAAAAGTTGAAAAGGGCATGACACCCTACCACAGAGGCATTTACTGCTTCACCGAAGACGGCTTTATCGCTCTCGGCGACACAGCCTGTCTTACGAAACCCAACTGCGGTGAAGGTTGCACCTCTTCTCTTTATCAGGTTGAGATTGCCGTTGATGTTATCTCCAAGCTCCTTAATGAAGGCAAGGAACTCACTCAGAGAAATATGTGGTCCATCAACAAGCGTTATATTGATGTTCAGGGTAAATCCTTTGATTCTATGCGTCCCCTTCTTACAGGTATCGTACAGGCTTCCTATGACGAAGCAGAATACCTTTTCAAAAAGGACATCATTTTCAGCCAGAAAATCCTCGGCGGTATGGGACAGGATCTTGACCTGAGCCCCAAGGATATCGCAGAACTCGTTTCAGGCATCACATCAGGTATCCTCACTAAGAAAATCAGACCTTCCACTATCAAAAAAATTGTCAAAGGTCTTCTCGACAGCACCAAGGTTGGCAACCACTACGACAATTATCCCGAAACTCCCGACGGTTTCCCCGAGTGGAAGAAGAAGGCAGACGAAATCTGGGCAAGTACTACCTTTATGTACGAAACAGCAGATAAGGAACTTCTGAAAAAACTGGGACTTGATTAATTAGCAATAAGGATAGTCCCCCTCACTAAACAAACTAAAAGCACAGAGCTTCCCGCCCTGTGCTTTTTCATATAACATCAATGAGTCTTCCAGTTCTTTATTCCGTTGCCCCACTCTAAAATATAAATATCCACATTACGTCTGCCGAAACTTCTGCAGGTGCTGTATCCGCGCATATAAAGGTCTACAACCGTACTGCTGTTATAAATGAATCCGCCTGTATCACTTGCTATGCAGTAGCCGTAATTCCACTTTCCGTCGGAAGAAACTATGTACATTTTGGTGCCGTAGGGTATCTCTCTCGGGTCAACGGCTACTCTGCCGGGTTTGGCAGGAGCGCCTGTGGAGCAGGTGGTGCCGGTGCAGTAGGCTGTGGCCTTACCTGTGATAACCTTTTTATAATTTACAGGTCTGCCGTTTTTATTAAGTGGTATATCGAAGGGTGCCTTAATTTCGGAAATAACCTTCCCCGACTTCACCGTAGCACCCGTAAAACCCGTTGACCTGACCTTTGTTCCTCTTACTAAAATCTGAGTTACAGGCTCTTTGACTGTCTTACTGCTTAAAAGTTCAGTTTCAGTAACCTCACCATCCACATAAGTGTACTTGTACTCATTTACGGCTTTTCCTTTTTCGCCTTTGCGTTTGACTTTTCTCTGGTCTTCATACATGGAATCGTCATATTCCACCTGAGTTTTAAAGTCGGTCTTTACCGTTTTGGTTTCAGTTTTGTAATCTACACGGTTTATTGTCAGAGAAGTCTTTTTCGTAAGCATCTTTGACATTTTCTTTGAAATTTTATCGTACTGACCAAGACTGATTCCTGCCTGTTTAATAACATCTTCTACAGTGCCTTTTGTGATGTTGACAGTTTTTTCCTTGCCGTCAATATTTATTTTAACGGGAAATGCCCTGGTGACTTCTACGGTCATATCTCCCGTTATACCTACTTCTTGGTCAAAATTAAGTTTATCTCCGTCCTTAAGTTTTATCTTTGCCTTTTCGAGAGCAGAACGCACTGTACCTGCCACATTGACCGAAGCCACAAACTCTCCCTCATCATAGATAGCAACGTCATGAGGCTCTGCCACAATAATTACTTTTTCGCCCTCATCAGGCTTGAAATAATCAAGAACGATATCGCTTTTTTCATCAAGGGTAATACCTGCCTTGGCGACAAGTGTCTCCGGGTCATCGGAGAGAGAAACTACCTTATGCTGTACACTGTCGCAGAAAACATAAGTAACAGCCAGATCGGTTTTGCTTATTATCAAAGCCACAAGAAGGCACAGCAGTATAACAGCCCAGACTATAAACTTGGTCTTGCTTATTCTTCTTATGGATGCCGTAGCATTTATAAAACGCATAACATATCTGCCCATAATTGCTGTCTCTCCTTTTTGTAATTAACCGAAATCCCCCGTATTATACAGACTCCGGGCTTTTTTGTCAAATTCAGACAAGATTTTTATTTGGATAAGTCATACAAATATTTGCGGATTTTTTTGTTTAAGAAACACAAGAATTGAAAGAAAACATGCGGATATAAGCCTGTTTTTCTCCTTTGCCTTCGTCAAAAGAAACAAAAATGCTCCAAGACTTGACAAGTGCCGTTTTTTTCTCTAAAATTATATATAGTGGTTCCGCAAGCCACTGAAAATTTAATAGTCACTCACAGTTTTTCTGTGAGAAATCAGACTGCTGTTTTTCTCTTTTTGTGGGAAATACGGCAGTTTTATTTTTTTAAAAAAGGAGAATACAATGAAAAATTATCTTGTCTATCCCTGTAAAGCCATGAGAATCACTCAGAGTTATACGGGAACAACCTCGCATTTGCCTCACACAACAGGCAAACCGAAGGATTATCCCATTGATGAAGGTTGCAGCGGTACGGGCAGAGATTACATCTACTGTCCCTGCGATGAAATGATTGTAAAGAGAGTTTACGGTGTCGGTACAGGCGGTACGAATACTCTTTGGCTTGAAAGTATATCAAAGGTTTACTTCGCTGACGGAACATCTGACTATTTCACTATGCTTATCACACACCCGAATGACGATGATTTAAAGAAAATCAAGGTCGGTCAGAAGTTCAGCCGTAAAGAAAAAATCTGCCGTGAGGGTAAAGACGGTGCTTCGGCTTATCACTTACATATTTCTGCTGGCAAAGGCAAATTCACAGGTAACGGCTGGACACGGAACAGCAACGGCAAATATGTGCTTACGACAACGGGCGCAGCAGCAAAGCCTGAGAAACTTTTCTTTGTTGACAAATCATTTACAAAAGCGGTTGATACAAAAGGGCTGAAATTTAAAGAACTTCCCGATGACAATTTCTTCCCTGCCCGCGGTTATTTTAAAAGAGGCGACAAAGGCGAAAACGTAAGGAAAATTAACGATTTTTATTACAATGTTTTTCCCGATTATGAAAAGGCACTTGAAAGAAACAAAGAAGATGTCAGAGGCGGCCTTTTCGGCGAAAATACAGTGGCTTGGACGAAAGAGTTTCAGCGCAGGAATAATCTTAAAACTACGGGAAGATTCGGCAAAAGAACTCTTTCTAAGGCAAAAGAACACGGTTTCAACGTGTGAGGTGAAAAAGAATGAGCGAAGCCATAATTGTTGCCGTCATAAGCCTTTTCGGCACTCTTGGCGGCAGTTTAATCGGTGTTCTCACCTCCAGCAGACTTACGTTATACCGCATCGAACAACTTGAAAAGAAAGTTGAAAAGCACAATAACCTTGTAGAACGCACCTACAAAATTGAGGAAGAACAGGAAGTAGAAAAAGAAAAATTCAAGGTTATCAATCACAGACTTGAAGACCTTGAAGGATTTCATAAACCAAAATAAAACAGAAAGAAGGATTTAATTATGAAAAATATCGACTTAACACCTATCATTGAGGCTCTTATTACTCTCATATCAGCAATTATCACTCTCTTTATCCTCCCAAAACTTACCGCCTGTCTTAAGGAAAGGCTCACAGCCGAACAGCAGTCTACCCTTAAAGAATGGGTTAAAATTGCCGTGGCAGCCGCCGAACAACTTTACGGCAGTAAGACCGGTCAGCAGAAGAAAGATTATGTTGTCTCTTTTCTTCTGTCAAAAGGTATCGTAGTAGATATTGACGAAGTTACGGCACTTATTGAAAGTGAAGTATACAAACTCACCGCGCCAGATAAAAACTGAAAACAAAAAGGGCTGTCATTTAATGTGACGGCCCTTCTGAATTATCTTAACTTTTTAATTTTCTGCACATTGGCAATAACGATTAGACTTGTACCCTTTTCAAGAGGAGCCGTTGGCTCAATTTCCGCTATCACGCTGTCACCCTTTCTGACAGCAACTACATTTACGGAATATCTTTTTCTCAGATTAAGTTCAACAAGATTTTTTCCTGCCCATTCATCCTTTACGTCGATTTCTATCATCGAAACTTCTTCAGAGAGTTCCATCATTTCGGCAAATCCTGATGAGAGAAGATTTCTCGCAAGTCTTATACCCGACTCCTTCTCGGGAAAAAGCACTTTATCTGCACCTACACGCAAAAAGATTTTACGGTGCATTTCCGTACTGCATTTTACGATAATATTCTTTACTCCTGCCTCCTTGCAAAGAGTTATTGCCATAACCGTTGCTTCAAGACTGTTTGACATAGCCACAATAACCGTATCGATATCGGCAATACCCAACTGCTCAAAAGCATCCGCGTCGGTTATATCAGCACATTTACATACAGGAATCAAGGATGAAAGAGACTCCACTATATCCATATTTTCATCAACAGCAAGAACCTGTGCACCGCTTTTTGTAAGTTCTTCTGCTACGGATCTTCCGTATCTGCCCAGACCTAAAACTGCATAAGTTTTATTAATGCTCATTCTTTTTTCTCCTTTAACCCACACTTATTTCCTCTACGGGACATCTGACTGTATTGAGATTTTCTTTTCTTAAATTAAAAGCGACAGCCAAAGAAATCGGACCGACTCTTCCAAGGTACATTGTTATCATAATTATAATCTTGCCTGCCGTGTCCAAGGACGAGGTAAGGTTTCTCGTAAGCCCCACCGTCGCCGTAGCACTTACGGTTTCATAAATCACGTCAAGAAAGTCGGCTTGCGTCACAGCAGAAAGCAACAAAGCAGAAACGGACATTATACCAAAAGCCGTAAGAGTTACAGAAAGAGCCTTCCTTACGGTACGCGGAGAAATTGCCCTGGAAAAAACTTCTGTATTGTTTTTATTGCGTATTGCTGAAAGAGCCGTAATGACTAATACGGCAAAGGTTACGGTTTTTATACCGCCTGCCGTTCCTACAGGAGAGCCGCCTATAAACATAAGTATAAGGCAGACAAGAGCAGATGCGTCTGTCAGATTTTCCTGAGGTACCGTAGCAAAACCTGCCGTCCTTGTTGTAACGGACTGAAAGAGAGAAAACTGCGTTTTTTCAAATATATTGAAATCTCCTGCCGTAAGAGGATTGCCGTATTCAAAAACAAATATAAGCACCGCACCCGAAAGAATAAGTACCGCTGTAGAAACAAGGGCAATTTTGCTCTGAAGAGTAAGGAAACGCAAAGGCTTGTTTCTGCCGTGTTTTTTCATAACACGTATAACATCCCACCATACTATATATCCTATACCGCCCATAATAATAAGAGCACAGGTAACAATGTTTATAACGGGATTTTTTACATATGTGCAAAGGCTGTCGCTTCCTATGATATCGATACCTGCATTACAGAAAGCAGACACGGAATTAAAAATCGAAATCCAGATACCTCTTATGCCGAACTCAGGAACAAAAACAGTCATATACAACAGTGCTCCCACACCCTCAACTAATACCGTTCCTATAAAAACTTTTTTCACAAAACCGGAAAGTCCCGACAAAGTGTTAAGATTAAAGGCGTCCTGAATAAGAATACTGTCGTTAAGTCCGAATTTATGGTTAATCAAAAGCATAATTCCCGACATAACCGTGATAATTCCCAGACCGCCCATCTGTATAAGTACCAGAATGACAATCTGACCGAAAAGGCTCCAGGTTTCTGCCGTAGTTACTGTTACAAGTCCCGTTACACAGGTAGAGGTAACAGCAGTAAAAAGCGCATCTATATACGGCACTGCCTTCCCTGTTGCACTGCTGACAGGCAAAGCCAGAAAGATACTGCCCACAGCGATGGCACAAATAAAACTCAGCATTATGATATGAGTTGTGGAAAGAGATATTTTCTTTGTTTTTTTCATATCAGGCTCCTTGCTTTTATTTCTTTGCCCAGGTTGATGCAGAAAGAGTAAGAATTATGGGGTAAATTTCCAACCTTCCGAAAAGCATAGCCATGGAAAGAACTATTTTTGAAAAAACAGAAAAATCAGCGTAACTGCCGACAGGACCTGCAATACCAAAGGCAGGACCTATATTATTGAAGCAGGCAGAAACTGCCGAAACAGTAGTTTCAATATCAAAACCGTTAAAACCGATTATTAACACAAAAGCGCAAAACAGCATCGTATAAATGGCAAGATAAGAGTTTACTGAAGAAAGAGTATTACTGTCAAGACTTTTTCCTTCAAAACGGCTTACTTTAACGCTTCTGGGATGAAGCATTCTCTGCAGTTCCGATTTGATTATCTTGTAAAGCATTACCACTCTTGCTACCTTAATTCCGCCTGCGGTGGATCCGGCACAGCCACCTATAAACATAAGGAGAAGCAGTATCAATTTTGAAAAATTAGGCCAGATATTGAAGTCTGCCGTAGCATAACCTGTTGTTGTAATTATTGACGAAACCTGGAAAAATGCATTTCTTACAGTTTCGGACAAAGTTTCGTAAAGCGGTGCAATATTGATACATATGAGAAGCATCGAAACAGCCACAACAGATATATATACCCAGAGTTCCGAACTTTTGAGAACAGACTTTATCTTTTTCAGAAGGATAAGATAATACAGATTAAAATTCACACCGAAAGCGAGCATAAATATTCCTACCACCCACTGAATATACGGATTGTATGCACCGATGCTCAGAGCACGTGAAGAAAACCCACCCGTACCTGCAGTGCCGAAAGAATGAATAAGTGCTTCAAAAAGGTTCATGCCTCCGAACAGCAGAAAAACAACCTCTGCCATAGCAAGGGCAATATAGATTATATAGAGAATACGTGTTGTCTGTCTGATTTTAGGTACGAGTTTACCTACAACGGGGCCGGGAACCTCTGCGCGCAGAAGATGAATTGATCTGTCTGAAATGGAAGGAATTATAGCCATAACAAAAACAAGCACACCCATACCGCCAACCCAATGAGTAAATGAACGCCACATAAGAAGTCCTTTACTCATACTTTCAACATCTGTTAAAATCGATGCGCCGGTAGTAGTAAAACCGCTTACAGTTTCAAAAAAGGCATCTATATATGAAGGTATCTCTCCACTGATAAAAAAAGGAAGAGCACCTACCGCCGAAAGAGCAAGCCAACAAAGAGCCGTAATAACAAAGCCCTCTTTGGCATAAATCGTTTTTATACCCGGCTTAAAAATCTTTGTCAACAAAAATCCTGAAATCAAAGCAACTGCAATCGAAATCCCTATACTCAAGGTCACTGCCTCTTTATAAATAAGTGCAGTTATAAGGGGTAAAAGCATCAGTCCGCCCTCAACCATTACCACCTTACCTACCACATATAAAACCATTCGTCTGTTCATTTTAGTTACCGAGCCTTATCTTAAAATATCTGACAAATCGCCCAGACGGTGAGCCGAAGCAGAAAGAACAATTACTCTGTCCCCCTCACCTATCACGTCATCACCCGTGGGTATAATAGCAGTTTTTCTTTCACGGATTATACCTGCGATAAGAACACCCTGTTTGAATGAAAGTTCTTTGATGGGCTTTCCGATAATCTTCGCACCTTTTTTTACATTAAACTCTATAGCTTCAGCCTTACCGTCCATAAATTTATAAAGGGTTTCAATGCTACTGCCCATAGAGTTTTCAAGTGCACGTGCATAACGGATAATAAGATCCGCCGTAATACTTTTGGTTGAAATAACGCTGTCAAGGCCTAATTTTTCAGCCATTCTTGTCAGTTCATCACTGTTTATTTTCGATACCACTCTGGGCACATTCAGTTCTCCGGCAAAAAGTGAAGTAAGGATATTTTCCTCATCCATACCCGTCAGCGCAACAAATGCATCAATGGAGCGAAGTCCTTCTTCCATAAGTATATCGTGATGAGAGCCGTCTCCGTGAATTATATCAGTCTTCGGAAGAATCTCACTGAGCCTCAAGCAGTGCTCTTTGTCCTTTTCTATAATCTTTACATTGGTACCTGTAGAAGAAAGAATTTTGGCAAGATAAAAGGCTGTCTTGCTGCCGCCTAAAATCATTACATCCTTAACTGCCTTTTTAATCATATCGAGACTTTTCAGAAGTTTCTGCATATCGGACGGTGAAGCGACAATACTCACCGTATCACCCTCACGGAGTTCAAAGTTACCGTCGGGAATATGAAGCTCGCCGTCTCTCAGAACAGCACCTATAAGAAAATGCTGCTTTTCTTTGTCACGGATTTTGCTGATTTTTTTACCTGCAAGGGCAGAATCTTTTTTTAATCTTACCTCTATCATTTCTAGATTTCGTCTCGAAAAATATTCCACTTTGAAAGCCGACGGAATTTTAAGAAGATTATGAAGTTCCTGAGCCATCAGAAGTTCAGGATTTATAGACATAGAAAGTTCAAGTTGCTGACGCATAAAAGAAAGTGAACGATCATTATATTCAGGGTTTCTTATTCTTGCCACCGTGTGCCCGGCACCCATTTTCTTTGCAATAAAACAAGCAAGCATATTAAGTTCATCGGAACCCGTAACAGCAACAAAAATATCACAGTTTTCCACCCTTGCTTCTTCCAGGGCTTCACAGTCGGCGCCGTTGCCGCAGACACCCATTACATCATATACATTTGTAATTTCATTAATAACTTCGGAATTTTCATCCATAGCCGTAACATCGTGTCCCTCACCTACAAGAGCAGAAACCACAGCCGTACCGATTTTTCCGCAGCCAACAACAATAACGTTCATTTTAAATGCCTGACACGGTAAGTGTCTTCCTTTCGCATATACTTATTGTAATTCTAACTCATTTATATCGTTTTTGCAATAGTTTTTTATAAAACAAAAACGGTACAACCTCAAGTTATACCGTCCTTATTCAAAAGATTAATCTGCTGTGTAAGCCATAAGTGCAACCTGACGTGCACGCTTGATAGCAGTTGTAAGTTCACGCTGATGACGAGCGCAGGTACCTGTTACTCTGCGAGGAAGGATCTTAGCTCTGTCAGATGTGAATTTGCGGAGCTTCTGTACATCCTTGTAGTCGATTTCTTCAACCTTATCTACACAGAATGCGCAAACCTTCTTACGTGACTTTCTGTTGGGGCGATTAGCGCCTTTTTCGTATGCCATGAGTATTTTCCTCCTGTAAATATTTTAATTAAAAGGGTAAATCATCATCGTCTGTGATTTCTTCGAAATCAGAGGGAACTGCTGTCTGATATGCAGGAGCAGGAGCTGCTGCAGATACTGCAGGAACCTGTGTTCCTGTTTCAGCCTTTGAGCCACAGAAACTTACTTCCCTTGCAACAACTTCAAATGCTGTTCTGTTGTTGCCGTTGTTGTCCTGATAATTACGTGTCTGGATTGAACCCTGAACAGCAATCATTGAACCTTTAGCAAAATATCTGCTTACAAAATTAGCTGTGCTTTCCCAAGCAACGATAGTGATGAAATCTGCCTGTCTCTGTTCACCCGGTTTCTGGAATGAACGGTCAACGGCAATACGGAAAGTGCAAACGCTCTTTCCTGTGGTTGTGGTGCGAAGTTCCGGGTCCGCAACAAGACGACCCATGAGAGTTACGCAGTTAAGCATAAGTGTTCCTCCTTACTTTCTGATAGTGAGAACACGGAGAACGCCTTCTGTGATACCGGCAATACGCTCGATTTCAGCAGGAAGACTTGTAGCGCCTTCATAATTGAAGATCATGTATGCGCCCTGTGTTTCGTCATTGATTTCATAAGCAAGTGTGCGAACGCCACCGTTGCTGCCGAATGCTTCAGCAGAAGTGAGAGTGCCGTTTGCTTCAACGAGTGCCTTGAACTTTTCAGTAAGTGCACTTACGCCTTCTTCACCCTTTGCAGTAGAAAATACGAACATAGTCTCATATTTGTTCATGTCTTTTTACCTCCTTATGGTCTCTGGCCCCGGCTCTTGTCCGGAGCAAGGAATGTCATAATATGCCTTTGCATACTGCGACAATTAAGGATTATATCAGTAAAAGAAGATATTGTCAATAGTTTTAACTTAAAATCTTTTATAGACAAGATTTGAAAAATAGTGTATAATGACCAAAAGAACTGTTGAAAGGCTGAAACTGATATGAAAAAAACTATCGCCCTTCTGGCTGTAATATTGACTTTATTTTCTTTTGCTTCATGCGAAAAAAAAGAATATCCTTACACATTTGAAAACCACGTCATTACTGAAGGCCTTTATAACTATTATAGAGATAAAGTCTCATCTTCTCCCGAAGACTATTCCGCCGCCGAAGGAAATGAGGAAAGTATTTCTGAAGCAGTAAAAAAATGCTGCAGTGAATATTTCGCAGCCATAAAACTTATGGAAAAAGAAAATATAGCCTTAAGCAGTGAATTCAAACGTCTTGCCGCCGATAACACAGAAAATATCTGGAGAATGTTTTCTTCCTATTACGAAAGCATCGGAGTAACAAAGCAGGACATTACAAAAGTACAGACTCACGAAAGCCGTCTTCTGCAACTTCTTGACCATTTTTACGGCGCTGAAGGCAAAGATCCTGTAGAAGAAATGGACCTCAAAGAGAGATTTGTTGATATGTATGTGGGATTCAAGGCAATTGAAGGTTCCCTGACACGACTGAATGATAAAGGTGAAACCGTCTCCCTTTCACAAAACGAGATCAAAGAAACGGAAAGACAATTTTCTTCTATGGCAGAATCAATTAACAGTGGGGTTGCCACAATCGATGACCTGAACGTACAGTACAATGACTCTATGGGAATTATTGTAACGGCTCCCCTGTCGGTGCTTCTGGTAAAAGAAGGCGATCCCATGTATGACGATGACTTTTTCTCCTCTGTCAGCACAATAACACACGGAAAAGCAAAAGCCATAACCTCCGGCGATTACATTTATGTTGTTGAAAGGCAGACCATAGCCACCGATGACGAAGACGCTTTTATGTCCTATCGTTCGGAAGTTTTACAGGATATGCGTATGAACAGCATAAAAAAGAAACTGAACAGTCTTATTAAAAAAATGACAATTGAAGAAAATCTGTAATATAAAAAATATTAACAGGCTGCTACTAAAAGTAACAGCCTGTTTTAATTTTAATTCAGATTATTTTGCTTCCTCTTCATCTTTATCTTTGTCTTCATTTTTGAAGAGTGCAACTAACTTCATTATAAAATTTATAAGTGCTTTAATATAATCCATAAATTCCAAAGTCGTTCCTCCTCACTGTCATAAATTATCTATACACAGTATACCCTATAATTTTCTTATTGTCAATAATTTATTAAAAAATAGTTTACAAAAGTATAGACTTTTTTATACTGAAGATTATTATATAATAAAATCATATGTATAATCAATACTTTTTTTCATAAAAAGTTGAAAAGGAAAAACTTTCATATTGCCGGAGACGAAACTCACACGGTTGTTTCGTTTTTCTCTTCTTCATCCTCTGTGCTTTCTACAGCGTCAGTGAGGTCATTTTTCTGTGCTTTGCGTTTTTTGAAAAATTTCTTTTCTTTTAACTCGGATTCACTTTCTTCAGCATGAGACGCAGCAGGAGTAAACTCCGGGATTTCATGCTTTAAAAAAAGAGGATTTTCCGTTGAGCATATATGTATTGCACCGTTAAGCACATGAACCATAACGTCCTTGTGCTTACCGCCGTATTCACCGTCAAGTGTCCAGTCAACTTCGCCTTCAAGGCAGGTAACCTTAAGTTTCTTTGTGTGAAGGAAGATTAACTGTTTACCGTCATAATCCTGATGTCTTACCTTATAAAGAGTAGGAATAATATTTTTAAACTTAAGACTTTTACAAAGAAGAAGTTCAAAAACACCGTCATTGAGTTTAATTTCCTCTTCCTTGAAACTGAAAAATCCGCCTACTGAAGTTGAGTTGGAAATAGAGCCGAAAACGAACTCGTCCTCTATAACACCCTCATCATGTTCAATTCTGAGTTTATATTTTTTAATATTGAATACATCCGGAATTGCAGAGGGAAGATATGCTGCATAGCCGAATTTGTTTTTCATTTTCTGACTGGTTGCATAGGATGACCTTGTGAAGGCACCGAATGACGCAACATATGTAAAATATCTGTTATTGAAAAGACCTACATCATAGTCATTGAGTTGTCCGCTCATAATGAGATCGGTGGCATCCTTAATATCCTTGGGGATGCCTAAGGTTGTTGCAAGATCGTTGGTAGAGCCTGAGGGAATATAACCGATGGGCACACGGCGGGGCATATCCATTACACCGTTTACGGTTTCGTTAAGAGTACCGTCACCGCCGCAACAAACAACCATATCGTGTTCGTCAAGTTCTCTTTTTACAATATTGGTCGCATCCCCCTGACAGGTGGTCGTACGAACGGTAAATTCATAGTCATTCTTTGAAAACTTATCGACGATTTCAAAAGTGCCTGCTCTGGATTTTGTTCTGCCTGCACAGGGATTAACTATAAGTAAAACTTTTTTTCTTATGTCGCTCATAATTTAAAACCTTCTTTTATAAAAATAAAAATTAATTAAAGATTGTATTTAATTTTATCACTTAATATTTATATTGTCAAATAATATTTAACAACTTATAAAAACTTGTTAATTTTGAAATATAGTTAATAGTTTGTTGATTTTTATCTGTCATTTATCAGTTCAGGCTGTGGAAATGAACATAAATGCTAAACCATAAAAAAAGAGACGCCCGAAGGCGTCCCTGAGATTTTCTTATTCACCTGTTGTTTCTGTATCTTCGTCCTTCTTTTCAAAAAGAGGGGCAAGGTAACTGAAAAGTTCTGTGAAAAGTTTCATTAAAAAATTGATAACTTCTCTGATTGTCATAACATATTACTCCTTTCTTAATGAAATAAATCTTTGCATAACAATAATATCATACATTATTAATACTTGTCAATCAATAATATCAATCTGACACATTTTCATGCTCTCAAGAGCGTTACGGTGACTTTCCGGTGTAACACCCGCCGAAGCACTTCCGTCAACAGTAACAGGAGTTTCGTAAACCTTTGCCTTTATCATCAATGCATTTGAGATAACACATATATCCGTGTAAAGTCCGACAAGTTCAACACCTTCAAGATTTTCTGTCTCTGCCACTTTTCCGGCAAGTTCATATGAACCAAAGGTAGGTTTGTCGATTATTTCACAGCCCTCTGTATTAAGTTCTGAAGAAATCTGCCAGCCGTAAGTTCCCTTTACACAGTGAACAACGGGAAGTTTTCTGCCTTCTGCCGTGGAAAGATAATCTTCCCCGTGGGTATCTCTTGTAAAGATAACTCTGTCACCGTTTTCACGGTAAAGTGCAATTTTTTCTTTTACCTTGTCAACAATTGCCACGGCATCCTTTGTGCCAAGCGCTCCGTCGATAAAGTCATTCTGCATATCAATAACACACAAAACTTTCATATTATGCCTCCGTAACTACCTTTTCTGCAGCGGCAGCTCTCTTTTCCTTGAGCTGCTTTTCTACTTCTGCCATATATGCGGCATCGTCATTGTCAAGGAAGAGGATAACGATAAGATAAAGAAGTGAACCGATTGCGGGACCGAGAATGAAACTATGCCAACGGTATTTAAGGAAGCGGGGAGCAGTCTGCGCATTGATAACAGTCTGGTTTGATGCTACCTTTACGTTGGGATTAAAGCCGAGGAATTTAAGGAAATAACCCTGAATGAACTTCGGAATGGCACCTGTTACCTTTGAAACAAAATTCTGCATTGAGAATACTATACCCTCGGTGCGCTTACCGGTTTTAAGTTCAACCTCATCAA
Source organism: Acutalibacteraceae bacterium (assembly GCA_045537395.1). Classification (GTDB taxonomy): domain Bacteria; phylum Bacillota; class Clostridia; order Oscillospirales; family Acutalibacteraceae; genus UBA6857. The sequence goes on along the minus strand of JAZSPI010000085.1, from coordinate 11,206 downwards.
TGGAGTTTGTAAGAAGTGAACGGTGAGCGATATCCTTCATATTAGTGAAAATCTGCGCTGTGCCGAGAAGAAGCATTACAACGGCAAGAGAGCCGATATTGAGGAAACGGTCATTTGCTCCTACGAAGAAAGCGATAAGACGTGCAACAACCGTAATTGCCTCGGAAAAAACGAGAAGTTTTTTATTGCCGCCCAATCTGTTGATAAGTTTAACGGCAAAAAACATTGCGAAGGCTCCGGGAATACCCATAATAAAGCCGTATACCACCTGTGCAGTACCGCCGGAAATTTCAGCATTTCCGAGTTTATAGGCTACACCCTGAGTTTCAAAGAAGTATTCCCAGGGAAGAGCAAGTGAAATACTCTGCACCGTTCTGGCAAGGCAGACTACAATCAATGTCTTATTGTGTCTTAAATCAAGCAAATCCTTTAAAATACTGTCCTTTTTTTCTTCGGCAAGATCTACCTTTTCCTTCATTCTGTAGGCAAGCATTGCAATAATCATACCCACAAAGCCGAAAATAACAGCACCGAACAGATAGGTGTTCTTTTCAGACATTATTTCCTGCTTTACGAATGTATCCTTTATAGTGGGGAAAAGACCTGCTACTGTTCCGCCCAGACCCGCTGCAATGGAAATCCACTGAATGACTCGCCTTCGTTCTGCTGCATCGGGACTCGACATGGCACTCACACCCCAGATCGCTATGTCCTGCAATGAATAAAAAACATCAAAAAGTATGTAAAGAGCAAGAACGAATGCGATTGTCTGGTTCTGAGAAAAGCCGAAATCGATGAACATCAGCACAACAAAAGCACCGATGAGTGCGGGTGTCCATAGAAGGAAAGGACGGAGTTTCTGTCCCGGCTTGTGTTTTCTGCGGTCAAGAAGTGCGCCGACAAGAGGGTCATTGACTGCATCCCATAGAGTGCTGACACCGGTAATGATGCCGGTTTTTTCCGAGGGAATTTTAAGAATAGTGTTAAGATAAACAAAAAGTCTGCTTGAAACAAAGCCGTAGGTCATATTCTGACCTGTGAGACCGGCAGCGTAAGACAGCAAACGGTCATTGGCTACTTTGGTATCCGATTCTTCTTTCGAAAAAAGAAAGAAAGGTTTCATAGAATCTCTCCTTTTAAATAACTTGTAAAAATTATACAATATATTACTCGCAATTGCAATAAAAACTATGTGAATTTTTAAAATAAAATTATTGTCAACAAATGTCTTTTATGCTAAAATGGATAAACATTAAAAAGGAAAGAAGTGAATCCGATGACAGGTGTACTTATCAATGTCTTCACCGTAATTATCGGCAGTCTTGCAGGCCTGCTTTTCAAAAAAAGCATCAGCAAAAAATTCAGCGATGCAGTTATGACAGGCATCGGTCTGTGCGTAATTTTAATCGGTATACAGGGTATGCTCAAAGGTGAAAACATTCTCATTTCAATTATGTCAATCGTTATCGGCACTTTAATAGGTACAGCACTTAATATCGACGGAAAACTTAACAGTGCAGGAGATTACCTCTCTTCAAAAATCAAGTCAAAAGGCGGAGAAAAAAACTCCTTTGCCGAAGGCTTTGTAACGGCAAGTCTTGTTTTCTGTATAGGAGCCATGACAATTATCGGCTCCCTCGAAGCAGGACTGAAAGGAGATAACTCAACTCTTTTCACAAAGAGTATTCTTGACCTGTTTTCCTCCATGATGCTTTCCGCATCTCTCGGCATAGGCGTCATCTTTGCCTCGCTCTTCGTTCTGGTATTTCAGGGAAGTATTGTGCTTTTGGCAGGTGTCCTTGAACCTTTCCTGAGTTCATACACTGTTGCGGAAATCACTTGTGTGGGCTCAATTATGATTTTTGCCTTGGGACTCAATCTTGCAGGTATTTCAAAAATCAAAGTTGCCAACTTTTTTCCTTCACTTATTCTCGTTCCCCCCATGTGTTTCCTTTTCGATTATTTAGGTCAGTTTGTTCCCGCTTTAGGTTGAGGTAATTAATATATGGAAAATCAAAGAAAAAACAATCTTTACGGCTCACTTATCTTAATGCTCTGCGCAATTATCTGGGGCAGTTCCTTCGTAGCCCAGACCACAGGAGCAGAATTTGTGGGACCGTTCACCTTTATTTCAATGAGAAGCCTTTTAGGCTCCCTGTCTCTTTTACCCGTTATCGGTGCTATGAGTGCTTTCAGAAAGAAAAGAGAAGGCTATAAGAAGATGACCGCCGAAAACAAAAAAATTCTTCTCAAAGGCGGTGCCGCCTGCGGAGTTGTTCTCTGCTTTGCCTCCTGTTTTCAGCAACTCGGTATTGACGGCGGAACAGAGCCGGGCAAAGCAGCCTTCATTACTGCTCTTTATATTCTCCTTGTCCCCATCTTCTCCCTGTTTCTCGGCAAAAAAATAAGACCTCTTATCTGGCCTTGCGTAATAGTCTCCATTATTGCCCTTTATCTTCTCTGCGTCAAAGAAGGCGGCAGAATACAGCCTTCGGATTTTTATGTCCTCGCCTGTGCAGTCTGCTACACGGTACATATTCTTGTAATTGACAGAGTTTCCCCTAAGGTTGACGGCGTTATGCTTTCCATGATGCAGTTTCTTATAGCAGGCGCAATGGCGGCAATACCTATGCTTCTTTTTGAAGATGTCTCTCTCGAAAACCTCATCAAAGCCGCGCCCTCCATCGCCTATTCGGGCATTATGTCCAGCGGTGTTGCCTACACTCTGCAAATTTTAGGTCAGCAGAAAACCGAGCCGACCATTGCAACTATGGTAATGAGCCTTGAGTCTGTTTTCGGTGTTCTTACTGCTATGATAGTTTTACATCAGGTTCCCACATTAAGGGAAAGCATCGGCTGTGTGATGATGTTCGGAGCAATAATCGTGGCACAGTTACCGGAACGAAAAAAAGTCAGTGTTTAATTTTACACGAAAACAATAAACAACTTAATAAAACACTATATTCAGTTTCCTTCTGTATATAGTGTTTTATTATTTTAAAACAAATAGGTAGTGGGCAATCGTCTCCACTCCGATTGCGGTTTTCGTTTCAATGAAACAATAAGGTAGATACGCTTCGCTGAGTGACTTTTGAGGCACCGTTGTGCTTTATAATTTTCGTTTCAATGAAACTATTAGTCGTCAACGCTCGAGCCGCTTGGGCTCTTACTTTGCTCTCGCGGCGGCAAAGTAAGCAAAGCCCCGCTTTTTTAACGGGAAAAGAAAGTGCCTTTCAGTTAAGTACTGCCTACAATAAGAGTTGGTTTTTATTGAACAGTTCTGAAACAAATACTTTCCCTTGGGGTGCGACCCGTGGCAGGGTCGCAGACAGGGAACTACCGTTTTATAAAAATGTTTTTGTTTATTTAACTTGCCTTCTTTAGCAATGCTTCTGCTTTTTCACCTTTCAGTACCTCCTTACAAAACGTCCTACAAGGGGTTGCCCCGTGGCAGGGGCAAAGACAGCCGATAAGATTTTATCTCTGTTGAAAGGTTAGTTGTAACCTATATTCTTTCTATGTTCATATATTCAAAAGCACGGAATTGCTTTCCTTATCACGCTTTCCCCCACGTTATCCGATTTGTTTTTGTAGGAATACTCATCTATTTGCAGGACGCGGGAACGACGCGGACATAAAACAGAACTACGGGAAAGCCCAACGGAAAATGAAGTAAAACTATTTATACCTACGGTGCGAAATCTAATTTTTCGGTAGTGCTGTTCGTATAGAATACTAATACGGCAGACTAAGGTTGAGTTATAAATCAATATATCAAATCATATTCCGAAAAATTCGTTCTTTCGCATCCGACGAGTCATACATTCACAGCATCCGGAAAGCGGTTTTGGTGACTTTTGCCAAGCACAAAAGTCACTCTGCGAAGCGTATGACGACTAACAGTTTTATTGAAACGTAAAAAGCAATCGGCGTAGAGACGATTGCCCGACACATTATGGTTTAAATAAAAAATAAGAAGGACTATAAAGAACAAAAAACCATTGTATAAGCCGATTTCCCTGCCTATACAATGGCTATTATTTATAATGTCTTATATTTTACTACCCTTGGCACCCTTTGCACCACCGCCGAGTTTTACACCCTGCAGAACATTGGAATCGAAAGAGAAAGTGATGTTTTCATTTTCTCTTTCTCTTTTAAGGGCAAGAGAAATCATCCTGTCAAGAAGAACTGTATACTTAACGCCTATCGGTTCCCAGAGATAAAAAGAAAGTGAGCCGGGAATGGTATTTATTTCGTTAAGCCAGATTTCACCTGTAGCCGTATCCATCATAAAATCAATTCGGGAAACACCGTTACAGCCTAAAACTTTAAAAGCATCAACGGCCATCTTACGGATAGTATCTCTCTGCTCAGCGGTAATTTCGGCAGGAATTTTTCTTTTAAGAGTAGCCATACCCTTACTGCCCGAAGGCGCAGACTTTACTCCGCCTTTTGCACCCTTGCTGCCACCGTCACCGATATATTTTTCTGTAAATGTCAGAATTTTATCGGATGAAACAGGCTCTTCACATTCTGACGCTTCAGCAGCACTGTAATCGCCCAGAACGGAGCAGTTGATTTCTTTAAGATTCTGCACAGCTCTTTCAATAAGCACCTTTGAAGCATAATTGAAGGCAGTTTCAAGAGAATCATAAAGTTCCTTTCTGTCCTCAGCCTTTGAAATACCGATGGATGAGCCGAGATTTACGGGTTTTACAATAACGGGATAGCCGATTTCTTTTTCAATCTCGTCAACGAGAACATCCACACCGTCATCATATTGATTTGATGTGTAGCACTTACAGTCGAGAACGGGGATACCGTTGTCCTTAAGCACGGTCTTCATCACATACTTATCCATACCAACGGCGGAAGAAAGAACATCGCAGCCGACAAAAGGTACACCCATCATCTGCAAAAAGCCCTGCAGAGTGCCGTCTTCCACATTTGTTCCGTGAACTATGGGAAACGCAACATCTATATAGTCATAAAGAGATTTACCGAACATTTTCTGAGGATATTTTATAAGTTTTGCTTTGCCCTCATCGTTTATCATTATTACTCGCTGACTTTCCTTAAGAAGAGCAGGGATGTCAGTATAACTTTCAATTGCACCGATTTTTTCGCCTACATAAAACTCGTTATTCTTACTTATGTAAACGGGTATAACGTCATATTTTTCTCTGTCAAGATAACCGATTGCCTGAATGGCAGAAATAACAGAAATTTCGTGTTCAGTAGTCTTGCCTCCGAAAAAAACACCAACTTTTGTTTTCATTTATATCACCTCAGAAAAAGATTAATAATTATCGGGAAGGTCGTTTTCCAAAAGAACTATCTTCTTTCTGCCCTCGCTGTTCACAGCGTAAACGTGACCGAGAGCCTCTTCGATAGTATCTGCTACATAGATTTTGCTTTCATCATAATTCTCATCAAGCAGACCTGCCTTAATGGGCACTGCCTGTCTCTGCCCTACAAGAACAACATAGTCACAAACACCTGCAGCATTTCTGCCGAATTCACGGTTGAGTTCATTCTGCTTTGCGCCGAGTTCAACCATTCCCGGAGTTACAAGAATCTTATATCCGTCAAAAAGGCTGAGTGCTTCCAGGGCTGCTTTTGTTCCGCTTGGATTTGAATTGTAAGCGTCATCAATAATTGTCATATCACCTCTGTCAGAAAGTTGAAGACGGTGAGGAACACCTTCAAGACGGCGGACCTGACCTTTGAGTTCTCTGAGAGAAATACCCATTTTGTGACTTATGGCAATAGCACCGACAATATTAAGAACATTATGTCTGCCGATAAGTTTAGTTGAAAATTGCTCACTTTCTCCTTCGGGAGTTTTAACTGAGAATGTTGTGCCTCTTTCGCTTACGCTGATATCATAGCCCACATAATCTGCATCTCCCTCTATGCTGTAAGAGATATAGGGACGACTACTTCCGTGTGCCTTTATATTTTCGTCATCACCGTTAAGGAAAAGCATACCTCCTTCGGGAAGGGAATCGGAAAGTTCAAATTTTGTATTTTTAACTGCATCAAGAGTCTTGAAAGATTCAAGATGCTGAGGACCGATTGATGTGATAACACCATGCTGAGGATGAACAATATCGCAAAGTTCTTTTATATCTCCCACCCATTTTGCGCCCATTTCGCAAACAAAAATTTCATGAGTTGCTTTAAGTGAACCCCTTACGGTTTTAACCACGCCCATAGGTGTATTGTAACTTTCGGGTGTCATAAGAACACTATACTTTGCTCTTAAAAGAGTGGTAAGATAATATTTGACACTCGTTTTGCCGTAACTGCCCGTAATGCCGATAATTTTCAGATCGGGACATGATGCTAAAATTTTCTTTGCATCTCTGATATAGCCGTTATTTATTGAAAGTTCCATGGGCTTGTTTATAATATTGGCAAGTAAAACAAGCACGGGAGCAAGAGTGTAAATCAGAACAAGAACAAGAAGATAAACAGTAACGCGTGCGGGTTTTATAAAAGGTATAACTGCCACCATCGAAATGAGAACAAGAAGTCCGAGAGTGACAAACATTCTCTTTACTCTTGCCGTATAAACCAGGGGCTTTTTTGCTTTCTTCGGTTTTTCTACAAGACAAGCCAAAGCGAATATTACTGCACAGGCAATAATTTTATATTTTCCGGGAATTTCAAGAAAAACCGCAATAAGAGCAAGGACCGACAATACGGCGTGCAGATAATATTTTTTTGCATTTTCTCTTATCCATTTTGTATGAGTGTCAAAGCGGTAAGAGTTAAGTTGGAAAAAGTGCATGGAATCAATAAGACACATAACTGAACTTATTATAAAAAGTGCCGTACATATAACAACCGAAACTGTAAATGTCATAATCATTTTCCCTTCTGATTATATATCAATTTTCATAAATGAAGCGAGTACCCTTAAATACTGTCCTTGTCTTTCTATGAAAGAATAATGCCCTGCCCCATCAAAAGTTACAAGTCCTGCTTCAGGCATAAGTTTTTCCATAAGTTTTGCATCACTTAAGGGTGTGGCATCATCAGCAGTACCCCATATAAGAAGTGTCGGAGCCTTTACGCAGGGCATAAGTTCCGTAAGGTCTTCGTTTACCACCTTTACCAGAGTCTGTCTCATAATGGGTGAAGCCGCATTGTAGTCGGCAGAACCGTTCTTTTTTCTCAGTTTTTCGAGAGCATCCGGAAAAAGCATCATTACAATTTTAAGAGAGAATATCCACTTGGTCATTTTGTAAATGCGCTGTTTAATTTTTTGTTTCAGCGTTTTCTTCGGCTTTACGCCTGCCGAATCGACAAGTATAACTTTTTCTATTTCAAAGGGATTTTCTCTTGAACAGAGTTTGATTATTACTCTTCCGCCGAAAGAATGTCCCAGAAGAGTAACCTTTGAAAATTCATAATCCTTAAGGAACTCAAGAACAAAGTCAACATAGTCGTCTACGCACCAAGGCTCTGCAGGTTCTTCGCTTTCACCGAAACCAGGCATATCCATTGTTACAACCTTGTAACCTTTCTGAAGAAGTTCTACGCTGGCATTAAAAAGAGTAATATTGGAACCCCATCCGTGCAGAAGCACTACAAGGTCACCCTGTCCCTCTTCAACATAATTTATTTTTAAACCTTTAACGGTCTTAATCAAAATAATCCTTCCCTTCGACAGGATAATAATTCTATTTATTATACCACATAATAAACTGAATTTCTATAATTAAGCAATATTTTTTAATTTTTATAAATTTTTTCCAACTTACGTAGTAATCTTTATTTCTTTGTGTTAAAATATACTATGCAAACGTGAGCAAAGAGGTGTTTTTATGAAAGATATAATTATTATCGGCGGCGGTCCGTCAGGCCTTACTGCGGCAATATACGCAGCAAGAAGCGGAAAAGATGTCCTTCTTTTTGAAAGCAAAACCTTTGGCGGACAAATAAGCAAAAGTCACAAGGTAGAAAACTATCCCGGATTTACATCTGTAAACGGTCTGGATTTTTCATTGAATCTCAAAAATCAAGCCGAACAATTCGGTACACAGTTTGTTCCATCAAAAGTAAAAAGTGTCACAGAGAACGAAAACTTTTTCACTGTAACAGCAGATAAGGAATATACTGCAAAGGCGGTTATCTTTGCTCTTGGCACAGAGCCGAAAAAATCAGGACTGCCTAATGAAGATTCTCTTGTCGGCAGAGGACTTTCCTACTGTGCCACCTGCGACGGTAATTTTTTCCGAGGAAGAGATGTCGCCGTTATCGGCGGTGGCAACACAGCCCTGCAGGATGCTTTATATCTTAGCGATATTTGCCGCAAGATATATCTTGTTCATCGGCGCGACACTTTCAGAGCAGAAAAAAACCTCGTGGAAAAAGCCGGAGAAAAAGAAAACATTGAGTTTATTATGAACTCTGTTCTTGTTTCAGCCGAGGCTTCACCTGTAATCAAAAACATCACTTTACAAAACACTCTCACCGAGGATAATCTTTCCCTTGAAGTGAACGGTCTTTTCCTTGCCATCGGACAAACTCCCCTTACCTCTGATTTTGCCCATATTCTCCCTCTTGATTCTTATGGTTATGTCACAGTCGATGAAAACTGTACGGTTAAAGACGGAGTTTATGTTTGCGGTGACTGCCGTCAGAAAGACATACGCCAACTCACCACAGCCACGGCAGACGGAACTGTTGCTGCAACAAAAGCAGTGGAATATCTGGACAGTTTATAAGTTATAGAATAACACAGCAAAAAACCATTGAAGTAACACTTGCAGTTGCTTCAATGGTTTTATTATTGCTCCGCTATTTTAAACATATTGCTGTATTATTATAAAGATTCCAGCATTCCCGAAGAAATGAATTTTTTCACAAAACTCATGATCATGTTAATGAAAACAAGAAACATATCTAAAAAACTGTTACTCATTATATTTCCTCCAACTATATTATTTTATAAATCTTTCTATAAATTCATCTATCTTTTTATCGTACTCTGCTTTTCCGAAGCGATAACTTTGAGCATGATCGGCTTCGGGTATGATAAGCAAATCCTTATACTCCGAAGCGCAGGCATTATGAAGAAGATAAACCATATAAGTAGGCACGAAATCGTCCCTGCCGCCGTGAACAAAGAGCATGGGTATTTTTGCCTTTGCCACTGCATCGAGAGCGTTTGTATCTTTCCGGAAATCATATCCTGCTTTTTTTGTATTGATTGAATTTATCAAAGGAATCAGCGGGAAAGATGGAACCTTCATAGACTCGAGAGAATAAGCAAACTCATCATAAGCACTTGTAAATCCGCAGTCGGCAATAGTAAACTTTACATTTTCGGGCAACTCACCGCTTCCTGTCATAAGCATAACAGTAGCGCTGCCCATAGAAATCCCGTGGAGGATAATCTGTATATCACTTCCGAATTCTTCGGTCATAAAATTAATCCATTTAAGGGCATCCTTTGATTCAAAGGACGAAAAGCCGATATATTGACCTTCACTTTCTCCTGCCGCCTGATGATCCACGAAAAACATATTATAACCAAGTTCTTCAACATAATGCTTCGCGTAGTGGCACCATTCACCCTTGCCGTCACTTCTGTAGCCGTGAGAGCCAAAAACGTAAACCTTGCTTTCCTTTTCGGGCTTCATAAGATAACCGCGGAGTTTCATGCCTCTGTCATTTACCATAGTATATCTTTCAAAGCCGTAATCCAAAAGCCACTTCATATTGCTTCTATATATATTCTCTTTTTCATCATCATTTCCCTCTGACTTGGTTATAAGTTTTCCGAGAGCAGGAGGTACACTGAAATCACGGTTAACGAGAGCGTCAAATATCCATTCGTTGAGTTTGTAAAAACCTATACCGCAGGCGGTTGCACCCATGGCGATAATTGCACCTGCCTTCTTCATTATTCTCCATCCTTTCTGTCAAAAAAAGGGCCGTCATAAGACAGCCCTTTCGTAATTTTGTTTTTTTGGGATTAGCCGTAAATGAATTCGTAAGTACCGTCCATAGAGCCTGCAAGGTTAAGAGTAAGAGAGAGACCTGCCTTACCTGTACCGCTACCTTCAAGAGGAAGCTTCTGCTCAAGCTTAACGAGTCTGCCTTCACCGTCTACTGTAGCAGTCATTGTAGCACCGGGATACTTGAGGTCAGCATTTGAGATTGTGATAGGACCAAGGTCGAGAGAACCGAGTTCAAGGGGATCCATTGCTGACTTGTGATGTGTGGGTTCAGATGTTGTGCTTGTACCGTCAAAAGTTGAAGTTTCAGCAATGAAAGTAAGAACCATTGTGTAACCGCCGTCGGGATTTGCAGTAGCGGATGCAGAAGCAAGACCTGCTTCCTGAACAGCAACATCTCTGCCACCGGGAACAATCTTATGAGAAACAAATCTGTTAGGATCATTTACATCCTTACCGCCGTCGAATACATATTCTTCGGGGCTGGTCTGGGTAAGTTTCTGAACAACAGGGTTGATAATACCTGCTGCAAGAGAAGGAAGATCCTTAAGTTCAACATTGATGATATCATGTTTCTTAAGAGTTACCTTGCCTGTATAAGCCTTAGCTTCATTAACTACCTTGTTGTAAGCAGCAGCTATTTCAGCTTTTGAAGAAGGAACTGTTATGCCTGAGGGAGCATCAGTAGCGGGAGCATCAGTAGCAGGTGCGTCTGTTGCGGGAGCATCTGTTGCAGGTGCGTCTGTTGCAGGAACATCTGTGGGATTTTCCTCCTCATATGTCCATGTGCCTACTGTCCACTTGTTGCTCTCGTACTCATCTTTAGGATAGAAGCCTGCATTGTTTGCAATCTGCTCCTTGGGTACGTTGTCTGTACGTCTGTTTGTACCGTCAACAGAACCGTTGGAGAACTTGATGTAGTCAACATCCTCGGTAATCTCGAAGGAATAAATATCCTGACCGTAAGAGTTTGTCTTAACGTAAGTCATCTCTGTACCGGGATACTCACCGAAAGGATGAGAAGTAGCGGTTTCGCCTTCTACACCGTTAAATGCATAGATATATGCTTTGCCCCAGCCTTCTGCATCTGTGAAGTAAACTGTTACTGTATCAGCAGGTGCCTGTGTGGGAGCTGCTGTAGGCTCATCGTCAGTTGTGGGAGCATCAGTTGCAGGAGCATCTGTTGCAGGTGCATCTGTTGCGGGAGCGTCAGTTGCAGGTGCATCTGT
>JAZSPI010000035.1:0-26614 GCA_045537395.1 Acutalibacteraceae bacterium | reverse complement strand
GAGACTGTCCGGAGACAGCCTCTATGTATTCAATTAACTTATGCGTTGCCGCCACCCATGATTTCGTCGAATCTTAAGAATTCGAAGATTGCATTAAAGAGGTTGTCAAAGAATTCACGGATACGGGCAAGAACTTTTTGGAAAGTGCTAACAACTGCTTCCTGCTGTTCAGGTGTGAGGATCTGATCCTGACCGCCCATGTTTTCAATATCTTCATCAGACAAAGCACAGCAATCGCAACCGCAGGCACAAGGAAGAACGCCTGTGCATTCGTTACAGCATCTTTGGCTAAAGTCATACTTACCGTCTTCGGTACGGGGAGCATCCTTAATGCATGAACTAATGTAATGCTCATCAAGATTATTACAATCGAGACAGCAATGACAACCTTCGGCGCTGTTTGTATGATCCTTACAGCCGCAACCTGCAGCGCTCGCAACAAATGTAAATGAAAGAGCGATTATAAGAATTGACATTAAGATTGAAAGAGTTTTTTTCATATTAAATTCCTCCTGAATTTCCGGTGAAGCGCATACCTCACCTATTTAACATCTATATTATAATGAATAACTTTCCAAATGTCAACCTTTTTATTAAATTAAATGGGAAATGAGGCTAATTACCTTTGTATTTTGTATCTGAAAGAGTGAAGGCGGGGCAAACCCCGTTTACGGGGGTGGGGATTTCCGGGGAAATTTCCGCAGGGAGCATTTATGCTCCGTTGCCCCGCCGCCCTACGGTTTCCGATTCTTAATTAAAGATCGTCTGCATCCTGTATGGGTCTTTCACTTTTATCGAGTGGTACACCCGTATAAGACCCGTAGATGTCACTTTTAATTCTGCCGTCATTACTTTTGGCTTTGATTACCGAACGGGCTTTTTTCATTATTCTGTCTCTTTTTGTCTTATCTGTCATTGAAAAAAAATCCTTTCACGGTCAGAGTTAAATATAGTATATGAGTTATTTCCCTTGTAAAACGTGAAAAAATTTTGTAAAATTAATGCAACAGAAGGAACATTTAATTTATCTAATAGTATGAACGGATGTGATAAATATGAGCTCAGAAATTATTAACAATCTGGTAAACAAAGCGAAAGAAGGAAATATTGAAGCCTTCGGTATTCTCTATGAAACCTACTGCAAAGATATGTACAGGTTTGCCCTTTACTATCTGGGCTCCCCTGCCCTTGCCGAGGACTGTGTAAGCGAGTGTGTACTTACGGCGTTTCAAAAAATCGGTACTCTTAAAAAATCCTCAGCCTTCAAAAGTTGGCTTTTCAAAATTCTCTACAACTGCTGTAATAAAGCGCTCACGGAAAAAATCAAAGCAAGAGAGACAGTCGAATATTCTTCGCTCATTGACTTATGCAAAGAGGATTCGGATCAGAGCGAAATAATCAGCCTGAAAAATTCTCTCGAAATGCTCACGGAAGAAGAACGAACGATCATTCTCCTTTCCTACACGGCAGGTTACACAAGCAAGGAAATCGGGAAAGTGCTGAAACTTAAGGATTCAACAGTACGCTCGAAACTTAAGCGAAGCACGGAAAAATTAAGACAGATGCTACATACAGATGAGGTGACAAGATGAAAAAAGATATATTGAAAGAAGAATTTGAAAAGGAAATTGAACTTCCTGAAAGCCTTTCAAAAAGTAATATGATTAAAATGCTTCAGGAAAACGGTGCAAAACCCGAAAAGGTAAAAGTGAAAATTTTGCCTAAAGTCCTGTCGGTGGCGGCTATGCTCGTAATTGTAATCGTGGCGGCATTTTCAATAGGACTGAGAAGTGAATTTGTTGATGTACATCCGAACACTCCCACTACCGTGCCTGCCTCAACTCCCGATGCGACACAGCAGCAGGATACGGAGCAGCAGACACTGACCGAGGAAACAAAGTATAACACTCCCGCCGTATCCAATCTTAAGGTGGCAAAAAGTGAAAAAGACCTTAAAAACCACTTTGTAAAGATGTATGCCGAAGGTAAGATTGACGATTATTTTGATATCGCTTTCAACTATGCAGGCGACTTACTTCTGTCTTTCGGTACAGAAGAGAAGTCAGCCGATTCTGCTGTCAACGAAAATATGGCTCCCACTATGGCACCGTCTGCGGCAGTAACAGCGGCACCCTCTGCACAGTCAAATGGCAGGGGCAATGTTCCCCACGGTACTACAAACGTACAGGTTGCAGATGTGGACGAGGGTGACATAATCAAAAACGACGGCAGATATCTTTATATAGTCAACCACCCTGGCAAAAACTACTCAGATACCAACGGTATCACAATAGTAGACACACAGTCCATGAAAAGAATTTACAGAGGAAAAATCGAACTTAAAGATTCGGAAGTTTTGGAAAGAATAAAGGAAAACAGCAAAGATAAGGAATCCTACAGTAACCTCACCACCGATATGTACATTCAGGATATTTATCTTGACGGTGATACTCTCACAGCTCTTTGCACCTATAACGATAAAACCTATATTGTAATCTATGACATCACCAAAAGACACGCACCCGAGGAAATCAGACGTTTCGACCAAGACGGCACTTATGTTTCTTCGAGAATGGTTAACGGCATAATCTACACCGTTACCAACTACAAGGTAAGCGGCTCTTCCGCCGAAGAAGTAGAGAAAAACGCTATTCCCAGGATAGACTGCGACTGCATTCTTTATTCAAAATGCTATATGATAGACGAAGACAGCACACGGTATATCGTTGTATCCGCCTTTGATACAAAAGATAAGGACAGCAAGGTAAATGCTATTTCCGTTTTGGGTGACGGATTCGAAATCTACTCCACGGCAAAAAATCTCTATGTTTACGGTGCAGATTATGATAAGAGTTACAAAGACAGCAATCCCGTAACGGAAACAATAGTCAACTCCTTCTCTCTTGACGGAACGGATATTACCCATAAGGCAACAGGCTCTTTCAAGGGCGAATGTATCAACCAGTACTCCTTCGATGAGTATCAGGGCAATTTAAGAGTAGCCGCCTGCTACTATGACTACAGAACCAACGAGGATGTAAGTTGTGTTTATGTTCTTGACGAAAACTTAAAGATTATCGGTGAACTTACGGACATCGCAAAGGATGAACAGGTCAAGGCTGTACGCTTTATGGGCGAGACGGGCTATGTGGTGACCTTCCGAAACACTGATCCCCTCTTCATCATTGACTTTTCCGAACCTACAAAGCCCACTATTACAGGCGAACTCAAGATACCGGGCTATTCCACCTACATTCACCCCATAGCCGACGGCTATCTTGTAGGTATAGGCTATGACGGAACGAGCGAAAATGTAATAAGTAACTCAGTAAAGGTTTCCGTATTTGATGTCAGAGACAAGGAAAATCCTAAAGAAACCGATACCTTTGTTATCAAGGATGCCTTCTCACTTGTCAACGAAAACCCGAAAGCATTTTTCTTCTACAGCGAGCGAAATATGATAGGTATCCCCGTAAGCCACTACCGTGACAGCAACACCGTAAAAAGTATACAGACCCTCACAATTGAAGACGGCAAGATAAAAGACCATCTCGGCTATATTCACTATTTCGGAAGCAGTAAAGGGTACAACGTAACCTATTACAGTTACAGCGAACTTTTCAGAGGCACCTATATCGGCAATCTCCTTTATACGATAGATAATAATGAAGTTATAGAGCATAATCTTGACACGGGAGATAAGGAGAGAGGCTGTACAATAGTTTCTCAGGAAGATATGAAAAACACTTCCTCAGTTACCGCAGATGTCGTAACTACAACAAGAAGTATTGTAGATATGGTTGTTGCCACAACTACTCCTCCCGGAAAGTAAAACACAATACAACAAGGGTGCAGACTTTGCTGTACCCTTGTTTTTTCCGGAAAACGCATTCACCCGAACATACTGTTCGGGTGTCATCTTGAGCGTAGCGAAAGATTTTAAAACTCTACCTTTGACAAATATCTTTCACATTTGTTCAAGATGATACTTCTGAGGAAGTGTTGCCCAAGTCAATGGCATCATTTTCAGGATAGTCTTTTTCTCTTTTAATAAAAATTAAATTGACATAAAAATGTAATACTGATATAATTCTCTTACAATAAATTAAGGAGGCAAAATATGAAGCCTGTTATAATTGATAAAGAAAAATGTATCGGCTGCGGAAAATGTATTAAAGACTGTGTTTCAGGAAAATTAAGTCTTGTTGACGGTAAGGCAGAATATATGTATGATCACTGTATTCAGTGCGGTCACTGCTATGCTATCTGTCCCGTTGGCGCTGTCACAATGTCAAATTACAAAGATTTCGAAGAAGAGAAATCCTTCGACGTTACGAAGATAGACAGTGATGAATTACTTTCGGCTATGAAAAGCAGAAGAACAATCCGTAATTTCACGGACAAAGAAATCCCCATCGAGGATATAGAAAAAATCATCGAAGCAGGAAGATACTGCCCCACAGGCACAAACGCACAGGATTTTGCCTTCACCGTACTTCGTAAATCCCTTCCGGAAGTTGAAAAGGAATGTGTGAAATTTTTCCGTCTTGCCATGAAAGCAGCATCACCTGTCAAAAAATATATCGGTAATGTTACCATAGACGATAACTTCTTTTTTAAAGGCTCGACCTCGGTAATTATTGTCAGCAGCAAAGGTAACACAAGTGCCTGTCTTGCATCATCATATATGGAGTTAATAGCGGCAACTATGGGAATAGGTGTGCTTTACAGCGGATTTTTCGTGGCGGCGTCAAAATTTAACCCGAAAGTCAAGAAAATGCTTCATCTGCCCGACGGGCACTCCCCTGTCACCTGTCTCGTCCTCGGATATCCCGATGTGAAGTATGAGAGAATACCGCCGAGAAATAAGGCGGAGATAAGATTTGAATAAAAATCAGACGGGATGAGGTCATCATCCCGCCTTTTTATTGTGTATTAATGTTATGCGAACGTAAAGTGTGAAAAGCGTGAGGGGTTATTATTCTCCTTTCACAAGATCATATAATTTCTGCGTGAATTTATATCTTTCCATAAGTTCCTCTACTCCCGAAAGGTCGGGTATGAGGGGCTTTTTTAATTTACAGCGAAGCATAAGATTTTTCGGCGAATGAGCAAAGTCAACAAACTCGATAATATCCGTCTCATATCCGCACAGTCGAAGAATTTCTGCTCTGATACTGTCGGTGAGAAGTGCAGAAAACCGTTCCTTGATAAGCCCGTGAGAAAGAAGCAGGTCAAAGTCACCGCCTTTTTTAATCGACGAGCAGATTTCGTGCTGACAGCAGGGCACGGAAAAGATGTGCTTAACCTTATGGCTTATGGCGTGATAAAGAGCAAAGTCCGTGGCTATGTCACAGGCATGAAGTGTTATTACCATATCAACTTCACCCTCAAAAAGTTCCCCCTTGGTAACATCATTCACATAAAACTTCAAGCCCTCATAGCCGTAGTTTTCTGCGATTTTATTGCAGTTTTCAACCACATCCTCTTTAAGGTCATAGCCTAAGACTGTAGCCTTGACCTTTTTGATACGGGTGAAATAGTAGTAAACAATGAAAGTGAGATAAGACTTGCCGCAACCGAAGTCAAGAATGGTGATTTCATCCTTATTCATTTTATTGAAACTGTCATCAATAATCTCAATGAAACGGTTAATCTGCTTGTACTTATCGTATTTGCTGTTTACAATTTTAAAATCCTTTGTAAATACGCCCAGGTCAACAAGGGCAGGTATGTTTTCACCCTGTCTGAGTATATAGGACTTTTCTTTGTTGTGGCTCTGAACCTCGGCTTTTTTAAGGCTGTTTGCCGTTTCTTTTCGTTTTATCTTATCGGAAAAAACCGTGTAATGAATGTTTGTACCCTCTGCCGTAAGAGAGACCTGACGGAAGTTCTTTTCTCCCGTTTCGGTCAACCACAAAAGAAAATCTTCCTTTGAAAGGTTTTCGTGAAATACCTTATTATCCTTAAACTTTTCAAGTTGCCATACTATACCTTTCTTTGAACGGAAAGGTCTTACGGTGATTTTTGAAAACTCAAAGTCGCTGTTTTTCCTTTCACTAAGGGCTATCTTCTTTATTTTTTCTTCCAAGGAAATTATATCATCTGTAATAACGCTCATTTTTACACCTCTGTTTTTTACTGACTGTATAATAACACAAATTATATTAAAAGTATAGCCGTAAATTTAATTTTTCGGTTGACTACTGTCTTTAAATAATATATAATTTATCTATTAAAGAGAAAGGTGCCGTTACTGTCAACGGCAAAAAAGGTGAATTTATGAACAAAAAAATTACCCTTGACACCTCAAAAAAGGTGTTTCCCATTATCCTTATGATATTGGGTATCGGTGTTATGGCAGCACAGCTTATCACAAGGCTTAATCTTGTTAACCTTGTAAGCCTTCTTTACTGCTGCATTATGTCCGCCGTTATCTTACTTTCGCTCATTATCAAGAAAAAAGTTTATGCTCCCATGATTTTCGGTTATGCGGCTTCTGCTGTGGGAATGATTATATTTCACGTAATCTGGGGCACTGATGCAGGCTTCGGTGCTTTCATCGGCTCCACAGGTGCCGGATGGTCAAGTGCTGAAAATGCTCTGTTTGCAGGTGAAGGCTCCATTCTTACAAGACTTGCAGGTAACCTTCTAATGGCTCTTCCTGCCGCTGTCTGCTTATGGGGACTTTTCTTTGTCGCCAAGAAGAAATGTGCAAAATCCGGACTTAAGAAGTTCTCCTCCTTTGCTCTTAGTATTCTTCTTATGCTCACATCAGTTCTTGCCGTGCTTATGGGCAACCTAAGAACAAAGCCCGTTACGGAAAGACTCTGGGACGGTCACGATGACTACCTTAAAAACGTTGACAAAACAAAGAGCGAAAATCCCAATGTTCTGTTCATCCTTATGGACGATATGGGCTACGGTGACACCTCTCTCAACGGCGCTATCTACGATACGCCCAATATGGACTCTATCGGTGAAAACGGTCTCAACTTCACTAACTTCTATTCCGGTTATTCCGTTTGCTCGCCTGCACGTTTTGCTACTCTCACAGGTCGCTATCCTTACAGAGGCTATGCAGATAACGTTATTTATCCCACAGTTCAGACTACCTCTCCCTTTGCTCAGACAAGAATTTATAACTCCTTTGAAATGGGCAACAATGTTGACGGTATGCTTGGCGACGAAATCACTATTGCGGAAGTATTCCAGAGCGCTGGCTATGCTACCGGTGCTTTCGGTAAGTGGCATTTAGGTGACTACGGTGAGTATCTTCCCACAAATCAGGGCTTCGATTACTTCTACGGAAGCCATCACGTAAACGATATGTACGCTTTCTATCATGTAAGTGAAGAAAACGGTGAATACACCGTAGTTCACGGCTCAGACGAACTTCGTGACGAAAACGGAAAGAAAGACCAGAGTCCTCTTACAGAGTGGATTCACGGCGAAATTACCGATTGGATTACCGATACGGTTAAAAATACGGACAAACCTTTCTTTGCTTACTACGCTACTCCGTGGCCTCACGGCCCTGTCTTTGCAGGCGATGACTTTGACGGCGTATCGGGTATGGGTACATATGTTGACTGTCTTACAGAATTTGATACTTATCTCGGCAAACTCTTCACCGCGCTCGAAGACCTCGGAGTTCTTGAAGACACAATCATCATCTTCACAAGTGACAACGGTCCTGCTCTTGAAGGCAGCATCGGCGACCTTCGCGGCGGTAAGTATCTCGCATACGAGGGCGGTCAGAAAGTTCCCTTTATGATAAGATGGGACAACAACGGCGGTCTCTTTGACAAGGGTGAAACAAGAACTGCAAGTGTGACCTCCACCGACTTCTTCCCCACTCTTATTGAACTTTGCGGTATCACAGGTAAGGGCGGCACTGCAAATTATCTTCCCTCAGACAGAGTAATCGACGGTGTTTCCATGATGCCCGTTATCAAAAAGAATACCCCCGTTCACGGTGAAGACAACCCCATCCTCCATATGAAGAGAGAGGATATCAAGGCTATTCAGTACACCGTTACTTCAAAGAGCGTCAGACAAGCTTATCCTGAATATAAGTATGACATACTTAAGGATAACAAGTATCTTACCTTCAAATATTTTGACAAGATTCAGAATGACAACTCCGCCTTCTGGGATAAGAACAGAAAGAACTGGCTCCACATTCTTTCCGATGACTATCAGGAAAACTACAACCGTACTCCCGTTTATCCCGAGATTTCTGAAAAGATGGGTGAAAAACTCAAGGAAATCCAGAAAGGCTTCGCAGAAAACAGAAGAGGTATCATCGGATAATGCCTGCTTTATCAATTATGATCAAGCCCGCCTCCAGTCTTTGCAATTTAAGATGTAAGTACTGTTTTTACTGTGATGTTGTTTCACAGAGAGAGGTATCCTCCTTCGGTGTAATGAAAGAGGATACAGCAGAAAACCTTATAAAAAGCGCCCTGGAATTCGCTGACGGCTGTTCAGTCGCCTTCGCCTTTCAGGGCGGCGAACCTTTAATAGCAGGACTTGACTACTTCAGATTTTTTACGGAAAAGGTAAGGGAGCATAACAGCAAAAGGTCAGAGATTTTTTATTCTATCCAGACCAACGGCACTCTTGTTACCGATGAGTGGGCTGCCTTTTTCAATGAAAACAAATTCCTTGTGGGGCTTAGTCTTGACGGAGATTTTGAAGGGAACAGATTCCGTGTGGATGAAAAGAGACAGAACTCCTACTATAAAATCATCAAGGCGGCAGACAAGTTCAAAAAGCATAAAGTTGAGTTCAATATCCTGACTGTTCTTACAGGATACTGCGCTGAAAACGCCGAAAGAATTTACAAGTTCTTCCGCGCCAACGGCTTTAAGTATATCCAGTTCATTCCCTGTCTGCGTCCTATGGGTGACAATACACAGAGCGAACTTTATATGACAAACGAACAGTATGCGGACTTTCTTATCAGAATTTTCAATCTTTATGTAAAGGATTTCGTAAGAGGAAATTACATCAGCATCAGACAGTTTGACAACTGGGTAAGAATGTATCTTGGTGAAAGAGCAGAACAGTGCGGTCTTATGGGACACTGCACCCATCAGTTCGTAGCCGAGGGTAACGGAAATATTTACCCCTGCGACTTTTACTGCACCGACGAATGGCTCCTCGGTAACATTAACCAAAGCAGCCTTGAAGATATGGCGAACAGCGACAAGGCAAAGCAGTTCATAATGGAGAGCCTGCCCGTGAAAAAAGAGTGCAAGGAGTGCAGATTTTATCCAATGTGCCGTGCAGGTGGCTGCAAAAGAAACAAAGAAAGCGAAGACTATTGTGTGGCTTATAAACGCTTTTTCGGAGCGTGTATGCCGCTGTTCAGGGCTTTCAGAAAATAATATAATTTAAGGACAGGTTCGCTGTGCAAAAAAGTACGGTTGTGACCTGTCTCTTTGTTTTATTGCTCAAGTGGAATAACCACACCGTCAAATCACAGCCAGACACCTCTCACTTTCAGAAAAGACACTGACGGAATTTTCAGTTATACATAAAAACGAGGCGGGATGTAGTCATCCCGCCCTGCTTATATTATTTCAAAACCAATGTAGCATTGTAATCATCGATATCATAATTACCTGCCGTATTTTTAAGTACATCATAAAGGTCAAGTTTCTTTCCGGCCTTATCCTTAACTTCGATTTTCTTAAGGATGAAACGGATTCTTTTAAGGAAAGCAAGGAGTAAATCTCCCTTTGCAGTCCCCTCCTTATAGTACTGATTACCCTCAAAGATATTTCTTACAAGTTCGGCGGCATAATCGAGAAGAGGCATCTTTCTTATACTCTTGTCACACTTGATAAAAAGAATTTTCGCAAGAGTGCCGATTTTCACCGTGCAGATAATTCTGCCAATTATACCGAGAATCTTTTTAGTGATGCCTTTATCTTCGATGTGGAATTTACCCATCATTCTCGGCGTGTCATAAGCCATATCCTTAAGCACATTTACTATCATATTGTCGAACATATCCGAAAGATACTGTTTGCAGTCTTTACCCTTTGTATCAAAATCAAAGTCAGGAGTGGAAATGCTCTTTATATCCACAGTTTTTTCATCCGTGAAAGTCACAAGTCGGATAAAAGCAGGATCAGCAATTACGGCACCTGTACACACATCGTAGAACTTATTACCCTTTTCGGTTATGTATTCGTTTATGCTCTGATTGTGCATATGTCCCGTGAAAATGAGATTAACTCCCCTGTCGGCAAGATATTCCGCAAAGTCATAGGATTTGTAGATAGTGGCAGGTTTTATAAGCGAGAAAAGAGGCTGACCGGGTAAAACAGGATAGTGAAGCATGGCAAACATAATCTGTCCGTCTTCTTTTGCCTTTTCGGCCTGCTCGTCAATCCATTCGAGTTGGTCTTCATCAAAATGATACTGACCGTCCTTTTTAAAGTCGGCATTAAGAGCAAGCAGCCTTACATTCTCAGAAATCTGTGCCACATAGGAAAGATGCTTTCTGTCACTTGCTATGGCATTACAAAAACCGAAATCACCGTAAATATCAAAAAGTTCGTCACGGTCAATACCTTCGGGATTGTATCTGCCGTTCTCACCGAAGGCAAAAGGCTCACCGCAGTCATGGTCAGCAGTAACCACATAGATTTTCTTTCCGCTGTCCTTAAGTTCGCGCAAAAGGGTAGTAAACTCCTCATGGCTCTTTTTTTCACCGTTGAAAACAAGGTCACCTGCAATAAGTACAGTATCGGATTCATCGGCTTTTTTCAGATATTCGATAACGCTTTTATTGATGCTCTCCGTTTCGGCAAAACATTTCTGCTCATAGTGCATAAAATCGTCATACTCCTCACCGCTGCATCCAAGACAGGAAGCAAAGTAATGAGGGTCGGTAATGAGATAAAATTTAGTTTCTTTCATATTTTCTTTTCCTTTCGGATAATCTGCATTATGATTCTAACAGATTTTTTCCAATAAAGCAAGTATTTAAAAATCAACTTACAGATTCGTTTCAGGTCTTGTGTTACAGGAACGCGGTTTACACTTGAAGTTTTCAAGGGTAATATTTTCCGTGTCTCTGACATAGAGTCCGTAAACAGGCAGTTCCCAATAAGGTGACTCTTCATGGGAGTTGGTGTAAATGCTTGAAATTCGGGTGATTTCGGGATATTCCTCCATCGCCTCGTAGCCTACACCGCCTTCACGAATGTATAATTCTTCGTCGCTGTCACGGTAGGTTATGTCGATATTTTCAATTTTTACATTCTCAACACTGTAAAGTCTGCCTTTATGCACCACGCCCGTTACGGCAGAGGGCAAAGAGACATTTTCAGCGGTGATATTTCTAAGGGTAATATTTTTCATGCTGCCCGGCTGAATCTGACGTCGGTTTCCCAACCACACCAGAAAAGCCGAAGTTACGCCGTCCATTTTTATGTTTTCGACAAGAATGTTTTCTACCTCACCGCCACAGTCGGACTGAATAGAAATGCCCGAATATCCGCCCGTAGTGCCATCGGAAAAGAACTCGCAATTTCTTACCGTCACGTTTTTCACGTTGCGATAAACTGTGGTACCGATTTTAAAGCAGTTGGCAAGACTCATAGCCTTACAGTCTTCTATAAGTATGTTTTCTATATTCTTATCACCGTCTGCCTTGATACACAGAGCGTCGTCACCCGTTGCAATAAAGCAGTGACGGACGGTAGCGTTACTGCAACAGCTCAGGTCAAAGCCATCACTGTTTGCTACATGATAATTGCTGTTTATCACAACGTTTTCAATGTGAATATCTTCACTTTCAAAAATATTACAAGTCCAGCAGGCTGTTTCATAAAGTTCAATATTATGAATATCTACGCCTTTACAGCGGCAAAGTTCAATGAGATTTACTCTTTCGCTGTTTTCTTTTTCATAACGGATTCTGCTTCTGAATTCCATTATGTATGTCTTAAGATGGAACTTTTCAAGAGGCAGAAGTTTTTCGGGCTTTTTTGCTTTCCTGCAGTAGGTTGCACCGCTTCCGTCAATTCTTCCGCCGCCGCAGACAGTAATATTTTCGGCGTTGTCGGCATAAATGAAGCCTTTACGGCATCGGCTGTGAACGAAGTATAGTTCTCCCCCGCCGAGTTTTTCAGAGGCATTTTTATTAGTTTCACAGTCAACGCATTTAAGTGTACCCTTGACAAAAAGAGTTACGTTGCTTTTTAATACCACGGCTGAACAAACGAAGGTTCCTTCAGGCACAAGAACGGTACCTCCCTTCTCGGAAGCCTTGTTTATCGCGGTGTTAATTGCTTCGGTATTGGTTATGTAGTCACCCTTTTCTTTCGCGCCGAAGTCGGTGATACTGTATACTTCGCCGCTTAATTCTTCCTCATAAAGATATTCATTAAAGGGAATGTCTTTGTAAAAGTCACATATTTCTCCCGTCGGTTCAAGGTCATAGTATTCAACTGCACCGTTTGAAAAAGCCATTATTATATCTTGCCTTACACCAAGTTTTATTTTTTGGATATTATAATACTGCAGAAAATCAATGTCAATAAAAGTGAGATAAATAATAAGAATTTAATTGACAACAGCAAAGCAATATGCTATAATCATCAAGGTCAAAAGAAAAGCAAATATGAGGGTGTAGCTCAGTTGGTCAGAGTACTTGCTTGACATGCAAGGGGTCGGTGGTTCGAGCCCACTCATCCTCACCAAACGAAAATCCGTTCACGAAAGTGGGCGGATTTTCGTTTGTATTATTCATTTTTCATTATTCATCATTCATTATTCATTTCTGCAAGAACGGATTTTCGAATGAATAATGAATATTGAAGTCGCTTCGCTGATGAATAATGAATAATGATAGGCGGGACACCCGCACGTGATTTAATGACACATTAAATTGAACAAAGTGTTGATTTTTAAAAAGAAAAATGATAAACTAAAAGTACCACACAAAAACTAAATATTATAATCGCCATAGGGGTAGGTGTTTTTATTTTCGGTAAAAACGCATACTTCCATTTTCGCATTTCTATTTCTATGGTGGTTTTGTGATTAGTTTTTGTGTGGTAGCAAAACGAAGTTTGTGTTTTTCGTGTGTGCATTCTTCGGTTTGCACACACTTTTTATTTTATGGAGGTAAAAACAATGAAAAACACGATGAAGAAAATCCTTTCAATGCTGTTAGCGGTAATTATGCTTGTTGCCGCGATTCCTTATTCAGCAAGTGCAGCGAAAACAAACTACTATACATACGAAATTAAAAACGGCGAAGCAACCATTACTGATGTTGATATTTCAATCAGTGGTGATGTTACCATACCGTCAACACTTGGAGGATATCCTGTAACAACAATCGGTTATGAAGCTTTTAAATATCGCGAAAGCCTTACAAGCATAACTATACCTGACAGTGTAACAACTATTGAAAACGGAATTTTTTTGGATTGCCCTAACCTTACGAGTATAACCGTTGATGAAAACAATAAAAACTATTCGAATGATGAGTACGGAGTTTTATTTAATAAAGAAAAAACAGAACTTCTTAAGTACCCTGAAGGTAATAAAAGAACAGAATATACCATTCCCGACACGGTGACAACAATCGGTTATAATGCTTTTCAGTATTGCGAAAACCTTGCAAACATAACAATTCCCAGCAGCGTAACAACTATTGATTACTATGCTTTTTGGGATTGCAGAGGTCTTACAAATATAACAGTTGATAGTAACAATATTGATTTTTCAAGCGATGATTTCGGAGTTTTGTTTAATAAAGAGAAAACAGAACTTCTTAAGTATCCCAAAAATAATAAAAGAACATCCTATACTATTCCCGATAGCGTAGAATCCATCGGCGGTTCTGCTTTTTGGGGTTGTGACAACCTTACAGAGGTAACTGTGCCTGAAAGTGTAATAACAATTGGAGGGTGGGCTTTTTACTCTTGCTCATACCTTACTAGTATAGCCATTCCCGAAAATGTAACAACAATCGGTGATGCTGCTTTTTCAAGCTGCCGAAATCTTAATAGTATAACTATACCTGACAGCGTAACAGCCATCGGTTATAATGCTTTTATCGGTTGTGACAGTCTTACAAGCGTAACTATACCTGAGAGTGTAGTTACAATAGGCGATAGTGCTTTTTTATCTTGTAATAATCTTACAAATATAACCGTTGATAAAAACAATAAGAATTATTCAAGCGATGAACACGGAGTTTTATTTAACAAAGAAAAAACTGAACTTATTGCGTACCCTTCCGGTAATGAGAGAACAGTTTATAATATCCCTGACAGTGTAACAACAATCGGTGATTCTGCTTTTTTTGATTGCGTAATACTTACAGGTATTACAATTCCTGATGCTGTAACAACAGTAGGTTTGGGGGCTTTCTCATATTGCGAAAGTCTCACCGATGTGTATTATAAAGGCACCAAAGAGCAGTGGAAAAAAATAAAAATCGAAGGATATAATGAGCATTTAACTGGAGCGGTAAAACATTATTCATCTGATTATCTCAATCACTATTCATCAACAGTAATTCCTGTTACCTGTGAAAAAGACGGATGCACCCTTTACACCTGTGGTTGCGGTTACAGTTATCAGGAGGATATTGTGTATGCATCGGGACACAAATATGACAGCGAGGGTTACTGTTCAACCTGCGGCGAAAGCAAAATAGAAAACTGTTCCTGCAACTGCCATAAGTCAGGCATTATGGGTATCATTTGGAAAATCCTCAGATTCTTCTATAAACTGTTCGGTATGAACAAAACATGTGCTTGCGGAGTAGCACATTATTAAAAAATACAAACGAAAAAAGTCGTACAGTACTGTACGGCTTTTTGTTTTCATTATTTATTGCGAAGTGTGAATTTTCATAAAATCCCTTGTATATATTTCTTTTATGTATTGATAAATGTTATAGTTTGTTATATAATTGATGTACAAATTATTAAGGAGAGATATGAATGAGCAAAAAAATTATCGTTGCAGGTGGCGGTCACGGCGGTATTGCCGCAGGTGCAATTCTTGCCGGAAACGGTTTTGATGTAACTGTTTATGAAAAGAACAAGAGAAAAGATATGGGTTATGACTGGACGGATATTTTTGACCGAAAGGCTTTCACTGCAATCGGCATGGATGTTCCCGACAGCAGTCTGTGGGCGCTTAAAAACGATATGACCTTCTTTGGCCCCGGTATGAAAACTGCCTTAAGACAGAACACTCCCGAAGACCAGCTTGAACTTCAGATGGAAAGAAAAACCATCTATGACTGCCTTATTGCTTATGCTGAAGAATGCGGGGTTAAGTTCGAGTTCGGCAAATCTGTTGACGGTCCTCTTATGCTCGGCAACCGTGTGGCAGGTGTCAGAATCGGAAAAAAGGACATCTTTGCCGACCTTGTTATAGATGCCTGCGGTATCAACTCACCCCTTCGTATGAATCTTCCGAAATATCTCGGCATACAGAAAGAGCCGAAAGAATATGAGCGTTTCTATGTATGGCGCGGTTTTTATGAAAAGATTGACTGCGGTGAAGTCGAAGACAAGTTCAAGGTTCTTCTTTTCCACAAGGGCAAATTAGGTATCTCCTGGGTTGCCGGCGAAGAGGAATACACTGACATCCTTATCGGCAGATTCGCAAAACTTGACAAAGAAGAGGTAGAAAAGACCTTAGGTTGTCTCCGCGAAGAAAATCCCCATCTTGGTGAAAAACTCGTAAGAGGCGGCGAATTTGTGGAAATTCCCGTAAGACAGCCTCTCGGTGTTCTTGTTGCTGACGGCTATGCTGCTATCGGCGACAGCGCCTTTATGACTGTGCCCATTATCGGTTCAGGTATTGCCAACAGTATGAAAGCCGGAGCAATTCTGGCTAACGCAGTAATTGATGACAAAACTGAAAGTTACAGCGGTGCTACCCTTTGGAAATATCAGAGAGACTATTATGAGAAAATCGGCAACGGTCTTGCTCCTCTCGCCTGTATAAAACTTCTTCTTACACGTCTTGAGTGCGACGAACTTGATTATATTTTTGAAAAAGGTATTCTCAACGCTGAGGATATGACCATAGGCGCCGACTCCACAAATCTCGGTGCATTGCTCGGCGGTATGAGTATTGATGATATTAAAATCAAAGTCGGCGGTCTTTTAGGTAATACCGATGTTCTTAAAAAGGTTATCAGACTCGGCACAGATATAGCCGCTGTTATGGCTGTTACTGCTGCCATGCCTAAGGAATACAATCTGAAAAAGGTTTATGCCTGGGCTGAGAAATATAATAAATGCTTCAAAAGATAAATACATAAATTTTACGGGACTGTTTTCACAGCCCCGTATTTTTTCATATTTAATTTATCCGAGCACCGGTGTATCCGTAAACTCAATAACAGGCTCGCCCTTGATTCCGTCAGATTCAAAAACAATAATTTCATTTTCGCCCTCTTTGAGAAGTGAAGCAGGAATGTATAGGGTTTTCTGAGGTCCGATTTCCCAGTATCTGCCGATATTGTAGCCGTTGACGGTTACAAAGCCTTTGGTGAAATTATCAAGACTTAAGAAGGTGTCAAAGGCTTCATCAACGGTGAATGTACCCTTACAGAAAACAGACTTCTCCTGTGGCTCTGCATCCGAATAAACAACCTTATCAAGATTATCCATCGGCAAAGTGTAAACATCCCAGTTAAAGTGTATTTTATTATCAAGAAGGCATCTGCCTGCTATACCCTTTTTACGCATCATCTTACTGCCGAAATTGGCTCTGCCCATATTCTCGCAAAGAACGGTAAGCCTGTCCCCTGACTTGGCAGAAAACTCTGTTTCAAGAGAGTCATTAATATAGACAATGCCCACAAGGTCTTTGTTGATGTATATCTGAGCTCTGTCACCGAGACTTTCAAAGGAGAGTTTAACATTTTCATAGTCGCGTCCGAGAACGGTTGTGTAAGCAATATATCCGTAACCCTGTCCGTACTTTTCCATACACAAAGGCACATCCGAATGAACGGAAGCAGAGAGGTTGGCGAGATTTTCAAATATACCTGCCTTTTCCGTGAGAGTGAATTTGCCGTAGGCTTTCTTTACTCTGTTGGCGGGAATTTCGGGTAAATCTTCACCGACATATTTTTTTATCACATTTCTTACGGCGTGATACTTCGGTGTCACGTCACCGCATTCGGTAAGAATAGCATCGTAATCGTAGCTTGTGACATCGGGAGCAAATTTTTCGTAGTGGTTGGCACCACTCATAAAACCGAAGTTCGTACCGCCGATGAACATATACATATTGAGACTGCCCCTTGCGAGCATATCGTCAACTACCTTTGCATAGTCTTCGGCGGAAGTGGTATGATGCTTTTCGTCACCCCAGGCGTCAAACCAACCGTTCCACATTTCCATACACATTTTCGGCTGGTCAGGAAACAGTTCATCGTGAGCCCTGAAGTTTTCTTCCACACGGCTGCCGAAATTAAGAGTTGCCATACAGCCTTCAATGCAGCCGTCAAGAAGATTGTCCTTGCTCGTACCGTCAGAAGTAAAAAGAGGCACATCTATCCCCTTTTCACGGTAACTTTTATAAAGATACTTAAGGTATTCCTTATCGTCACCGTAGTACCCGTATTCGTTTTCACACTGAAGCATTATGACGTTTCCGCCCTTAGTGCAAAGGTGAGGCTTAATCTGCTCAAAGAGTTTTCCGAGGTAACGGTCAAAATATCCGATATACGCCTTGTTACTGCAACGGATTTCGATTTCTTCGTCAGCCTGAATCCACCAGGGAAGACCGCCGAACTCCCACTCTGCACAGATATAGGGACCCGGTCTTACGATAGCCATAAGGCCTTCGTCTGCGGCTTTTTGCAGAAAGAGGGATATATCAAGATTGCCCTCGAAATCATATACTCCCGGCTGTTTTTCGTGAAGATTCCACGCACAGTAGGTCTCCACACAGTTGCAGCCCATAGCCTTCATCTTTTTGAATATGTCACTCCATGTGTCGGGCATATTACGAAAATAATGAACTGCACCGGATATAATTTTGACGGGTTGTCCGTCTTTGATAAAGTCACTGCCTTTGATTTCGAAAGTCATATTTATACCACCTTTTTAAGATTTTTATTCATCAGTACCGAAGCGAGAATGAAAAGGCACATAAGCGTAAAAAGAAAATAGGGAAACAATCCGGCAGACACCTTTTCGGCAAAAATACCGTAAATAGGAGGAATGGTCATTATGCCCACATAGGTCGAGGCGAGTTGTACACCTATTACGGAAGAGGAAATATCTCTGCCGAAAAGAGTGGGAACAAGGTAGGAAAGATTAGGAAATGTGGGTCCCATACCGAAACCGAAAAGAAGCAGTCCAGCCGCCGCAACAAAAGATGGCAAAGGCAGAGCCATTATCACCGAGGCGCAAAGAAGAATACCGACACAGATGTAAAGGATTTTTTTACTGCCGAATTTATTACCGAAAACTCCCGACAGAAATCTGCCCAAGGTCATACCCACATAAAAGAGCATAGCCGTTTTTGCCGCCCTTTCGGGAGTGAAGTCCTTATATTCGGCAAAGAATGTACTGCTCCACACCCCTGCCGTATACTCTGTGGCGCAGATTATGTAAAACACAATACAACTCAGAACTACCGAGGGCATCTTTGCCATTTGTAAAAGAGAAAGGGCTTTCGGCGGTTTTTCTTCATTTTCCACACTTAATTTTTCTTTCTTTTTCCAATAAGGAATAACAAGAATGGTTATAAGAGCAATTGCCGACTGTAAAAGCCCAACGGTGAGGTACGCTCTGCGCCAATTATTATCATCGCTCAGACACAGCGACACAAGATAGGGACTCAGCGTAACTCCCAGACCGTAAAAACAGTGAAGATAACTCATCTGCGAATTACTGCAGTAAAGAGCCACAAATCCGTTAAGCGCTGAATCTACCGTACCTGCACCCATACCGAGAGGAATGGAGAGCAAAAAGAAGAATATAACATTATCCGACTGAGACAGACCGAGAAGAGCCCCCGCCGTAAGTGCAGTGCTGACAGCCGTTACAACACCCGTACCGAATCGGTTAACAAGTTTTGTACTCATAAGACAGGACATAACCGTACATCCGCTTACGGTCATACCGATATAGCCAGCAAGTGAAACAGGCAGGTCAAGATCATTATAAACGGCAGGCCACACCGTACCGAGCACGGAATCGGGAAGACCGACGGCGATATAAGAAATGGCAATTATAACGAGTAAAAGCATATTTACACCTCAGAGTCAGTATAAGAAAATTATATTTCCAATACATTCCTTTGTCAATAGTACAATAGCCTGAGTTCAGAGTTTTATTGAGAAAACTTTCGGTGGGAGTTCTCTCCTTAGCAAGGTGAGCCTTGGTGGTCAGATGTCAGTGTCTGACAGCAAAAGAAAACGGAGACTATGTTACAGCCTCCGTTTTTATCATTCAATTAATATTCTGCTTCGCCTTCAAATACGAGCACAGCGTTACCTGTAAGGTAGATACCGTCATCATTATAAGTGACGGCAAGGTCACCGCCCTTAAGTTTAACGGTAATTTCGTCGCCCTTTTTGCAGAAGCCGTTTTCTACTGCGGCAACTACGGCAGCGCAAGCGCCTGTACCGCAGGCAAAGGTTTCACCGTTACCGCGTTCATACGCTCTCATTTTAAGAGTGTGGGAATTGACTACCCTTACAAATTCTGTGTTGATTCTTTCGGGGAAGATGTCAGCCTTTTCAAAGTAAGGACCAATCTTGTTAAGGTCAAGGCCGTCAACATTTTTCTGGAAGACAACACAGTGAGGATTACCGATGTTGAGACAGGTAATGTTATAACTGTTAGCACCGATGGTGATGGGATAGTCGATAATTTCATCTTCATCAAGAGTACAGGGAAGAGAAGCACAGTCAAAGGTGGGCTTGCCCATATAAACCTGAACGGCTGTAACACGCTTATTGGAAATGTAGAGTTTGAGTTCCTTTACACCCGAACCTGTTTCAACGGTGATTTCTTCTTTATTAACGATACCCTTGTCATAAAGGAATTTACCTACACAGCGAATGGCGTTACCTGCCATTTTTCCTTCACTGCCGTCACGGTTGAACACGCGCATTTTTGCATCGGCAATATCGGAATTTTCGATAAGAATAAAGCCGTAACCGCCGATACCGTAATGTCTTTCGCAGAAGTTGATACAGAGTGATTCGGGGCAGGTAATCTGTCCGTCACGGTTATCAATGAAGATATAGTCATTACCTGTACCGTGCATCTTTGAGAACTTAAAGATATTTCTGCTTGTTCTCATGCTGTTGATGTCGATAAGTTCAGTGTTCTGCTGAGTATAGTTACTTGCCATAATGTCAAGCATAGCATTTGCCGTATCAAGAGAAGTGAAGCAGGCAATACCAAGCTGAAGAGCCTTTCTGTGAAGGGCAATATAGTGATCCATTGTAGCATCGAAGAGTGCGCCTGTGTAAACGATGAAGTCAATCTTTCCGCTTTCAAGAAGTTTGAAGCAGTAGTCGCTTTCTCTGATACCCTTTACATAGGTTACATTGATACCGAGATTAACAATCGCTCTTGCAGTATCCTTTGCGGCATAGATGTTAATTCCGAGATCCTGAAGTTTCTTGGCAATGGAAACGATTTCGTCAAGGTCATGTTCATCAACACTGAGAAGAACGCCCATTTCGTTTTTGTCGCCCTTGGCGTTAACCTTGATACCCGATGAGGTAAGGCCTTTGAAAAGTGCCTCGTTAAGAGTTTTACCGATACCTAATACTTCACCTGTGGACTTCATTTCCGGTCCGAGATAACTGTTTACATCGTTGAGTTTTTCGAAGGAGAATACGGGTGCCTTAACTGCAAAGTAAGGAGGTGCTTCGTAAAGACCTGTACCGTATCCTAAATCCTTAAGGGCAGAACCTGTCATAACCTTGGTAGCGAGGTCAACCATGGGAACGTTTGTAACCTTACTGATATAAGGAATGGTTCTTGATGCTCTGGGGTTAACCTCGATAACATAAAGTTGATTTTCATAAATGAGGTACTGGATGTTAACAAGCCCCTTTGTACCGAGAGCAAGAGCAAGTTTTTCGGAGCAATCAACAACGGTCTGTGTCATCTTGTCCGTAAGGGAGAAAGGAGGATAAACGGCAATTGAGTCACCGGAGTGAACGCCTGCGCGCTCGATGTGCTGCATAATACCGGGAATAAGTACATCTGTACCGTCGGAAATTACGTCAACCTCGATTTCGGTACCACTCATATATTTGTCAACAAGAACGGGGTTTTCGATACCTGTTGAAAGAATCTTCTTCATATATCTTTCAACCTCTGTATCGTTATGTACTATAGTCATATTCTGACCGCCGATAACGTAAGAAGGTCTGAGAAGTACGGGATATGTGAGTCTGTTAGCAGCCTCAAGTGCTTCCTCAAGAGTCATAACACCGCAGCCCTTGGGACGCATAAAGCCGTATTTTTCAAGAAGAGCATCAAACTTTTCTCTGTCTTCGGCTGTATCGATACCTTCCTGAGATGTACCGAGGATCTTTATGCCGTTATCGTCAAGGAATTTTGTAAGTTTGATGGCTGTCTGTCCGCCGAAAGCAACAACAACACCGATGGGTTTTTCAACCTTGATGATGTTCATTACATCCTCTTCGCAAAGAGGCTCAAAGTAAAGTCTGTCGGCTGTATCGTAGTCGGTAGAAACGGTTTCGGGGTTATTGTTGACGATAACAACATCATAGCCGAGTTCTTTAAGTGTCCATACGCAGTGAACGGAAGAGTAGTCAAATTCGATACCCTGACCGATTCTGATGGGACCTGAACCGAGAACCATTACAACATCTTTGCCTGAACGGTTGTAGCATCTTGATTCGCAGGCTTTGTCATAAGAAGAATAGAAGTAAGGTGTGGTTGCACTGAACTCTGCGGCGCAGGTGTCAACCATTTTGTAACTTGCTTCTTTATGGAAAGATTCAGGGAAGGTGCAGAACTTCCTGAGAGATTTATCAGTATAACCGAATTTCTTTGCTCTGATGTACTGCTCTTCGGTGATTTCCTTGCCTTCAATTTCATTTTCAAAGTCAGCAAGGTTACGGAGTTTAGCGATAAACCACTTGTCAATTGCTGTGATTTCGTGAATCTTATCGTCGGATATACCCGCTTTGATTGCTTCAAATACGGTGAAAATACGTCTGTCATCGGCAATATCAAGTCT
Organism: Acutalibacteraceae bacterium; assembly: GCA_045537395.1. Classification (GTDB taxonomy): domain Bacteria; phylum Bacillota; class Clostridia; order Oscillospirales; family Acutalibacteraceae; genus UBA6857. Next base: position 4,357 of record JAZSPI010000035.1, on the reverse strand, counting down.
TTCAAGGAGAGGAAGGTCGCTTATGGGAGCAGCATTGAGGGTATCAAGAGAGATTTCAGCACCTCTTATTGCCTTCATAATTGCCTCTTCGAAGGACTGACCGATGGACATAACCTCACCTGTTGCCTTCATCTGTGTACCGAGTTTTCTTGACGAGCCGAGGAACTTATCGAAGGGCCACTTGGGGAACTTACATACAACATAGTCAAGTGAGGGTTCAAAGCAAGCGCAGGTTTTACCTGTGATATCGTTTACGATTTCGTCAAGGTTATAGCCGAGAGCGAGTTTGGTTGTCATCTTTGCTATAGGATAACCCGATGCCTTTGAAGCAAGAGCAGAAGAACGGGAAACACGGGGGTTAACCTCAATAACCGCATACTCAAAAGATTCGGGGTTAAGAGCAAACTGACAGTTACATCCGCCTACGATTTTAAGGGCGGAAACGATGTCGAGAGATGCCTGACGGAGCATATTGTATTCCTTGGTTGAAAGAGAAAGTGCGGGAGCAACAACGATGCTGTCACCTGTATGAACGCCGACAGGGTCAAAGTTTTCCATCGAGCAGATAGCAATTGCATTACCTGCGCTGTCACGCATGGTTTCAAACTCGATCTCTTTCCAGCCTTTTATGTATTTTTCAACGAGAATCTGTGTAATGGGAGAAGCGTCAAGACCCGTCTTGGCAATAATGCGAAGTTCATCTTCGCTGTAGGCAACACCGCCGCCTGCACCGCCGAGAGTGAAAGCAGGACGGACAATTACGGGATAACCGATTCTCTTTGCGATTTCGAGTGAGGTTTCAATATCGTTTGAAATATCGGAGGGGATGCAGGGCTGATTAATGGACTGCATTGTGTCTCTGAAAAGTTGTCTGTCTTCAGCCTTGTCGATTGCTTCGACATCGGTACCGATAAGTTTTACGCCGTTTGCTTCAAGGAAGCCTTCCTTGGAAAGTTGCATGGCGAGAGTAAGACCTACCTGACCGCCGAGACCGGCAAGAAGTGAGTCGGGCTTTTCAAGTTTGATGATTCTCTTTACTGTTTCGGTTGTAAGAGGCTCAAGATAGATTTCATCAGCAAGAGCCTTATCTGTCATAATGGTAGCAGGGTTGGAGTTAACAAGAACAACATTTACGCCTGCCTGCTTAAGAACACGGCAAGCCTGTGCGCCTGCATAGTCAAACTCAGCAGCCTGACCGATAACAATAGGACCTGAACCGATAACAAGAACTTTTTTGATATCTTTATTAAGTGGCATTGTTTACTCCTCCATCATCTTAAGAAATTTTCCCATAAGAGCATCATCGGGTTCAAACTGAACGGAGAATGCTTTCTTATTTGTATATTCGATACCTTCTACAGTACCGTCGTTACCGTTAAGGTGTGAAATAACGCCTTCTTTCACGCTGTCCTTACTTACAACATAGCCGTGATTCTGGGTAGTGATGAGAGTTCTGGGTGTGCCGACAATTTTAACTGGCTGGTTTGAGCCGTGGTGACCGTAGGAAAGTTTTTCGGTTTCAGCACCCTGAGCCAGAGCCATAAGCTGATGACCGAGACCGATACCAAATACGGGAACTTTACCCATAAGTTCTTTTACCTGTGCCGTGATTTCAGCGTTTGCCTTGGGACAGCCGGGACCTTCGGAAATAATCACACCGTCTGCTTCAACTTCACTTGCTTTGAAGTTATAGGGAAGAAGAGTAACTTTGTAGCCCTTTTCCATAAGAGCCTGTTCCATATTCTTTGTAGAGCCGAGGTCAACAACAGCGATATGCTTTCTGTATTCCCCTTCAGGAACAAATTCACTCTTTTCGGTGCTGCCAGTATTTTCAACGGCAGAAATGATTTTGTATTCCTTTATATCATCAAATGAAGCGGGGAGTTCGTCACAGATTTTTGCATTGACTGTACCGCCGTCACGGATGATGTTTGTGATTTCTCTTGTATCCACACCGTAAATACCGGGAATACCGTTATTTTTAAGGAAGGTGTCAAGGTCATATTCACAGCGGAAATTTGAGGGAGATTTGCACCACTCTCTTACAACATAGCCGTGAAGTTTGGGCTGACCGATGAAGTCCGATTCGATAATGCCGTAGTTACCCACCATGGGGAAGGTCTGCATAACAATCTGACCGTAGTAGCAGGGGTCGGTGAGAGTTTCAATATAACCGACCATATTTGTGGTGAAAACAAGTTCACCGATATTTTCGCTGTCGGCACCGAAGGCGTAACCCTCAAAGGCTGTGCCGTCCTGTAAAATCAAATAACGCTTTTTCATACATCTGACCTTTATCACAAAAGTGATTTTCCTTTCTGTTAATTATCGGTATCAGTCAAGATAGCACTTGACAAGAACTGCTTTCTGAGCGTGAAGTCTGTTCTCTGCCTCGTCGAAAATCTGGTCTGCGTGTTCTTCAAGCACCTTATCGGTAATCTCTTCGCCTCTGTGTGCGGGAAGGCAGTGCAGAACCATTACGTTTTCGTTAGCGGCATTAACTGCATCGTCATTAATCTGATAGTTTTTGAAAATTCTCTGTCTTTTAGCGGCTTCGCTTTCCTGTCCCATAGATGCCCATACATCTGTGTAAAGAACATCTGCGCCCTTGCAGGCTTCGAGGATATCTTCCGTAACAAGAAGGTCGCCGTTATCCTTTGCCCATTCAACTACGCCGTCATCGGGCTCGTAGCCTTTGGGACATGCGATTGCAACTTTCATTCCTACCTTGAGACAGCCGACGATAAGGCTGTTTGCCATATTGTTACCGTCACCTATGTAGCAAAGTTTTTTACCTTCAAGTGAGCCTTTATATTCACGGATTGTCTGAAGGTCAGCAAGCACCTGACAGGGATGGCAGAAATCCGTAAGACCGTTAATTATGGGAATGGAGCCGTACTTTGCAAGGTCTTCAACCTCCTGCTGGTCGAAGGTTCTTATCATAATACCGTCAAGAAAACGTGAAAGAACTCTTGCTGTATCCTGAACAGGCTCACCTCTGCCTATCTGTAAATCCTTTGAGGAAAGGAAGAGAGGTGTACCGCCAAGGTCATACATACCTACTTCAAAGGAAACTCTTGTTCTTGTGGAAGATTTCTGAAAAATCATACCGAGAGTTTTGCCCTCAAGAAGAGGATGTTTGATACCCGCCTTCTTTTCAGCCTTGAGTTTGTCGGCAAGGTCGAGAGTTTCAAGAATTTCTTCCTTTGACCAGTCGAGTAATTTAAGTAAATGTTTCATTAGTACCACTCCTTTTTGCTTTAACTGAAACATAATTATACATAATAATATTTTTCTATATATTATATAACAAATATATTAATAAATCAATAAATTACACACAAAAAAATAACGGGTAACAAAAAAGTTACCCGTTAAAAGAAATAATATCAATAACACAAAAGCAAGAAATAAAAGGAGAAGAAATATGAGTACCGACAGAGCAGTTTTTGCACATATTTTTCACCTTCCTTCGATTAAGTCCGATGTAGTATATCACAAGGAAATAGGAATGTCAAGACTTTGTAAAAAAATTTTAAAGAAGTATTCTCCCCTGTTTATAAGTAATCTGTTTTACCTTTGATGGAGTCACGGTAATTTTCTTATATCTGAACTCCGGCGACCTTGTTTCTTTATCCTCGGAGTTGCTGTCTAATGATAAAGATATTTTTCATATGATTATTTTCTTTTATTGAGTATATACGCAAGAGTGAAACACCCCCCGATTACAAGCAAGAAAGGCACAGCGAAAAGAAAAGCGATTTCTGCAGGGGCGCTGAAGCCCTGATGCTCGATACCGCAGAGCATCTGACTGTAGTTATATGCAACTGCAATACACATAATATGAGACAGAGTGAGAGCAAAAACAATAAGATTTCGGGATATTTTTTTCATAAAATCACCTGTTGTGCTTAATTGACATTTATTATATCACATAGAAACTTAATTTGCAATCAGCAGTCAGTGTTCAGATACCGTAATTCGATGTTCTGATTTTTATTTAAACCGAAAGATATCGGGCAATCGTCTCTACGCCGATTGCGGTTTATGTTTCAAGAAAACTGCTAGTCGGCATTCGCTTCGCTGAGTGACTTTTGTGATTTGCTCACAGTTTTGCTTTTTTATTTAAACCGTAAGATATCGGGCAATCGTCTCTACGCCGATTGCGTTTTTCGTTTCAATAAAACATTTGGTCGGGATACGCTTCGCTGAGTGACTTTTGTCCTTGGCAAAAGTCACCAAAACCGCTTTTCGGATGCTGTGAATATATGACTCATCGGATGCGAAAGTACGAATTTTTCGGAATAAGAATTGATATATTGATTTATAACTCAACCTTAGTCTGCCGTATTAGTAT
>JAZSPI010000069.1:0-6156 GCA_045537395.1 Acutalibacteraceae bacterium | reverse complement strand
TGAGAGTTGCTATGCTTATTGCAATGCCTGCAGGTATCGGTATTGCAGTTCTTGCTGAGCCCATACTTCTGCTTCTTTACGGTGCAAAAAATCCCTATCTTCCCGAGGTGGCTGCACCGATGATGTTTGTTTACGGTCTGGCTATTCCCTTGTTTGCTCTTGCTTCTCCTCTTACAAATATGCTTCAGGCTATCGGTAAAACCAAAGTACCCATTGTAACTATGCTTATCGGTGGTGTAATCAAGGTTGTTATGAATTTTGTACTTATTTCCATTCCTTCGGTAAACATAAAGGGCGCGTGCATAAGTTCAACGGTATGCTATCTTGTGATGATCAGCATAAACCTTGTAAGGCTTACCTGTACTACGGGAGTAAAACTTGATTTTGTCTCTGTTTTCTTCAAACCCTTCCTTGCTGCTCTTATGTGCGGTGTGGGTGCATGGGGCGCAAACTACCTTTTAGTGGACGTTCTTTCTATTGAAAGTCGCCTTACAACCCTTATAGCAGTAGGTGTCGGTGCAGTCTTTTATGCAATTTCCATACTTTTACTTAAAGGAATTGTGAAAGATGACATAGAAATGCTTCCGAAAGGAGAAAAAATTGCAAAAGTCCTTGCAAAATTTGGATTATTAGGGTAAAATAGAAACAATGAGGTAAAGGAAATGGAAAATTTTACTTTCAAAGACAGATACGGCATCGATGACCTGCTTGATATTATGGCTGTTCTTCGTGCTCCCGGCGGTTGTCCATGGGACGCTGAACAGACACACGAAAGCATAAAAAAGGATTTCATTGAAGAAACCTATGAGGTTATCGAAGCCATAAACAAAAATGATAAAACCTTACTCGAGGAAGAACTCGGTGATGTTCTTCTGCAGGTTGTTTTTCACGCACAGATCGAAAAGGAAATCGGTTCTTTCTGTTTTTCCGATGTCTGCGACGGAATATGCAAAAAACTTATTGAGCGTCACCCTCACGTTTTTGGTGAAGTCAAGGTAAACGGCACTGATGAAGTTCTCAGCAATTGGGATGATATAAAGCGTAAGAGCAAAGGACAGAAAACCCAGGGATCTTCAATGCTGAAGGTTCCGAAAGAACTTCCCGCACTTATGAGAAGTCAGAAAATTCAGTCAAAGGCTAAAAAAGCAGGCTTTGATTGGGATGATGTTGACGGTGCCTTTGAAGCACTCGAAAGCGAAATTGCCGAACTTAAACAGGCGATGAAGTCCGGTGTGAAAGAGGATATAACCGAAGAGTTCGGCGACCTTCTTTTTTCCTGTGTCAATGTGGCAAGGTTTATTGATGTTGATTCGGAAGAAGCGTTGAATCTTTCAACCGAAAAATTCATTACCCGTTTTCTTGAAGTTGAAAAACTTGCCGCCGAAGGAAACATCAATATGAAAAATTCCACTATTGAGGAACTGGACAAACTCTGGATTCAGGCAAAGAAAAACATAGTATCCAATCGGGACTAATCCCGTGGAAAAATAAATCATATTTTTGGAGGAAAACAAAAATGAATAAAACTGAATTAATTAATGCAGTTGCAGCAAAGGCTGAAATCTCAAAGAAAGACGCTGACAAGGCTCTCGCAGCAGTTATCGCTTCTATCGAAGAAGCACTCGTTAAGGGTGAAAAAGTTCAGCTCATCGGCTTCGGTACATTCGAAGTTAAAGAAAGAGCAGCAAGAACAGGTCACAATCCCAAGACAGGCGCAGCTATCGAAATCGCAGCAGCAAAGATTCCTTCCTTTAAGGCAGGCGCAGCTCTTAAGAACGCTGTTAAATAATTGTAATTCAGCTTATTCGGACTGTTCTTCGGAGCAGTCCTGAATTTTTAGGTGGTAAAAATGAGACTCGACAAATATCTTAAGGTTTCACGTCTTATTAAGCGCAGAACTATTGCCAATGAAGTGTGCGATGCAAAGCACGTAACCGTAAACGGCAAGGTAGCAAGGGCTTCTTATGACGTAAAGGTCGGCGATGTAATAGAAATACAGATGGGTGAAAATCTTCTCAGAGCCCGCGTACTTGTTGTTACGGAACACGCTACAAAAAACGATGCAGGTCTTATGTATGAAATCCTGTAAGACATAAGAATATAAAATCTCCTTTCGGAATAAACTTTTCCAAAGGAGGTTTTTTTATGACCGAAAATAAGATTAAAATGCCCCACAGTCTTATACTTAAAGACAGAAGCCAACTGACTGTGAGCGGAGTAACGGATGTGGATTCATTTGATGAGAATCTTATAACTGCCTATACTGATTACGGAGAACTGACAATCAAGGGCGAGGAATTACATATCAGTGTGCTGAATATTGATACGGGAGACCTTTCGATTGAAGGGAAGATTTCTTCTCTGGTATATCTTGATAATCAGCCCAAGAGTACCTCTTTCTTTTCAAAGGTGTTCCGATGAATTATTCCGAACCGCTTATAAATCAGGTAACGGTGTTTTTCAAGGCTGTAGGCTGCGGAGTTATACTCGGCATACTTTATGATGTGATAAGTTTTATCCGTATGATTTTCGGCGAGAGAAAAAGTGTGTATGTGTTCTTTGATACAACCTTTTTTCTTGTTTCGGCTGTTATTTCTTTTTTCTTTATGGTGCTTTATAACTCCGGACAGGTAAGATTTAATCTGATGCTTGCGGAACTTTTCGGAGGGATGGCTTTCCATTTTTCTTTCGGCAGATATATTGTGAAAAATCTGTCTGCTCATATTGGCAGAGTGAGAAAAATAATATCATTTTTAACAAGACCTTTGTTCAATGTCGCAAAGAAAATATGGGGATTTCTGAAAAGCAGAATGTCAAAGTTTAGTGGTGGACTTTTCAAAGAGAAAAATATACCGGTATTTTCAAAAAAACTTTGTAATATTCGTAAAATCCTCTTGAAAAATAAAAACAAATCTGTATAATAGATAATAGGTGTATATAGATTTTTACGCTGAATTTTTTAAGGGGTGAATCTGCTTGGCAGTCAGAAGTTTTAACGAAGCAAAAAAAGCGAAAAAAACGGAAATAAAAAGAGTTCATTTAGTAATGATTTTTGTTGCTATAGTTATGATAACACTGCTTTTTTCACAGTGTGTGACGAACTATGTCCGTGCAGCCGAATATAACCGCGAAGCCGCTGAAGCAGAAAGCATTGCAACTTCAGTAAGCGAAGAAAGCGCAGAGATTTCTGAAACCCTTAAAGAGGAAAATCACCAGGCATATTTTGAAAAAATTGCCCGTGAAGAATACGGTTACTGTAAACCGGGTGAAAAGGTATATTATAATTCATCTTTCGGTGAATAATATTAGGAGGATTCAGTCTTTTTATGCTTGAAGTTGGCGCGATTTTAGAAGGTAAAGTAACAGGTCTTACAGCGTTCGGGGCTTTTGTCAGTTTTCCTGACGGAAAAAGCGGTATGGTACATATTTCCGAAGTATCCAACAATTTTGTCAAAGATATAAAAGATTTTCTTAAAGAGGGACAGGATGTAAAGGTAAAGGTTCTCAGCATTTCTGAAGAGGGAAAAATCAGCCTTTCCATAAAAAAAGCCGAAGAGGCACCTAAAAAAGATAATTTCCGCCCTTCGCGTAAAACTGAAAAGCCTGCTCGTGCAAATGTGTGGCAGGGACAGCCGAAGCAAAACAATGAAGCAATGTCTTTTGAGGATATGATGGCACGTTTTAAACAGGTCAGCGATGAAAAGATGACAGATTTGAAAAGAAATTCTGATTCTAAACACGGAGGCGGTTATTCCCGCCGCGGTTCAGGCAGAAATTGAATACGGAAACTACTGCGAAAAAAGCAGTAGTTTTTCATTTGTAACGGTTTATTAACAAATCTAAAAAACAAACTTTAAGTTTAGCATCACGGTGATGTGTTTCTAACAAAGTGTAACGTATATTTAAGCAAAAATCATTGACTTTTGATGCGGTTTTTGTTATCATATAAATTGAATTTTGATGGAAAGGCAGGCGTAATTATATGAAAAAAAATATACCTTATGAATGCTATGACCTTATTCCTTCACAGCAGACAATGTATCTTATGGTAAAGTACAGTTTCAGTAAACAACTTACCCAGATACCTACATCTTTCTCTGTTGATGAGGATATGGATTTTGATGTTCTCACCAAAGCACTTAATATTGAGTTTGAAAGAAATGATTCCTTGCGTCTCAGATTTAAAAAAGAAGGAAAAGACATAAAACAGTATTTTTTACCTTCCTTTAAAATGAACAAAGTACCCTGCAAGTATTTCCGTGACGAACAGCAGCAACAGGCATTTTTTGAAGAGGATGCCCAAAAGCCCGTTTATTTCCTTAAAGATGAATGTTTCAGAATTTACTTCTTTAAAAATGCCAACGGCACTAACGGAATTTATTTTAATGTCAGTCATCTTAATATGGATGCCATCGGCTCAATGATTTTCTATTTTGACCTTATTGCTGTTTACAGACATCTTTATTACGGTACTGAAATGCCTGCTCCTCTTTCTTCTTATGAAGATTATATCAAGGAAGAACTAATCAGACTTACAAACGAAAAGAAGATGAAAAGGCATGAGACATTCTATAAGGAATACTTTGCTAAGGGCGGAGAGCCTTTTTATGCCGGTGTTCACGGTCCTGCTTTTCTTGAAAAGTCAAGAAAGAAGAAAAAGGATCCTAATCTTCGTGTTCCCGCTGCCTATAATCCGATTTATGACAAATGCAAAATGATTAACGGGCATATAGGTCCTGAGGAAGCAGAGAAGATTTTTGATTACTGTATCAAAAACAGTATAGCACCGGAAAGCCTGTTTATGTTTGCTCTTCGCTGTCACTGTTCTGCAATTAATTACCGCACCAAAGATGTGTTCATGATGGCCACATGTTCCAAACGCTCAACAATTAAAGAAAAGAACATGAGTGGTTGTCTTACTCAGCCCATACAGGTGCGTACAATTATTGACGAAGATAAAACCTTTGCTGACGGTGTCAACGAATACACCTATGTCAGAACTCAACTTTACCGCCATTCGGAGTATCCCTACATCAAAGCACGCGATATGTCCAGAGATATGTATAACTATAATCTTATTCAGGGACCTGCAAGTCTTATGTTCTCCTGGATTCCCGTGCCTTTTGACTTAGGTGATCACGGTCTTAAGATGGATTTCAAAACTTATGACCTGGGCAGATATTTTACTCCGCTTTATGTAATTTGTTCCCCGGATCCTGTTGATAAGGGTATAAACCTCAATTATATGTACCGCGTCAAACTTTCTGATAAAGAACAGATTCAGGCTCTTCATCAGAACGCTGTGAAGGTAGTCCTTGCAGGTATTGATAATCCCGACATTACCGTCGGAGAACTTCTCGATATGTGCTCAGAATAAATACACTAAGAAAAGAAAAACTAAGGAGATTGAAAATGACAGTTCAGTTTACCAAGAAAGAAATGAAAGAAATCGTTAAAATCAGAACGAGACTCTACAATATGGTTTCTGCGGAGACAATTAAAGAAATGTTTATAAGAAGTGAAGCCTTCGGAGACAGAATTGCAGTTGTGGAAAAAATCAAAAAGAAGGACGTCTGCTATACCGTTAAAGAGTTCCACGACAGAGTAAGATACGTAGGTACGGCTCTTTATGAACTCGGCCTTGGCGGAAAGCACATCGCAATTGTAAGTGAAAACTCTTACAACTGGATTGTTGTGTATTATGCTATTGTATGCGGTGGCGGTGTTGCGGTTCCTATCGATAAGGAACTTTCCGATAAAGACATCAGTATGCTCATTTCAAAGGGTGACGCTGTTGCTCTCTGTCATAGCAAAAACTACAAGGAAACCGCTGCTTTCCATATGGAGCAGGATGAACGCTGTCAGTATGCCTTCAATATGACTCCCGGTGCTAAAGCCGACGGCGGCAAATTCCTTACTGTTGACGAACTTGCTGAAATGGGTAAGGCTCTCGTTGAAAAAGGTGACAGACGCTTCATCGATGCTGAAATCACAGGCGATATGCTTGCAGCTATTGTGTTCACTTCAGGTACCACAGGAACAAACAAGGGTGTTATGCTCACTCATTTCAATTTTGCTTCCAATGTAGAGGGACTTCTTGAATTCCTCGGACCGGAACAGTCAACAATGTCCATTCTTCCCATGAACCACGTTTAT
>JAZSPI010000038.1:0-42550 GCA_045537395.1 Acutalibacteraceae bacterium | reverse complement strand
ATAAACTTACCTTTGGTTATGCACTTACAGGCTCTTTCTGTACATTTGAAAGATCTCTTACACAATTGGAATATATTCTTTCCGAAGGAATAGATGTTTTGCCTATAATGTCCTTTAACGCATCGGGAATAGATACGAGGTTTGGTAAAGCTGCAGATTTTATTGATACCATAGAAAATCTCACGGGTAAAAAAGTGATAAAAACCCTTGAAGATGCAGAGCCTATAGGTCCTAAGAAAATGACAGATTTGATGATTGTCCTGCCTTGTACAGGCAATACTCTGGCAAAACTTGCATCAGGTATATACGATACACCTGTAACTCTTGCCGTAAAATCGCATCTTCGTAATCAGAAACCGGTTTTAATCGGAGTTTCAACAAACGATGCACTCTCATCATCTGCAAAAAACATCGGTGTATTGCTGAATTATAAGAATTACTATTTTATACCTATGCGACAGGATGATTTTGTAAATAAACCGTATTCCATTGTTTGTGATTTCGAAAGAGTGCTTGAAGCGGCTTTCTATGCACTGGAAGGAAAGCAGATAGAGCCGATGATATTTTAACGGAATTTTCTTGACAGACCAAAATATATAATGTTAAAATATGAATATAAAAAAGGAGGATAAGATATGAAACTCTACATTAAGCAAAAAGTATTTTCCTGGAAAGATAAATTCAAAGTATTTGATGAACAGGGCAGAGAAAAATATCAGATTGAAGGAGAGTTCATCTCTCTCGGAAAAAAACTTCATGTTTCTGACATGCAAGGCAAAGAGGTTGCTTTTATAGCCCAGAAAGTTTTCAGTTTTCTGCCCCGCTATTTTGTATATATTAATGGCACGGAGATTGCTGAAATCGTTAAACAGTTTTCTTTGTTCAGACCAAAATACACCATTGAAGGTCTCGGCTGGGAGATTAACGGTGATTTTTTTGCCCACGACTATGATATAACTAAAAACGGAAGAAAAATAGTTGCCATAAACAAACAGTGGATGACCTGGGGCGATTGTTACGAACTCGACATCGAAAGTGAAAGTGATGAGATTGTTGCTTTGGGTGTGGTACTTGCCATTGACTGTGTTATGGCGTCGCAGGCTTCTGTCTCTGTTTCGGTTTCTTCATCAAACTGATATATAAAAATCGACTCGGCACCTTTTCGGTGTCGAGTCAGTATTTTATAATGATTTGAAAATCTCTTTTATCTCCGATGCTCTTCCGCAGGTCATTCTTCCTTCAGGACAAGCTCCTGCAGCATAACAACTCGGACCGTAGAACGAGAAAAGTTCAGGTGCAATTTTACGAAGTTTTTTAAGGAAGTCAACTGCATATTCCTGTATTTCCCATTGTGCTCTTGTACAACTGCGGAGTTTCATGAAAAGCATAAGTTCTCTTGCATTCATTGTAGTTACGATGTCAAGAGTATTGCCGCTGAGAACGAGATAAACAAGCGTAGATACACCGTACCCCTTCTCTTTGAAATCACAGTAAAGATTCTCCATTTTTTCAAAGCATTTGCAGTATATACCGTAAGCCTCTTTGTCAGCCTTTATTGTTTCGGGAATCACATAATTTTCTCTGTCAGCAAGAATGAGTTCGGGAATGGCAATGCTCTGCATTCTGTGTCTTGCGAAATGAGTAATACAGGCAAGAGAGACTTTGTTGAACCTTACCGTACAGTTGAAACTTTCGAGTGCTCTCGGTCTTGATGATTTTGTTACGGCACTTAAAATTGTACGGATGTTTTCTTTATCGTTGACAATCTTATCTATCTGTGAAAGTGAGTAATTATATTTTTCAATAAGAAAAGTTCTTGCAATATTTTTTTCACCGTTAGGAGTATATGAAAGGATATCACATAATTCTGTCTTATCATCTTTCGATTTTTCTTCAGAAAAATTTAATTGAAGATTAATTTCATCTGAATATTTTTCTCCTCTTAATTCAAAATCAGAGAAAATGCCGGGTGTTTTTTCTTTGCACTGTTCATAAAGTGATAAACCTAATTCGTGTATCTCTTTTATTTTTTTGCCTCTGCCGTAAATCATGGCGTTGAGAAGATTGATAAGTTCTCTGCCGCCGAGTGAGCAAAGGAAGTTACTGTAAAAACAGTAGGGGAGAACGAAACGTGCATCTTCCTTAGGTATACTTTTATCTGTCAAGGCAATATACGCATTGAAAAGGCTGTCTACGGTTTCGGTGAAAAGTTTTTTGTCATCTTCACTTTTAAATTCAGGCATAAAATACCCTGCTGTACCGAAGTCAACATAGCGGCGCGATTTAACGGTAAATGATGCGAGTCTGAATTCAATAAGGAATTGTTCCACAACTACAGATACATTTTCAAAAGCGAGATTAAAAAAGACATGCTCAATTGTTGATGTATGTCCTGATTTTGTGACTTTGCCAATAAGTTTGGTGTTTCTTTCTTTATCCTGTGATTTGTCAAAAATTTCGAGCGCAGTACCTTCCTGAGTGGAGATTCTGCCGGCTGCCGCACAAACCTTTTCATCACAGTCAGAAATGCCTATGAGATAAACGCCGGGTTTTGCCATGCTATCACTTCCTGTTTCAACATATTTACCATAACATTTTAAGTTATTAATCCCTTTTTGTCAATTGTTTTAGGTGCTAAATAGAAAAATAAGTAAACTTAAAGAAAAAATTAATAAAAAAAGATTGATAAAAATGCAAATACTTGCTATAATCATTTGGAATATCAAAATGATAAAATAGGGGTAGTACGAATTATGATTAAAAGAAATGCAGATATGACTTCAGATATCAAAGTGCAGATGCGCGGCGGAAACGGACAGGCTGTTATTAAAAATGTTTTTGATAAAGGCGAATATGAAGGCGCTTCGAGACTTGTTGCCACTATTACTCTTGAACCCGGTTGCTCTATCGGTGCACACATACATGAAAACGAAGAAGAAATCTTTTATATTATAAAAGGCACTGCTACATATAACGATAACGGTAAGATTGAAATTCTTAACGCAGGTGACAGTTGCATCTGTTTGTCCGGACAGGAACATTCAATCTCAAATGACAGCAAAGATGAAACACTTGTAATTTTTGCTGTGATTCTCACTTATTAAGAGGTGCCTTATGGGAAGAATGATTGTTATCGAAGGACTTGACGGAAGCGGAAAGGCAACTCAGGCTGAACTTCTGTCCGACTATCTCAAAAGGAAGGGTTACGGAATATATAATCTTGATTTGCCCTTCTATTCTGACAGTTCAAGTACTCTTGTAAAAATGTATCTTGGCGGAGAATTAGGAGATAAACCTTCTGATGTAAATGCTTTTGCGGCTTCAACTTTTTATGCAGTTGACCGTTATGCAAGTTTTAAAAAGCATTGGCAGAAGGAGTACGATTCAGACAAAATCACTGTCGCAAACAGATATACCACCTCGAATGCTGCCCATCAGATGACTAAACTCCCCGAAAATGAATGGGATGCTTATCTTGAATGGCTTTTTGATTTTGAATACAACAAAATCGGTGTTCCCGAACCTGATTGTGTAATTTATCTTGATATGCCTGTTGATATATCACAGAAACTCCTTCTCAAACGTTATTCCGGTGATGAAAATAAGAAAGACGTTCATGAAAGAGATGTTGAATATCTTGTTTCCTGCCACAAGGCTGCAGTATATGCTGCAGAAAAATTAGGTTGGGAAATTATAAAATGCGGTGAAAATGGCGAACCTTTTACTGTCGAATATATTTCTGATGCGGTTTGCCGAACAGTTGAAAGGAAACTTCTTTGCAATGATTGATTTTCATAAGCCTGAAATCAGCGATAAATTATGGGTTAAAGAATGTTTATCTGCCCGTGATGACCTTACTTGTGAATACTCTTTTTCAAACATCTTTTCCTATACAGCAAAGATGCGTCTCGAAATTGCCGACGTAGGCGGATTTCTTGTTACACGCTGCTTTACGGGAGACTCAATAGGATACTGCTATCCTGTCGGTAAAGGTGATATTAAATCAGTTAATTCCCTGATTATTGATGATATGAAGAGTATGGAATCACCTTGTTACTTTTTTGGTATGGGCAAAAAAGAAGCCGAAGAACTTGAAATACTTTACGGCGATATGTTTGATATAAAGTATGACAGAGACAGCGGTGATTACATCTACAGAAGTGAAGACCTTATCAATCTCACAGGAAAAAAATATCAGCCTAAGAGAAATCATATATCATTTTTCAAGAAAAATTACAATTGGTCGTATGAAAGTATGACCACGGAAAATCTTGAAGAATGCTTTAATATGAATGTAGAATGGATTCAGTCAAGCGGCAGCCTCTATTCTGAAGATCTTGAGAAAGAACTCAGAATAATAAGACGTGTGTTTGAAAATTTTGATGCCCTCGACTGCAAAGGTGCCGTGTTAAGAGTTGACGGCAGGGTCATTGCTTTCGCCCTTGGAGCACAGATAAGAAGTGACACTTTTTGTGTACATTTTGAAAAGGCTTTTTCTGATATCAGAGGTGCCTATCCGATGATTAACCAGCAGTTTGTTGCGAACGAACTGTCGGGTTATAAGTATATTGACAGGGAAGATGATCTTGGTCTTGAAAACTTAAGAAAAGCCAAACTTTCATATCATCCCGAAATAATATCTGAAAAGTTTGAGGCGTGGTTGATTAATGCTGATTAATGTAAACGAGTATAGTCTGTCTTTGAAGAGACTCTGGGCAGATGTTTTCGGTGATAGTGAAGAATATATAAATCTTTTGTTTGATTACGGTTATCTGCCTGCAGAATGTTTTGCAGAGATTGAAAAGGATGAAGTTGTTTCTGCTTTATATCTTCTTAAGTGTTCGGTGAATATTGCAGGTGTGGATTACGAGGGAAGATATTTATATGCCGCAGCAACTTCTGTCTCACACCGGGGTAAAGGCTTAATGGCTAAACTCATCCTCGAAGCACAGAAATATATCCGCGATGAAGGTATAAGTTTTATAGCATTGGTACCCGCAAATGAAGGCCTTTACGGTTATTACGGAAAATTCGGTTTTGAAACACTTATGAGTAATTTTTCTGCCGTGACAGAAAATAGCGGAAATTTGGCTTGTGATGAAGAGATAACAGAGATTGATGAATTTATTTCAATGAGAAAAATTTGTGCACCTGCTTTTTTGGATTACGCCGGAGACACATACAAATACGCGCTGTCTTGTCTCAAATTTGCAGGCTATAAGATTTTCCGAAATTCCACTGACAGCTATTTTATTATTAATAAAGACAGAACTGAAATTCTTGAATATGTCAGTTCAGAAGAAAATTTTATTGAAAACACAAATAAACTTATGTCTGTTCTCAAAGAGGGGACTAAGATTATATCTCCCTATGATTTAAGCGATTTCTGTAAATGTGAAAAAAATAAATTCGGTATGATATATTCTGCCGACAAAGATTTTAACCAAAAAATTACAGGGGATATTTATATGAATATTGCCCTTGATTAAGGAGGTTTGTTATGATTTATTGTTTTCTTGCAAACGGATTTGAGGAAGTTGAGGCTCTCGCTGCTGTTGATATGATACGAAGAGCCGGCATTGAACTGAAAACGGTGGGCATTTCTTCTCTCATTGTTGAAGGCTCACATGGGATAAAAGTTCATGCGGACTGCTCAGAGGATGATGTCACTCTTGATGATAATCTTCAAGCAGTTATCTTGCCCGGAGGTATGCCCGGAACGCTTAATCTTGAAAATTGTGAAACTGTTCAAAAGGCAATTGATTTTGCCAATGAGAATAATAAATTACTTTGTGCAATCTGCGCCGCACCGTCTGTTCTCGGACACAAAGGTTTACTTCGCGGTAAACAAGCAATAGCATATCCGGGTTTTGAAAAAGATCTTGAAGGTGCTGTTATCAGTGATAAATATGTTGTTCGTGACGGTAATATCATTACTGCAAAAGGTGTCGGTGTTGCTGTCGATTTCGGACTCGAAATCGTTGCGGCTCTTTCCGGAGAAGCAAGGGCTTCAGAAATCCGCAGTGCCATACAGAGCAGATGAACGGAGAAAAGAACCTTTTAAGAAAAAAATACTCGTCTGTGCGTAAGCAGGTCAAATCTGCCGAGAAAGACGAAAGTATTTTCAGAAAAATCTGTTCAACGGATTTATATAAAAGTGCTGAAACGGTTTTTGTGTATTACTCAGTAGGTTCGGAGGCGGACACGCATAAGATTATTGAGTCTGCTTTGTCCGGCGGAAAAAGAGTTGCTCTTCCCAAATGTACAGACACAAAGGGTATAATGGAATTTTATTTTATCGAAGACATATCTGAGAGTCTTACCGACGGTGCGTTTTCTTTGAAGGAACCGGATGTGTCCGCATGTGAAAAGGCCGTTTTCGGCGATAGTGACATTTGCTTTGTGCCCGGTCTCGCCTTTGATTTATCGGGATGCCGCATCGGCTATGGCGGAGGTTACTATGACCGTTTTTTGAGTAATTTTAAAGGCAGTACCATAGGATTGACTTACGAAGAATGTTTATGTGAAAAATTACCTTGCGGTGAATATGACATAATGGTTGATATGATTATAACCGACAAACAAATATACGAATTAAAATGAAGGAGGATTTAATATGGATGATCGTTTCCGTAATGAAGATGCAGTACCGGTTAACAGAAACCCTGCATCTGTACCACCTCAGATTAATAGACAGAACTCCCTTGGAGATTTCAGTGTCAATGTTGAGTCTACCCTCGGCAGACCTAAACCTGTTACAAGCGGAATGAGTCAGCCTAAAGCGAAAAAATTCCAGGTTCATTTACCTGAAGAGGCTTCTCTGATTCCAGATATAATGCCTTCAGTTCCTCAGAAACAGGAACCCGCTGTCAAGGAGGTAACAGGCAGAGAATACTTTGAATCAATTCAGAAGAAAAGTGAAACTCCGCCGCACAGAGTAAATCCGCCTGCCACAAAAAAAGTTGCGCCTGCTCACGAACCGACAGTACGTATCGACCTTGGTGCGCAAAAGCAGAATCAGGTTAAAACCGCTCCCGTTATTAACAGAAGTACACCCGTTAACAACACAGCCAATAGTCAAAACGGAAAACTGACTCCGGAACAGAAAAAGAAGGCAACGATGAAAAAAAGATATAATTTCGTCAATTCTGTTCTTGTTGCCTGTGTTTGTGTTATATTTATTTCAATTCTTACAGTAACTGCATCTACGGTTGCTATGACAACAATCAATGATATTCTCGTCATTGACAAAAGCGGAAGTAATGAATACATTTCTGTGTATATTCCTCCTGAGGTTACTGAGTATGAGGAAGTTTTTGAAATTATTAAAGATTCAGGCCTTATAAAGCAGCCTCTTATAACAAATATCTTCTGCAAATTCCGTCATTATGACGAGGTTACAGTGAAGAATGATGACGGAATATATGAAACCGTCAGAATCAAATATTCTCCCGGCACTTATTTTCTCAATGCTGAAATGGGTATTGAAAGCATATTGGAAGAGATTATGGTTTCTTCAAGCGGATATAAGGATACTGTGCGTCTTACATTCCCTGAGGGCTGGACTATTGCTCAGATTTTCCAAAAAATTGAAAAATACGGTGTCTGTGAAGCGGAAAAACTCTATGCAAATCTTGGAATTACGGGAGAGCAGTACGATTATATCAGCGAGATTGATACTGTCAACGGACGCTATCTGAAAGCCGAAGGCTACCTTTTCCCTGATACTTATGACTTTTTCATCGGTGAGAATGCAGGCTCGGTTATCAAAAAACTTTTCAATAACTTCGAAAGCAAGTGGAAAGAAGAATATGATGACAGACTCAAGGAACTGGATATGTCTGTTGATGAAGTAATTACAATTGCATCAATAATTCAGCGTGAGGCAAAAGATACAACACAGATGGACGATATTTCGTCAGTAATTCATAACCGTCTGAAAGATAAGGCAACTTATCCGTCGATTGATATGAACTCAACCAAGGATTATGTGCTTTCACTCAAGGAGTTCGACATCTTATCAGACTTTTATTATAATCTTTATCTTAATGCCTATAACACATACAGCAATCAGGGGTTACCTCCCGGACCTATATGTAATCCCGGTGCGGCTGCAATAAGAGCAGCATTATATCCCGCAGAAACCGATTATCATTTCTTCTGCCATAACGATAAGGGTGAAATTTTCCTTGCTGCAACTGCAAGTGAGCATCAGGCTAATACAGAAAAAGTCCTTTACGGCGGATGATGGAGAATAAAATGAAAGAATTTATAAAAAAACCGGAACTTCTGGCACCGGCAGGGGATATGGAAAGACTTAAAGCGGCGATAAGATACGGTGCTGATGCAGTTTATCTCGGAGGAACCGTTTTCGGAATGCGCGCTGCCCCTACAAATTTCGACAATGACGAACTTTGTAGTGCAGTTTCCTATGCCCATGAAAGAGGGGTAAAAGTTTATCTCACCTGTAACGTGCTTCCGAGAAACGGTGAACTTGAACTTCTTCCAGATTTTTTAAAAGACGCTGTTAAAGCCGAAGTTGACGCTCTTATAATTTCCGATATGGGAGTTCTTGACTATGCTAAAAAATACGCTCCGGGTATTGAAATCCATATCTCTACCCAGACAGGTATAGTGAACTATGCTGCAGCCAATGCTTTTTACAATCTTGGTGCAAGGCGAATTGTTACTGCAAGAGAATTGAGCATGACTGAAATAGAACAACTCAGAGCCAATATACCGTATGATATGGATATAGAGTGCTTCGTTCACGGTGCAATGTGTGTTTCTTTTTCAGGCCGTTGTCTGATTTCTAACTATCTTGTTAACAGGGATGCAAACAGGGGAGAGTGCGCACAACCTTGTCGCTGGAAATATTCTCTGATGGAAGAAACGAGACCGGGACAGTATTTCCCTGTATATGAAGGTGACGGCGGAACATACATCCTTAACTCGAAGGATATGTGTATGATCGAGCATATTCCGCAAATGATAAAAGCAGGCATCACAAGTTTCAAGATTGAAGGCAGAGCCAAATCTGAATACTATGTTGCAGTTGTCACAAATGCTTACCGTAAAGCCATCGACGGCTACTTTGAAAATCCGTCTGATGATTATAAGCTCGAACAGTGGATATTTGATGAAATGCGACGTGTCAGTTACCGTGATTATTGCACCGGATTCTTTTTCGGCGATCCTTCCGAAGATGCCAATATCAGTTATAAAGGCGGATATAACAGAGAATGGGATGTTGTGGCTGTAGTTGACAAATATGAAAACGGGATAGCCTATTGCACTCAGAGAAACAGATTTTTTGCTGACGAAGAACTTGAGGTAATGCCGGTCGGAGAAAAGCCTTTCAGAGTTTATGCTAAGGGCTTGAGAAATTCCGACGGTGAAGTAATTGAATCTGCAAATCACGCTATGATGAAGTTCAGTTTTGAATGTGATATTCCTCTGGAAAAAGATACAATACTAAGAAAAGAACGTGAAGAAAAAGCACGTGTCATTATATAACAGGCGGTAAAATTACTGCCTGTTATTCTTTATTGAAAAAAATTAATGTAAAATTCATATGATTTTTTAAAATTTATTGCGAAAAACTGTTGGCATAATCTTTTTTTTATTATATAATATATAGGTATAATTATGTTCGGTCATTGTAATTAATTGTCCGGCTGAAAATAACGGAGGTGGATTATGCCATCAAAATACAGTGTTTCACTCGCTAAATTCCTTAAGGATTTGCAGATGGAAACTTTATATCTTCCCAAAGAGCCTGATGAAATTTTTATTTCATCGCCTGATGTCAACAGACCGGGTTTGTTCATTTCGGGATATGAAAACTTTTTTGATAATCAGCGCGTAAATTTTTTCGGAAAGACAGAAGTCGAATACATAAACAGTTATCCTGACGAAGAGAGACGTGACAGGGTTGAACGTTTTATGATGAGACAGCCTGCCTGTGTTATAATCACAAGAACCTTGCCGTGTCCGCCTGAAATTCTCGAATTTGCGCCCAAATATAACGTGCCTGTTCTTTTAAGCAATGACTCAACCTCCCGCGCTATGGCGGCGGTAATCGGTTATCTTAACGTTGAACTTGCAGAGCGCATTACCCGTCACGGCGTTTTCGTTGAGGTTTACGGTGAGGGTGTGCTTATTCTGGGTGACAGCGGTGTCGGTAAAAGTGAAACTGCCGTTGAACTTATTAAACGAGGTCACAGACTTGTTGCCGATGACGCTGTTGAAATCAAGAAGACCGGTGCGAGAACAATTGTCGGTTCTGCTCCCGATAACATAAGACACTTCATTGAGTTGCGCGGTATAGGTATTATAAATGCAAGACGTATTTTCGGTATGGGTGCTGTTAAACTTGCGGAAAAGATAGATATGGTTATCGAACTTGAACCGTGGGACAGCGAAAAAGTCTATGACCGTATGGGTATGGAAAACGAATATACCGAAATTCTCGGTGTTAAAGTGCCTCATACCGTTGTTCCCGTTAAACCGGGACGAAATCTTGCAGTAATAATCGAAGTCGCTGCAATGAATAACAGACAAAAGAAGATGGGTTACAATGCGGCCCGTGAACTTATGCACAACCTTGGTATGGCAGATGATATCATACCTCAGGAAGAAGAACTTAAAATATGGGGCAATTTTTAATTGTCTGAACTAAGGAGAATTACTATGTACAAAATTGGTGTAGATTTAGGCGGAACAAATATTGCTGTAGGTGTTATTGACAGCAGTTATAAAATTATTGGTATCGGCAAAGCAAAAACAAACATTCCCCGTCCTGCTGAAGAAATTTTTGATGATATTGTAAAATGTATTTACGCTGCATGTGAAAATGCAAAAATTGATATTTCTGAAGTTGAATCTATCGGTATAGGCACACCCGGTTCATGTGACAAAGAGAACGGTGTAATATTGTATGCTAATAATCTTTATTTTGATCATGTACCTGCAGTTAAACTTATCAACGACAAAATACCCGGTGTTAAGGTTTATATCGAAAACGATGCAAACTGTGCTGCTTTAGGTGAGGCTCTTGCAGGTTCAGGCAGAGGTAAGAAAAGTTTTATAGCAATTACTCTCGGCACAGGTGTCGGCGGCGGCGTTGTTCTTGACGGAAAGATTCTTGCCGGCTGTAACGATGCAGGCGGTGAACTTGGCCATATTACCATTAAGTTTGACGGTGAGCAGTGCAACTGCGGCAGAGTAGGCTGTTGGGAAAGATACGCTTCGGCTACTGCACTTGTAAATCAGACGAAGGCTGCAATGGAGTTTAACAGAGACAGCAAAATGTGGGAACTTTGCGGCGGTGACATCAATAACGCGGGCGGAAGAACCGCATTTGACGCTATGAGAGCAGGGGATAAATGCGGTAAAGATGTTGTTGATAACTACATCAGATATATAGCTGTCGGCACAACTGACATAGTTAATACCTTCCAGCCGGAAATGATTTGCTTTGGCGGCGGTATCTGCAACGAAGGCGAAACTTTACTTGCACCTTTGAGAGAATATGTTGCTAAGTGGCGTTACAGCAAAATGCAGGAGAAACAAACAGAAATCTGCCGGGCAACTCTCGGCAATGATGCAGGTATTATCGGCGCGGCTCTTGTTACATATTAATTTTCTGGAGGTAATTCTTTGAACAGATTGAAAAACAGTCTTGACGAAAGAAAAATATCATACCGTTTAAATGAGCCTATGAGGTTGTATACAACCTTTAAGACGGGCGGTCCTGCTGCGTTATTTGTTATTCCTGCTGATAATGATGAACTTAAGACCGTTCTGAATTTATGTGATAAGTATAATGTAGAAATTTTTGTGTTGGGAAAAGGAAGCAATCTTCTTGTCAGTGATGAAGGCATTGCAGATAAAGCGGTTATATTTATCGGCGAAGATTTTGATTATATAAAAGAAATTGATGAATGTACCTTTGAAGCGGGTGCAGGTGCAAGTGTTGCTTCCGTATGCAAATTTGCTCTTTCAAAATCGCTGACAGGTCTTGAATTTGCTTACGGTATACCGGGTTCTGTGGGTGGTGCGGCGTTTATGAACGCAGGTGCCTACGGCGGCGAAGTGAAGGACGTTATTGAACTTTGCAGGCATATTACCCTTAAAGGTGAAAACGGTCAGTTCGATAACAGTGAACTTGATTTCTCATATCGTCACAGTATTTATTCTGACGGTGGGTATGTTATTACCGGAGTGGTTTTTCGCTTGGAAAAGGGCGATAAAGATACTATCAACAAAACAATGCAGGATATTATTTCAAGGCGTAAGACTAAGCAGCCGCTTGAATACCCCAGTGCAGGAAGTGTTTTTAAACGTCCCGAAGGTTACTTTGCAGGTGCTCTTATAGAACAAAGCGGACTTAAAGGTAAAAGAATCGGCGGTGCTATGGTATCTGTAAAGCACGCAGGCTTCATTATCAATTATGACAATGCCACAACAGCCGATGTTGTAAATCTTATAAAATTCTGTCAGAAGACAGTAAAAGAGAAGTTTTCTGTTGAACTCGAAACGGAAATTAAATTCATATGACGGAGAATGTATGGAACTTATAATCGTTACAGGTCTTTCAGGTGCCGGTAAATCCTGTGTAATGAATGCTTTGGAAGATATCGGTTATTTTTGTATCGATAATCTTCCTTCAAAACTGATACCTGTCTTTGCTGAACTTCTTAAAGAATCGGGTGAACACGAAAGAATTGCTGTAGTTACCGATGTCAGAGCAGATCTTACTGCGGAGGAACTCAGAATCGCTTCTTTACGCCTTAATGAAATGTCGGTAAGTTCCAAGATTCTTTTTCTTGACTGTTCCGAAGATGTACTGTTGTCCAGATATAAACAGACAAGGCGTATACATCCTTTAATGAAAGGGATAGATGATACACTCAGCAGTGCCATTGTCAGTGAAAAAACTGCACTTTCTTCTATTAAGGGTATGGCACATTTTGTTCTTGACACTTCTGATTTGTCTGTTTCTGAGTGCAAAAATAGAATAATATCACTCTTTTGCGAAAACCTGAACAAACAAATGAATATTCACTGTATGTCTTTCGGCTTTAAACACGGAATCCCGAAGGATGCAGATTATATCTTTGATGTCAGATTTTTGCCTAACCCTTTTTATGTTTCTGAACTTAAAGAACTTACAGGTGTTGATGAACAGGTACGGAATTTTGTAATGAGCAATTCTTCTGCAGCGGAATATGAAAACCTTATTCATTCTCTTGTTTCTTTCGCTGTTCCCGAGTGCATCAAAGAAGGCAGAAGTCAACTCGTGATTGCTGTAGGGTGTACAGGCGGTCACCATCGAAGTGTCACATTCGCCGAAAGATTGTATGAAATGTTAAAAGAGAAGAATTATAATGTTTATATAACTCATCGCGATATAAAAAATTAACAGTCAGGAGGGCATATATGTCATTCTCAGCAGATATTAAAGATGAACTGATAAAAATTGAAAATATGCCCAGTTGCTGCGTACATGCAATGGCATACGGAATGTTTCTTTTCGGACGTTCATTTACTGTTTCGGATATCTCGCTTATGACCGATAATGCAAATGTAGCAAATAAATACTTGTCGTTGGCTGAAGATGCCTGCGGTTTGAAGGCTGAACTGAGTGTTTCAAATGCAGGAAAATATACTGCATCTTTTGTTGGTGATGAAACAAGGAGAAAAGTTCTGTCCGTGTTTTCCTGTACAGGTACGGAAAGAGTCCGAAGAATCGACAGAGGAAATCTTTCCAACGACACTCTTTCGTATGAGGAGAATGCAAACTGCTGTGACGCGGCATTTTTAAGAGGTGTGTTTTTATCCTGCGGTACGGCAAGTGATCCGAATAAAAGTTATCATCTTGAATTTGTGGTACCCTATAAAGCCCTTAGTCTTGACCTTATGAAAATCCTTAATGACTACGGTATCAAGGCAAAACATATGGTAAGAAGATATGTTAATGTAATTTACATTAAGGACAGCGAATCCATTGAAGACCTTCTTACAATGATGGGCGCTCAGATGGCGGCAATGGAGATTATGAACATTAAAATTTATAAAGATGTCCGCAATCTCACTAACAGACGGAATAATTTTGAAAATGCCAATCTGTCCCGAACGGTTTATGCGTCTTTTGATCAAGTCAGTGCCATTGAAAAAATTAAATCAAGCGGTATGTTTCAGTCTCTCAGCGAAGATTTAAAGCAGGTGGCTCTTTTAAGAATTGAAAATCCCGACTCAAGTTTAAGAGAGATAGGGGAAATGTGTACCCCAAAAATGAGCCGTTCTGCAGTCAATCACAGATTAAAAAAACTTATAAGTATTTCAGAAAATCCCGTAAAGGAAGAAGATAAAATTGAAAATGGATAATTTTTCTGTTTCACAGACAGAATTAGATAAACAAAAAGAATATACAGAATTGGTGCAAACCGTACTTTCCTCGCGCTTCCCTGATTCTCCGCCAAAGGCATTCGTGCACACCTACGGTTGCCAGGGTAATGTTTCCGACGGCGAAAGATTACAGGGTATGCTAAGGGAGATGGGCTATGAATTTTCAGATTCGCCCGAAACTGCTGATTTTGTTTTATATAATACCTGTGCTATCCGCGAACACGCGGAAGACAGAGTTTACGGTAATGCAGGTGCATTGAAACCGATAAAAAAACTTAAACCCGATATGATTATCGGTCTTTGCGGCTGTATGACACAGCAGAAAAGTGTGGCAGAAAGGCTTAGGAAAAGTTTCCCTTTTATTGATATTGTTTTCGGTACACATGTACTTTATAAACTTCCCGAGTTTGTCTACCGAGTTCTTTGCACAGGAAAAAGAGTTATAGACATTACCGAAAGTGAGGGAAACATAGTTGAAGGCTTGCCTGTTAAGCGTGACGGAATATTCAAGGCCTGGGTACCCGTGATGTACGGATGTAATAATTTTTGTTCCTACTGTATAGTGCCTTATGTGCGCGGCAGGGAAAGAAGCCGAGATTTTAATGCTGTTATTGATGAAGTAAAAAGCCTTGTTGAATCCGGATATAAAGAAATAACACTTCTTGGTCAAAATGTAAATTCATACAACAAGGAACTTTGCGAGGATAAGCGTTTTCCGGCTCTTCTTAAGGCAATTAGTGAAATTGACGGTGACTTTATCGTAAGATTTATGACCTCACACCCGAGAGACTGTACGAAAGAACTTCTTGATGTTATGGCTTCTTCCGATAAGATAGCAAAACATCTTCACTTGCCTTTCCAATCAGGCAATGACAGAGTTCTTAAAGAAATGAACCGTCACTATAACAGAGAAAAGTATTTAAGCCTTATTGATTATGCATATTCCGTTATGCCTGACCTTTCTATAACAAGCGATGTTATTGTGGGCTTTCCCGGTGAAACCTATGAGGAATTTAAGGATACTCTTTCTCTTATTGAAAAAGTAAAATACACATCTTTGTTCACTTTTATTTTTTCACCGAGACCGGGCACGAAGGCTTTCGATATGGATGATCCTGTTTCGAGAGAGGAAAAAGGAAAGTGGTTTAAAGAACTTACTGACCTTCAGGAATCAATCGCAGGAAAGCGTACTGCATCAATGAAAGGCAAGGTTTACCGTGTTCTTGTAGAAAATGAGACAAAAAATGAAGGTGTCCTTTCAGGAAGAACCGAAGGTAACGTGATAATTGAATTCAAAGGCGATAAAAATCTCATCGGTACTTTTGTCAATGTTGAAGTTACCGAGCCGAAAACATGGGTAGTTTTCGGCGAATACAAAGGATAATTTACTCTTACACTTGTAAGATGTATTTATTATAAAACTATATTATTTAAGGAGTACGACAAATGGACGTAATTAAACTCACACGCGAACTTGGTGCGGCCATCCAGAAGGATGAACGTTACCTTAACTTCACAAAAGCAAAAGAAGCAAACGAAAACGATAAAGTTCTCAATGACCTTATGGGTAAACTTCAGCTCGTTCAGATGAATTATCAGATTGAAGCATCAAAGGAAGAACCCGACGCTGAAAAGATGCATGCTTTTGAGGAAGAATTCAATGATGCATATACTGCACTTATGGACAACAAAAAAATGCAGGCTTACGATGAAGCAAGAACTGCTGTTGACGAAATGATGAACTACATTATGCAGATATTAGGTCTTTGTGTAAACGGTGCAGACCCTGCTACATGTGAGCCTCCCAAGCCTGAGGAGCACAACTGTGACGGTTCCTGCTCATCCTGCAGCGGTTGCCACTGATAAAATTAATTGATGTAAAAATTCAGGAGGAAAAACAATATGTCCGAAATGACACCTATGATGGCACAATATTTTGAAATAAAAAAAGAATATCCGGATACAATATTGTTTTTCCGACTGGGTGACTTTTATGAAATGTTCTATGATGATGCCAAAACAGCATCCTCTGTTCTTGAACTGACTTTGACGGGACGTGCCTGCGGTGGCGGCGAAAGAGCACCTATGTGCGGCGTGCCTTTCCATTCCGCAGATAACTATATTGCAAAACTTGTCAGTAACGGTTTTAAAGTGGCAATCTGCGAACAGGTTGAAGACCCTGCCACAGCAAAAGGCATTGTAAAAAGAGATGTCATCCGTGTTATTACAAAGGGTACTATTATTGAAAATTCAATGCTCGACGAATCAAGGAATAATTACCTTACCGCGGTTTATCTCAATGATGATGGCGCGGGTATCTGTTTTTGCGATGTTTCTACAGGTGCCGTCAATCTGACATTTTTTGAAAACTGCAAAAACCTTGACAATAAAGTAATAAATGAACTTGGAGTGTTTTCTCCAAGTGAAATTGTACTTAACGAAAATGTTCTTAATAACAGCAATATATCAAACTTTATAAAAAAGAAAGTTGATGCTATTTGCGAAATTCCTGATGATGATTTCTTCTCATTAAGTGAAAATTATGAAGAATGTATCAGACATTTCGGTGATGCTGTAATTACTGAAGAAATTAAAAAGTGTCCGGGTGCAGTTATTGCTCTTGGGGCTACTGTCAGATACCTTAAAACTGTTCAGAAAAATGACCTTGAAAATATACGCGAAATCAATTTTTATTCGGACAGTCAGTTTATGAAGGTGGACTATTCCACAAAAAGAGACCTTGAAATTACTGAAACTATGAGAAGCAGAGAGAAAAAAGGCTCACTTCTCTGGGTTCTTGACAAAACAAAAACCGCCATGGGTAAAAGGCTTTTGCGCTCATGGCTTGAAAAACCGCTGATTAATTATAATTTAATAACCCGCAGACATAATGCTGTCGGTGAACTTGCTGATAACAGTATGAAACTTTCCGAACTTACCGCATCTCTTTCGGGCATTTTTGACATAGAAAGACTTATGACAAGAATTGTTTTTGAAAGTGCCAACGGTAAGGATCTTAACTCGCTCAAACAAACTATATCCGCTTTACCGCAGATTAAATCCTTACTTTCAGATTCTGCCTGTGCTTATCTTAAACAGCAATATGCAAGTATAGATTTACTTGAAGATGTGTATGAAATCATTGATGCAGCTATCAGTCCTGATGCGCCCTTCAGTATAAGGGAAGGCGGAATAATAAAAAAAGGATTCAACGATGAACTTGATTATCTAAAAAATATCAAGAACAATGGCGAAAATATAATCAAAGAAATTGAAGCCCGTGAAAAAGAGAGAACAGGCATAACTAAATTAAGAGTAGGCTATAACAGGGTGTTCGGTTATTATATTGAAGTTACAAATTCATTTAAAAGCCTTGTACCTGATGATTATATAAGAAAACAGACTCTGGCAAATGCCGAAAGATATATTACGCAGGAACTTAAAGACCTTGAAAGTAAGGTTCTCGGCGCTGAAGAAAGAATCGTTAAACTTGAATATGAAATATTTTGTCAGATTAGAAAAAAGATTGCTGATGAATATAACAGAATTAAATCAACTGCCTCTGCCGTGGCAGTAATAGACGTGCTTTGTTCTTTTGCAAAAGTTGCAATAACAAACAATTATGTCTGTCCGGTAATGACCAGTACAAGTGTAATTGATATAACAGAGGGCAGACATCCGGTTGTTGAATTACTTCTTGAAGGCGCACCGTTTGTACCGAACGACACATATATGGATTGCGGTGATGAAAGATGTTCCATCATTACAGGCCCGAATATGGCAGGTAAATCCACATATATGCGTCAGGTTGCACTTATTTGTCTTATGGCGCAGATTGGTTCTTTTGTGCCTGCCAAAAGAGCAGAATTATCTATTATTGACAGCATATTCACACGCGTCGGAGCCTCAGATGACCTCGCAACAGGTCAGTCAACTTTTATGGTAGAAATGAACGAGGTTTCCAACATTATAAAAAACGCTAATAAGAACAGCCTTATAATTCTTGATGAAGTCGGCAGAGGAACCTCAACTTTTGACGGAATGAGTATTGCCAGAGCAGTACTTGAATATATAGTTGACAAGAAAAAACTTGGTGCAAAAACTTTATTTTCAACTCACTATCACGAACTTACAGAACTTGAAAATCAGATTGACGGAATCAGAAACTATAATATTTCCGTTAAGAAAAAAGGCGACACTATCACTTTTTTAAGAAGAATTGTCAGAGGTGCCGCTGACGGAAGTTACGGTATCGAAGTTGCAAAACTTGCAGGTATTCCCAATACGGTTGTTTCAAGGGCAAGGCAGATACTCTGTGAACTTGAGCAAATGAATCCCGAACAAAAAAATGTGATGAAAAGCATTGATTTTGCACAAGAGGAAGAAGAAACTCTGCAGATTTCTCTTAAATCTACCCTTGATGATGAGATTATAGATACCATTAAAAATATCGATATAAATACACTTACTCCCCTTGAAGCGCTTACTAAGTTACATGAACTTGTAACCAAAGCCAGACAGATGGGCGTATAAAAGAAAGGAAGCGATAACTTTATGGCAAAAATTAACGTATTATCAAAGCATATAGCAGAATTAATTGCTGCCGGTGAAGTTGTCGAAAGACCTGCATCAGTAGTAAAAGAACTTTTGGAAAACTCAATTGATGCCGGTGCTACTACGATTACTCTTGAAATCAAAAACGGCGGAGTTACATATATCCGCATAACAGATAACGGTTGCGGAATAGAAAGAGAAGATGTACCTAAGGCGTTTATGAGCCACGCCACAAGTAAGGTACGGGATATTGAAGACCTAAATTCTATTTTCACTTTAGGATTCCGCGGTGAGGCTCTTGCCTCAATTGCTGCTGTTTCCCGTACCGAAATACTTACCAAAACAATTGAAGAGGAAATGGGAACTGTATACACAGTTGAAGGCGGTGTTCAGATAAACTATGACGCAGCCGGCTGTCCTAACGGAACCACAATCGTAGTTAGGGATTTGTTTTATAATACTCCCGCTCGAATGAAATTTCTTAAGAGAGACGTTTCTGAAGCGAATGCAGTTGCAGATGTTGTAGATAAAATTGCCCTTTCGCATCCTGAAATCAGTATAAGATTTATTCGCGAGGGGAAACAGGCTCTGATTACTCCCGGAGACGGAAAACTCCTTTCGGCAATTTACTCAGTTTTCGGAAGAACTTTTGCCGAAAGTCTGCTTGAAGTTGATTATGAACTTGACGGAGTTAAGGTCAGCGGCTTTGTATGTAAACCTGTCTGCTCAAGACCTTCGAGATCCATGCAGTATTTCTTTCTCAATAACAGAAATATTAAATCACGTTCCATAATGGCATCGATGGAAAACGCATATAAGAATACAATAATGGTCGGAAAATTCCCCAGTTGTGTACTTAATGTTTATGTCAGACCTGAGACAGTAGACGTAAATGTACATCCGGCAAAAACTGAAGTGCGTTTCAGCGACGAAAGAAAAGTTTCCACTGCCGTGTATTATGCCGTAAAAGGTGCTCTCAGTGATTTTGACAGTGCACCGCAGGTTGACTCAACAAAAATTGCAAAACTTACTGAGAAAGCAAAACCGGATTATGTGCAGTTTCAAATGGTCGAGGAAGATATATCTGTACCTGTTAAACAGGCTCCTGAAAAAACTTTGAATAAAGTCCGGGAAAATAAAAGTATTCCTCCCGTTAAAACAGAGAAGCCATTCTGGAATAGAATGTCATCCTCGGAGTTTAAATCCGATACGGTTTTATCTGCTCCGAGCAATATAAATAAAGGTTTTTCAAACGCTGATGAACCCGACCTGATTGCCGGTTTCAGAAATAAAAACAACCAAAAAAATACGGTTTCTGCACCTGTACATCAGACTAAAACAGAAACTGAAATAATCCGTCAAGCTCAGCCTGCGAATGAACACAAAAGAAATGTTACTGTTATTAACAGTGAAGTCAGGACGGAAAAGAAAACAGTTATATCAGCGGAGAAACTTCCGCCAAAACCTTTGAGACTTTTGGGCGAGGCTTTCAAAACTTATATTATATGTGAGTATGACAACAAAGTATGCATGATTGATAAGCACGCAGCCCATGAAAGAATAATTTACAACAAAATAAAAAAGAACGCTCAGGATAATATTTCTTCCCAGGTGCTTCTCACCCCTGTAACGGTAACTCTCAATAAGAATGAATATAATGTCATTATTGAAAATCTTGATGTTTTTTCAAAAGCAGGTTATCTTGTTGAGGATTTCGGTACGGGAACTGTCATTATCCGCGAGTGTCCGATGCTTATTTCAGGCGACGATATTGAAGATACGATTGTCGAAATGGCTTTGTATCTTAGCGAAAACCGAACAAATATTGAAACTGAAAAAATTGACCGCATTCATCATACTGCTGCGTGTAAAGCGGCGATTAAAGCCGGATATAAAAATTCAACCGCAGAAATGAAAGTTCTGGCAGAGGCGGTGCTTTACGATGATGATGTAAGATATTGCCCTCACGGTAGGCCTGTCCTTCTCGAACTGGGCAAATATGAACTCGAAAAAATGTTTGGCAGAATACAGTAGTTTATTGGAGAAATTTAATGAAAAAGCCTTTAGTTATTGTCGTTGCAGGACCTACTGCATCGGGCAAAACATCTCTTGCCATTGAAATAGCAAAGAATCTCGACGGTGAGATTGTATCAGCAGATTCGATGCAGATTTACAAAAATATGGATATAGCAACTGCAAAGCCCACGAAGGCTGAAATGTCTGCCGTCAGACACCATCTCATTGGCTTTATAGACTGCGGCGAGGAGTACAGTGTTGCCATGTACAAACAGGCGGCGACAGAAGCAATAAAAGATATTCTTTCAAGAGGTAAACTTCCTATAGTTTGCGGCGGAACGGGACTTTATATTGATACTCTTGTTAAAAACACAACTTTTTTTGACCACGGTAAAACTGATATACGCTCCGAACTTGAAACACTTGCCGACGAAAAAGGTATGGAATATCTTCGCGATAAACTTTACGAAGTTGATGCAGAAACGGCAGATAAACTTCATATAAACGATAAGAAAAGAATTATACGCGCTCTTGAAGTGTATTATTCAACAGGTAAAACTATAAGCGAGCAAGATAAACTTTCTCATCTTGAAGAAAGTGAATTTGACTGGTGTATTATTGGTCTTACTGCTGAAAACAGGCAAGTATTATACGATAGAATTAATCGCAGGGTTGATATGATGCTCAGTGAAGGTTTGCTTGAGGAAGCGCAAGAGTTTTACAAAAGCGAATATTCTTCTACGGCAAAACAGGCTATCGGATATAAAGAACTTAAGCCATATCTTGACGGATTTGTCAAAATAGAAGAAGCGGTTGAAAAACTTAAAACGGAAACACGGCGGTACGCAAAAAGACAACTGACGTGGTTCAGACGAAACAAAAATATTAACTGGATATCAATTGATTCTCTGGGTAGCAGGAAGGCTGTTGATATCGCAGTTGAGATCATAAACAAACATTCAGGTGATTAAATTATGAATTCATCAAAAGACAAAAAAATAGTCACGGGTATGCTGATTTGCTTTGCTGTGCTTGTAATTCTTTACTTTGCACAGGCTGTGTACTCGAAAAGCACAGGTAAAATTGAGTTTGAATATGCTTTAAGATATACTCAGCAGGAAAAACTCAATGTAAAAGGTTTTGCCGTCCGTGATGAAAACAGAATTGAAAACGGAAAGAATATCTCTGTTCTTTTGAAAGAGAAAAACAAAGTCTATGTACCTGTTCTCACAGACAGTACTAATGTCGGTAAGCAGGATGTAATAGCCCTGTCTTTCAACACGGAACAACAGGCACAGAATTATATTGAGGCAAAAGAACTTGAGGAGAGACTGGCAAGTCTTGAGAACCTCAAAAATCAGGGCGATCTTAATTATGTAAATGTTGTATATCTCAATTCAAGTATTTATAACTCTGTAGGCAGTTACGTCGATGCCGTCGGTGAAAGTGATCTTACCTATCTTGATGAATCCATTAATGATTTTATTACAAAAATGTCTACAAAACAGATTGCAACAGGCTCAGGTTTTGATATTGATTCACAGATCAGCAGTTTAAAAAAAGAAATAAAGTCAGCAGAGAAATCTTACCGTACAAGCGGAGAAGTCAGGTCATCTTATTCCGGATACTTTGTCAGTAATGTTGACGGTTACGAATCTGCAAAATCATACGATGACGTAAAAAATAAAAAGGTTTCCGTCAATGAAGGAAACGAACTAATTAACAGTAAAAAGAAAGTTGATGATAATGCCTTCGGTAAAATTATTGCTCAACATACATGGTATTTCATTTTTGATACTTCAATAACAGATGCTTCGGTTATCAAAACAGGCAATTATGTAACTGTTGATTTCCCGGAGAAAAATATCAATGGAATTAATATGAAAGTTCATAACGTTACCGAACTTAACGGAGATACCATAACCGTTACGTTACAGTGCACATCAATGAATGAAGATCTTGCCAACCTTCGTATAGAAAATGCTGCTATTACCGTTAAGGACTATAACGGTTTCAGAATAAACAGCAGTGCTGTTACAGAAAACGAGGACGGTCTCAAGGGCGTTTATGTTGCTCTCGGAAACTATGTAAAATTTACACCTATTAACATTTCCTATTACGGTGACGGTTATGTGATTGCAGACCGATATGTGGTATATAAGGAAGATGAAAAGGGTAACAAGGTTATTGATGAAAAGAAAACAGAGAAATACAGGAGCCTTGCCTTGTATGATAAAATAATAGTAAAGGGGATGCATATTGAAGATGGAATGCTTATCGGTTGAAGAACGTTTTAAAAACATAGACTATAACATTGAGTTTATCAAAGAAAAAATTGCTGAGGCAGCTTATAAAAGTTCCCGTAATCCCGAAGAAATAAACTTTATGGCAGTCACCAAAACCGTAGAGCCGATTTTTATTAACCGTGCAATAGGTAGGGGAATAAACCTTATCGGTGAAAACAAGGTTCAGGAATATCTCTCTAAAAAGCCGTATCTGAAACTTGATAACTGTAATGCTCATCTTATCGGGCATTTACAGACAAACAAAGTAAAACAGATTGTCGGTGAGGTTTCCATGATTGAATCGGTTGATTCTGTAAAACTTGCGACAGAAATATCAAAACGAAGTGTTGAAAAGGAAATAACAACCGATTGTCTTATTGAAGTAAATATAGGCGGCGAGGAAAGTAAAAGCGGTATTTCCCCTGATTCACTCGAAGAAATTCTTTATCAGGTTGCCGAATTGCCGGGAATCAGAGTGCGAGGACTCATGACAATTCCTCCGATTTGTGACAACAATAATGAATTGGACAAATATTTTTCAAAAATGCACAAGATTTTTATTGACATAAAGGACAAAAAGTTAGATAATACAGATATATCAATTCTTTCCATGGGTATGTCGGGCGATTACGATCAGGCAATACTCAACGGATCGAATCACGTAAGAATAGGCTCGGCAATTTTCGGACCAAGATTATATTAATAATACAAAAGGAGTTTTTAAAATGGGTTTTGTTAAAAATATCAGATCAAAAATCGGAGAACATTTCATTCCGGACGAAAGAGAATATGAAAACGATGATGTAGAATACGAAGATGAGGACGATTACGAAGATGACAGAAGTGTCTATGACGAAGATGATTCTGACTACGGATACTCACCGGAAAGTGTTCTTAATCCTCCCGAATACGTAAAATACGGAGAAACTGCACCAAAGGCAAAAAGAACTGAACGATCATCTGCTTCAGAAAGTAAGGTTTCAAAACAGCCAAAGAGTAATATTTATAATATGAATTCTTCCAGATCTCACGGAAAATTCAAATTAAACTTTATTGCTTTACATGACATTTATGATGCCAAGAATGTTGCGAACCTTATGATTGACCAGAATGCTATGGTTGTGGTAAATCTCGGTCTTCTTTCTGACGATCAGAAAAGAAGGGCTATGGACTTCCTTGACGGTGCCAAGTATGTTACCAACTCAATCTTCACCCGTTTCACAGAAAACATCTGTGCATTTCTGCCTGAAAGTGTTGAACTTCACGGTGATTTCTACGGTCAGGTTGACCTTGATGATTTTGGCAATTTCTGATAAAAAATATTAATTAACAGGAGAAATAAAAATGATGTTACCAAACCAGATAAATAACCAGCGTTTTTCTGCCGTAGGTAAAGGCGGATACCGTTCAAGCGAAGTTGATGCTTTTATTCAGAGAGTGTATCAGAATTATAATAAACTTTACAATGATAACAACATTCTCAAAGAAAGACTTTCCTCAATTACTCCTATGATTGAGGAATACAATGATAACAAAAAGTCGATTGCTGATGCTCTGATCTGGGCAAAAGCCACTTCGGACAAAACCATTGAACAGGCTCATCAGGAAGCAAAAGAGATAATTGTCACAGCCAAGGTTGAAGGTGAAAAAATTATTGCCGATAAAAAAGCCGAGGCTCAGGCTGTTTATTCTCAGGAACTTTCTGAAACCAAATCAGCGCTTGAAAAGGCAACAAAAGAACTTGATTTTATACGAAATCAGGCTAAGGCATTTTCAGAAAAATATATAGCCGAAATTAATTCCAAGGCAGCCAAGATAATTGAAGAAGCAAATGCCGACGCATCTAAAATAGTGGCTGATGCTTACAGCGATGCAAAAATTGCCCGTGATAATGCCGGCGAGATTGTAAGTAAAGCCAACACTGAACTTGAGGCAATAAAAACTGAAGGCGCAAAACTTAAGGCCGAAATTGAAAAAGTTATCAGATTGACTGTTGATTCATTTGCTTCAATTTCTATAAGTGAAGAGGAGAACATTTCTCTTCCCGAAACAGAGAAGGTCGAAGCAAAACAGATTGATACATCTGAAATTGAAAAATTCGATTTTACAGAAGAATTTTTTAGTATGGAAGAAGAAACGGAAGAACCCGCTGTCAGTGAATCTTCATTTACGGTTGAAACCGTAATCGATGATGAACCCATGACTGCTTTCGGCGAAGCACCTTCTGATGATGACTTCATTTCAGGCGGCTCTACTGCTATGCCGGACGTAAGCGAATATATCACAAAGATTTTCGAATCTGCAGGCAGTGAGGACAGTGATTTTTCATCATTTACTGACGGTCTTAACGATGCTTTCGTTCAGTCTCTCGGAGACAGCGATATAAATTTTGATGAACTTCTGAAGAATAAGGATGATGAAGAAGATTCCGATGAAGAATAATAAAGTCAGACTTTTATCCCTGTCTATTATATTGCTGATGGTATTTATCGACCAGGTAATAAAATACTTTGTTGATTTGTTTTTGAAGCCGGTCTCTGTAAAAATGTTAATACCCGGATTTCTTCAGTTGCATTATTTTGAAAACGATGGTGCTATGATGGGATTTATGGAGGGCAAAACAGGATTTATGACAGTCGCTTCCATGCTGTGTATGATTATTATTCTTGCTGTAATACTCTCCGGTAAATTCAGATTCGGAGTCGATTTCATATGTTTTGTATTTATGGCGGCAGGTGGCTTCGGAAATATAATTGACCGTGTTTTTCGTGGTTATGTAATTGATTATATTGAAGTGCTTTTTGTGGATTTCTATATTTTTAATTTTGCTGATTGTCTTATAACATGCAGTGCTTTTGTTATGATTTTTTATGAGATATATCAGATTATTTCAGAACATAAAAAAAAGAAAGAGAAAACAGTTTAATGGTAAATGCACAGATTATTGTTGTCGATGAAAAGAATAACGGCGAAAGAATCGATAAGGTCATATCTTCTTTCTGCGACGGAATGAGCAGGTCTTCTGTGCAGAAACTTATTGATGACGGTAATGTAACTGTTAACTCTCTGTTGATTACAAAAAATTACAAAGTCAAGTATTCGGATAAGATTGTTGTCAAAGTGCCTGAACCTAAAGAACTTGAAATTGTTGCCGAGGATATACCTCTTGATATAAGATATGAAGATGATGATCTTCTTGTTGTAAATAAAGTCAAAGGTATGGTTGTGCATCCGGCAGCGGGAAATTTTGACGGAACACTCGTCAATGCGCTTATGTTTCATTGTAAGGATTCACTGTCAGGCATTAACGGTGTAATCCGCCCCGGTATTGTTCACCGTATTGATAAAGATACAAGCGGTCTGCTTATTGTTGCTAAAAACGATTTTGCGCATATCTCTCTTGCAGAGCAGATAAAGGCTCACACCTTTACCCGTGAATATCAGAGTGTTGTGTATGGTAAATTCAAAAATGAAGAGGGGACAGTTGATGCTCCTATCGGCAGACACCCCGTTGACAGAAAAAAGATGACCGTTACAACAAAAAACTCCAAAAACGCAACAACCCATTACAGTGTTGTAAAACAGTACAAAGATTTTACTCATCTTGCCCTGCGACTCGAAACAGGAAGAACTCATCAGATTCGTGTACACATGTCTTATATCGGCCACCCTGTAGCAGGTGATGCCGTTTACGGACCTAAGAAGGTCATTGAATATCTTAACGGGCAGTGTCTTCATGCCGGTTTAATCGGCTTCAAACACCCGAGAAGTAAAAAATACATTGAAATTGAAAGTGAACTGCCTGAATATTTTGAGGGGTTTTTAAGGAGGCTGAAGGATGAATAATGTTAAAACAGATTTTTCAGATTGGCTGATAGCATCTGATATTGATGGTACAATCAACGACAAATCAAGACATCTTGTTAAGAGAAACTATGATGCTGTACAGAAATTTGTCAAAGAATACAAAGGTAACTTTACTCTTGCTTCCGGCAGATCTCCTCATTCAATGCGAAAACATTACAAAAGGCTTGATATCGCCGATGGTATGGCTGTAGTAATAAACGGTGCGGGCATCTATGATTTTGCTAAAGAAGAAATGGTGTGGTCGAGTCCGCTTAATGATTTTTGTATTGAACTTGTAAAGAAGAGCATTCAGAAATTTCCTTTCCTTGCTTTTCAGGTTATCTCAGATAAATATGTCTATATTTTCAGACCTACACCTTCAGCAAGAATACTTGCTATCAATGCAAAACTGCCGATTAAATACTATTATGATTTTGACGCTATACCGAAAGAAAATTGGTATAAAGTAATTTATACTGCCTTGCCGTTTCAGATTAATATGGTTGAAAAGTTTCTTAAAAAGAACTCTTGCACCACAGAAAACCTGATGGCATCTTCACCTTTCAGTTATGAAATGGTCAACGAAGGAACCAACAAAGGAAATGCTGTATTAAAACTTGCAGAAATGCTTAGCGTAGAAAAGGATAAAACAGCAGCAATAGGAGATTACTATAATGATTGGGAAATGCTGAAATCTGTTGGATTTCCAGCCTGTTGCGGACAGGCTCCCGATGATATGAAAGCAATATCAAAGCTTGTAACCTGTCACTGTAATTACGGTGCGGTTGCGGATTTGATTGAGCATATAATTGAAAAAGGATAAATATATAAGGAGGAATATATATGGAAGAAAACAAAAAGATTGAACTGAAAAAATTGGCAGTTCAGGTAAGAAAAGGCGTAATCGAAGGAACTTATCATGCAAAATCCGGTCATCCCGGCGGCTCACTTTCTATTGCTGATATAATCACATATCTGTATTTTTCAGAAATGAAAGTTGATCCCGAAAAGCCTGATTGTGAAAACAGAGACAGATTTGTTCTTTCAAAAGGTCATACAGCACCTGCCCTTTATGCAGCATTGGCTCTTAAAGGCTTTTTCCCTTTTGATCTTATTAAAACTTTAAGAAAACCCGATTCAATTCTTCAGGGGCATCCTAGTATGAGATATACTCCCGGTGTCGATATGAGCACAGGTTCACTCGGTCAGGGTATATCTGCCGCTGTGGGTATGGCTCTCGGCGGAAAACTTCAGGGTAAGGATTTCCGTGTTTATACTGCTTTAGGTGACGGTGAAATTGAAGAAGGTCAGGTATGGGAAGCTGCTATGTTTGCGGGCAACAGGAAACTCGATAATCTTGTTGCTGTTGTTGACTATAACAAACTTCAGATTGACGGTACCATTGATGAAGTAAATTCACCCTATCCTATCAAGGAAAAGTTTGAAGCATTCGGCTGGAATGTTATTGAAATCTGCGGACACTGTTTCACTCAGATTGAAGAAGCATTTGAGAAGGCTAAAGCCTGTAAAGGTAAGCCAACCTGTATCGTGGCTGAAACAGTGAAAGGTAAAGGTGTTTCTTTTATGGAGAACCAGTGCGATTGGCACGGAACTGCTCCTAAAGCTGAACAATATGAACAGGCAATGGCTGAACTTGATGCGGCACTTGCAGAATTGGAGGCGTAATTATGGCAGATGTAATTAAATGTGCAACAAGAGATGCTTACGGTAACGCATTGAAAGAACTTGGCGCAAGAGATGACATTCTTGTTCTTGATGCCGATCTCGCAAAAGCAACAAAGACAATTGCTTTTAAAAAAGAATATCCTGAAAAGTTTATTGATTGCGGTATCGCAGAAGGAAACATGATGGGTATAGCCGCAGGTCTTGCTACAACAGGCTATACGGTATTTGCTTCAAGTTTTGCCATGTTTGCTGCAGGCAGAGCCTTTGAGCAGGTAAGAAACTCCATTGCGTATCCTAACCTCAACGTTAAAATAGGTGCAACTCATGCAGGTATTTCCGTTGGTGAAGACGGCGCAAGTCATCAGTGCTGTGAAGATATCGCTCTTATGCGTTCTATTCCCAATATGGTTATCATTAACCCTGCTGATGATGTTGAGGCAAGACAGGCTGTTCTTGCAGCAGCAGAACACGAAGGTCCCGTTTATATGCGTTTCGGCAGACTTGCTGTGCCTCGCGTAAATGCTGAGGATTACAAGTTTGAAATCGGTAAGGGCGTTACTCTTAAGGACGGTAAGGATGTTACAATTGTAGCATCAGGTCTTATGGTTGCCGAAGCACTTGAAGCAGCAGAAAGACTCGCTGAAGATAGCATTGATGCGAGAGTTATAAATATTCACACAATCAAGCCTATTGATAAAGAAATTCTCGTTAAGGCTGCAAAGGAAACGGGCGCAATTGTAACTGCTGAAGAACACAGCGTCATTGGTGGTCTTGGCGGTGCAGTATGTGAAGCACTCAGCGAAGAGTATCCGGTACCCGTTATCCGTCTTGGCGTAAATGATACTTTCGGTAAATCAGGACCTGCTCTTGAACTTCTTAAAATTTACGGACTTGATGCCGAAAATATTGTTGTTAAATCAAAAGAAGCACTTGAGATAAAGAATAAACTTTGCAAATAATTTTCCTGAAAGGACTAATAATACAATGAAAGAAATTACAAAAGATATGCTTATCGGTAACATTCTTGATGAAGACAGAGGAACAGCTGTATTCTTTCTTGAAATGGGAATGCATTGTCTCGGTTGTCCCGCATCAAGAGGCGAAAGTGTTGAAGAAGCCTGCGCTGTACACGGTGTAGATGTTGATGTGCTTGTAGCAAAAATCAACGAATATCTTGCTTCAAAATAAGCGTAATTCAACAATGAGCCACCTTTCTCTGGGTGGCTCTGTTTCTTATGTGAGGTATTTATGAGTAAATTTAAACTTGATGCAAGACTTTCTGCTGTTGCTTCTCTCGTGAGAAATGGGAGCAGGGTTGCTGATATCGGTACAGATCACGGATATCTTCTTGTTTATCTTATTGAAAACGGAATTTGCCCTTGCGGTATTGCCGCAGATATAAATAAAGGGCCTCTTGAAAATGCAAGAAAAACTGTGGTTGAGGCAGGTATATGCGACAAAGTTGAACTTATACTTTCGGACGGTCTTAAGAACATAACGGAAAATTCCTGTGATGATATTGTTATAGCAGGAATGGGCGGAAATCTGATAACAGATATTCTTTCTGCATGTCCGTGGATTTATAACGAAAATCTGCATATTGTTGCACAGCCTATGTCACATGGGGAAGTTTTGCGTGAATTTTATATTAACAACGGTTTTAAGATAGTCGAGGAAAAAACTGCTACTGACGGGAAAAGGCTTTACTGTGTCATTTCTGCAGTTTATACGGGCGAAAAGTCTCAACACGACATTTCATATATATACCTTGGTGAACTTACAAATAACAAGGATGAAATTACAAAAAAGTACATAGAAAAGATTTTACTTGCTCTTGAAAAGAAATATAATGCACTTATGAAGGCTGATAAAGTAGACGAAAACAATCTCGGTCAAATAATATCTGCCATAAAAAATAAAATTACGGAGGTTTATGATGGTAACAGTTAAAGATATTTCCGATTATATAAACTCTTTCGCACCTTATTCAACTCAGTGTGAGTGGGATAACTGCGGAGTGCTTATAGGTGACAGCGAACAGAAAGTAAAGAAAATCGGATTTGTTCTTGATTTAACTCGCGAATCTCTCGAAAATGCCTGTAAGAATAATGTTGATTTGATTATCACTCATCACCCCGTGATTTTTAAAGCACAAAAGAATTTTTTAAAGGGCGATATTGCTTTTGATACGGCTTCGAAGGGTATCTCTGTTCTCTCTGCCCATACATGCTTCGATTGTGCTGACGGTGGAGTGAATGATGTTTTGTGTAATCTCTTAGAGATAAAAAATGTCTGCGGCGTAGAAGATGTTTCCTGTGCAGTACCCATGGCCAGAATAGGTGAGATTGACGAAATGACTTCAGGTGAGTTTGCTCATTTTGTAAGTGAGAAACTTAATACAGTTTGCCGTGTAGTTGACTGTAGAAACATAATCAGAAAAGTTGCTGTTTGCGGCGGTGCAGGCGCTGACTTTCTTGAATCTGTAGCGAAGATGGGTGCAGATGCGTATGTTACAGGTGATATGAATCATCACGATTTTCTTTCTGCTATGGATATGGGCATAACAACTGTGGCTGCCGGACATTTTGAAACGGAAAATCCGTCAATGTCTGCACTTAAGGATATTATCTGCGAAAAGTTTTCTTCTGTTGAAGGAATCATTCTTAAACAAACAAATCCCGTTAAATTTATTGGTTAAAGGTGAACTATGGCTTTAGATGGAATTTTCTTATCAAAAATCAAAGATGAACTCGCTGACAAGGCAGTTGGTCTGAGAATAGACAAGGTTAATCAGCCTACAAAGGATGAAATAATACTTAATTTAAGAGGTAAAGGCTGTTCCTACAGACTTCTTTTCTGTGTCCGTGCTGACAGTCCGCGCGTTCATTTCACCTCGCATCCCATTGACAACCCTCCTGTGCCACCGATGTTCTGTATGCTTATGAGAAAATACCTTACAGGCGCACTCGTAAAAGGGATAAGACAGCAGGAACTCGACAGAATACTTTTTGTTGACCTGGACGCTACCAATGAAATAGGGGACAGAACAGAACTTACTTTGTGTATTGAAATAATGGGCAAGTATTCAAATCTGATTCTTCTCAGCGGAGAAAAAGTCATTGATGCTATCAAAAGAGTTGATATAACCACTTCATCGGTAAGACAGATTCTGCCGGGTGTAGTTTATAAACTGCCGCCGTCACAAGGTAAACTTAATATCGAAACGGAAGATGTTGCGGTCATTCTCGAAAAAATACTGTCTCATAAAGATAAATATTTATCCACTGCTATAATCAACACTCTTCAGGGTGTTTCACCTGTTGTATCAAGAGAAATTGCTTATAGAGCAACCTTTGATGATGCGGTGGTTTCTTCCTTAAGGGATGAGCAGATTGAAATATTAAAAAGTGAACTGCTTTATATTAATGAAAATATCCACTCTTCTGACAAATTTTATATGGTTACGGAAGAAAACGGCAAACCAAAGGATTTATCTCATTACAATATAAGTCAGTATACAGGAAAACTAAAAGTCAGAACATATGGCACTTGCTCCGAACTTCTTGACGATTTTTATTTTGAAAGAGACAGGATAAACAGAATTAATCACAGAGGTCATGAACTTATAAAATTAATTAATAACCTTATTGAACGAACTTCACGCAAACTTGCCATACAA
Source organism: Acutalibacteraceae bacterium (assembly GCA_045537395.1). Classification (GTDB taxonomy): domain Bacteria; phylum Bacillota; class Clostridia; order Oscillospirales; family Acutalibacteraceae; genus UBA6857. Next base: position 10,072 of record JAZSPI010000038.1, on the reverse strand, counting down.
AGTGAGGAACTAAAAAAATGTAAGGATAAAGAAACCTTACGCCTGTACGGTGAACTTATTCTCGCAAATCTTTACCGCCTTACAAAGGGTGTGTCCTATTATGAGGTTGAAAATTATTATGACAACTGCAATATAATCAGAATCCCTTGTAACCCTGCTCTCAATCCTACGGAGAATCAGAAGAAATATTATAAAGATTACCGTAAAGCACAAACAGCCGAAAAGATGCTTGAAAAGTTAATTGAAGAAGGCAAAAACGAGATTATATATCTCGAATCGGTTCTCGATGAACTTTCAAGAGCAGACACAGACAGCGAAATATCACTTATAAGACAGGAACTTGCTCAGGGCGGATATATTAAGAATATAAAGGGTAAAAAACAAAAACCTCCTAAAGAATTGCCGCCCATAGAATTTCACTCAAGTGACGGATTCCGTGTTCTCGTAGGCAGAAACAACGCACAGAACGAAAAACTATCCTTGAAAACTGCGGGTAAAAACGATATGTGGCTCCATACACAGAAAATACCCGGCTCCCATGTTGTCATATTCGGTGACGGAAGAGAAATCTCTGACACTGCTATTGAGGATGCGGCTGTTATTGCTGCATATTACAGTAAAGCCAGAGAGTCAACTCTTGTGCCTGTTGATTACACAAGAGTAAAGGCTCTTAAAAAACCTAACGGGGGAAAGACAGGTATGGTTATATACCACGAATATTACACGATAATCGTCAACCCTGATAAGGAAAAGGTAGAAAGTTTAAGATAAATTATAAAAAGGAGGTAAGGTATGTCTTTTACACATTTACATCTGCATACAGAATACAGTTTGTTGGACGGTGCTTGCAGAGTTAATCAACTTATTGACAGAGTAAAGGAACTCGGTCAGACTAGCGTTGCAATTACCGACCACGGCTCAATGTACGGTGTTGTTGATTTTTATAAAGCAGCAAAAGAAAAAGGGATTAAGCCTATAATCGGCTGTGAATGTTATGTTGCAAAAAGAAGCAGATTTGACAAGGTACACGGAATAGACAACGAAAGACACCACCTTGTACTTCTATGCGAAAATAACACTGGATATCAGAACCTGATTCAGATGGTCAGCAAAGGCTGGACTGAGGGTTTTTACACCAAACCCAGAATAGATAAGGAACTTCTCGAAAAACACCACGAAGGGCTCGTCGCTCTTTCAGCTTGTCTTGCGGGCGAAATACCGACTTTGCTTGTAAGAGGGGATTACGAAGGCGCAAAAAATACTGCTCTGTGGTATAAAAAGGTATTCGGCGAGGGGAAATACTTTATTGAAATACAGAATCACGGCTTGAGAGAGCAACTTGAAATTATGCCTGATCTTATAAGACTTTCCAAAGAAACAGGTATACCTCTTGTTGCAACTAACGATGCTCATTATCTCACTAAAGATGACTCGTCCGTTCAGCAGGTGTTAATCTGTATACAGACTAACCATGTTCTCGGTGAAGAGACGGGACTTGAATTCAGCACCGATGAATTTTATGTTAAAAGTGAAGAAGAAATGCGAAATGCGTTTTCTGATTTACCCGAAGCGATTGACATAACTGAAAAAATTGCACAGATGTGTAATGTTGAATTTGAGTTCGGCAACACGAAATTACCTCATTTTGAAGTGCCGAACAATATGGAGCACTATGAATATTTTAAAAACCAATGTTTTTACGGCTTATATGAACATAAGGGTGAAAACCCTCCGAAACAATATATTGACAGGCTTAATTATGAACTTGATGTAATCAATAAGATGGGATATGTTGACTATTTTCTGATAGTTCACGATTTTATCCGTCATGCAAAAATCAGAAATATTCCTGTAGGCCCCGGCAGAGGTTCGGGCGCCGGTTCTCTTGCTGCTTATTGTATAGGAATAACAGGTATCGATCCTTTGCAGTATAATCTCCTTTTTGAACGCTTCCTTAACCCCGAAAGGGTGAGTATGCCTGACTTTGATATTGACTTCTGCTATGTCCGCAGGCAGGAAGTAATTGATTATGTTATTTCAAAATACGGTGCCGACCACGTGGCGCAGATCGTTACTTTCGGAACTATGGCGGCAAGGGCTGCTATCAGAGATGTGGGCAGAGTTCTCGGTCTGCCTTATGCTGTTGTTGATGAGGTTGCAAAACTCATACCACAGGAACTGAAAATCACAATCGATAAGGCATTAAAAATGTCCAATGAACTCAGAACGCTTTATCAGAATAATGACGATGTAAAAAAACTCCTTGACATTTCAAGGAAGGTTGAAGGTATGCCCAGACACGCCTCTACACATGCGGCCGGTGTTGTTATTACAAGAGATCCTGTTTCTTCTTATGTACCCCTTGCCGTTAATGATGAAAGCGTTGTAACTCAGTTTACTATGGTAACCCTTGAACAGTTAGGACTATTAAAAATGGACTTTCTCGGTCTGCGCACATTAACGGTTATCAACGATGCTGTGCAGATGATAAAGAGAAGTGTTCCCGATTTTACGATTGACAAAATACCTTTAACCGATAAAGCGACCTTCAATATGCTTTCAGAAGGCAGAACAGACGGAGTTTTCCAATATGAATCCGCGGGTATGAGGAGTGTTCTTACAAGGCTTAAACCTGAATCACTTGAAGACCTTATCGCTGTTATTTCTCTTTACAGACCGGGGCCCGCTGATTCGATTGATACCTATATTCATAACAGACATCATCCTGAAGATACAGTGTATAAAACTGAACTTGTCAGGGATATACTCGATGTAACTTATGGCTGTATGGTTTACCAGGAACAGGTTATGCAGATATGCCGCAAAATTGCCGGATATTCCTATGGCAGAGCCGACCTTGTCCGCAGAGCAATGAGCAAGAAAAAAATTGATGTAATGGAAAAGGAAAGGCATAACTTTATCTACGGATTAAAAAATGACAATGGTGAAACAGAGTGTGTCGGTGCACTTGCTAACGGAGTAAGTGAAGAAGTTGCAAATGAAATTTTTGATGAAATGTCTAATTTCGCGAAATACGCCTTTAACAAATCTCACGCTGCTGCCTATGCTTATGTTTCGTATCAGACAGCATGGCTCAAGGCGCATTATCCCTGTGAACTTCTTGCCGCGACGCTTACGAGTGTTCTTGACTCTTCGGTTAAGGTTTCAGGATATATTGCGGAATGTACAAGACTGGGAATTAAAGTTCTCGCACCGAATATAAACAACAGTTTTGAAGGTTTTACGGTAAAGAACGGACAGATTCGTTTTGGTCTTCTTGCCATAAAAAATCTCGGCAGAAACTTTATTAAGACTATTATAGATACCAGAGAACAGGGAGGTAAATATACTTCTTTTTATACTTTCTGCAAAAGAGTATATTCGAGAGAATTTAACCGTCGTGCCGTTGAAAGCCTTATAAAGTGTGGGGCCTGTGACGGGCTTGACCTTAACCGCAGACAGATGCTCTATATGCTGCCTATAATAATAGGAGAACTTGACGCCGACAAAAGCCGTAATGTAGTGGGTCAAATCGGATTCTTTGATGCAGATTCAGGTTTTTCATTTGAAAGCGAAATGACCGCACCGGCGCTTGAGGAACTTCCGAAAAATGAACTGCTTTCCTACGAAAAAGAGATAACGGGACTTTATATTTCGGGGCACCCAATGGATGAGTATGCCGGTATTTTTAACAAATTAAGATGTGACAGAGTATCTGATATTCTTGAAAATAATGACGGCTTTGCATCTGAATATAAGGATAATACACCTGTAAAAATTTTCGGTATAATTACACGAATTGATAAAAAAATAACTAAAAACAACTCTACTATGTGTTTTGTTGAGATTGAAGATATAAGCGCTTCAATCGAATGCATTGTTTTTTCAAAACTGTATGCTGACAGAATCAATCATCTTAAATCAGGAAATATTTTACTTATAAGAGGCAGGCTGAGTCTCAGAGAAGACAGGGAACCGTCTGTTATTTGTGAGAGTATTGAGCCAAATCCAAAAAATCTCTATAAAGATACTGCTGAGACAGTTAAAAACATTAACATCACTCTTAATAAAAGCAAAAGTGATGTTATTAAAAAAATCAAAATACTGTGTGAACTTTTTGAAGGAACAACAAACCTTGAAGTTTGCTATAATGATTGTGTGGATAAGATCTTTTCAGGTAAAATTATTTTATGTGATGAAATTCTTGATGAACTCAGACATATCTGTGGCAATTGTATTTCTGTAACGGAATAAAACGGTTCATTCTCAGAGTAACTGTGTCGATTTTTTGAATATAACTTGACTTTTATACAATATAGTGTATAATATTTCTAAATGTTTAAATAGTAAATTAATCATCAATTACGATGTCAGGAGGACGTATTAATGCTTAAAACTATTGGTGTTTTGACAAGCGGTGGCGATGCCCCCGGTATGAATGCTGCTATCAGAGCAGTTGTACGCGCAGGCTGTGAACTCGGAATGAAGGTTTACGGTATCAGAAGAGGCTACAACGGTCTTATGGATGATGATATGTATGAAATGAATCTCCGTTCGGTTTCTGATATTATCAACAGAGGCGGTACTATTCTTTATTCTGCAAGAAGTTCTCGCTTTAAAACAGAAGAAGGTATGCAGGATGCTATTGAAACCTGCAAAAGAAGAGGTATTGAAGGTCTTGTTGTTATCGGCGGTGACGGCTCATTCAGAGGCGCCAGAGACCTTTCATTAAGAGGTATTCCCTGTGTTGCTATTCCCGGTACAATTGATAATGACATCGGTTGCTGTGACTATACAATCGGTTATGACACAGCAATGAATACAATCATGCAGATGGTTGACAGAATCAGAGATACTGCTGAATCACATGACCGCTGTGCTGTTGTTGAAGTAATGGGCAGAGGTGCCGGTTATCTTGCTCTTTCATCAGGTATCGCCTGCGGTGCCACTTCTATCCTTATTCCCGAAGTTCCCTATGATTTCGAACGCGATGTAATCGAAAGAATGAAAAGAACTCAGAAGAGCAACAAAGTTCATTTTGTTATTCTCGTGTCTGAAGCAATCGGCGGAGTTGAAGAAATGGCAAAGAGAATTCAGAGTGAAACAGGTGTCGAAGCCCGCGCAACCATTCTCGGCCATGTACAGAGAGGCGGTTCACCAACTGCAAAGGACAGAATTGTTGCAAGTCAGATGGGTTATCATGCTGTACAGCTTCTTAAGCAGGGCATCGGTAACCGCGTTGTTGCAATCAAAAAAGAAACCATTTTGGACTTCGATATTTTTGAAGCATTGGGTATGAAAAATTCAGTTGACCTTGATATGTACAAAATGGCTCTTGAAATATCTATCTGATTTGTTAAAAGATACAATTACGAGAGGTCCTTTTGCGGATCTCTCATTTTGTTTTATTATGGATTTTTAGGGAGAAAGTATTATGGCTGAGAACAAAACAAAAAAGCAAAGTTCATTACCTGATCACTCTCACAATTTTCATCGCAAACATATGCGTGAAAGGTTTTATGAAGCCGGATTCAAGGGTATGGCAGACCATAATGTTCTGGAAATGCTTTTGTATTTCGGTATTCCGCGCAGAGACACAAACGATATTGCACATGAACTTATCAATACCTTCGGAAGTTACGCCGATGTGTTTGAAGCTAACAGACACGATCTTATGAAAGTCAAGGGCATGACTGAAACAGCGGCGTGTCTTATCAAAATGATAGTTCCTTTTTATAACAGATACGTTGATAACCTTCACGAAAGAGAACCTTCACCTGTTGATCCTGCTGAAATTGCTGAATTTCTTCGTCCTAAATATCACGAGGGCAGTTGCCGTGAACGAGTTTTTGTTTTATGCTATGACAGTTCTAACCATCTTATTACCTGCCGCCTTCTCAACGAAGGAGATATTAATTCCTCTGCTTTTGATATAAGAGAGTTTGGGAGAATTGTTCTTGAAACAAACTGTTCAAGTGTCATAATCTCGCATAATCACCCTCACTCAATATCTCTTCCGTCTAAAGACGATATAAGAGCGACAAGAGCAGTTATCGAATTACTCGATATGTTGAAAGTTACTCTTAAAGACCATGTCATTGTTTCGGATACAGATTTCACTTCAATGGCAAGTCACCGTCAGACCTTAACGCTGTTTTATCCTATAGATAAACTGGAAGATGTAATCAGAGAAAAAGGAATTGAATAATTTTACCGCCTATATGGGCGGTATTTTTTTATAAATAAATAGTTTATCTTTACTTTTTCGTGTAAAATGTAGTATAATATTTATGACTAATTTTCAGAAAGGGGAACAGTATGGACTGCTTTAAACTCGTATCAGACTTTAAACCTACAGGTGATCAGCCACAGGCTATTGATGCACTTGTTGACGGTGTGAACAAAGGTTACAAAGAGCAGACACTCATGGGTGTAACCGGCTCGGGCAAGACTTTTACCATGGCAAATATTATAGCAAAACTTAACCGTCCCACTCTTGTCCTTGCTCATAATAAGACATTAGCAGGGCAACTTTGCAGCGAATTTAAAGAGTTCTTCCCTGAAAATGCCGTGGAATACTTTGTTTCCTACTATGATTATTATCAGCCTGAGGCCTATATCCCTACAACGGATACTTATATAGAAAAAGACTCGGCAATCAACGATGAAATTGATAAACTTCGTCATTCTGCAACTTCTGCTCTTTCTGAAAGAAGAGATGTTATAATTGTCGCGAGTGTTTCGTGTATATATACCCTTGGTAATCCTATCGATTACAGAAATATGGTTATTTCTCTGAGGACCGGAATGGAAAAAAACAGAGATGAATTGATTGACAAACTTGTTGAAATTCAGTATGACAGAAACGATGTTAATTTTGTTCGCAACAAGTTCCGTGTCCGTGGTGATATTGTCGAGATTTATCCTGTTTATACTTCCGACACTGCTATCCGCGTAGAGTTTTTCGGTGACGAGATTGACCGTATTTCCGAAATCAATCCTCTGACGGGGGACGTTAAAAATAATGTTTCACATATTGCGATTTATCCCGCATCCCATTATGTTGTTGCTCCCGATAAACTCGAAAAATCTCTCGAAGATATCAGATTTGAAATGGAAGAAAGGGTTATAGAATTTACAAAAGCAGGTAAACTCCTTGAGGCAGAGCGAATTAAACAAAGAACCCTCTACGATCTTGAAATGCTCAGGGAGACAGGTTTTTGCAAAGGAATTGAAAACTATTCAAGGATAATGTCTGACAGACCTGCAGGTGCTGCACCGTTCACCTTGCTGAACTACTTTCCCGATGACTTTCTGCTTTTTGTTGACGAATCTCATGTTATGCTACCGCAGGTAAGAGCGATGTACGGCGGTGACAGGTCAAGAAAAGAGTCACTTATAGAATACGGCTTCCGTCTGCCGTCAGCCTATGATAACAGACCGCTAAAGTTTGATGAATTTTATGATATGGTCGGTCAGAAAATATTTGTAAGTGCAACTCCGGGGAATTTTGAAAAAGAAAAAAGCAGTAAGATTGTTGAACAAATTATCAGACCTACAGGTCTTCTTGACCCGGTTATAAGTGTCAGACCAACCGATGGACAGATTGACGATATTGTAAGTGAAATTAATATCAGAACCCAAAGAAAAGAAAGAGTGCTTATAACAACTCTTACCAAAAAAATGGCTGAATCTCTTACGGATTATCTTGATAACTTCGGTATTAAAGTGCGGTATATGCATTATGACGTTGATACAATGGAGCGAATGGAACTTATAAGAGATTTGCGTCTTGGTGAATTTGATGTACTTGTGGGTATTAATCTTCTCAGGGAAGGTCTTGACATACCCGAAGTTTCCCTTGTTGTTATTCTTGATGCAGATAAAGAAGGTTTTCTACGCTCGGAAACATCACTTGTGCAGACTATAGGCAGGGCAGCGAGAAACGCCAACGGTGAAGTTATAATGTATGCCGACAAGGTTACACCGTCGATGAACTACGCTATAAATGAAACTAAAAGAAGAAGAGAGATACAGAACAAATATAATCTTGATAACGGTATCGTACCTAAAACAATTGTAAAGCAAGTTCGTGATGTTATTGAGATTTCTGAAAAGAAACTTGACACCGATAAGGCATTCAGGAAACTTTCAAAAGCAGAAAGAGAAAAAGTTATTAAACAACTCACAGCAGAAATGAAAGAAGCGGCCAAAATTCTTGAATTTGAACATGCAGCATTTTTACGTGATAAGATTGAGAAATTTAAAAGTATGATGTAACAAGAGGTATTTATGTCACAGAAAAATATTATTATTAAAGGTGCAAGAGAGCATAATTTGAAAAATGTTGACCTGACCTTGCCGAGAGATAAATTTATTGTCTTTACGGGACTTTCCGGGTCGGGCAAATCTTCTCTTGCTTTCGATACTATTTATGCAGAGGGACAAAGAAGATATGTGGAATCACTTTCTTCTTACGCAAGACAGTTTTTAGGGCAGATGGATAAGCCTGATGTGGATTATATTGAAGGTCTTTCGCCTGCTATTTCAATTGATCAGAAAACAACATCAAAAAATCCCCGTTCAACCGTCGGCACAATTACGGAAATTTATGATTATCTCCGCCTTTTATATGCGAGAATCGGTATCCCTCACTGTACGGTCTGCGGCAGAGAAATCAAACAGCAGACTGTTGACCAGATAGTTGATAAAATACTTGAATTGCCGGAAGGAAGAAAAATACAACTTCTTGCTCCGATTGTAAGAGGGAGAAAAGGTGAGTATGTCAAAGAACTTGAAAGCATCCGTAAATCGGGGTTTGTCCGAGTAAGGGTTGACTCAATAATATATGACCTCTCGGAAAAAATTAAGATTGATAAAAACAAAAAGCACAATATTGAAGTTGTGGTTGACCGCCTCGTTATAAAAGAGAGCATAAGAGCGAGACTTGCCGATTCAATTGAAACGGCAACAAAACTTGCTGAAGGACTTCTTATTGTTGATGTTATCGGCGAAAATGAAATTATGTTTTCGCTTAATTACGCCTGTCCTGAACACGGTGTCAGTATAGGTGAAATAACTCCCCGTATGTTTTCGTTCAACAGTCCCTTCGGTTCCTGCAAAAAATGTTCAGGTCTCGGTGTGTTTATGGAAATATCACCGTCAATGATCATCCCGGACAGAAAACTGTCAATAAGGCAAGGTGCAATCAAAGCGGCGGGTTGGCAATGCCGCGATGAAAACTCTATTTCCGGAATGTATTATACTGCTCTCGGTAAAAAGTACGGTTTCGACCTTGATACACCAATCGAAGATTTGTCTTTCGAAGCCTATGAGGCTATTTTGTACGGAACAAAGGGCGAAAAACTTAAAATGGAAAGAACAACAAGTTACGGCAGCGGAACATATTTTGCTGAATTTGAAGGTGTTCTAAATAACATACAGAGACGATACACTGACTCATCATCGGAAGCATCTAAAAAAGAGATTGAGGCACTGATGACTGTTAATGAGTGTAAGGAATGCGGTGGTGCAAGGCTTAGTAAAGAAGCGCTGAGTGTGACGGTTGATTCGAAGAATATTCACGAAATCTGTTCTATGTCAATATCTGATGCTCTTGATTTTGTGAAAAATCTTCCCGAACGACTTACGGAAAGAGAAAACATTATTGCACATCTCATAATTAAAGAAATTATAGAGCGCCTCACATTTCTTAACAGCGTAGGTCTCGGTTATCTTACTCTTGCACGCCAGTCGGGTTCTCTTTCCGGAGGTGAAAGTCAGAGAATAAGACTTGCCACACAGATTGGTTCATCTCTTGTAGGTGTGTTATATATTCTCGATGAACCGAGCATCGGACTTCATCAGCGTGATAACGGAAAACTTATCAATACACTCAAGCATCTCAGAGATATCGGAAATACACTTATCGTTGTTGAGCATGATGAAGATACAATGTTTGAGGCTGATTATATTGTTGATGTGGGACCCGGTGCAGGTATTCACGGAGGAGATATTGTTGCCGCAGGTGAAATCAAAGACATTCTTGCCTGTAAAAACTCGGTAACAGGTC
>JAZSPI010000095.1:0-45207 GCA_045537395.1 Acutalibacteraceae bacterium | reverse complement strand
TTAGTCGTCAACGCTCAAGCCGCTTGGGCTTTTACTTTGGCACGATTGAGCGCCAAAGTAAACAAAACGCCACGCCTTTTTTGCGGGAAAAGATATTGCGTTCAATTAAGTACTGCCAACAATAAGAGTGTGCTTTTCAGCAAAAGTTCTGAAACAAGTACTTTCCCTTGGGGTGCGACCCGTGGCAGAGTCGCAGACAGGAAACTGCCGTTCTACATTAATGTATTTATATATTTAACTTGCCTTCTTTAGCAGTATTTCTGCCTTTTCACCTTTCAGTACCTCCTTACAAAACGCTCTACAAGGGGTTGCCCCGTGGCAGGGGCAAAGACAGCCGGTCAGATTTTATCTCTGTGGAAAGGTTTGATGTAACCTATATTATTTCTATGTTCATATAATCAAAAGCACGGAGTTACTTTTCTTATCACGCTTTCCCCTACGTTATCCGATTTGTTTTTGTAGGAATACTCATCTATTTGCAGGACGCGGGAACGACGCGGACATAAAACGGAACTACGGGGAAGCCCAACGGAAAATGAAGTAAAACTATTATACCAACGGTGCGAAATCTAATTTTTCGGTAGTGCTGTCTGTATAGAATACTAATACGGCAGACTAAGGTTGAGTTGTAAATCACTATATCAAATCTTATTCCGAAAAATTCGTACTTTCGCATCCGACGAGTCATATATTTACAGCATCCAGAAAGCGGTTTTGGTGACTCTCTTGCGGTTCCCAAAGTTCATTACGGCTTGGAGCGCCTATGAACTTTGACCGCTGCGCCATCCTCACCTCGCTTCATCGCCCACCGGGCGCGCTTCGGTGACTATGCAAGTCAAAAGTCACTCCGCGAAGCATATCTACCATTCTGTTTTATTGAAACGAAAAAAGCAATAGGCGTAGAAACGATTGCCTGACACCTTTCGGTTTAATATGAAATAATTCAATTCTTGTCATGCATTATCGCAAAAATAAAAAAACTTATAAATTTTTCTTAATCCTATTGAGAATGGGCAAAATTTATTATATAATAAGTTATTACAATGAATTATTATGCCTCTTTATACTCTCATACAGGAAAGGAGAAAAACATATGTTATTTTCTCAGGATATAGGTGTAGATTTAGGTACAGCAAATACTCTTGTTTTTGTTAAAGGAAAGGGTATTGTTATACGCGAGCCTTCCGTAGTTGCAATCAATGTAAGTTCAAGACCTGCTAAAGTTGTTGCAGTAGGCACGGAAGCAAAGGAGATGATCGGCAGAACTCCCGGATCGATTACCGCTATGAGACCTCTTAAGGACGGTGTTATTGCGGACTTCGATGTTACCTGCGAAATGCTCAAAAAATTCATCCATAAGGCTATGGGTGGCTCTTATCTTGCTAAGGCGAGAGTTGTTATATGTATACCTTCAGGTGTTACCGAGGTTGAAAGAAGAAACGTTCACGACGTTGCCATTGAGGCAGGAGCGAAATATGTCAGCCTTATTGAAGAACCTATGGCGGCTGCAATCGGTGCAGGACTTCCCGTTGGACAGGCTATGGGAAGTATGGTTGTTGATATCGGTGGCGGTACGGCAGAGGTTGCCGTAATTTCTCTGGGTGATATTGTCTGCTCACGCTCTGTCAGAATTGCAGGGGACAGTTTCGATAACGCCATAAGTCTTTATATAAAGAAAAAATACAATCTTCTTGTGGGAGAAAGAACTGCCGAAGAAATCAAAATCAAAATCGGTTCTGCCACAGAATATGAAGGCGAAGGAAAAATGGAAGTCAAGGGCAGAAATCTCGTTGACGGTCTTCCGAAAAGTATTACAGTTACAAGCGAGGAAATCCGTGAGGCTCTTAAAGATTCCGTTGAACAGATTCTTGATGCAGTCAAATCCACTCTTGAAAAAACTCCTCCCGAACTTTCCGCTGACATTATGGAACACGGTATTACCCTTACGGGTGGAGGTGCTCTTTTAAGAGGTATAGATAAACTTATCTCTCAGCAGACAGGTATGCCCGTAAATGTTTCAGATAATCCTCTTGACTGTGTTGTTGACGGAACGGGAATTTATCTGGAATCTGATGTTCTGGGTGCCAACGGAAAAAGATTTTAAAGTAAAAGATTAAAGGTGTTTGAAATGCTTCAGTTTTTTAAAAGCAGAAAATTCAAAACATTTCTTCTGGTTATCTGCGCTCTGACGACAGGTGCAGTTCTTGCTGTTGCTGTCAGGAGTTCTGCGTCGCCTTTTACAAGTGCGATAGGTGTGGTTTTCAGCCCTGTTCAGAAACTATCGGGTTTTGTGGCAGAAAAGGTGGATTGGTTTGCCGATTCATTCAGAGGATCGGGAACTTATTTGCAGGAAATAGAAAGATTGGAACAGAAGATTGCTGAATATGAAAATAAAATAGTTGACTATAATGCCATGGAGCAGAAGGTTGCTTCCTATGAGAAAATGCTCGGTGTCAAAGAGAAAAATCCCGACTACGTTCTCGAAAGAGCAACGGTTATCGGCACTGACAGCGCTGATATGTTTTCTTCTCTGATAATCGACAAAGGCTCCAAAAATGATATACAGGTAAATGACCCTGTTATTTACGGAAATTATCTTGTGGGCATTGTAAGTAAGGTTCATCCTTCTTACTGCGTGGTGGAAACCATACTCAGCCCCGACCTTAACATAAGTGCTCTTGAAAGTAAAACAAGGGAAACTGCTTATGTGACTACAAATATTGAGTTTTCGGGTAAGGGTAACTGTATGCTTTCGGGACTTGAAAGGACAACGGAGGTTACACCGGGCGGTATTGTTATCACCTCAGGTATAGGAGGTACTTATCCTAAGGGAATCATAATAGGTACAGTCAGTGAAGTGGCCGAAAGTAAGTATGATCTTTCAAATTATGCAGTAATTGACCCCGGCGTTGATGTGCGCGAAATAGAAGACCTCTTCGTAATAACAGACTTTGAAGGACAGGGAATCGAAGAAAAGATAGATTAAAAAGAAAGGCGGTGTAAAAGTGAGATTTGCTTCTCCGCGTAAAATTTACATAAGAAGAGCGTTGACGGTTATTCTCATTTTTGCGACTGCTCTTTTCCAGCACTCAGGTTTTTTGCCTGAACTGTTCGGTGCATCTGCTATGCTTCTTGTTCCCCTTACGGTGTGCGTTGCTATGTTTGAAAGAAGTATACCGGGTATGTGTTTCGGCGTTATTGCAGGACTTCTGTGGGATTTTGCAACAGCGAAAGGAGACGGATTCTTTTCTGTAATGCTTACAGTTGTAGGTTTTGTCTCAGGGGCTCTGATAACTTTTGTTTTCAGAAACAACATCCGTTCAGCCTTGATTCTTTCTTTCGGAGCACTTAGCCTGTGCAATATATCTTACTGGCTTATGTTCGTATTGCGAAAAGGTTATGAAGGTGCCTTTGACGTACTGTTTTCACGGTATCTGCCTTCGGTGCTTTATTCGCTGATATTTGTATTTGTGTATTATTATATAGTTTCATTTATTTTTAAAGCAACAGCGGAAAAGAAAAGGTAATATCACCGTCAGCTTGCGGTGGGTTTCAGCGGACGACCAATGGTTGCCCCTACGGGATATTTCCCCTAACAGGAAATTACCTTTCAGGCGAGGCAAAACCTCTCCGTCAGCCTATGGCTGCCACCTCTCCTTTCAGGCGAGGCTTTATTGCTCAATTTAAGGTTTAAATAGACTCTCCTGAAAGGAAAACTGTCACTAAGTTGCTGATAGGTATCAGTAGCGGTCACGCACACCGTGAGCATAGAGTATACCTTGTTAACTTGCGGTGCATCACTTGTGTTTTCCGAAATTTCCTCCGCAATTCCGGATTCTTAATTCTAAATTTACAAAAAAGGATGTGATAAGATGCAGAATAAAACAGGCAAAAAAAGATATGCTTTTGTTATTTTAATGTTTATACTGCTTTTCGTAGGTTTCCTTACCTATCTTTTCAACATCCAGATTATTGATACAAAGCAAAATGAGGATACCGTTGTCTCAAGCGTTGAAGTAAGCGTTGACGCTATAAGAGGGGGTATTCTTGACCGTAACGGTTATCCTCTTGTAACAAATAAACAGGTTAATAAAATTGTTTTCAATTATCTTGCTTTTCCCACGGATTACAATTCAAGAAACCCTATAATTCTGGAACTTATAAGGCTTTTTGATAAAAACGGTGTTGAGTGGAAGGATAATCTTCCCATCGAACTGAAAAAAGGCAAACTCCGTTTCACAAAGGACAGGGACAACGAAGTATCTTACCTGAAAAGCGAAGCATTTCTTGACCTGAACTATTACGCTGATGTTGAGGACTGTTTTAACGCTCTTGTTGAAAAGTACAATCTTTCCGGATACACTCTCAGTCAGCAAAGAGATATAGCCTCCGTTTATTATTCAATGGTGAAAGACGGATTCAATGCTGGCCGTAACTATGAATTTGCCACGGAAGTTTCAAGTGAACTGGTTTCGGTAATAAAAGAAAAGAGTTCCCATTTCCCCGGTGTGGATGTGCAGGTATCTTCTGCAAGACAGTATACGGACGGTACGATTGCTCCTCACCTTTTAGGTATGGTAGGTCCCATAACCAACGAAGAATATGAAAGCAAAAAAGATGACGGATACACCCTTAATGATGTTATAGGTAAAAGCGGCGTTGAGTCTGCCATGGAAAGTTATCTGAAAGGAATCAAGGGTGTCAAGACAATCAATACTGACGCGTCAGGCAATAAAAGCGAGGAATACACCCTCTTGCCTCAGACAGGAAACACGGTTATTCTGACTATTGATCATAAACTCCAGAAAGTGGCTCAGGATGCTCTTGCAGAAGGTGTAAAAAGTCTGCAGACAAGTCTTGAGAGAATATATCCCATGTCGGGTGCTGTTGTGGTTATGAATACAAGGAACAATGAAGTCCTTGCTATGGCGTCATATCCCACTTATGATAATTCTACTTATAACGAAAAGTCTGATATGCTCAATAACGACCAGACAAAGCCTTTGTGGAACAGAGCACTGAGAAGTACCTATACACCCGGTTCCACTATAAAACCTGCCGTTGCAATGGCGGGACTTCAGGAAAAGGTTATTTCCGGTTCCTCTCTTATCAAATGTCTCGGTATTTATACTTATTATCAGGACTATCAGCCGGGTTGTACGGGGCACCACGGAAATCAGAGCGTGGTCAACGCAATTTTCAACTCCTGTAATATTTTCTTTTATGAAACCTCAAGACTTTTAGGTATAGAAAAACTCAACAGTTATTTTGCAATGTTCGGTCTCGGTGAAGAGACGGGCGTGGAACTTTACGAATCAACGGGTACAGTTGACTCCGTTGCATTAAGAAAAGGTATGGGTGAACTATGG
Organism: Acutalibacteraceae bacterium; assembly: GCA_045537395.1. Classification (GTDB taxonomy): domain Bacteria; phylum Bacillota; class Clostridia; order Oscillospirales; family Acutalibacteraceae; genus UBA6857. The sequence continues at coordinate 39,838 of JAZSPI010000095.1, read as the reverse complement.
ACCCCGGGTCTCACCATCCAGGCAGGTATCGGTCACGGTAATAACCAGTTTACTCCCATACAGCTTTGCTCTTATGTCTCCACCATAGCAAACAGAGGAACAAGATATAAAGCAAGTATCATCAAAAGCATAAAGACAGCCGACCTCTCTGAAACTGTTATGGAAAACAAGGCACAGATTCTTTCTCAGGCAAAATTTTCCGATGCTAACTGGAATCTGGTTCACAGAGGTATGCTTCTTGTCGGTACAGAAAGTTATGCCAATTTCAGAAACGTTCCCGTAAAGGTAGCCGCAAAGACAGGTACTACCACAATCGAAAAAACAGTAAACGGCAGAAAGATTGAAACCTATAACGGTCTTATCCTTACCTTCGCTCCCTACAATGATCCTGAAATTGCAGTTGCAGTTGTGGTTGAGGGTGCAGGCAGTGGTGGTTCAACAGCACCCATAGCCTCGGCTATAATGGAGCATTATTTTGCAGAAAAGGATACGGCTGAAAGTCAGCAGAACGAAAACACACTAATCGGTTAAAAGGTGATTAACATGGCAGAAAAAATTCTTATTGCTTCGGGCAAGGGCGGAGTAGGGAAAACCTCCCTTACAGTAGGTCTCGGTAAAGCTCTTGCATCTATGGGGAATAAAGTTCTTCTTATCGACTGCGACTGCCTGAGAAGTATTGACCTTCTCGTGGGCGTTACGGAAAAGATAGTCTATGACTGGGGCGATGTCATAAAGGGTTCAGACAGTGAGGATGCCCTATATGATGCAGGTGATGTAAGTGTTCTCACCTGTCCTGAAGATTACGGTGATATTACTGAAAAGGATATGAAAAAACTTTTAGAAAAATATGACACGGATTTTAATTACATTCTTATCGATGCTCCGGCAGGTGTAGACAGAGGTCTGACTCTTTCTGCTGCCGCCGCTGACAGAGCAATAGTCGTGTCTACCCCCGATCTTGTCTGTGTAAGAAGTGCCTGTGTCGCAGCAAGAAAGATAGGCAATCTCGGTATAGATGATGTAAGACTTATCATTAACCGTGTATCGCGGCGCGATGTTATAAGAGGCAGACTTCTCAATATCGACTCGGTAATTGACGGAGTAGAGGTACAACTTATCGGTGTAGTTCCCGAGGACGGAAAAATCCGTTTCGGTGCTATGGGTATGAATATTTATAAAGAAAATCAGATTTCTTTTGATTCACTTAATAATATTGCGGCAAGAATAACAGGGGAGTATGTTCCGTTAGATTTGTAATATAGACATAATCACAAAAAAACAGCAAATTTTTTTCTGAATCTATTGATTTTTGACAATTTTTTTGTTAGTATATACCTTGACGAAGATTTGAAAGGGATGAGTAGATGAATATTGCTTTAATTGCACATGACGCAAAAAAAGAACTTATGACACAATTCTGTATCGCTTACTGCGGTACTCTCAGCAAACACTCACTTTGTGCAACAGGTACAACCGGTAAAATGGTAAGTGAAGCAACAGGACTCGAGATTACCAAGTTCCTTTGCGGTTATCAGGGCGGCGAAGAACAGATTTCGGCACGTATTGCCTGCAACGAAATCGACCTGCTTCTGCTTTTCCGTGACCCTCTTACTGCAAAACCGAATGAACCCAACGAAGCAAACCTTTTAAGACTTTGTGACGTTCACAATATTCCCGTTGCTACTAATATTGCAACGGCAGAAGCGCTGGTTATGGCTTTGGAAAGAGGCGACCTCGACTGGCGCGACATTATCAATCCCAAATATTAATTTAATATTATAACAGCCTTGACGGAAAAGAGTAACAAATGTACCCCGTTCAGAGAGAGACACCCTGTGCTGAAAGTGTCTTACGTAAGGTAATTTGCCAAGACATTCCCGAGCTGACCGTTTGCCGCGTTAAGGTCAAGAGAGGAACAGTTATCACTGTTCAATCGGGGTGGTACCGTGGAGTTTATGCTTCATCCCCAATGCAGTTTATTTGCGTTGGAGATGGAGTTTTTTTATTAAATGCAGAATCCAAATCACCTCTTCTGAAATGCAATTTAAAGTTCAGTTTGTCATCTTGAGCATAGCGAAAGATCTTAAAACCCTATCTTCTGCAAAGATCTTTCACATTCGTTCAAGATGACACTTCTAAGGAAGTGTTTATTAAGTTAATGACATTGCCTGAAAAGAGGGGCAAATAAAAACTAAATAGGTACGATATCAAGCCTCGCCTGAAAGGAGAGGTGGCACGGCTACGCCGTGACGGATAGGTTATTTCACATCAAACCTACCTTTTATCGGTAGGGGCGGATATCATCCGTCCGTTTAAATTTACATCTTTTTCTTTTGCTGACCGACTACGACTACTGTTGCGGTAGCATAGGTAAAATAATACACTGCGGTAAATCCGCGACCACCATTTTGCATTTTGCATTCTGCATTCTGCATTTAGTGTTCGTTAATCTTATAAAAAACGAAAATCTATATATTACGGAGGACAAAATGGCATTAGTAACAAAATCAATCAAGGGTACACAGGATACCCTGCCAAACGAAAGTTATAAGGTGCAGTTTTTAGAACAGACTGTTTTAGAAACCGCTAAAAATTACGGCTACAGGGAAATCAGAGTTCCCGTTTTTGAACACACGGAACTTTTTCAGAGAGGTGTGGGTGATACCACCGATGTTGTACAGAAGGAAATGTACACCTTCGAAGATAAGGGCGGAAGAAGCATTACTCTTCGTCCTGAGGGTACAGCGGGCGTAGTTCGTTCCTATCTTGAGCACGGACTTTTCAATGAGCCTCAGCCTATGAAAATGTGCTACCTCACTTCCTGCTACCGCTATGAAAAACCTCAGGCAGGCAGACTCCGTGAGTTTCATCAGTTCGGCTGTGAATGTATCGGCACCGCTTCACCTGCCGCCGATGCAGAGGTTATTTCACTCGTAAGCGATATTTTCACTTTCCTTAATGTTAAGGATATTTCTCTTGAAATCAACTCTATCGGTTGTCCCGAATGTCGCAAGAATTACCATAAGGCTCTCCACGATTACTTCGAGAGCAAAAAAGGTGACCTTTGCGGTACCTGTCTTGACCGTCTTGAGAGAAATCCCATGAGAATACTTGACTGTAAAAGTCCTGTATGCTCGGACATAGCCAAGGACGCTCCCAAGGTTACGGACTATCTCTGCGACGAATGTGAAAACCATTTCGCTTCCGTTCAGAAATATCTTGACGCTATGGGTATTCAGTATAAGGTAAACCCCTCCATCGTAAGAGGCCTCGACTATTACACCAAAACCGTTTTTGAGTTCGTTTCAAATCAGATCGGTGCTCAGGGTACCGTCTGTGGCGGCGGACGTTATGACGGTCTTGTAAAGGAAGTGGGCGGCCCTGATACTCCCGCACTTGGTTTTGCCATCGGCATCGAAAGACTTCTCCTTCTTATGGCGGCACAGAATACTCCCTTCCCCGAAGAGGCAAAGTGTGATATCTATATCGCTTCAATGGGTGAAAATGCCACAGTAAAGGCAGCACAGATTGCTTCCGATCTTCGCGGCGAAGGTATTCACGCTCAGTTTGATGTGGTAGGCAGAAGCGTAAAGGCGCAGATGAAGTTTGCCAACAAAATCGGTGCAGCCTATACGGTAGTTTTAGGTGACAGTGAACTCGAAGAAGGTAAGGCAAGACTTAAGAATATGGCTACAGGTGAGGAAACAGAAGTTCCTCTCGATGGCTTTGAGGATGTGTTTATGAGAATTTCCATCAACGAAAGCCTCAAAGAACTTGAAGATTTCGGATACGAAAGCAATATAGACATCAATTCCATATTAAACGGAAACTTATTTTAAGGAGGACTGAAAAATGGATTTTATGACAGGACTTAAAAGAACAGACTACTGCGGCACCTTTACGGCAAAGGACTGCGGCAGAGAGGTTGTAGTTGCAGGCTGGGTACAGAGACAGAGAGACCTGGGTGCTCTTATCTTCGTTGACCTTCGCGACAGAACAGGTATAGTACAACTTGCCTTTGACGATAACACACAGAAGGAGATCTTTGACAAGGCATTCACAGTAAGAAGTGAGTATGTTCTTATGGCAAAGGGTGAGGTCAGAGAGCGTTCTTCAAAAAATATGGATATCCCCACAGGTGAGGTTGAAATTTTCGTTACAGACCTTCGTGTTCTCGGCAAAAGTGAAACTCCTCCTTTTGAAATCGTGGAAAACTGCCAGACAGCGGAAAACACAAGACTTAAGTACCGCTATCTTGACCTTCGACGCCCCGATTTACAGAAGAACATCATTATGCGCCACAAGATAACTAAGATTATCCGTGACTATTTTGACGATAACGGCTTTATTGAAATCGAAACTCCAATTCTCGTTAAGTCTACTCCCGAAGGTGCAAGAGACTTCCTTGTTCCTTCCCGTATTCATAAGGGCAGTTTCTACGCTCTTCCCCAGTCTCCTCAACTTTATAAACAACTTTCAATGGTAGCAGGCTTTGACCGTTATATGCAGATTGCCCGTTGCTTCCGTGACGAGGGTCTTCGTGCAGACCGTCAGCCCGAATTTACACAGATTGACGTGGAAATGAGCTTCATTGATATGGAAGACATTTTAGGTCTTATCGAAGGCTTTATGAAAAAGGTGTTCAAGGAAGCAATCGGTGTGGACATCAAAACTCCTCTTCCGAGACTTACCTATAAAGAGGCTATGGAACGCTACGGCTCAGATAAGCCCGACACAAGATATGCTATGGAAATCACTGACATCTGTGACGAGGTTAAGTCCTGTGGCTTCGGTGTATTTACCGGTGCTATCGAAAACGGCGGTAAGGTTGCCGCAATCACAGCCAAGAAAGCCTTCTCCGTTCTTACAAGAAAGGAAGTTGATAAACTTACGGAAACTGTAAGAGGTATCGGTGCCAAAGGTCTTGCCTGGGCAAGAATCGGTGATGACGGCACAATTGCTTCTTCCTTCGCTAAGTTTATGACCGAAGACGAAATGAAAGCCATTATGGATAAATGCGGTGCTGAAAACGGTGACGTTATCCTTATCATCGCTGACAAGGCAAGCACCACTCTTTTCGTTCTCGGTGCACTCCGTCAGATAGTGGCAAAGAAACTCGATATTATTCCAACAGACAAATATAATCTTCTTTGGGTTGTTGAGTTCCCGTTCTTCGATTGGGACGAAGAGTCAGGCGAATATGTGGCTATGCATCATCCGTTCACTGCTCCTCTTGACGAATGTATGGAATATCTTGAAACAGATAAGGCAAAGGTAAGAGCAAACGCTTATGACCTTGTTCTCAACGGTATCGAACTTGCATCAGGCTCTATCCGTATCACAAACCCCGACCTTCAGAAGAGAATCTTCTCTCTCCTCGGTCTTTCCGACGAAGAGGCGCACGAAAAGTTCGGTTTCCTCACAGATGCTTTCAAATACGGCGCACCTCCCCACGGCGGTATAGGCCTCGGCCTTGACCGACTTGTTATGCAGATGCTCAGACTCGATACTCTCCGTGATGTAGTTGCCTTCCCGAAACTTCAGAATGCAAGTGAGCCTATGACAGAATGTCCCTCAATTGTTGACGGTGACCAACTTGAAATGCTCGGCATCAGCGTTACAGATAATGAATAATTGAAAAAACAGGTTATCCGTGCTTTTCGGATAACCTGTTTGTGTTATTGACTTTTTGACAAATAGTGATATGATTTTCTTTGTAATTTAACTGTATAACTATCGGGAGGTTAGTTATATTATGCCTATATGTTGGCAGGTTTAAAAGTACAACCGCCACTCGGCAAAGTGACGGTTGTTTCAAATATTAATTTTCAAACAAGCATAAAGACCAACTGCTTAACGATCAGTTATTATAACTGCAGTACATCTATCTCTCCCGGTTTGTCAATATTCGGGAGAGTTTTTTCTTGTCAATCCATTCTGACGCTTAAATCCTGATTTTTATAATATTTCTCATACTGCCGGATAGTATCACTTACATTGTCGGCACTTTCGTACCAATCTTTATTGCCGAGAGAGTGACAGTTGTGATAATAAATCTTTCCGTCATTCTCGCCCGAATCATAGCACATAAAAACGTAGGTGGTGTCCTTTTCGGGCATGATTCGGTTCATGTCTGAAAGTTTTCCGTTGGGCTGCTGACCTCCGTGGCACAGCATTGTGAACTCTTCGGGGGCAGTGCCTTTTATGTTATGTTTTACCTTTATACGGTAGTGGGTTACAGGGTCAGTATCATAAAGTCCGATCCAGTTTTTGTTACAGACGTATTCAAGGTCATTATATTCCGTACCGAAAATTTCTTCCACCGTGCCGATAAAGGTGTAATCTGACCAGCCGATACTTTTTTCTGTATCATTTAAGGGAAAGATGTAGTCAACACACATGGGAACAACTTCCATAGAGGAAAAAGGTTCTGTTACGGGGTGTAATTTGCTTTCCATAACCTTGATTCTTATGTATCCTCCCGTAATAACGGCAAGAGCGAGAACGGCAACCGAAATAAAAACTGTGAGGGTTATCCGTATGCGCTTTTTCATATAATCAGCCCCTTTCATAATATAAGATGTGTAAAGGAAGCCTTTTGTTGCATAAGAGAAGGTAATATTAATTAAAATCCCAAATTGTCGTCAACCAATATAACGTGGATTCTTTCCTTGTCTCTGCTTCTGCGTGTAATAACTATCTGACTGCAGATACAGTCGGGAGACAGACAGTTACCGCATTTGCCCGTAACAGCACAGGGGGTGTTTTTGTTAAGGCGCACTGTGTTCGGGGGCGAGGCTATATTTCTTGTTCTGTTGAAGCCTTCTTCTACAGTGGAGACTACCTTGTTCATGCCTGCCACAACAATAACGTGGTCGGGTCCGAAAATGAGGGAAGACAGACGGTTTCCCGCACCGTCAATGTTGACAAGTTCACCGTCAAGGGTGATAGCATTAGTGCTCATAAAGAAGTAGTTTGATTCAAAGGCAAGAGCATAAAATTTCTTCTGCTCTTCAGGGGTAACATAACGGCTTCTGTCATAAACATTATATTTTCCGCTTTCCTGCAGTGCCGAGGGGATACCGCACTCCTTAATTGTTTCACTTCCGCCCCAGGCAATAGTGCTGTTTTCGGGGATAAGAGAGAGGACGAGGCCAAGACATTCCTCTTTGCTTTTACAGAAGTAGCCGTTCATATTTCTTTTTTCAAGAGCAGATATAATTGTTTTAGCCTGATTTTCTCTGGCTGTGGAAAGATGTGACATAGTAATTTCTCCTTTTATTAGTATACATATATTTTACCAAAGAAACATAAAATTTACAAGGGTTTGAGTGTTAATATACACCTGTCTACAAAATGCACGAGTCAGTTTTGTTAAGTTTCACAAAATAATCTATGACATACAAAAACTTTTTGTATTTTTTACAAAATTGAAACAGAGTATTATTTTTTTCTTGCAATTTCGACATTATAGGTATAGAATATTTCTAATCACACATTAAAGCGTTAATAAGTTTTAATGTTTATTCACCCTATAAAAGGGCAAAAAGGAGTTTGGAATTAAATGAGTTATGTACAGAATGTAATTGATGCTGTTGCTAAAAAGCACGCAAACGAGCCTGAATTTGTTCAGACCGTAACGGAGGTTTTATCCTCACTTGAACCCGTTGTTGAAAAGCATCCCGAATACGAAAAGGCAGCCCTTCTTGAAAGAATGGTTGAGCCTGAAAGATCAATTAGTTTCCGTGTCACTTGGGTAGATGATACCGGCAAGGTAAACGTAAACACAGGCTACAGAGTACAGTTTAACGGTGCTATCGGTCCCTACAAGGGCGGTCTTCGTTTTCATCCCTCTGTTTACAGCGGTATTATGAAGTTCCTTGCTTTTGAGCAGACTTTCAAAAACAGCCTCACAAGTCTTCCTATCGGCGGTGCAAAAGGTGGCAGTGACTTCGATCCCAGAGGCAAGAGCGACGGAGAAATTCTCCGTTTCTGTCAGGCATTTATGACAGAACTTTACAGACACATCGGTGCAGATATCGACGTTCCTGCAGGTGATATCGGTGTAGGTGGCAGAGAAATCGGTTATCTTTTCGGTCAGTACAGAAGAATCAAGGGTAACTTTGAAAACGGTGTTCTCACAGGTAAGGGCTTAAGTTACGGCGGTTCTCTTATCCGTCCCGAGGCTACAGGCTTTGGTGCTACATATTATGCAGTTGAGGTTCTTAAACACTTCGGCGAAGAAATCAAGGGCAAGACAGTTGCAGTTTCAGGTTTCGGTAACGTAGCCTGGGGTACAGCAACAAAGGTTGCAGAACTTGGCGGTAAGGTAGTAACTCTTTCAGGTCCCGACGGATATATTTATGATCCCGACGGTATCGTAACAGCAGAAAAGATAGATTACCTTCTTGAAATGAGAGCATCATGCAGAGACAAGGTGCAGGATTATGCGGACAAATTCGGTGTTGAATTCTTCCCCGGTGAAAAGCCCTGGGGAGTTAAAGTTGATATTGCAATGCCCTGCGCTACACAGAATGAAATCGGTATGAAGGAAGCAGAAATGCTCGTGGCTAATGGTGTACCCTACTATATCGAGGTTGCAAATATGCCTACAACCAACGAGGCTCTGGTATATCTTATGGAAAACTGTAAGGCTGTCGCTCCCTCAAAGGCAGTAAATGCCGGCGGTGTAGCCTGCTCTGCACTTGAAATGAGCCAGAACTCTATGAGATACAGTTGGACAGCAGAAGAGGTTGATGCAAAACTTAAGTCTATAATGAAAAACATTCACGATGCCTCTGCCGCTGCAGCTGAAGAATACGGTCTTGGTTATAATCTTGTGGCAGGTGCAAATATCGCAGGATTTATCAAGGTTGCTGATGCTATGATGGCACAGGGACTTATCTGAAATAACAATAGGAAGTAATATTGAAAAGTGGTCGCAGGGTACTGTGACCACTTTTGTTGTCGGTATAAAAAAATGAAATTTTTATGAAATAAAAAAGAGAGTTAACAAAAAGTTCACAGATATAAATAAACATATGAACAATTAAAGAATAAAATATAATTTAACGAATATTAATAATTCTTAATTATTAAGAAAAGGGGACATTACAATGAAAAAAATAATAAAAAAACTTACAGCAATCGTTCTTTCCTGTCTGATTGCTTTTTCAGTCCTTCCTGTTGCCTTTGCCGCAAACGGAACTGACAAGCCTACAATGCCTTCAGGTAAGGGTGACACCTATAATCATCTTCCTCAGGTTTATGTTTTGGGTTTCGGATCTACAAATATCTATTATGAAAATGACCCTGAAAAAAAGCCTCTTCTCGCACCTATTGATACAGATAGGCTTCTCGGAAATCTTAAAAATATTGACAATTATCTGATTTCTGCCATAAAAAATAAACAGCCTGACCTTCTTCGTTCCTGCCTTTATTCTTTCTTTGATGAAAGTTTTGGTATGCTGAAGATTATGCCTGACGGTATTTCATCTGTACCAGGTGTTGCCGCTGAGCCTACGGTTCTTGCTTATGAAGGCTATGGTAAATATACTTTTTATTATGATAGTCGCCTGAACCCATTGGATATTGTGGCAAGTCTTGATGAGTACATAAGTCAGGTTCTTGAAGATTCCGGGGCTGAAAAAGTTGAACTTGTAGGTACAAGTTACGGTTCAAATGTTGTTGCTACCTATCTTCATGAGTATCAGAGCAAACTTGATCGTGTTGACTCTGTTCTTCTTTGTGTTCCTTCCACTTTAGGCATTGATTTTTTTGGTGAACTTTTAAGCGGTGAAATTAATGTTGACCCGGATGCTTTTGAAGATTTTATTGCAGATCTTCTGGAAAATGCAGTAATTGGTGATTATCTTAAAATTCTGAACAAAATGGGTATTCTTGACCTTCTTGTAGATGCTATGGTTGTTCCGGTGTTCCGTGAGGCAGTATTTGATGCTTTTCTTGACATAGCAAGAAATATTCTTGCAACCATTCCTGCGTTGTGGGCAACGGTTTCTGATAAGTATTTTTATTCCTCTCTTGAAAATATGTTTGGTGAAAACTATCGTGATCCCTCTCATGAATATGCCGCAACGATTGAAAAGGTTATTGATTACCATGAGACTATCAAGGTAAATGCAGAGGATATTATTCTAGAGGCGAAAGCAGAGAACGAACATCTTAAACCTGCAGTTATATGCAAATACGGTTCTCCTGCCATTCCTTTAAGTAAAGAAGGCGATTTAATGAGTGACGGTCTTGCCACTCTGGAGGTTTCTTCTTTTGGTGCAACCTGCGTAAGATTCGGAAAACAACTTCCGGCAGACTATACACAGGCACAGTATCCGGAGTACAACTTTATTTCTGTAAACCGTAATATAGATGCTTCTACCAGTATCCTGCCTTTCAGTACATGGATTATAAAGGGACTTGTACACAAACAGAAAAATGAAGATTATTGGAAACTTATTGATGAAATTATCTACAGAGACCTTGATGTGTTCACTGACCCTGAAATTCCTCAGTTCCTTCAGGTTTCCGATGAGGATGTAGAAAGACTCATTCCTCTTGCAGAGGAAGAGTTTGAAGGTGAAACTACGGTTTTCTGCGATATCTTGAATATTTTAAAGAATATTATTCTCGGCATTGTTGATTACATCTGGAATTTATTCGGAAAAGTATTCAAATAAAGAAAGATGTGCATAAATATTTGTTTCTCATTATAGAAGGAGTAAAAAAATGGATGTTGGAAAATTAAGAAAAAGACTTTACAAATTGGCGATTGTTTGTCTTGCTGTAGCGGTGGTTGTGTTCATTATCAATTATTTTGTTTTTCACTATGTAACTGATGAGGGCATAACGTTTGTATGGCATCCCGAAGCTGGCAAGCCTTTCGTTACTGATCTTATAGGAATGTTAGGTGCAGACATGGTTTTTGCCTCAATTATTTCTGCACTTAGTGCGAAAATTCTTTGTAAGTAATACGCAACTTCTTGGCAAAGTTTATCAAAAAATAATAAATAACATCACAGACGGTGACAGTAAAAGTTGTTGCCGTCTGTTTCTGATTAACATAATGTTAACATAAGCAACAAAACAAAAGCATATTGTTGGTATAAAATTAACACAATATAAAAGATTAAAGTTTTAAAATCATCTTTATGTGCTCTATGGTGCATTGGGAGGTTTTATGCTTTTATCAAGAAAATATGAAAGGAAGAAACCTGATGAAAAACAAAGCATTAAAAATTCTTTCACTTGTTCTTGCCTGTCTTATGGCTTTTTCTGTGTTTCCCGTTGCTTTTGCCGCAGACGCAGCAGAGACAGAGGAAAATTATCCCGAACTTACAGTTAAAGGCTTCGGTGCAAGTTGCGTAAACATTTATTATGAGGATGATCCGGAAAAGAAATCCTTGTTCTATCCTTTTGATATGGACAGACTTAAGAAAAATCTCGAAAACATTGACCAATATCTTGTCAGTGCAATAAAAAATAAAGAAGCCAATATGGTAAGCAGTATTATTTACGATTACTTTATGGACTGCTTCGGTATGCTTGCATACAAACCCGACGGCTCAATGATGGATGGCGTTACCTCAGAAGAACCCGGTCTGAGAAAAAAGAGTGACGGTGTATATGAGTTCTATTATGACTGCAGAGAAGCACCTTCAGTTTCATCTGATTATCTTCATGAGGCTATTGAACAACTTTTTGCGGAAACAGGTGCGGAGAAAATCGAACTTATCGGTTCCAGTTTTGGCGCTAATATCGTAACAGCATATATGTATGAATATGATGAATACCTCGACAGAATAGATACCGTTCTTCTTTGTGCTCCTTCCGTTGGTGGTATGCACTTCATAGGTGAACTTTTGAGCGGTAATTTCGACATCAGTGCCATCGGTCTGTGTGACCTTCTTGACCGTCTTGTAGAGGCAGATGTAATACCTGACTTTTTATATATTCTTGAGGCAGTAGGTGTTCTTGATGTGTTACTCGGAGCATTTTTCGTTCCTGTGCTCGAGGAAGCAGTTTACGATGCTGCTGTCAGAATAACCAGAGATCTTCTTGCTACACTACCTACAGTATGGGTAACCGTTCCGGATGAATATTTTGAAGAGGCTATGGAATTCGTTTACGGTAAGGATTATAAGGATCCCAACCACACCTACGCAAGAGTTATTAAGGAAATGACCTATTACCATAACGAAATCGCAAACAATGCAGCAGAAATTTATCTGAAGGCTGAAGAAAATCATCCCGAACTCAATATGGCTGTTGTGTGCAAGTTCGGCGTGGCTGCAATTCCTCTCACTTCAGGTGAAAATATTATGGATGACGGTCTTGTAACTCTTCCCGTTTCCTCCTTCGGTGCCACCTGTACCACTTACGATGCAAAACTTCCTGCAAACTATAAACAGAAAAATTATCCGGAATACAATTTCATGTGTCCCGAATGGAATATCGATGCTTCAACCTGTGCATTTCCTTTCAGAACATGGTTTATAAAGGGTCTCGGTCACGGTAAAAAAATCGGTGACTACAATGCATTTATAAGAGAAATCACCCGTTATGACACAGATGTTTTCACTGATCCTAACAGACCTCAGTATCTTAAGGTTTCAGAAGAAAATGACCAGATGCTTGAGCCTTTGACGGCTGATGAAACACCGAAGAGTTTCTATAAAATAGTAGTGGACTTTTTCAAAAAGATGCTCAATTTTGTCAAAATTATTCTGACAAGAATTTTGGGAGAAAAATTTTTGGAAGGTAAGTTTGATTAATAAATTAAATCTCCTTTGATTTTTTCAAGGGAGATTTTTTTATGGCAGAAATTAAAACATACAAATTATATAAATTTTTAATCAAAATTAACCTGTTTACACTTGACATATTGTATAAATTGTTTTAAAATATACAAGATAGTGCAGAACTATCGTTCGAGTAACATTACTGCAATTCTTTTGATGAACCTGAACGGTAATATGTTTGATTATCGGAAATTGAGTTTTTTATTGACAGTACCCGTAGTCTTTAATTTTAATCAATTTACAGATATTTTCTATTATGTATTGCTGAAGGCATAATGCCTACAAAAAACAAAAGAAGGAGGTGCTGCTACTTTGGAATGGTTACCAATTATAATCGGTGTTGTATGTGCTGCGGTTTTCGGTGTTATCGGCTTTGTTTTAGGTCAGGCACACAGAAAAAAGACTGCTGAAGCACTTATAGGCTCCGCTAACGAAGAAGCTATCCGTATTGTCAATCAGGCAGTTGCGGAAGCTGAGACAAAGAAAAAAGAAGCTATTCTTGAAGCCAAGGATGAAATTCATAAATTCAGAAACGAAACCGACAAAGAACTCCGTGAAAGAAGAAACGAAGTTCAGCGTCAGGAAAGAAGAATGATTCAGAAAGAAGAAAGCCTTGACAAAAGAACTGAAAATCTTGAGAAAAAAGAAGAACAGCTTGACGAAAAAATAAAGCAGGCTGAAAACCAACTTTCCGAAGCAGAGAGCATCAAAAGAAGTCAGTTAGAAATGCTTGAAAAAATATCGGGCTATACAAAAGAGCAGGCTAAAATTGATTTAATTAAAACAATTGAAGAATCTCTTAAAAGAGAAAAGGCTGTTAAAGTTATGGAATACGAACAGATGGTTCGCGAAGAAAGCGAAAATCTCGCCCGCGAAATCATCACCACCGCAATCCAGCGCTGTGCAGCTGACCACGCATCAGAGGCCACGGTTTCTGTTGTCGCTCTTCCCAACGATGAAATGAAGGGTAGAATTATCGGCCGCGAAGGCAGAAATATCCGTACCCTTGAAACCATCACAGGCGTGGACCTTATTATCGACGATACTCCCGAAGCAATTACCCTTTCATCCTTTGACCCCGTGCGCAGAGAAGTTGCAAGAATCACTCTTGAAAGACTTATCAGCGACGGACGTATTCACCCGGCTCTTATCGAAAAGATTCACGAAAAAGCAAAGCGTGAAGTTGACCAGACAATCAAGCAGGCAGGTGAAAGAGCTGTTATTGATGCCGGCGTAAACGGTGTTCATAACGAACTTGTAAAACTTTTAGGCCGTCTTAAGTATCGCACAAGTTACGGACAGAATGTACTTAATCACGCTCTTGAAGTTTCCTACATCGCAGGCCTTATGGCTGCCGAACTCGGTGTTGATGTCAAACTTGCAAAACGTGCAGGTCTTCTCCATGATATCGGTAAGGCTATTGACCATCAGCAGGAAGGTTCACATATTGAACTCGGTGTTGAGGTTGCCAAAAAGTACAAAGAAAATGACATTGTTATCAATGCAATTCACGCCCATCACGGCGACGTTGAGCCTAAAAGTATTATCGCTTGTCTGGTTCAGGCTGCTGATGCCATTTCAGCTGCAAGACCCGGTGCAAGAAGAGAAAATCTTCAAAATTACATCAAGCGTCTTGAGACACTCGAAAAGATTTCAAAATCTTTCAGTGGCGTAGACAGTGCCTTTGCAATTCAGGCAGGTCGCGAAGTGCGTATACTTGTTAAACCTGAGGCAGTAAGCGATGAAGAAATGGTGCTTCTTGCTCACAGCATTGTTGAAAAGATTGAACAGGAACTTGAATATCCCGGTCAGATCAGAGTAAATATGATTCGTGAGACAAGAGCAGTTGACTATGCTAAATAATTAAAAACAGGGAGTTGCAACTTTGGTTGTGACTCCTTTTCTTTTCGGGAGGAAAAACCGTGGAAATACTCTTTGAGGACAAAGATATAATTGTATGCATTAAAGAAAGAGGTATAATTTCTCAGGATGGCAAAGAGGGAGAAAAGACATTACCGTTTTTGCTGTCCCTTCATACGGGAGGAGAAATATATCCTGTTCACCGTCTTGACAAGGAGGTTGGCGGGGTTATGGTCTTTGCCAAAAACAAAAAAAGTGCCGCCATTCTTTCTTCTCAGGTAAGTGACCGCACAATGGAAAAGGAATATCTTACTGTTGTTGAGGGTTCACCCGAGGAAAAGAACGGACTTCTGGAGGACCTTCTCTTTTTTGACAGAAGCAAAAACAAATCTTTTACGGTAAAAAAAGAAAGACGCGGAGTTAAGAAAGCACTTTTAAGTTACAGCGTCAAGGGTGAAAAGGACGGTCTTTCTCTTGTGCGAGTCAAACTTCACACGGGCAGAACTCATCAGATAAGAGTACAGTTTGCTTCCCGTAAAATGCCTATAGTCGGTGACAGACGCTACGGCAGTAAAAAGGGAAGCGATATAATTGCACTATGGTCCTGCTATATTTCATTTATTCATCCGTCTACAAAAGAAAAAATGGCATTTGAGAAAATGCCGGAAGAAGAAATATTCTGTTTTTAATGTTTGAAGACCTCTCTGCTACGGATAAGCCGTAACGGAGAGGTCTTTGGTTTTATTTCAGAGTTACTATCGTCACACCGTTTTCACCTTCGCCGTAAACACCGAGACGGAAAGATTTGACATATCTGCTCTTACGCAAATGTTCTTGTATGCCCTTGCGGAGAACACCGGTACCTTTGCCGTGAATGACAGTGATTTCACCGAGACCGAGCCTCAATGCCTGGTCAATGTAACGGTCAAGTTCCAATATGCCTTCTTCTATATTCATTCCTCTGAGATCACAGCGTGTCTGTGCTTCACTTCCCGGTGAGAAGAGGTGCTCCTTTTTGTTAGGTATACTGCGATTTTTGTTTGTCTTTGACTTTTGCTTTTCGGCAAGGCGGATATTGGAAAGGGGAGTGCGCATTTTCATAACTCCTGCCATAACTTCCACATTACCCTTTCTGTCTTCGAGGGTAGTTACCGTGGCAGTTTTTCCTATATCCACAAGAAATACCTCGTCACCAACTTTAAGAGGCCTTGGAAGGGCATAGTTTTCATCCTCTATGACGGCGGCAACAACGGGATTGGTGATATCATCGAAATCAGCAAGACCTCTTTTCATAAGTTGTTTTGCTTTTCGGAGCATTTCTGCTTTATCTGCATTTTTGTCGCTTTCTTTTTTTAACTTTTCAAGTTCAGCCGTAAGAGCATAAGCACTGCGCTTTGCCTGTTCAACTATTTTCAATGCCTGGTTCTGTGCCTTTTCAAGTTCTTTTCTGCGCATTTTTTCAATGCTGTCTTTATATTTTTGTGCCTGTGCCTTTTCAGTTTCTGCCTGCTCTTTGAGAAACTGAGCCTCTTTTGTCTGCTCTTCAAACTCCTGACGGGATTTCTCAAGAGATTCAATTACCGTTTCAAATTGGGTGTTTTCCGTTGAGACGAGTTCTTTAGCTCTGTCAATAATACTTTCCTCCATACCTAAACGAAGGGAGATAGCAAAGGCATTGGAGCGTCCCGGGGTACCGATTAAAAGACGGTATGTAGGCTTAAGTGAAGAAACATCAAATTCGCAGGAGCCGTTTTCTATACCCGGTGTTTGCAGGGCATAAGCCTTAAGTTCTGCATAGTGGGTGGTAGCGGCAATTTTTGCACCTTTAAGGTGAAGTCTTTCAAGAATAGATATAGCAAGGGCAGCACCTTCAACAGGATCTGTTCCTGCACCGAGTTCATCTATAAGTACAAGAGAGTGTTCATCTGCAGTTTCAATAATATTGATGATATTTACGATGTGGGATGAAAAGGTTGAAAGAGACTGTTCAATGCTCTGTTCATCACCTATGTCTGCAAGAACGTGGTTGAAAACACTTACACGACTCCGGTCTTTAACGGGGAGCATAAGACCGCACATAGCCATAAGACACATGAGACCTACGGTTTTGATTGAAACGGTTTTACCGCCCGTGTTAGGTCCGGTAATGATAAGAGTATCAAAGGTTTCGCCGAGCATTATGTCCGTGGGAACAACCTTTTTAGGGTCAATTAAAGGGTGTCTTGCCTGTTTGAGATTAACTATGCCCTCGTCATTGAGGATGGGTACGGTAGCCTTCATAGCGTAGGCAAGTTTAGCTTTTGCAAAGATAAGATTGAGTTCAACGGCACATTCATAACTTGCCTTTATTCCCTCGTAAAATCCACCTGCTTCAGCGGAAAGTTCATAGAGAATACGTTCAATTTCTTCTCTTTCCTTGCCTTGAAGAACCTTGATTTCGTTATTGGCTTCAACTACGGCAGAAGGCTCCACAAAGACCGTGGCACCGCTTGAGGAAGTATCATGAACAAGACCGCTTATCTCGTTACGGTGATCAATTTTTACGGGAACAACATATCTGCCGTTTCGCATAGTGACAATGGAGTCACGAAGAAATTTCTGATAGTGCTGTGAGTGGGTGAGTTTGTCAAGTTGGTCGCGTACCTTTGAAGAGGCGGCACGGATTTTCCGTCTTATCTCGTATAGGGCAGGGGAGGCGTTATCGCTCATTTCCTCTTCGCTTATGATTGCATTTGTTATTCTGTCCTCAAGAAACTTGTTGGGTGACATGGAATAAAAGAGAGAATCAATGCGTGTTACAATGCCGGCATTTTTACTGCGCCACTCGCTCAGAGCACGGATAACACGTAAGACCTCTGCTATATCTAAAAGTTCGCGCATATTAAGAATACTCCCTGCGTTGGCACGGCTGAGAGCGTTGTTTACATTTTTGAGTGAGCCGAAGGAGGGTGCGCCGAATTTTGCCATAAGGGCGTGGGCATCTTCCGTCTGACCTAAAAGGGCATTGGCAAGAGCAAGATTGGTTTCGGGTTCCAGATGCTCTGCCAAATATCTTGCATCTTCGCAGGTGGTATATTCCTCGAGAAGGGCAAGAACTTTATTAAGTTCAAGTGAAATATGATGTTTGTTCATTTTATCACCTCATCCAAGGCTTTTTTTTATATCATTTTTTTATAAAAGTCCAGAGTTTTGAATTTTTTACGGGTTATGTTTTTAAGGTATTTTTCCGAAATATGGGAAAGGATCGTGAGCCCGTCTTCTGAAAGGGAAAAACTGAAAATTTTATTAGCGGGAGCCAGACAGATATATCTTATGGCTGAAAGAACGCCGAGGGAACAAGGCATAAGTTTTTTTGAACTACTGCATTTTTTGCAGAAAAATTCACCCGTGGTATAGTCAAAAAACAGTTCTTCTTCCTCAAAGTCACAGCCACATTCACTGCAGCATTCCACAGCAGGCATATAACCTGCAAGGGTGAGAAGACGCAATTCCGTTACACTTTTTATCAGTGTAGTGTCTTTTTTTCCTTCACACAGAAGGTGCAGAGCATTGAGTACAAGGGAAAGTTCTGTATCGGCTTTGTCTTCGCGGGGAGCGAGTTCGTATGTAAGCTCAGCAAAATACTGAGCAAGAGAAAGCATGCTAAGGTCTTCGCGCAGACGGAAAAAGATTTGCTTTGGTACAGCGTCTTTAATAACATAAGAACCGCTTTTTGTTCCTGCAATTGAAAAGTCCGAATAGGCAAGAAGGCCCGTTGCACTGCTGTGCTTTCCTACTTTTGCGCCGTTTGCAAAGACGGTTATAACTCCTTTTTCGCGAGTGAGCACCGTAATAATTTTATCTTTGTCTTTAAGGGGCTTTTCGTTAATTATGATACCATCCGTCAAAATTGTCATAGTCAAACTCCTCGGCATGGGGGTTGTTAAGGTAAAATTCTTCGGCGGCTTCCATATCTGTTATTTCATAAACCTCTCTGGGTTTATCGGAAGCATTCTTATATCTCAGATAATCGGAAACTTTGCCTGTTTTCATAAAAATATCCCATAATTCTTTTTTGTTCATCAATAACACCTCACTATAATGATACACATATCATTTGCAGAAAAAAGCGAAGTAAACGATGAAAAATAAAATTTAAAATTATTGTTGGGTGTAAACTATCTCTGTAAGATTTGCGGTGGAATATGGCAAACCGTACTACGATGGTTCACTGTTTATCCGGCGGAATAACTTTTTCCGTTATCAGAAATCTTATCCGAGATTCCTAATTCCGAAATTCAAATTAATCCAGACCGAAATTATGGATAAGTCCTTCTCTGTTTCTCCAGTCTTCTTTGACTTTCACCCAGCATTGAAGATTAATGCGACAACCGAAAAACTTTTCCATGTCCTGTCTTGCATAGGTGGAGATGCGTTTGAGGGAAACTCCTTTTTTACCGATGATAATGCCTTTATGGCTTTCCTTTTCGCAGTAAATTGTGGCTTCAATGTCCATAAGGTCTGTGTCTGACCTTTCACGCATTTTTTCGATTGAAACAGCAACACCGTGAGGAATTTCTTTATCAAGAAGACGGAGCATTTTCTCTCTTATTATTTCTGAGGCGAGAACTCTTTCCGGTTGGTCGGTGAGAGTGTCTTCGGGGAAGAAGTGTTCCGAGGGGAAAGCGAGAACTTCAAGTTCCCTTTCGAGTTCGTCAATGCCGTCATTTTTTACGGCGGAAACGGGAACGATTGCCTCAAAGTTATATTCGGCAGTCATCTGAAGAATCTTTTTCATTATTTCTTCTTTTTCGCCTACAGTATCAATTTTATTAATGGCAAGAACGACGGGCATTTTCTGCGCCTTGAACTTTTCTAAAAGTTCCTTTTCGCTGTCCTTCAGTTCTTCCGTACATTCAACCACGAAAAGACAGGCATCCACGCCTGATATACTGTCTCCTACAGCCTTTATCATCTTTTCGCCGAGTTTTGTCTTAGGACGATGAAATCCCGGTGTATCAGTAAAGACAAGTTGAGTTTCTCCTTTTGTAAGAACGCCCATAATACGGGTTCTTGTTGTCTGGGGTTTATCGGAAACTATGGCAATTTTCTGACCGAGCATACGGTTGAGAATTGATGATTTGCCCACATTAGGTCTGCCTACAATTGCAATAAAAGCGGTTTTCGTCATAATTTTTTCCTTTCAGTTTTCAGTTATAAATGCCGTCATCGCTGTATATGATGAAATCGGTATATCCCGCGTTTTTCATTTTTCTTAAATATGCTGCCGAATATTCGGAAATATCAACTGTATAAACGGCTCTTTTTTTGCCGGTTTTATTTTTTATGGAGGAAAACATAGAGAAAACAGAGACGAAGTCTGTCTTTTTATCTACCATAATACTTTCATCTCTTTCCAAAGTATTGACAGCAAAACCGTCAACAGCAGAGGAAAGCATATCTCCGTAATAAAGGTCGTTGTTTGTTTTAAGAACATCCTTTGCTGTATGACTTAAAAGAAGTACGCAGTCTTCAGGAACTGATTTGTTTATTTCTCCGATAAAATCTTTCAGAACCTTGTTTCTGTCAGAACTTTTCTTTTCACCGGGATAGGAGGCGCTTGAAACAAATTCTCCCACAGGGAAACTGACTTCTTCAAGCAGAATGCCGTCAATTTTAAACTGTAAAATTTCATTTATTATGTCAAGTAAATATTTTTTTGCGTTCTTTGAAAAGGGGTTGAGACGGCTTCTGCCCGTACCTTCGGCGCCTGTATCAATCCAGTTGATATCGGTGTCCATATATTTGACGGCCAGGTCAGGATTTGACGAAGCCATAACATCATCCATAAAGCAGTAAACCCGTGCAATTACTCTGATTTTTTCATGTTCAAAAAGGTCGAGAGCCTGTCTTACCGTGTTGTTATCAAAAAGGGCACAGTGGGCAAGAATGGCATTTTCGTTAAGAGAGGTATAGGAAAGTTTTCCGTCAGAGTTTTTGAAATCAACAATGATACTGTTGCAGTTCTTTCTTCGTACCTGCTTTATGAAAATTTTTATATATTCTCTGTCGCTGAGTTTTTCTGCAGGCATATAGAGAGCCCGTATATTTTCTCCGCTGAAAGGCAAAGTTTTCTCTGAGCCTTCTTCGTTTTTTACGGAAGAATGGTTGAAAGAATCAAGTTTATCTTTATCCGTATAGGAAATATCAAGAAGGAGATTTACAGTGAAAAAGGAAACCGCAGTAAGAAGAGCAAAAAGAAAACATAAAAGGGTGTTTTTCAGCAGACGTTTCTTTTTGCCTTTTTTTCTTCTTCCTTCAATAGGCATAATCTTAGAGGGAAATTCACGGGCAAAGGTATAATAACTGTGCCTGATTTTTACTTTGCCGTTTTCGGGGTAGGGGGATTTTTTCTTTTCTGTTTTTTTCTTTGACATAATTTTTTATCCTTATACAAACAGTGATTGACCTGAAATGCAACTCATGGCAAGAGCTATAAGAGAGATGTAGATAAAAAGAGCCGGAGTGCCTTTGAACACATCAGGGATAAAGTGGTTATTATGAATATGCTTCATTCCCACATTTATAAGAAGCATGGACAGAGTAAAGACCAGTCCTGCACCGATGCCTGTACCTATTGTTTCGTAAATGGTGTAGCCCGCTTTGAAATCAATAACGGGTAAAGCGATTATAAGGGTGTTGAGAGCACACATACCCAAAGAGTTCATAAACTTTTTGTCTGCCTTTAAAACAAAGAGACAGAAAAGAGCAGTCACAATATATAAAGCCACAAGAACAAGGGTGTAAAGTGCAATACGGTATTTGGTTTCAAGAGAAAAAACATAGGGTATCCTATTGAGAAAAAAGCAGATAAGAGAAAGGCTGAGAGAAAAGAAAGTAACCGCACCGCCGTACATGAAAAAGTGTTTCGGTCTTTTAGCCATTCTTATGCTTTCACTCATACCGTAGCCTGTGCTGAAAATAATATTTTGTATAAGCATGGCGTAAATGGCAGCGGTAAGCATTGATGTAAACTGAGTCATTATTCATCCCTGCCTTTCTGCTCTGAGGTGTAAGAGTGTCTCGGACGGATTTTTTCATCATAGTCACGGATAACTTTAGGCTTTGATTTGTTTTTATCGGTGAAAAGACCGGGATCTTTTTTTACGGGCTTTTCAAAAACAGAGTTCATGGAAAAGGTGTCGCGTACCTCGTCGGGGTAAAATCTTATAAGAAGCCATTTGTGTATGGCGGCAAGAAAGCCGATAATCGCAAGAGCCACAAAGGGCAGAACTGCCTGAGGAAAACGCGGTACTGAATCGGCAGAGGGAAAAATAGTGCCGTAAGTAAGAAGTTCTCTTATTGTTCCGACAATGAGGGCAACAGCACCGTACCCGATACCGGCGGCAAGACCGTCGGTAATACTGTTGATAACACCTGTTCTGCAGGCGAATTTTTCGCAGCGTATAACAGCAAGGGCGTTGACGCACAGTAAGTAGAAATATATTCCCAGTCCTGCGCCGCCGTCAGTGGTCAGAGAATATATATATCTGTCGCACACAAGAACTATACAAAGGGAAATGACCGTATAAATACACATACGGAACCAGCGGGGAATCTTTTTTAAAAGAAGGCTTGTAATTGCTTCCGTAACCGTAAGAATTGCTGTAATACCCAAGGCGAGACATAAACCGTTGAGAAAGGATGTGGCAGCACCTACTATGGGACAGATACCGATTATCTGTGTGAGGACGGGATTATGAACAAAACTGCCTTTGAAAAGAGCTGTAGAAAGGCTCAGAACAGGCTTGGAATGTTTCTTTTTCATTTTGCACCCGCCTTTCTGCGGAGTTCTTCTTTTTTCTTCATAAGGGGTTTCTTATATTTTTCCGCTGTTTTTTTAGAAAGAACAGTTTCGCCTGTAAGAGCAGGCCAGAGAGCGTTTGTTATGAGAATGCTGAAACAGGCAGGATCCGGAGTTTTTGAAAAATATCTCAGAAGCATACATACAGCACCGCCCAGAAGTCCGTAAAAGAAAGCCCTGTCAGGTTTTCTCGGGGAGGTTACGGGGTCTGTGATAAGAAGCAGTGAGGCAAAAATAAGACCACCTGCGCAAAGTTCTATAATCACGGAAGAAAGTCTTCCGGTGTTTACTCTGGGGAAAAGAAAAGCAAAAACAGCCGCCGAGAGAAGATAACCCGAGGAAGTAAGAAGTCTTTTCGGATGTCTTACAGCCATATAGCCGTATGCTCCCAATAAAACGAGCATACTTGTTGTACCCACAGCACCGGGATAACTGCCGGAAAGGAGAGATACTCTGCCGAAAACATTAAGAGAGAGGCTGTTTCCTTTTGAAAGCATATCAAAAAGGCTTTCTCCTTTAATGAAATTCTCGCTGCCGAAAAAAGAAAAGTCACTGCTTGCAGCGGGATAAGTGAAAACTGCATCCGAGAACATCATAGCGGCAAAGCAGAATCCTGCCGCGGCGGGAAGAAAGGGTGTGTTACGCACGTCACCGAAGGGGAGTTTAGTAACAATTATTGCAAAGACACAAGCGCCTATACCCACATAAAAAGGTGCAGATACGGGAAGCATAAGAGCAATAATCATACCTGTGGTAAGAGCACTCAGATCTCCGAGGGTATTTTTTTTTAGCAGAGTCTTAAAGCCGATAAATTCACTTGCGACTGCCGAAAAAGAGCAAATCAGAATCTGCCACAGAGCATAGATACCGTTAAGGTAAATGCCTATTGCGGACAGAGCCAGGCAGATGGTGAAGATATCAGCGTTATATCGGAAAACGGGATTTTTCAGAGAGAAAAGTTCTTTGCTGTTCTGCATAGCAGGTACCTCAGTCAGAAATTAAAAATATTTAGCGGCTTTTTCGCGAAGGAGAGTTATGGCTTCCTTCGGGTCTTCACTGCAGAAAATTGCAGAGCCTGCAACAAGTACGTTGGCACCTGCCTGAGCTGCAGTTTCAACGGTAGAGGGGGAAATGCCTCCGTCAACCTGAATGTCCATATCAATATTTCTTCTCTTGCATTCTTCACGGAGTTTTACGATTTTAGGCATCATGTCAGCCATAAAACTCTGACCGCCGAAGCCGGGTTCAACTGTCATAACAAGTACCATACCGAGTTTTTCAAGGTAGGGATAAACAGTCTCGATGTCTGTGCCGGGTTTTACGGCAAGGGCGGCAATCTTGCCTTTTTCTCTTATGAAGTCGATGGTCTCTTCTATGGGAGAATCTGCTTCAACATGGAAACAGATAACATCTGCACCGGCATTGATGAAATCGGGGATATACTTGAGGGGGTCACTTATCATAAGGTGACAGTCAAAAACAAGGTCGGAGCATTTGCGAAGGCATTTTACGAGAGGAGCCCCCAGTGTAATATTGGGTACAAAGTGTCCGTCCATAACATCGATATGGAGCCAGTCTGCACCGCAGCGTTTCATATTTTCAAATTCCTCACCCATTTTTGCGTAGTCACAGGAAAGGATAGACGGTGAAATTTTAATCATAATTTTTATCTCCTTTTATTTCTATAATATATGTTGATTATACATTATAACAATTATGACAGAAAAAATCAAGGTGGAAAGAGAAAGACAGGATGTTTCTGCTTTTTTATTAAACCAAGAGGTAGAGGGCAATCGGTGTAGAGACGATTGCCCTGTGTCTTTCGGTTTAATAAAAAACAAATATGTCACAAAAAATAGCAAAAGCGTCTTTGTGCGTCAGTTTTATCGTATATATGACATTAAATTTTTATTAATAATTCTTTCAATCATTTATAACATATTGACTAAAAGTATTTGAAAGTGCTATTATATTACAGTAAATATTAAACAAACCAAAGGAGATGTTTTTTATGAAGAAAATTATTGCAGTTATTCTTGCAGTAATCCTTGCTTTCGGTACTTGTCTTTCCGCTACGGCAGGTCTTTTCGACAAGGAAATGTCAATAAGACTTATCGTACCCGAAAACTGGGAAATGGAAATCGGTGACAGCAGAAGTGTTGACTGCGCCGCAAAGAACACAAGTAACTATGTGCAGTGGTCAGCGGAGCCCTCAGATGTGGCATCTGTAGACGATTTTGGCAGAGTTACGGCACTTAAAGAAGGTAAAGCAGTTATCAGCGCTAAGAATGCTGACGGCTGTGAAGCAAGTGTTGAACTTAACGTTGTCAAAAAAGCAACGAAGAGTGAAGTGAAAAAGACAAAAGTTGACTATCAGGGTCAGGCAATTGCAGAGAATGAGACCTTACAGAAGATAGTCACAAGATATGAAATCGGTAATAAAAAGGTTCCTGCCAAGGTTGCCGATAAAAGTGAATATGCACAGGCACAGACTGCCACCACTGCTGACGGTGCAGTGTGGACGGTAACAAATTACGGCGTTCTCCGTACCGACGAGAAAGCCTCAAACGAAAGAGATGTTCTCCAGCGTTTTATGGGTGACAGATATTTCTATTCAGCCGACACTACAGACGGAAAGGTTCTTGCAATCTTCTCTGACGGTAAAAACGGTATCTGGACAGTAATGGAAGAGGGTTATACCCATATTGAAATGCTTCCCATCAACGGCACGGACAAAGCAGCTATGATGAGCGAAACAACACAGAAGTATGTTTCAAGAAGAGGTATGGTTTCCGAAGCTTTCCTTATCGACGGTGAATGGGTACCCAACGAAAGTGACAATGACGGTCTCTGGACATCAATGTACGGTGCAGGCGAACTAATGAGATATGCTGTTCTCCGTGATGACCCGTCAGCCACAGAGGAAGAAATTGAAGCAGCAAGAAAGACTGCAACTCTTGCTGCTGAGGCAGTTGTTCTTCTTACATATATTTCAATGCGTGACGGTACTACGGAAAGTTTCGTCAGAGCCCAGAGAAACGGTGGTGTTACTGATTATGATAAGGGTAAGTATTACACCCCCGGCGCTCTTGTTGTGGGTGGAAACTACGGTCAGAATGTACCTTTTGAAAGCCCTGCAACAATGTTTGACAAAATGAATGCCAAGTACATGCTTTACGGTATTCCCTCATACATTCAGGACGATAAAAATAATCTTTCTTTGGAAGACAGTGCTTCATGGGTTGACACAACAACTGCTTCCGAAGATGTCGAATACGCAAAGAGAACAAGACTTCTCGAAGGCTTCTGGGCAAGAACTTATTCCTTCAAGGACGAAAAGTTTGACTATGACGGCTATGCTTATTGGTCACATAACGGTGACGGAACAGCAACAGGTATTTCCACAAAGAAAAATTCCGACGGTTCCGATTACCTTCTCCATTATGAGAACTACCGCGGTCTTAAGGTAGATGCTACAAAAGAAATTCCTGAAAGGTTATGGAACGACCTTATCGGTGCAGGCTACGATGTGGAAGATATTTTCTATAAAGGCGATACAAGTGCCGACGAAGTTATAGGTCATCTCTTCCTTTACAAACTGGCTTATGATATTTTAGGTGAGGAAGATCCCGAACTCAAACAACTCATTGTCAACGCTGTTGATAAGTTCGCACAGCACCTTGTTGATAACAGTTATTGCCTTGTTGACGGCTCAGGTCAGCCTACAACATGGGGTAAATTCTCAAGAACATATCTCCATAACGGACAGGTTTTGGGCGGTGCACCTCTTCAGACTCTGGTTCTTCTTAATGTATTCAAACTCGCTCACTACCTCACAGGTGAGCAGAAGTGGGAAGACGAATACAGAATGGCAGCACTTGATGAGCAGTATCAGTATGCAAAGGTTATGACACAGGAAAAAGAAAGATACGAAATGTGCGTTCTTGAGTTCGCTAACAGTGTATCACCTGTTTTAGGCTTCATTCTCCGTCCTCTTGTAGGTACTAAGATGTTCAAAACTCTTGTCAGAATTATTCTTAACTACTCCGACGAAGAAATGGCTATGCTCGGCTTCTATCTTCTTTTCCAGATGGAAAGCGACGAAGAACTTCTCACTTATTACAGAGAGGCTCTCGGTGATTGGTGGTATTCAATGAGCCACAGTGAAAATGCTCTCTGGTACTATATTTATCAGTTGGCATATCCCGACAGTGAAATGACAGACGTTTACGGTAACAGCCTTGTTGAAACTGCATCATGGGTGCTTTCCCGTCATCCAATTGACACAAGACGTTATCTTGCAACCAACTCAAACAGAGACGATATTGCAGAACTTGACCTTGATGATGTAGGCATCGACGGAACGAGCGAACTCTCTTTTGACCTTACAAAGAAAGTGCCTATGTTCTGGAACTCAGATAACAACATTCTTAAACTTATCGGTATGGTGCTCGCTCTTGGCAAACTCAAATGGGCAGTTGCTCCCGCTGACGAAAGGTCAATGCATAAATACAACGGCTCTACTTACGAAATGGACAACAACCATAATCCTAATGAAATGGAAGGTTCCACAACTTATACGCTTCCTTATTGGATGGGCAGATATCACGGAATGCTTAAATGATCGGCACTCATATGCGGAACGGTTAACGCCGTTCCGCTTTTTTCCGTCAAAAACACTTGTGACCGTTCTGTGAGTTTTATTATATTCCGGTTGACACTTTGTTCGGTTTGTGCTATACTTACATACTGTATAAAAATATAATTTTCACATTTGTGATAAAAGAAAAGGAGTTATCCTATAATGGCTATTAATGAAAATTTCAGAAGTGTCCTTGACGGTATAGGTCAGGAACTTGAAAAACTCGGTTTTTCTGCTTTCAAAAATGAAAACGGCAACTTTATTGCTGAAGACGGAGAAAAGGTTACTGCAAGATATACGGGTGAAAAGGGTGTTCTTGCTTTAAGTTATGAAGATGGTAAGGTTCTTCTTTTCGCAGGTGAAGATCTCGAAAATCCCGAAGACACTCCGAAAAAACTTTCTGTTTCTCTTCTTGACGAAAACGCAGATTCCAGAGATGTAAAGTATATTGTGAACGAACTTACTGATACTTTACAAAGTAAATATTCCAAAAAGGTTGCTGCTCCCAAAAAGTCAGTTCAGCAAAAGGCTACACAGACCGTTTCAAAGGCTGCTGTCAAACAAGGTTCTTTCTATGACACTAATACTCTTGCAAGTAAACTTTGTCTCGTTTTCCCTGAACTTCGTCCTTACTACAAAGACAATCTTGCCAAATACGGTGAATTTTTAGGTGAAAAATTCTTTGATGAATACGGCACTGCAAAGGTTATCGGTGCAATAAAAGAGAACGATCCTCAGACAATGAAGAAACTTTTCCAGGTTCTCAACGAAATTTATGAGGACGGCACAAGTGAGGTTCAGGATGTTATCGCTGTAACCGTTCTCGGCGCACTTAATAACGATCAGATTCTTCTTGCACGTTGCGTGGACTATATGAGCACGACAATGGCTCCTCCCGTAATTCAGGTTAATAAACTTCTTGCCTCTTCCAAGAAAGCAAGAAATCTTCTTAAAAATCCTCCCGCATATAAGCCCAAAAAAGAAAAGAAGCCCGGTCTTTTTGCCCAGGCTATGAGCCAGAGTGGCGGTATGCCCCCTGCAATGTAATTACAAGATTAAACTTAAGGGGTAGTCGATATGTTTTTAAATAATATTCTTGCTCTCTTCTGGAAAAATACCGAAAGAATGGATAACAAAAGAATAGCAACACTTAAAACTCCTGAAGGTGTTTTTGAGAGCAATAACCATGAATATCTTCCCGACGGACACAAGTATCACAAACTTGACGTGTACTATCCTGAGAATACGGAAGGTAAACTTCCCGTCATAATCGATGTTCACGGTGGCGGTTGGATGTACGGAGATAAGGAACTTAACAAAAACTACTGTCTCACTCTTGCCAAAAGAGGAAACGTAGTTTTCAATATGAGTTACCGTCTTTATCCTGAGGTCAACGCAATTGAACAACTTCGTGATGTGGCTGCGGCACTCAGATGGATTAATGAAAATCTTGACAGATTCCCCTGCGATAGAAACAGTATCTGCCTTACAGGCGACTCTGCAGGCGGTATGCTTGCTGCATTCACGGCTATGCTTTCCCAGAGTGAGAAAATGAGAGACCTTTTCGATGTTCCCGATTTTTCACTTAAGTTCAATGCTGTAGGTCTTACCTCTGCTGTAGCATATATGGATGATGGTACGCCGATATCATTCTATACGAAAATAATGCTGGGAAAGAATTATAAAAAAGAAAAGTGGGCTCCCTATGTCAATATTGATAAGGTGCTCGACCTTGGTGAAATGATACCCACATTTATGGTAACTTCCACAGGTGACAGCCTCGCTTTGAAGCAGGTACTCCGTGCGGCTGAGGACTTTAAGAAAAAGGGCATTGAAACGGAACTGATGAACTTCGGCGAGTATAAAGGCAAGGCTCTGCCCCATGTCTTTTCAATTCTCTATCCTGAAATGAAGCCGTCAGCGGAAAATATCGACGCTATGCTTCAATTTTTCAGAAAGCACAGTAAAGAAACTGTATAAAAAAGAAAGGCTGGAAACAGCCTTTTTTTGAGTGAACAAAGGAGGAAAAAATGAAACTTCTCTTTGATTTGTTTTATATTTTTGCCCGTATCGGCGGTTTCACCTTCGGCGGCGGTTATGCTATGCTGCCGATGCTTCAGAAGGAAGTTGTGGAAAAGCGGAACTGGGCAACACAGGATGAACTGATGGACTATTATGCCATCGGGCAGTGTACTCCCGGAATTATTGCCGTCAATGTTGCTACATTTATCGGCACAAAGTTAAAGGGCTTTTGGGGCGCACTTTTTGCTACTTTAGGTGTAATAACACCGTCAATAATTATAATTATGATTATTGCCGCTTTCATCAGCGGCTTTCAGGATATAGAGATTGTCTCTCACGCTTTCAACGGCATAAGAGCCGCTGTAGTTGCTTTAATCCTTTCCTCCGTAATAAAACTTTCCAAAAAGAGCATCGTTGACAGGACTACCACGGTGATATTCATTGTTGTGGCATTTTTATCCTTCTTTACGGATATTTCTCCCGTACTCTTTATTGTTGCCGTGGCTGTAATATCTCTGCTTATAAATATGCTCAAGGCAAAGAAAATGAAAGGGGGCGAAGAGAAATGATTTTTCTTGAACTCTTTTTCCGTTTCTTCTTTGTAGGAACTTTTTCCGTCGGCGGCGGTCTTGCCACTTTGCCTTTTCTTGCCGACATGGGAGAAGTGACAGGTTGGTTCACACAGACGGATATTTCCAATATGATAGCCATTTCGGAATCTACACCGGGTCCTATAGGTATCAATATGGCAACCTATGTAGGTTTTCAGATGGGTGAGAATTTCGGCGGTTTTCCCGGTGGTATTTTAGGTGCTTTGGTGGCACCTCTCGGACTTACTGCACCTGCTCTTATCTTAGTTTTAGCCATTTCAAAGGTGCTTCTTAAATTCCGTTCTTCAAAGTATGTTGAGTGGGTTTTCTACGGTCTTCGTGCCGCCTCGCTCGGTCTTATTGCTTCGGCTTGTCTTGGTGTGGCGAAGATAGCCTTTTTCTCTGCAGATGCTTTTTCGCAAGGTGCGGATTTTTTTGCCGCCGTAGATTACAAAAGCATTATCCTTTCGGTGTTGATTTTTATCGGCGTCACCAAATTTAAAAAGATTCACCCCATTGTCTTTATACTTATAGCGGCAGTTGTTGGTATACTATTCAGATTTTAATCGTAAAACCCCACAGTCACATTTTTTCGTGACTGTGGGGTTCTGTAGTTTATAAATGCAAATTAACCTTTTCGTCTCATTCTCCTTACCCTGTTAATATGTCTTTCGAAGTCGCCTTTCTCTATAAGTTCTGCCAGAACATATTGCTCAAAAACAGGTACGGTGCAGGAGTAAAATCCTAATTTTTCCTCAAAGTCCTTCATCATTTTTTCTGGGAGAATCATATATCCTGCACGCATTGAGGGTGCGATTGTTTTTGAAAAGGTGTTAAGATAAATTACACAGCCTTCCTTATCCAGGGAAAAGACCGTGTCTTCGTGCTTGGTGGAGACCGTAAGTTCCGAATCATAGTTATCCTCGATGATAACTGCCTTTCTTTCCTTGGCCCAGGAGAGATACTCCATTCGCTTTGAGGCTGAGGCAGTTATTCCGCTTGGGTAACTGTTAAAGGGTGTTATATGCAGAACATCGGCATCGGTTTTTTCAAGTTCGGTTGATTTTATGCCGTCACTTCCCATTTTCAGCATACGGCAGTTTACCTGACAGGCAGAGTAAACCTTGCGGATTTTATCATAGGAGGGACTCTCAAGACCGAAGATTTTATCCCTGCCTAAAAGCATAACGATGAGGCTGTAAAGATACTCTGCACCCGAGCCTATTATGATACATTCGGGTTTTGTGATTATGCCTGTATTACGGGAAAGATAGTCGGCTATGGCTGAGCGAAGTTCACTGCAGCCGAAGTTGGGTGACTTGACCAGGATATCCTCACCGTAAGCGGAAAGAACTTTTCTCATTGTCTTGGATAAGACAGAGAAAGGGAACTCACTTGCTGCCGGGTGGATGTTGCTTTTGGATGCCTTTTTTTCTTCTGTCTTTTCACTTAAGGTAAGAAAATCATTTTCCTTGTATATTACGAAGTAACCTTTTCTTTCTCTTGCTTCCGTGTAGCCCTCGTCGCAGAGAAGATAATAACTGTGTTCGACGGTGATGACGCTGACTCCCGACTCTTCGGCTAAAAGCCTTTTTGAGGGAAGTTTAGAACCGTATTTGTAAATGCCGTCGGTAATGTCTTTTCTTATCTGACGGTAAAGTTGGATATATGCTTTTTCTTTTGAGGATGTATTGATTCTATATTTCATCGGATCATTCCTTTGTAAATATTTAAATTATCCCGCCATTTTTTGCGCCTTCACGAAGAGCCTGAAAATCAGACAGAAAAGCAATACGCTTATTCTCGTTGTCTGTTATTTCCGTTGGGTGGTAGGTGGCAAGAAAAAAGAATTTACCTTTTTTGATGAAATTACCGTGTTCTCTGTCAAGGTCGAAGGCAGAGCCTATCATTTTCTTTGCCGCTGTCTTGCCCAGGCAGACAATGATTTTCGGTTTGATGAATCGTACCTGATTGCGCAGGTGCTCCATACAGGTTTCATAGTGGCTGTCATCAGGAATTTCACCGTCGGCGGGACGGCACTTTAAAATATTGGTAAGGAAAATATCCTTTTCTTTGTCTATGTCGCAAAGGGTGAGAAACTTATCAAAGGCTTCGCCTTCTTTCCCTGTCAAAGTCATACCCTTAAGGTCATCCTTACCACGCGGTGCATCTCCCACAAAAAGAATATCTGCTTTTTCATTGCCGCAGCCGAAAACCACATTCAGTCTTTCTTCATAAAAGGGACATTTTTTGCAAAGGGTACATTGGTCTTTTATGCTTTCAAATTCGGCAGAGTACATATTTTATCTCTCCTTATGTCTTTCTCCTTTTATTTTATCATAAAAATAAAAAAAGTACAGTATGAATGTTGAAATTCAGAAAAATATGTTGTAGAATAGAAAGGTAAAAACAAAACAAGTAAACTACGGAGGAATTTTATAATGAACAGACCTGTTTTAATTGAAACATCAGCAAGACACGCTCACGTAAGCCGCAGAGTTCTTGACATTCTTTTCGGCGAAGGCTATGAACTTACAAAGAAAAAGGATCTTTCACAGCCCGGTCAGTATGCCTGTGAAGAAAGAATTCAGGTTATCGGCCCCAAGGGAAGTTTTCCCGGTGTATCTATCCTCGGACCCGTTCGTCCCGAAACTCAGGTTGAACTTTCAGCAGGTGATGCAAGAAGTATCGGCGTAAAGGCTCCCATTCGTGAAAGCGGTGACCTTGAAGGCAGCGGCGGATGTAAAATCGTAGGTCCCAAGGGTGAAGTTGAACTCAAGGACGGCGTTATCATCGCTAAGAGACATATTCATATGACTCCCGAAGATGCAGAAAAATATAATCTTGTTGATAAGCAGATTGTTTCCGTTAAGGCTGACACTGACGGCAGAAGCCTTATTTTCGGCGATGTTATCGTAAGAGTTAATCCTGCTTATGCACTTGCTATGCACATTGATACCGATGAAAGCAACGCAGCATCATGCGTACCCGGTATGATGGGCGACATTATCTGATTTAAGATAACAGAATATTTTAACGAAGAAAGGCTTTATGGTTGTACCATTAAGCCTTTATTCAACTTTTAAAGGAGACTGTTATGAACCATTTTTTTGCCATGCATTCGAGAATGAAATATATTAACCGTTGGGCTCTTATGCGAAATACCTACAGCGAAAATATAAGTGAGCACAGTAATGATGTTGCCGTTATCGCTCATGCCCTTGCGGTTATAAAAAATATACGCTACGGCGGTAATCTAAATGCGGAAAGAGCCGCCTTTTTAGGGCTATATCACGATATGCCTGAAATTATTACGGGAGATATGCCCACACCCGTAAAATATCACAGCGCTCATATGAGACAGGCTTTTGCCGAGGTTGAGGATATGGCAAGTGAAAAACTTCTTTCCATGCTTCCCGAAGATATGAAGGAGTATTACAGAGGTGCATTCTTTACCGAAGAGGGAGATGAATACCTTTGGAAAATCGTAAAGGCTGCCGACAAAATCTCTGCGCTGATAAAGTGTATAGAGGAAGAAAAGGCAGGTAACAAAGAATTTACAAAAGCCTTTGAAAGCACCAAAAAGGTAATTGGAAAAATGTATATGCCCGAATGTGAGGATTTTCTTAAAGACTTTATACCCAGTTTTTATCTCAGTCTTGACGAACAGAATATATAAATATTACAAATTAGTGACATTTAATCCTATTCTATTTACAAAAATCAATAATAAGATTATAATACCTTTTGTTTTACAGGGAATATTACATTATCCGAAGGTGGTATAAAATGAAAAAACTTCTTTGCCGGGAGAGTAATTTTTGCGGCAGAATAAAAAATGAGATTTCCGTACCTGAATTTATTTTCTGGTGGTTGACAAGAGTTATGATAGTCGGATGTGCCGTAAAGAATAAAAGGGATATTGCTTTTTATTCGGTAGTTTTTACTTTTACGTTTATATGTGATATTCTTCATCTGATTTTTCCGAAGATAAATATTTCCGCAAGAATGCAGACTTTTATTTGTTCACTTGCGCTTGTGAGTACGGTAATCGGAATAGGATACGGAGTTATTGAAAAGTATCCGGATTACGATTTGCTTCTTCAGTTTGCAGGCGGCATTTTTTCGGGTGCGCTGGGATATTATCTGGCTTGCGCCTTGAGAAAACCTACAAAGGAAAAGGAATATACATTTGTTTCTTTTTTCACTTTCTGTTTTGCGGGAACAATCACAATTTTCCGTAAACTGACGGAGTTCTTCAGTGACTTTCTTTTCGGAACAAACCTCTGCCACGTGGAATTTGTGGAAGATAATCATTGGTTTTATCGGGTGTTCGGCTTTGCCATGAGTCCTTATGAACAAAGACCGTTACTTGATACTGACGAAGATTTCATTTTTTCTATTCTGGGCGGCGTGATTTCAGCGGCAGTAGTTTATCTCAGGTTCAGGATGAAGAACAAAGAGGCTTTCAGAAAAAGTAAAGCAAAACTTTCTGATTTGTTCAAAAACTTCATTCCCCGTTGCAGAGAGAAAATTGCTTTTGAAATACATAAGGTAAGCGAGCAGACGAATATTTTTGACCGTCTTTTCTGGTGGTGTGTAAGATTCTGTATGCTTTACGCCTTCTTTGAATGGGATAACCGTGCCGAGGCTATACTGTTACTTGCCAATCTTATCGGCACCTTTGCCATAACTTTAGTGCATCTCGTTTTCCCGAAGGATTCCGTGCTGTGCAAGGTAAGTTATAAAACACAGACTCTCATTACGGTTATCGTTTTCCTTGGCTCTTACTGTGGAAACTACTGCTTTGTTTATAATATTGTGCCGAGATTTGATCTTTTTCTCCATTTCATTTCCGGTATACTCTGTGTAATGGGCGGATACTATATTGCTCTTACTCTTGTGAAAATAAAAAGCCGTAAAGACAGTCTGCTTATTTCACTTTTTGCTTTCTGTTTCTCCTGCTTTATTATGCCTGCATGGGAAGTGAGCGAATTTATCGGCGACTTTATATGGGGTACGGCAAATCAGGGCTTTTACTGGGGACCGACAGAGGATAGTTTTTTCTTTAAAATTTTCGGTCACGGCGTAGGTAACACTACTCTTTACTATCTTTTTGATACGGTTTATGATGTGCTTCTTGCCATAGTGACAACAGTCATAACCTTTGTTTTAATTTACGGTGCATTGGAGTATACAAGAAAAAGGAAACACTCTGACAGCGAGGAAAAAGAAAAACTTGACAGTAAGAAAAAAGAAAAAGCAGCCTGTTGACAAAAATTTCCTGTTATGTTACAATATACCCAAGTTAAAACCTTTACAAACAAGGGGAGTAGCTTTCGCTGTAAATCAACACACGCCTTATGGCTGGTTTACAGGCCGGGTAACAACTTTGGCAGCAAGACCTTTAGCAGTTCCGTGCGGTTCTGTTAGAGGTCTTTATTGTTAAAATAACATTTATCTGCCAAAAATAACAAAGACAATCCAGAAAATACAGAAAGGAAACAGTTATGAAACATTATCTACATTCAGCAGATGAAGTCTTTGCCGAAATTAAATCCTCGGCGACAGGTCTCTCCACGGCTGAAGCACAGGCACGTCTTGAAAGAGACGGAAAAAACAAACTTAACGAAGCAAAAAAGAAGTCAACTCTTGCAAGGTTTATTGACCAGCTTAAGGACCCGATGATTATCATCCTTATCGTTGCGGCAGTAATTTCCGCGGTGACAGGTGTTCTTGAGGGAATGCAGAGCGGACACATGGAATTTCCCACGGATGTTATCATCATTCTCTTCGTTGTAGTTCTCAATGCAGTTTTGGGCGTTGTGCAGGAAAGCAAGGCTGAAGCGGCAATTGAGGCGCTGCAGGAAATGGCGGCGGCAACGTCAAAGGTTGTAAGAGACGGGAAACTCTGCCATGTAAAAAGCGAAGAACTTGTAGTGGGTGATATTATTCATCTTGAAGCAGGTGACGCAATTCCCGCCGATGCACGTATTATTGAATGTGCAGGTATGCAGGTGGAAGAGGCTTCACTTACAGGTGAAAGCGTTCCCGTAAACAAAAAGGTTGACGCTCTTACTGCCGGAGAAAACGGTGATGTTTCCCTCGGCGACAGAAAAAATATGGTCTATATGGGCTCAAATGTTGTTTACGGCAGAGGCGTTGCCGTTGTAACAGGCACAGGTATGAATACTGAAATGGGTAAGATTGCAGGTGCTATTGAAGCGGCGCAGGAAGGACAGACACCTTTACAGATTAAACTTGCCCAGCTTAGTAAAACTCTTTCATTCCTTGTTATCGGAATTTGTATATTTATCTTTGCATTCACCCTTATCACAAGCAAAGAAGGCTTTTCAATCGGTATGGCACTTGACACGTTTATGGTTGCAATCTCTCTTGCAGTTGCGGCTATTCCCGAAGGTCTTGCCGCAGTTGTTACCATTCTTCTTTCCATGGGTGTTACCAAAATGTCAAAGCAGAATGCCATTATCCGTAAACTCACAGCCGTTGAAACCTTGGGCTGTGCCCAGATTATCTGTTCTGACAAGACAGGTACTCTCACCCAGAATAAGATGACCGTTGTTGAAACCTTCTGCGACAACGAAGAACTTTTTGCCACGGGTATGGCACTTTGTACCGATGCAGAGGTTGAAGGTGAAACAGTTATAGGTGAACCTACGGAAGCGGCTCTTGTTTATCACGCTCTTAAGAATAATCTCAATAAAAACGACCTTAAGAAAAATCATCCCCGTATTGCCGAAGTTCCTTTTGATTCTTCACGAAAGATGATGACCACCGTTCACACTTTCGGTGAGAACATTTATCAGTTTACCAAAGGTGCTCCCGATGTAATTTTAGGCAGATGTAAAAGTGCAATAATCGGCGGAAAGGAAGTACCAATGACCGATGAGGTCAGAGCAGTTATTGCTGCAAAAAATAAAGAAATGGCAGACAAGGCTCTGCGCGTGCTCGCTCTTTCAATGAAGGTGCTTTCTGCAAAGCCTGAAGAGGAAACAAGCGAAGCCCTTGAAAATGATCTTATCTTTGTAGGTCTCTGCGGCATGATTGACCCTGTCCGTCCCGAAGTTAAACTTGCTATTGACGAATGTCGCAGTGCAGGTATCACAGCCATTATGATTACGGGCGACCACAAGGATACAGCCGTTGCAATTGCAAAGGAATTGGGTATTATTCAGTCTGCTGATGAGGCAATCACAGGCGCTGAACTTGACACCATAAGCGACGAAGAGTTTAAAGAAAAAGTAAAGCAGTACCATGTTTATGCCCGCGTACAGCCTGAACACAAGGTAAGAATAGTCAATGCGTGGAAAGAGAACGGAATGGTTACTGCCATGACAGGTGACGGTGTTAACGATGCTCCCTCCATAAAGAGTGCAGACATCGGCGTAGGTATGGGTATAACGGGTACCGACGTAACAAAGAATGTTGCCGATATGGTTCTTGCCGATGATAACTTTGCAACTATTGTTGCTGCGGTGGCACAGGGCAGAAGAATTTATGATAATATTAGAAAGGCAATCCAGTTCCTTCTCTCTTCAAATCTTTCGGAAGTTCTTTCTATCTTTACAGCCACAATGCTCGGCTTCACAATTCTCAAGCCTACACATCTTTTATGGATCAACCTTATCACAGACACATTCCCTGCTCTTTCTCTCGGTATGGAAAAAGGCGAAAAGGACATAATGCAGAGAAAACCCCGTGCTTCAAAAGAAGGCATTTTTGCCGGCGGTCTCGGTGTTGATGTTGTATATCAGGGGGTTATGGTAACTGCACTCACTCTTGCCGCATACTTCATCGGCAATCTTATGAGTGTAAATGAACTTTTCGCAAGCGGTGTGATTTCTGCTGACCTTATGACAAAGATAAGTGAATTCCCCATGACCTTCTTTGCCGTTGAAAGCGAGAGCATACGTACTGCTCTTGAGGCAATAGCCGTAACAGGTCACGGCGTTTATGATAACGTTTACGAACTTATTCACGGCAACGGTATGACAATGGCATTCCTTACCATGAGTCTTTCAGAAGTGTTCCACTCCTTCAATATGCGTTCACAGAGAAAGTCAGTATTTACTCTCGGTAATCACAACAAATGGCTCTTCGGCGCTATGGCATTGACACTCATACTTACAACAGCCGTTATCTATATTCCTTTCCTTGCAGATGCCTTTGAATTTACGGCAATCAGCCTTAAGGAATACGGTGTATGTGTTCTGCTCGGTCTTGTGACAATTCCCATAGTTGAAACAGTAAAGGCTGTTCAGAGAGCCATAAAGAAAAAGTAATATAAAAAATTAAAGGGGCTGAAAAAACAGCCCCTTTTAATAGTTTAATTTGTATAAAACATAATAAGGTCAGAGAAGTATTTCAAGGAAACCGAGGTGAACTTAAAGGAAAAATTTTTGTTTTTTTACCAAAACTATTTCAATATTAAAAAAAGTGTGATAAACTTATTATAATAAAAAATAAAAAAGGAGAATGATATTATGACTCTTATGTCTTTTCTTCGTGTGCTCATGGCTATACTTATGGTCGGCCATAATCTTTTCAACTATGTTTTCAATAACTATGCTTACCCTGCCGTAAGTACGGAAGGTGCATATCTTTTCTGCTACTTTGTAGGAAATGAGGTTGACGAACAGACTATTCATCTTGCCGTAAGTACAGACGGTTATAATTTCGCTGCACTCAACGATAACAAGGCTGTTATTGAACAGACAAAGGGTACGGGTTGTGTCCGTGACCCATATATCTTCGCCGCAAAGGATGAAGAGGGCAAAGATTGCTACTACATAGTTGCCACAGATATGAATGCTCTTGATGGTTGGACATCGAACCACGCTGTTATTTTCTGGAAATCTTATGACCTTATGAACTGGGAAGATGAGTTCGTTCTTGATTTCCGTGATTTTGAAGGCTGGGAAGGCTGTAACAGAGCATGGGCGCCTCAGGTTATCTGGGATGCCGAGGAAGGCAAATATATGCTTTATCTTGCTCTTTCCACGTGGGACGATCCTGCAACAGAAGTAAACGAAGATAATGCACAGCACTACTATTTATACACAACCGACTTTAAAAATTTCACCGATCCCGAATATCTTTACGGCAGAAGAAGTGAAGTGGTTACCTTTGAGGACGGCAGAACACAGACAGGTATTCAGTGTATTGACGGTGATATGATTTATAATGAGAAAGACGGTTACTACTATCTTTACTTCAAAGAAGACCTTACTCAGAAAATTGCTTATGTAAAATCTAAGAGTGCCTCAGGTCCCTTTGAGGGTGATTACACCATCTGTTCTCTCAATTACTTCGGCGTAGAAGGTAGCACAATGTACCGTATTACAGGAACAAATGCATGGATGATGATCATGGACGAATACAGTAACGGAACCTTCTTCGGTCAGATGACAAGAGACTTTGAAAATTTCCGTCAGTTCCGTCGTAAAGGCTTTGCAGTAAATCACCTTAATCCCCGACACGGCTCAGTTGTAGCAATTTCTGAAGCAGAATATTTTGCACTCTGCGACCATTACGGTGTGCAGGAAGATATACCGAAGTATCAGGATAAATAAGATATAAAAATGAAATACACCCTGAATGTTTAACATTTGGGGTGCATTTTTTATGCCAAAAGGAATACCTGCGAATCACACTATGCCCATACAAAATTCAACAACCAGAGCAACGATAACCACTAAGGCTGAAATGATGAATCAACATAATTTATAAACAAGAAAAAAATCATTCACAACAGTATAATTTTTCTTTAAGAACAGATACTAACATCACAATTTGTAATTTAAGGAGAAAGATATATATGAAAGCAACAGGCATAGTGCGTCGTATTGATGACCTTGGCAGAGTTGTAATACCTAAGGAAATAAGAAGGACTATGAGAATAAGGGAAGGCGACCCGTTACAGACGATACTGACAGGGTATGATTTATTTTGCCAGGGAATGATAAATCTGTCCAAAAGGACAGGTTTGTAGTTCTGAAAAACAAACAAAAAAACCGTTTAACGGTAAGTATTCGCAAGATTGATTTTT
>JAZSPI010000019.1:0-1629 GCA_045537395.1 Acutalibacteraceae bacterium | reverse complement strand
GCAACTACTGCAACTTTATCCGGCGTTCTTTCAACTTGTTCTTCAAACAGTTCGTGGATGCACTTGTCTTTTGGGTAGTCTGCTGCTGTGTTATTGAAACTACGGATACTTTCTGTTTCAGCCACAGAAATATCTTTGATACAAACTCCGTCTTCAAGACACATTTCAAGCAATCCGATATACATTTCCGTAAACTGTAATATCTTTTCTTCCTTGAACAGATCTGTACAATATTCAACAGCAAGAACTACATCCTCTTTTCTCGGAAGAATATTAAAGGTAATATCACATTTTGACGAAGTCGTAGTCAGAGGCATAAGTTCAGCCTTTTTATCTGAGAAAGATGTGTCTGTCATCTCAAAACTCTGATATGCGAACATTACATCAAATATGGGATTTCTTCCCGTTGTATTAATACCTAGTTTCTTTACTAATTCTCCGAAAGGATAATTCTGGTTGTCTATTGCTTCTATTGAACTGTCTCTGATTTCTCCCAACAGTTCTTTCACAGTCTTATTGCCTTCGGGTTTGCTTCTCAGGGCTATTGTGTTTACGAACATTCCCACTGTGTTAAGATATCTGCTCTGTCTTCCGCTTATGGGTGTTCCTACTACAATATCTTCGTTACCTGACAGTTTCGAAAGAAGTATACTGAAGCACGCCATGTAATATACATATGGCGTTATTCCTCTTTCTTTACATTTCTCTTCTATTCTTTCGTGAAGGCTTTTTTCTATCACTTCATAGATATTACTTCCCTCAAAACTCTGCTGAGTTCCTCTGGGATAATCTGTCGGCAATTCAAGTGTCGGTGCCTCTTCATCGAATACACTGAGCCAATATTTTTCGCTCTCCGGTGTATATCCGTCTGTTACTGCAAACTCTCCGTACTGTACCGCTGCTTCAGGTAATTCTCTGTCCATATACAGTTCATTCAGTTCCCTGAAGAATACGGGCATACTTTCTCCGTCAACAATGATATGGTGAATATCTATTACAACCGTTTCTTTGCTCTGTCCCACACGTACAAGCGGTGCTTTGCTCAGATCAAAGGCCTTTGCAAAGTTATTAATTCCTTCTTCAGTTAATTCTTCTACTGTTATCCTTGCCTTTTCTTCTATTACCTGTACTATCTGTCCTTCTCTGTTTTCAAAATGGGTTCTTAAACTTTCATGTCGTTCAATGAGTCTGTTTGCTGCATTTTCAAGCCGTGATATATCAATATCATCTGTCTTGAATGCATAGGTAACATTGTACATAGTTGAATCAGGCTTCATCATCTGCGCTGTATATACTCGCATCTGGGCAGACGTTGCAGGAATTACAGTTCCGTATTCTATCTGTTTTTCTTCCGTTTCTTTGACTGTCAGCGCTTTTGCAAGTTCACGTATATCCTTACAGGCGAAAATTGTCTTAATGGGTACACTGTATCCTTTTGTTTCAAGTCTTGCTGTAAGTTCTATTGCCTTAAGGCTGTCGCCGCCGATGTCAAAGAAGTTGTCAAGTACACTTACTCTTTCTGTGCCAAGGACATCCTCTACACACTCGATAAGTACTTTTTCCTTTTCTGTTTCCGGTTCAACATATTCCGTTTCTGTGTCAATGTTTTCAAGGTCAATTTCCGGCAAT
>JAZSPI010000045.1:0-21297 GCA_045537395.1 Acutalibacteraceae bacterium | reverse complement strand
ACCACATCAATGAACAGGATGCTGTTGCAGCTCAGCCTGATATGGTATGCAGAGGCGGCAGCTGTATCATAGATCCATACGGACATTATGTAACTAAACCTGTATGGGATGAAGAAACGATAATCTATGCAGAACTTGATATGCAGCTTCCGGCA
Organism: Acutalibacteraceae bacterium; assembly: GCA_045537395.1. GTDB lineage: Bacteria > Bacillota > Clostridia > Oscillospirales > Acutalibacteraceae > UBA6857. Next base: position 21,142 of record JAZSPI010000045.1, on the reverse strand, counting down.
TCATGCAAGATGGAACATGATGCAGTGGGACATTATGCAAGACCGGATGTGCTTGAGTTGATCATCAACGACCGATGATTTACCGGCGTTGGGATATTGTGGAAGAATATATGTTTAGATTTGCAGAAGAAAATGATGTTTTACAAGTGAGTAAGACGATCATATTTCTTACCGATAATCATTTGTTTCTTAACTTTTGAAACGGGGTTAAAAGACACCGCAAGCCGAGAATGTCACAGCTTGCGGTTTTTCTTTTTAAAATATTTGTATTTCACTTATAATTTTTTTCGTGTTGTAAAGAAACTCTTTGAAACTCATATCATCTGCTTTTGCAATTTTGACAAGACTGAAAAACTTCGTGAAAATACCTGTCGTATCTATATTATATAGAATACGTGCTTTGTAAAGTTCATCTATATCGGGGTATACATCCGAATATGTAAGACAGTAGGTTTCATAGTTTTCCGGTTCTTTTTCATCAATAACAAAAACTCTTGATCCTACATTTATATCATTATAAGCGTAAAAGCCTATTGTTGGCGTGTTGATAATCTTTATACCCTTGTAATCGATTTCAAACGTGTTTTCGTGGTCGTGACCGCTTACCGTCGCAAGAACATCGCTCATTTCCAGCATAGCGTCATACTGCCCGTTGTTGTAATAAGGCGGACAGGGGTATTCTCTGAGTTGACCTTTTGCACCGTCGGGAAGAACATAAAATTTTGTTTTATCGGAAAGCGGATTCTTTTTTCTTATAATACAGCCGAATCTTAAAATTTTAACCTGCTTTAATGCGTCGTAAATTTCGGGCACTATAATATGCTGGAAATTTATTGACGGTACAACTTTTCCGCCGTTTTCTTCTTTAAGTTCTGCGGCTGTTTTTTTGTACCAATCTATCTGCTCTTTATATACACAGGCATAACCGCCGTATTCATTTTCAGTGTTATATGTACCCGAATCGGTAAGCCAGAGATTGAAACCGTATCCGCTGTTATCGCTTTTCATAATGGGAAGATTATAAGTTCCGACTCTGTCTTTTACACAGAAGCCTTTCTCACCCACATAACAGTCGTAACTTTCATAAACGGAAAGTTGATGTTCCTTGGTTGATTTTGTTTCTTCGTCGTCATGATTTCCGAAAACAGCGGCAACCTTGATGTTTCTTTCTTCAAAGATATCCATAAACTCTTTTATGGCGTTTTCCGCATCCTTTTTCTCGGGAATATCATAACCTGAAACATTATCACCCGTAAGAACAATCAGGTCGGGTTTTACCATATCAACGGTTTTTTCGATGTAATCTTTTGTAAGAGGGTTCAGGGGATAACCGTCCTGAATATCGCTTATGTTTAAAATGGTAAACTTTCCGTCTTTATTAAACTTCAAAGTCTTTTCATCTCCTTTGTTTTCGGCGTATACCGATAAAGAAAAACAGCATGCGAGCATAATCAAACTTAAGATAAGGGATATAATTTTTTTCATTTAAATTCCTCCTTTTTTTGTATTATAAAACAAATCCATACATTTTTCAATTACTTAACACGGAATATTTTTACAAGGTTTCGCATTGATTGTGATATCTGCCCCCCATAATTGTAATTTCAGACTATATGTGATATAATCATCTCGTTAGATAAGAATTTGGAGGAAAGAATATGTTGAATGAAAAAGCATTACTTGAATTCGTTGAGCCGTATTACATAGAAAAGGATATTATGCATAATATGTGGCATATTGAGTTGGTAAGGAAAATGGTTGATAAAATTCTTGCTATCAGTAATTACAATGTTGATAAAGAATGTTTGACATTGGCTACTTATTTTCACGGCTTTATATATAGCGATGAAAGAAGAATTAAGCGATGGTTGGTTGAACAGGGTTATGATAAAAAGAAGATTGCAAAAACAATCAGAATAGCATGGGAATCACAAAGAAGTGAAATCCCTGAAACTATTGAGGGGAAAATTTTACATGATGCTCATGTTTTAGAAGGCGGTAAAACATATTTAATAGTCAAAACATTAATTACAGGTTCGGTTAGGGGACAGTCTTTAATAGATACATTGAATTATATGGAAAGAAATGTTTTAGATAAGAATAATTGTTACTTGCCTGAAACAATTCCGTTGTGCGAAGAAATGAACAGATATACGAATTGTTTCTTTAAAGACATAAAAGAGGGAATTCAACAACTTCCAATTTCGTGAGGTGTAAAAATGAATTTTTCCGAATTTGTTCAACGAATATACGATTTTCACAGACCCAACAGATACGCTTTGAAGCCTTATCTTATAAGTGACGGCAAGTGCCATCCTTTTGCGGTTATCTGTCCCGGCGGCGGTTACAGTGCAGTTTGTTCCTTTGCGGAGGGAAAACCCTTTGCCGAAGCCTTGAATGAACTCGGTTATCATGCTTTTGTTGTTTACTATCGCACAAAAGAAAAAGCACGGTATCCTCATCCGCAGGAAGACCTGAAAAGCGCCATTGAAGAGGTTTTTGCTCACGCCGAAAAGTGGAAACTTGATACTGACAATTGGTCAATCTGGGGAAGTTCCGCGGGCGGACATCTTGCGGCAAGTTATTGCACGGAAAATTGGGGAACTCCCAAGCCGTCTGCCTTGGTGCTTGTCTATCCCGTAATAACAATGGGAGAATATACACATAAAGGCTCAAAAGATAATCTTCTCGGTAAAAAAGCAAGCCCGGATATAATAGAAAAGCTTTCGGTAGAAAAACAGGTTAATTCCGATTATCCGCCGTCATTTATATGGTACGGTACCGCTGATGATACGGTAACTACTGTGAACACTAAAATGTTTGCCGAGGCTCTTGACAGAGTTTCTGTACCGTACAAGGTTGAGGAATACGAGGGAATTGGACACGGTGCAGGTCTTGCGAAAGGTACTGTTGCCGAAGGTTGGTTTAAGCACGCAGTGGAGTTCTGGAAGAGTCAGAGTGATAAATAAGAATTTGCGGAGATGTGGAATAAATTCATTATAAATTAAAATGAATGTAAGATCTGACTGTTTATTTTTCAGGATAAAATTAGAAATCGTTACAAATTCAAATTCTTATGATATAATGTGTTTAAGAAATTATTGTTTAAACTAGAAGGGAATTATCATGACTGAACAAAAGAATTACAAAAAGACTCTAATGGCTTGCTATCTTGGATTTGTAACGCAGGCTATATCCGCAAACTTTGCCCCACTCTTGTTTTTAACATTCAAAAGCACATACGGAATAACCCTTGAAAAGATCGCAATGATTCCGTTGGTATTCTATTTAACGCAACTGCTTATTGACCTTGCGGCTACCAAATTCGCTGATAAAATCGGATATCGCACCTGCGTTGTCGCATCTCAGGTGTTATCGGCTGTAGGTCTCGTTTTGATGGCATTTTTACCGGAGATACTTTCCGTACCGTTTTTTGGTATTTTAATTTCGGTAGTGCTTTATGCTGTTGGCAGCGGTCTTATTGAGGTTTTGGTTAGTCCTATCGTTGAAGCCTGCCCCTTTGAAAATAAGGACGGAATGATGAGTCTGTTGCATTCCTTCTATTGTTGGGGCGCAATGGGTGTCATTTTGGGTTCTACTTTCTTTTTTGCTGTATTCGGCGTAGAGAATTGGAAAATACTTACTTTCATTTGGGCGTTGGTGCCATTATACAACACCTTTAACTTTATTAACTGTCCTATAGAACGATTGGTTGAGGACGGTAAGAGTATGGGTATTGGCAAACTGCTGAAAACGCCTATCTTTTGGTTGATGATAATACTTATGGTATGTTCGGGTGCTTCAGAAGCAACTATGGCTCAATGGGCATCGGCATTTACCGAATCTGCTATCGGTGTATCCAAAACCGTTGGTGATTTGGCAGGACCGTGTCTGTTTGCAATGTTTATGGGTATATCCCGTATGCTGTACGGAAAGTTCAGCAAAAAACTTGATTTGACCAAGGTTATGCTTGTTTGCGGAATTATGTGCGCCGGTTGCTATTTGTTGGCATCTCTGTCTTCGTTGCCAATTCTCGGACTTGCAGGTTGCGCACTTTGCGGTTTAGCAGTTAGTATTATGTGGCCGGGATCTATCAGCATATCATCGCAGAATTGTCCAAAGGGAGGAACTGCAATGTTCGCATTCTTGGCATTGGCCGGTGATTTAGGTGCTATGGTAAGTCCTGCTATGGTAGGAAGCCTTTCCGAAAAGGCAGGAGGCAATCTGAAAACAGGATTGCTTGCAGCTGCAATTTTCCCGGTTGTCCTTGTATTCGGATTGCTGATTCTGAAGAAAAGGGTCGGTAAAGCAGCAAACAGAAAATAATTAGTTTAACCCCTGAAGCCGAACCATCGTTGTTTGAGTAGAGGTTTTGGGTACATTTTATAGGTTTCGACCACCTAAAATTTTTGAATTAAAATGGGTTTCTGATTACAAATAAACGCCAAAGTATTGATACGATACTTTGGTACTTATTTTTTTGCCAAAAAGCCAATGAAATAAAGGGCTAATCGTAATAAAAGGCAAGAGAGAAAAGTTTCGTTTTATTGTGGGTAAAATGGAGGTTTTGTTGAGTTTGGCGCGTAGTCTTGTAGCATCAAGTGAATATAAGTTCGCTTTACTTTTTTATAACTCAGATTTGTATTGTATTTAAACTTAATATATGATATTATTTGTTAGAGGGTTGAAGTTGGGAGTCAATTAAAGAAAAGGAGAGGGAACTTTTTTCAGCCCGGAAAAAGAAAAACAGTATGATTATTTCATTTCTGTAGGTGTCTTTGATAAAGGAAGACTTGGAGGTTGTGACAATGAAGAAGCGAATTGTAATAGGATTTTTACTTACATTGGTTGTAATAATATCAGGGACCTTATCGCTTTCAATAAGACCTGAATACAGCGGAGTAAATTATAATCCCGCAGACAGTCAGAACAAAACGGACAAAACAATTAAGTTCGACTCAAACGGAAAACTTAAAATCTTGCATATTACCGACACTCATCTTAAGCATAACCATAACTTAGACCCGACAATCTGGTTGGTTGAGAGAGCTTGTGATGCAGAAAAACCTGATATTGTTATGCTGACAGGCGATATTGTTTTAAATTACGACAATGCAGAAGATACGAAGAAATTGATTAATGCACTGATGAATATTTTTGAGTCAAGAAATATTCCTGTGGCTGTAACCTTCGGTAATCATGATTCAGAGCAGGGCGCAATGTCACGAGAAGATCTGATGGCATATTACAACACATTTTCTTGCTCTGTTTCCACCGATGACGGTGATGTACTTTCCGGTTGCGGTACATACAATATTCCCGTACTTTCATCCGATGGTGAAAAGGTAAAATTCAATCTTTGGGTGTTTGATTCAGGTGATTATGACGAAGAAGGAAGATACAGTTGCGTTAAACCTGACCAGATTGAATGGTATAACGAGACATCTGACAAACTTAAGGCGGAGAACAAGGGAGAACCGGTGGATTCTCTTGTTTTTCAGCATATAATCGTTGGCGAAATCTATGATGTGCTTCAGAAGTCGGATTCATGGAAATCTTATGCATATAAGCATGTATACAACAAAGAAGAATATTATATGTTTGACCCTGAGCGTGTGAATTACGGTACAATAAGAGAATATCCATGCCCCGGTTACAGTAACTACGGTCAGTTTGATGCGATGGTTCAGAAAGGTGATGTCCTTGCAATGTTTACAGGACACGATCACACGAACGCCTTTGGTGTTGAGCATAAAGGAATTGATATTGTCAATTCTCTGAGCACACGTTATATTGGACTTTTTCATTCCACACAGTGTGGGTACCGTGTAATTGAAGTTGACGAAAATGACACATCAAAATACGAAACACGGGTAGCACGTATGTTTGATATATACGATTTTGAAACTGTAAAAGAAGAGAAGCAGAACGGAGATAAATTCACTTATAAAATGGCTCGTGAATTTGCCGTCAAAGGTAAAGTTCAGAAATTTGCGACAGATGTTTACGGTAAATTTATAGAGGCTGTTACCGGCAGACAGGTAACTTATCCCGATTGAACCGTTACAGCGGAGTATTAAGATTGCGATTACTGATAATTAAAAAGTGATGCCATCCGATAGGGTGGCATTTCTTTGATTTTTGAGGTAAATCCAAATCATTAACAGACAAGTCATTGATTATTTACATATATTTTCTCGAATTTGCTTTCTTTTATTTGTATAATAAGACTATAAAATTGGAAAGGTTTCCAAAATAACGACATGAGAGGATGTTGAATATGAAAATTACTTGGTACGGAACGGCGACCATCGGGATTGACGACGGGAAAACGAAATTGCTTTTCGATCCCTTCGTGAGAATGAATAAGCACATAGAAACCACACCCGTTGAAGGCTTTGTGGGTTTTGACGCGGTGTTTGTTACCCATGGGCATTTTGACCACATATACAGCATCCCTGACCTTGCTGAAAAAGACAAAACCGTTCCAATCTACTGCACCGAAACTCCTAAGAAAACACTCATGGGAAGGGGAGTACCCGAGGAGCGTTTTAAAACCATCAGGCCGGATGAAGCGGTTCAGATTGGTGATTATACCATCCGCCCGCGCCGATTCAGACATATTGTTTTTGACCCCATTTATATTCTCACTGTCGTACCTCAGAGCATCGCGATGTTACCTCGTCTGTTCTGGCAGGCATATATGAATCACAAAATGCCGGAGGGCGGAGAAATTGTCGCCTATGAGATTGAAGCCCATGGCAAAAAGATTTTCCTTACAGGCTCCTTCCGTGAGCATCCGTCGGAGCAGTATCCGGAGGATATTGATCTTTTAATTCTCGCTAATGGAGGAAGTATTTTCGTGCCGGAAAAAACCAAAGGATTTATAGACAGGTACCATCCGAAGAAAATCTTTGTCGATCATTTTGACAATGCGTTTCCGCCTGTTACGAGGACGGTCAGTGTCAAGAGGTTAAGAAATATGATAAAAAAGAATCATCCGGAAATTGAGTTCATCATTCCGGAAATCTGCAAGGCTGTTGAATTGTAAACACGAGAATAGTTATGCCATCCGAAAGGGTGGCATTTTGTCTTTCAATGTGGTATAATTGGTTTGGTAAATAAGAATTTATAGAGGTGTTCTATGAGAGAAATTAGTTTGCAGATGATAGATCATAATATCTCCTCGCTCTGGTGGAAAGAACTTGTTAAATATTTCGTGCAAGTAGGCGATAAATTGGAAATTAGATGTTGGAAAGAAGAAGTTGCAGAAATACAGCAAGCATCACTCTACGGAAACCCAACGGAAGATAATTACGAGGTTTCTTTCAAAGGAATCGTTTCTGAGGAATTGATTTCAGAACTGTTGTCAGAAAATCCAACAGACAAAGGCATCTACAATAAAATGACAAAATATTTCACAATCAATGTCGAGCGTGAACAGCGTAAATTTTGTAGCGCACATTATGGCACAGAGATGTATTTAATAGGCGTATCCGATGACGATACTGCTTTTTTCAAAAATGCAATGAAAGCATATACGGAAGAAGAATTTAGTATAGTTATAAACAAATAAAATCTAATTTAACGAGGTACAGCAATGTCAGAATGATACTTTGAAACCGAGAGTTTCTTCTCTTCAGTTTACGGATGAATCAATCAAATCATTTGAGTTTATTGATTGCTCCTTTGTCGGTTGCACGATTGAAAAGCACACCAAAGATAATTATATGTTTACAGTTGTCGGTAGCCAAATATGAAAATCCGAACCTTTTTCCTTTGGGAGACAGGCTCGGGTTTATTATTTTTCTGAACTATGATTATTTTGGCGACTGAGCAGATTAAATCTTCTGAAATATGCTTGTTTTTAATTATAAGCTATGTTATAATGAACAAAAAATTAAGAGGTGTTAAAAGTTATGAAAAAGTTTATTTCCATTGTTCTTGTTTTGACAATGCTTTTCGCTGTTATGTCACCTGTGGCTTTTGCTGCCGATGAAAAAGTGAAAGATATGACTCCCATTGTCTATATCAGAGGTAACGGCGAACCGCTTTATGACGAGAACGGTGACCGTATTCCTGCTGAATTTAAAGATATATTTGATAAAAATATCGTTTCTGAAGAAGAAGGTATCACAAAGGAAGAACTGATTGAATCCTGTGCGAATATTCTTCTGCCTTTCCTTGCAGAGGGCTTACTTATGGACAAGTGGGACAATTACGGCAAAGCCTTATATGATGAGTTTTCACCTTTATTTGAAAAGGCTGCTCTTGACGGTGACGGTAATCCAAAGTATGGCACCGGTGTTTCACCGGAGGTTCTTGCTAAGTCTGAATATAATGCTAACAATATCGACTTTAAAGACCCCGATGTTCTTGGTCGGTACTGTTTAGGTCAGTATGATTTCTGTTACGACTGGCGTCTCTCACCATATGACCATGTAGACAGACTTCATGAATATATCCTCGACGTTATGGATACAACAGATTCTGACGGTATCTGTATTGCTGCAAGATGTCTGGGCGGCAGTCTTCTTCACGCATATCTTGATGTCTACGGCCATTTAGGTCACGTTAAAAGAGTTTTCTACGGTGAAGTGCTTTCAAACGGAAGCGCTTATGTAAGCCAGTCTTTCAGCGGTAAATTTGATTTCGATGCTCAGCATATGCAAATTTATCTTAAATATTTGGAAGCAAACAATCAGATTGAACTTACTGATTTGGCATCGAAAATCGTTTCAAGAACTATGGATCTTTTTGTGCAAACAAATGTTGTCGGCACAGTTTTAGGCGGAGTGGAAGAACTTTACGGTAAACTCTATCAGGCACTTATACCGGCACTTTTGCTCAGTACCGGTATGGCAACAATGCCTAACTATTGGGCCAGCGTTTATGAAGAGGATATGGATGAAGCTCTTGATCTCGTCTTTGGCAAAGAAGGCACCGAAAGACGTAAAGAATATGCAGGTGCTATCGAAAAAATCCAGCGTTACAGAAAGAACATTACATCTGATCTTACAGGTTTTTATGATAGAATTTCAAAAGACTATGGCATTGACGTAGGTGTTCTCGCAAAGTACGGATATCTTTCAATGCCGATTATTGAGGATTACGATGAACTCAGTGACAATTTGATAGGTCTTAAAGACGCAAGTTTCGGTGCAACCTGCTCAACGGCAACAACTACTCTTTCGGATGAATATATTAATGCCCGTATTGCTGAAAACCCCGAAAATGCAAAGTATATTTCTCTTGATAAAATGGTTGACGTATCAACCTGTTATTTCCCTGAAACCACTTGGATTGTTAAAAATTCTGTTCACAGCACTTCTTATATCTTCGATGAACTTTCCGTTCACTTCCTTTCACACAAGAACCTTAATGTACATAATGACAACAGAGTGGCTCAGTTCTCAGTATATGACCAAAGAACATCCTGGTCAGGCTGTTTCGTTACACCTATGACAGAAGAAAACTGTGACAGTTTTGAATGGTTGAGCGCTGCCGAAGAAAAACCTACTCTCCAAACCATGCTTGCATCGCTTATCAGATGGCTTACAACAATTTTCAATTTCTTTATAAAACTCTTCAGGGGTGAGATAAGTTTAGGCGGCAATAAATAATTTCATCATTGTCAAGTCTATTGATAATGGCAGGTACTGTTTATGTACCTGCCATTTTTGCTGCTTCATATCTTTGCTGAAATGATATTAAGATAATAACTTGATTTGTTAGGCTTGTTCGCTGCCTGAGTGTATTTTTATGAAAATTTTTGGGCTGTATCAAGAACATCCTGATTCGATGTTTTGATACAGCCTCTTTGGTTTGGATTTTGCCTTGGCTTTTATACAATTGCATATAGCAAATAACAAATATATAAATGCAGAACTTTATTTTGCTTCAAGTTTGCCTGAACTGTTTCCTGCGGCATCGAAAACTTCGATTGTATATGTGCTTTCTGCATTTCCGCCCTCGTCAGTATAGACTGTTTTTTCCGTGCCGTAGTATTTATCAACTCTCACAAGGAACTTTCCGTCCTTTTCAATTCTGTAGTAAGCAATACCAAAATTGTCCTCTGCTTCGTCCCAGGTAAGTTCCACTCCGTTGTCAGTTGCTGTTTTTTTGAAGTTTTCGGGTGTAGCCGGGGCTTCTTTTTCGAGAACAAAACCGTTTTCAACATAGTCAAGATATGTATTGATAAAGGCAGGATTTACTGCATCAGGACTATGATAATGATTATATGAGAAGGTAATAATATTTTCTGCATAACGTGATGCTACTTCAAGTTGACGGACAAAACGGTCAAGTGTTGCTGTCACATAAGAAGTGTTCTCTGTTTTTTTCGGGCCTGTAATTCCTGCAAGATTACTGTCTGCAAAAGCAGCCGAGAAGTTTTCGCAGTTTGCCCAAAGTTTTACATCAGCATCGGAACTGTCAATTGCAGCCTTGTAAACCTTCCATGACATTTCAAGATTTTTTTCCTTCAACCACTTTGCACCTATTGCATCCTGGGGAGCAAAAATATCTCCGTCTCTGAAATTCACTTGTTTGAAGAAAAGTACATAGTTTGCAAGAGTTATAATAGGACCTGTAACAAGATACTGTGAATAGAATGGACTGAGCAGCAAGGGCTTACTTGCGTCAGTTTCGTTGATTCTGTCAATAATCTTATTGATTCCTTTTGCAAAAAGAGGTAAACTGATTTCACAAAGAATACCATTGCTGATTTCGGGAGTATAATACCAACCGTAAAGACTGCTGTATTTATCTCCATACTTACTGTATATATCCTCCACCATATCTGCGGCAACCTGGCAGACTTCGTTATGCTGTTTTGTGAATGCATACTCTCCCCAGAAATCTGCGAACATTGAAAGTCCTACGAAGACCTTTATGCCGGCCTTTTCACAATGCTTAAGTGCGAGTTCAAGACTGTCTCCCGGGTAGTATGCATCTTTAAGACTATCAACGTCAGTGTCATAATAAACTGTCCATTCGCCGCCCTCTTTTTTTGAAGCCTTATCTGCAAGGCACTGCAAAACCAGGTATTCGACGCCTGCATCGTTCATATTTGCGACTTCTTTTTCCCATCTTTCATCGTCCCACGAACTGGTCATCCATGACTGAATAAAAGAACCGCTGAATTTAGGTTCGCATTTTCTTTCCTCGGTCATTTTCTTGCCGAGAGGAGAAACGAGCATAAGAAAAGCTGTAACTGCCGAAATAACTTTTACCATATAAAACATATTTAAAACCTCCTTTAACTTTATAACATTGTATCATATAAAATCAGATTTTTGTTATCTTTTTTTAAAATTTTATAACAATTTTTAACATAAGGATACCCCTGACCGTCAAGTCAGGGGCAATTCACATATTATCTCATTCAACCAATCTGCCGTCCGTGGTCACCGTGACAACTCTCCAGGGGATAAACTTACCGCTTGCCATCAATGCTCTTTTAACAGCGTTTTCAATGCCGCCGCAGCAAGGCACCTCCATGCGTAGGACGGTAACACTTTTGATGTTATTGTTTTGGATAATCGCCGTCAGTTTGTCTGTGTAATCTCCCTCGTCAAGTTTGGGGCATCCGATAAGGGTTACACGACCGCGGATAAATTCGTTGTGGAAGTTACCGTAGGCATAGGCAGTACAGTCTGCGGCAACAAGAAGGTTTGCTCCGTCAAAGTAGGGTGCATTGACGGGGACAAGTTTAATCTGTACGGGCCACTGCCTGAGTTGACTGTTTACGGGTGCAGAAGATGTACTACAGTCGCAGTTTTCACGTTTGATAGTTTTTGATTGTGTACCGGGACAACCGCAAGGTAAGGTTGCCTTTTCTTTTTTCGAGGCAAGGACTGCTTCTTCGTTGTAGGCAGGTGCTTCTCTTTCCTCGAAGGTGATGGCATTTGTGGGACAAGCGGGCAGACAATCGCCCAGACCGTCACAGTAATCTTCACGGGTGAGTTTTGCCTTGCCGTCAATCATTTCAATTGCACCCTCGTGGCAGGCTTTTGCACAGGCACCGCAACCGTTACATTTTTCTTCGTCTATTTTAATGATTTTTCTTATCATAGATTTGCTCCTCTCTTGACTTGTTGAGGCTATTATATTACAATAATTATAACAAGTCGGTTGTATTTACAACAGAAACGAGGCTTTTATGGAGAAATATATTCTTGTTTTAAAGAGAACACAGATGTTTTCAGGTGTTTCAGATGACGAGATAGGCTCTATGCTCGCTTGCCTGGGCGCAAGAAGGTTTTCATTCGAAAAGGGTGAGTATATCTTAAGACAGGGTGAACATCTTGGTGACATTCTCGTGCTGGTTGAGGGCAAACTTCTGATACAGAAGGACGATTATTGGGGTAACCGCAGTATTCTTTCTGAGGTTACTGCCGGCGAGATGTTCGGTGAGGCTTATGTTGCACCTGAAAGCGGGGTGCTGATGAATGATGTTGTTGCAGTTGAGGACAGCACGGTAGTTTTCTTTGATGTTAAAAGAATTATGACAACCTGCAGTTCGGCTTGCCGTTTTCACTCGGCGGTTATGCAAAATCTCTTTTATGCCATTTCCGAGAAAAACCGAAGGCTTGTGCAGAAACTCGGTCATATGTCAAAGCGTACCACCCGTGAAAAACTGATTTCCTATCTGTCCGAAGAGGCTAAAAGGCAGAACAGCAGTAAGTTCGCCATACCTTTTAACCGTCAACAGTTGGCAGATTACCTTTCGGTTGACCGCAGTGCCATGTCAAACGAACTTTGCAAAATGCGTGACGAGGGACTTATCAGGTTTGAGAAAAGTCGGTTTGAATTGCTTTAAGCGGTGGAAAAGTTAGGTTTAATGTGGTATAATCAGTTAGATAAATAAGAATTTATATGGTGAGTTGCCTCATATACCATATGCAACTAACGGTTGACATATAGTTGGTGGATTGCATTTGCCTTTTTTCGTATAATTTAAGCAGGAGGTGACCGATATGAGTCTAAATGAAAGCATTAAAAACAAACGCCAGGAATTAAAACTGTCACAAGAGTATATTGCTGACCAACTTGGTGTAAGCAGACAGGCGGTGTCTAAGTGGGAAACTGGTCAATCGGAACCAACTGCAAGAAACCTCACAGAGTTGGCAGCACTTTTTGAAATCAGCCTTTCCGAACTTGTTGACCCCGTGAAATATTCTGAGGAACATGATGTAAATCAAAAGAAGCAAGGCAAAAAGCGGCCTGATTTGATTCGGCGTACAAATCTTTCTATGTTAGCGATAGCCATTCAAACAGGATTCCTTTATTCTTGCACTCAAATTTCTTATAATATCATTGACGAAAAGGAAATACCTGATTACCGTTTAACACTTATCAAGGTAATATTGCTTTGTGTTTGTTCATTGTGGATGATAAGAAACCTGATGTATGAAAAGGATATTACACAGAGAAAGAAAAACATTCATATTGAATTGCTGTACTGTATCATACAGTTTATAATTGCGCTGTTTACATTCTATTTCAAAATGGGCATTATAGGTTTGTCTCTGATGATAGTGGTTTTATTATTCTACATTCTTTATATCAATCCCAAATATATGAAGCGTCCCTTTGGTAAAAAAAACAGAAGTAATCAAAAATTAACAATCCCCAATTTGTCATATTGCACCCCAAAGGAGTAAGAACATGGACAATATAACTGAGATAATAAAAAACACAACTGAAGAAAATCAGGCAAAAACAGACTGGACAAAAGCATGGAGCACAAAATATCCCATTCTCAAAAGGTATCAGTCAGAGGTGGAAATAAGTAAGTACGCAGCGGAAATCAGGAAAATGCTTACCTCTTTGCAGAACGATTACGGTTACAGCGAACTTGATGCAATGCTTGTGCTGAAGGATATCCTTGCTCACGAATATATGGTTAACAGAAAATAATATATTTATAAAACATTAATGCTTACCTTTTTTATGATATTCTATATCAAAACGAGGATACATTATAGTATCAAGGTGCAAGTGCTTTTGATTTTTAACTGTAAGGAGAATATTTATGAGAAATAAATCTGCATTGAAACTTGTGTCGTCTGATGCTGACATGGTCCGCTGCTTTGATGCTGCCTTACACAACGTGGTAAAAATCAACACTGTACGGTGCAGATACAAGCAGTACAATAAGACAGGCTTGTTAAAACATCGCTATATGATCCGAGCAGGAAGAAACTACAAAACCCCTTGGACCCGTGATGCTTCAATCAACACCTGGCAGGCAATGAACTTTATTAATCCCGAGGTGTCCCGCACCACTCTTTTTGCCGTCTGTGATTTAAACAAAGAGGGGCAGCCTGTAATTCAGCCGGATGTGCAGACCTGGGATCAGATTGTATGGGCAATCGGTGCGTATAATTACTATCTTACAACGGGTGACGAAGAGTTCCTGATGATTGCTCACGGTGTAATCCGTCGAACCCTTGAAACTCACCGTAAAAAACGATTTAATACAAACTACGGACTTTTTGTCGGGGGGTCATTTTTTAACGACGGCATTGCAGGTTATCCCATTTCTTGTCATCAAGAGGGTCTTTGTGAATCTTTTGCGCCGGCACATCCCGTTGTAGAAACAATAATGTGTCTTAGCACAAACTGTCTTTATTGTGAGGCTTATCGGATTTACGCAGAGATTTCTGACCGTTTAAGTTTGCCCGAAGAGGCAGAAACAGCCCGCGTGCATCACGAAGAGATTAAAACTGCAATTAACAGTCTGTTCTGGAGTGATGAATCGGGGCGTTACAGATATATAGTTTTTCCTGACGGCAGTACCGATAAATCTCAGGAGTTAAGCGGTCACGCTTTTGCAGTACTTTTTGATATCTGCCCCAAAGAAAAACAAATATCACTTTTTGAAAATCTTGTAAATTCCGAAGGTGGAACAGTTTCAATCTGGCCGCCTTTTGAAGGCCTTTACAGTGATGATAAGCCGGGACGCCATAACAATGTGGTGTGGCCTTTCCTTAACGGGATGATAATTGAAGCAGCGACAAAATGTGGTCTTGATTCTTTTGCCGGTGCAGAACTCCAAAAAATAACAACTCTTTATAAAGGCAGTAAATTCAAATTTTTCGAAATTTACTCACCTTACACCAAAAAGGCTTTCGGCGGTTGGCAGGTTGGTCGTATATGGGACTCCTGCCGTGACCAGACCTGGTCTGCCGCCTGTTATATAGGTGCTGTAATTCACGGCGTTTTCGGAATAAGTGCTGAGGAAAAAGGGCTTCGCTTTAATCCTTGTGTACCTGAGAAACTCAGAAATGCGGAACTGAGAAATCTTAAAATTCGCGGACAGGTTTTTTCAATAAAAATAACGGGTTACGGCAACAAAACTAAAAAGTTTATTCTTGACGGCAAAGAGTGTCAGCCTTTTATAGAGTGGGATGACAAGTCTCACAAAGTAGAGATTGTACTGGAGTAAAAAAATTAAAATCAGATTGAAAACAATTCTTCTTTCTTTTCGGGAATCATTGCCGTCAATTATACCTTTTCCTTTACAAGAACGCTCAGTTTCTTTTTTGTTTGGCTGTAATTTTCGTTATTTACATTTTTCTTATTTTATGCTATATTCTGAACAAAAGGAAGTGGTGACTTATGAAAAAAGTATTTGTTGTTTCTAAAACTCATCTTGATTTAGGCTTTACCGACTATGCCGAAAACATCAGACAGAAATACATTGACACTTTTATCCCGGAGGCTATCAACCTTGCCGAGAGCGTGAACACACATGATAAAAAGTATTTTGTCTGGACAACGGGTTCATGGATTATTAAAGAGGCACTGAATATACCCGAACAAAAAGAAAAACTCGAAAAAGCACTTAAAGAGGGTAACATCGCACCTCATGCTATGCCATTCACAACTCATACGGAACTTCTTGATGAAGATTCGCTTGACTTCGGTCTTTCGCTGGTTGACGCTCTTGATGAACTTCGCGGAAGAAAAACCGTTGCCGCCAAAATGACAGATGTGCCGGGTCATACGAAGGGCATAGTGCCTCTGCTTGCGAAACACGGAATCAAACTTTTACATATCGGTGTAAACGGTGCGTCAGCTCTTGTTGATGTTCCGCCTTGCTTTTTGTGGAAGAACGGCGACAGTGAAGTTGTGGTTATCTATTCCGGTGTTTACGGCGGAGCCTTCGAAAGTGAATTAGTGGAAGAGATACTTTATTTTGACCACACACTTGATAATCACGGTGCACCTTCACCGCAAAAGGTGCTTGATCACTTTGATGAAATTCAGAAACAGTATCCGGGTTATGAAATCACTGCAGGCACTATGGATGATTTTGCTGACATTATATGGGAGGTCCGTGATAAACTTCCTGTATTTGAAGGTGAAATGGGCGACACATGGATTCACGGCAGCGCAACGGACCCTTATAAATCTGCTGCACTTCGCACTCTTATCATTCTGAAAAATCAGTGGCTTGAAGAAGGAAGCCTTGAGAGAAAAAGCGAAGAATACAAAAACTTTACCGATGCTTTGCTTTGTATTGCCGAGCATACATGCGGTATGGATACAAAAACATATTTTTCCGATTACGGACACTACCTTAAAAAGGATTTTATCAAGGCAAGAAAAAAGGATAAAGTACAATTCCGTCACCTTTTCTCTGACTTACCTCAGAGTATTCTGCCCCTTACCAGCCTTTTTGACGGCAGGCGAAAAAGAGGCTATTACAGCGTGATAGAAAAGAGTTGGACAGAGCAGAGAAAGTATATAGACAAGGCGCTGTCAGTTCTTAATGAGGAACACAGAGAGATTGCCCGAAAAACTCTTTCTTGCCTTGTTCCCAAAAGTCCAAAGGAAATAACTTCCTGCAGCGAAAAGTCCGTTCAGTGCGGTGCCTGGTCACTTGAAATTAACGAACATGGCGGTATCGGTTCACTCGCATATAACGGAAAGGAAATCATTCGCCGCAACAATGAACCGGTGATTACTTACCGTTCATTCTGCAATGGCGACTATGATTATTGGCTCACTCACTATTCGAGAGACCTTGATGAAACGGCTGTGTGGGCATTGGGAGATTTCGCAAGACCTAACCTTAAAAATTACGAGGGCAGATATCCTGCGGGCAGATTTCCGTATACTGTGGAAAAGGTATCAGCTCAAGGATCAGAGATTACGGTAAATCTCACCTGCGGAAAAAAGTTTTGCGAGGAACTCGGCGCCCCCCGACTTATACAGATAGTCTATACTCTCGACGACAGGGGACTTGATATAGATGTCAGTTGGTACGGCAAGGATGCAAACCGACTGACCGAAGCAATATATCTTAACTTTTTCCCGAATGCAGATAAAGTTCTGCTTAATAAACTGGGTTGTCTTGTGAGCCCTGATGAGGTTGCTCTTAACGGCAGCCGTAATCTTCATGCGGTACAGAGTTTTTTGTGGGATGAATATGAAATGGTAAATCTTCATTCACCGCTCATTTCTTTTGGCGGGGGGAAAATTCTTGAGTTTGACAATGAGTTTGAAGATGTCAGAAAAGACGGCATCAGTTTTGTACTGTATAATAATGTCTGGGGCACAAACTTCCCGTTATGGTATGAGGATAATGCAAGATTCGAATTTAAGATTAAATTGAAGTAAACTGAATCAAAACCACCGGTTTCACCGGTGGTTTTGATTGAATTTTAGGTTGAAAGTTAATGTTAAAAGTGATATAATTTAAGCACTTTATGTAAGGAGATAATGAGGAAATGACAGAAAAAGAATATCTTGAACTTATTGATGAAGTAAACGAAAAAGGAAAATATAAACCTGATTGGGCGTCTCTTGCTCATCATAAGGTGCCTGACTGGTATATGAACGATAAATTAGGTGTCTTTATCCATTGGGGTATTTACTCTGTTCCCGCCTTTGGGAACGAATGGTATTCCAGAGGAATGTATGATAAAAGGGTAAGAGAGTTTGAACATCACAGAAAGACCTACGGTGAGCATAAGGATTTCGGTTATAAGGACTTTATTCCTATGTTCAAAGCAGAAAAATTCTCTGCGGCTGAATGGATATCTCTATTCAAAAAAGCAGGTATAAAATATGTTATGCCCGTAGCAGAACATCATGACGGCTTTGCTATGTATGAGACAGAGTTTAACCGCTGGAACTCTAAGGATATGGGTCCGAAGCACGATGTGGTGGGTGAACTTAAAGCAGAGTGTGAAAAGCAGGGACTTACCCTTTGTGCCTCTACTCACAGAGCAGAGCATTATTTCTTTATGAATCTTGGCAGAACTTTCGACAGCGACGTAAATGACGATAATTACAGGGATTTTTACGGTCCTGCTTTTTACAGCGAAGAGTTTAATTCACAGAATCTCGGCCTTACTACAGAAAATACCTATTCCACGGGTGCAAGTAAAGAATGGCTCGAGGACTGGCTGGTTAGAACCTGTGAACTTATTGATAAATATCAGCCTTCCGTTCTCTATTTTGACTGGTGGATACATAACCATTCCTTTAAACCTTATCTTAAAAAACTTGCCGCCTATTACTATAACCGTGCCGATGAATGGGGCAAGGAAGTAACCATCAATTATAAGCACGAGGCTTTTCCGCCAACTGTTGCCATCTTTGATGTGGAACGTGGTGCTTTGTCGGGTATTTCACCTCTTTACTGGCAGACGGATACGGCAATCGGTAAACATTCCTGGGGTTACAGGAAGGATAACGAATACAAAAGTGCCCGACAGGTTATCTGTGACCTTGTTGACATCGTTTCCAAAAACGGCAACCTTCTCATAAATGTAGGGCCCAAAGCCGACGGTACCATCACCGATGAGGAGACAGAGGTTCTTCTTACGATGGGTGAGTGGCTCAATATCAACGGCGAGGGTATTTACGGCACAACATACTGGAAACAGTTTGGTGAGGGCAAGGTCAATGCTGAAGAAGGCTTCTTCAAGGACGGGGACGAAAAGGCATTCACTAAAAAGGATTTCCGCTTTACCTATAAAAACGGCTATCTTTATGTTTTTCAGATGCGTCCGTCAAAGAATATAAAGATTAAAACCTTAAAAAAGCATAATCCTCACGATTATCTCATTGAGAAGATTGAACTTTTAGGAAGTGACGAAAAGATTGATTTTGAAAGAAATGACAAATATCTCGAAATCAATCTAAAGGGCGAACTGAAAAACGATTTACCAATATGTTTTAAAATGGAGATAGGGTAAAATGAACAGAAAAATTGACGGAACTTTTTTCGAATTCAGACATCATAATACCGCTGAGGGGAAGTATTGGAATCCTGCTCTCGAAAAATTTACGGCACAGCAGTGGCGTGAAAAAATCAGAGAAATTTCTGCTCTCGGTATGGAATACATAGTGGTTATGGCTACGGCTCTTTATGAAAGATGTTATTTTCAATCTTCAGTATATCCCTTTGCTGATATGCCCTGCGAAGACCCTATAGAAGAAATTCTTTCCGAAGCGGATGAATGCGGAGTAAAGGTTTTCCTTGGTAACGGATTTTACGGACAGTGGCAGAAAGCCAAGGATAACATCACAAGCAAGGATGTTATCAACCGTTCTTTCAAAGCAATGGATGAACTTGCATGCCTTTACGGACATCATAAAAGTTTTTACGGCTGGTACTTTCCTGACGAGACCTGCATAATTTTATGCTTTTCCAAAGATTTCATAAAGTATGTAAACCTTTGTTCGGCGCGTTGCCGTGAACTTACTCCCGGAAAGAAAACTCTTATCGCACCTTACGGAACAAATCTTGTTCTTATGAAGGATTACTTTGCCCGTTCTCTTGCGGAAACGGATGTGGATTTCATCGCCTATCAGGATGAAGTCGGTGTTAAAAAGACCAAGGTTGACCGTACGGAGAAGATATTCGAAAGACTCCGTATGGCTCACGATAAGGCAGGCAGGGCAGAACTCTGGGCAGATATAGAACTTTTCACATTTGAGGGTATGGTATACAAAAGCGCACTCCTTCCCGCACCTTTTGAACGGATACAAAAGCAGATAGAAAATGTGGCACCTTATGTGGATAAGATTTTGTCCTATCAGTATTTGGGGCTTATGAATCCTCCGGACAGTGCAGCCTTTGCCGGACACGAAAGTTCCGTGAAACTTTATGAGGATTACAGGAGATATATAGGTAAGTAAGTTGAAACAAAACCGTTGTAAAAGCAAACTGCTGATACTACGGTTTTTTGTTATGTCCACTGATAATTTTTCATATAGTATGAACCTTAATTTGTTTATCAGAAGGGGCAGATATTATCTGCCCGTGTATTACAGCAAACTCACCGTTATGCTTTTTTTATTAAACCGAAAGGTATCGGGCAATCGTCTCTACGCCGATTGCAATTTTTGTTTCAATGAAACCTTTAGTCGGGATACGCTTCGCGGAGTGACTTTTGTCCTTGGCAAAAGTCACCAAAACCGCTTTTCGGATGCTGTGAATATATGACTCGTCGGATGCGAAAGTACGAATTTTTCGGAATAAGATTTGATATATTGATTTATGGTTCAGCCTTAGTCTGCCGTATTAGTGTTCTATACAGACAGCACTACCGAAAAATTAGATTTCGCACCGTAGGTATAAATAGTTTTACTTCATTTTCCGTTGGTCTTTCCCGTGGTTCCGTTTTATGTCCGCGTCGTTCCCGCGTCCTGCAAATAGATGAGTATTCCTACAAAAACAAATCGGATAACGTGGGGGAAAGCGTGATAAGGAAAGCAACTCCGCGCTTTTGATTATATGAACATAGAAAGAATATAAGTCACATTAAACCATTCAATAGAGATAAAATCTGACCGGCTGTCTGCACACCTGCCACGGTGTGCCCCCCTGTAGAGCATTTTGTAAGGAGGTACTGAAAGGTAAAAAGACAGAAACACTGCTAAAGAAGGCAAGTTAAATATATAAATACATTAATGTAGAACGGCAGTTTTCTGACTGCGACCCTGCCACGGGTCGCACCCCAAGGGAAAGTATTTGTTTTAGAACTGTCCAATAAAAACTAACTCTTATTGTAGGCAGTACTTAACCGAAATGCACTATCTTTTCCCGTCAAAAAAAGCGGGGCTTTGCTTACTTTGCCGCCGCGAGAGCAAAGTAAGAGCCCAAGCGGCTCGA
>JAZSPI010000032.1:0-6673 GCA_045537395.1 Acutalibacteraceae bacterium | reverse complement strand
ATGGGTATGGATGCAGACTCTGTTTGTGCTGCTCTGCTCCACGATGTTGTTGAAGATACGGAAATCACTTCTCAGGAGGTGAAAAACCTTTTCGGAGAGAGCGTAGAGCATCTTGTTGACGGTGTTACAAAGCTTGGTCAGATTCCTCTTTCAGCAAGTAAAGAGGAGGCTCAGAGCGAAAACATCAGAAAAATGTTCCTTGCAATGAGTCAGGATATCAGAGTTATAATTATCAAACTCGCTGACCGTGTGCATAATATGAGAACACTTCAGTTTATGCCTGAGGAAAAGCAGAGATACAAGGCGAAGGAAACTCTTGAAATTTATGCTCCCATTGCTCACCGTCTCGGTATCCGTGCTTTTAAAGAAGAACTTGAGGATCTTGCTATCAGTTTTCTTGACCCTGTTGCTTACGGAGAAATTGCTAAAACTCTGGAAAGACAGGTGGAATCCCGTCAGAGTTTTCTTGAAACAATAAAAGATGAAATATATGAAAGAGTCAGCAAAGATGTTCCTAATGTTCATATAGAAGGCAGAATCAAGAGTGTTCACGGTATTTACCGTAAAACCTATATGCAGAACAGGACAATTGATGAAATTTATGATATCTATGCAGTAAGACTTATTGTTGACTCTGTTTATGAATGTTACTGCTGTCTCGGTATCATACACGATATGTTCAATCCCATTCTCGGCAGATTCAAGGATTACATTTCAACACCGAAACCCAATATGTATCAGTCACTTCATACCACGGTTATCGGTAAGGCGGGCGTGCCTTTTGAAGTACAGATAAGAACATGGGAAATGCATCATACTGCCGAGTACGGTATTGCTGCTCATTGGAAATACAAACTCGGTGTCAGCGGAAAAGTTAAATTTGAGGAACGTCTTTCCTGGATAAGACAGCTTCTTGAAAGTCAGAAGGAAAGTGATGACGTTGAAGAAATTGTCAAGACTATTAAAACGGACTTTGTTCCCGAAGAGGTTTTTGCTTTCACTCCCAAGGGTGATGTTATAAGTCTGCCCATGGGTTCGTGTATCATTGACTTCGCCTACGCAATTCACTCGGCAGTAGGTAATAAAATGATAGGTGCCAAGGTTGACGGCAGAATTACTACTCTCGACCATAAGGTAAATAACGGTGAAATTATTGAAATCCTTACAACCTCACAGCAGGGTAAAGGTCCCAGCCGTGACTGGATAAAGATAGCCAAAACAACTTCTGCAAGAAGTAAAATCAGAGGTTGGTTCAAAAAAGAAAAAAGAGAAGAAAACATCATCGAGGGTAAGGCTGAGGTTGAAAGAGAATTTAAGCGTAACAACATTAACCTGCCCGAAAAACAGATGCTTGAATTTATCGGTAAGATTGCCGAAAAACAACACTGCAACAGTGTTGACGAATTTTTTGCCGCTATCGGTTACGGCGGACTTACTCTTACAAAAATCATCCCTAGAATCAAGGATGATTATGCCAAACTTGTAAAAGAAATATCTCCCGAAACTCAGGTGGTTACAAAGCCTGTACCGAAGAAAAGTGTTAAAAGCACTGAAGGTATTATCATTGAGGGAATTGATAACTGTCTTATCAAGTTTTCCAGATGTTGCGATCCTCTACCCGGTGACGAGATTATCGGTTTTATCACCCGTGGACACGGTGTTTCCATTCATACTAAAAAGTGTGCAAATGTGCCCAAGGATATTTCAAAATCGGCTGAGCCCGAAAGATGGATAAAAGCATCCTGGGACGGAAAGGTGCAGAATTCTTACCGTGTTACTCTTGCCGTAACCTGTATGAACCGTGTGGGTATGCTCGCCGACACTTCTGCCGTTATTGCAAATATGCACGTTATGATTCATTCTATTTTCACAAAGGATGCAAGCGACGGAAGATGTACAATTTATATGACAATTACCGTTAACGGTGCAGAGCATCTGAAAAGTGTATGCGAAAAATTAAAGAAAATCAAAGGCGTTCTTGAAACGGAACGTTCCGGATTATAAACGGAGATAAAAATGAAAGCAGTTATACAAAGAGTTAAAAGAGCTTCTGTCACAGTTGACGGAGAAATAACGGGAGCAGTTGGAAAAGGCTTTCTTGTACTTCTCGGCGTAGTGCAGGGAGACACGGAAGAAGAAATGAAACTTCTCGCCAAAAAGGTTGCACAGATAAGAATCTTCACCGATGAAAACGATAAGATGAATCTTTCTCTTGACAAGGTTGACGGCGAAGTGCTTGTGGTATCACAGTTTACTTTGTGTGCCGATGTTTCTCACGGCAGAAGACCTTCCTTTATCGGTTCCGCACCGCCCGATATCGCCAATGACCTCTATGAAAAATTCTGTGATGAACTTCTCTCTTACGGAGTAAAAAAGGTCGCAAAAGGTGTGTTCGGTGCTGATATGGATGTTGAACTTATAAATGACGGTCCCGTAACGATTATAATGGATACTGACGAATGGAAGAAAAAATAAAGAGGTGGCGTCGATGAACATAAAAGTAAAGGTTTGCCCTCTTACTCATCTTATGAGCAACTGCTGTATCATAAAAGCGGAAAACGGAGATGTTGCAGTTGTTGACCCGGGTGCATATAATCCGAAACTTATAAAAGTTCTTGAAAAAGAAAATGTTAAAGAAATAACCTTCATACTTCTCACTCACGGACACTTTGACCATATTTCAGGTGCAGACGAACTGAGGAAAAATTACGGAGGTAAAATTGTTGTTCATAGGCTTGATGCACCCTGCCTTAAAAATGCTCATGGAAGCAGAGCGTCGGTTTTCGGTTTTAACACATCTTCTTTTGACAGCGATATTGAAACAGAAGACGGTGACACTGTTGCTTTTGGCGGCGGTGAAATTGAAGTGATACACACTCCCGGTCATACCGTCGGAAGCGTCTGCTATAAAATCGGTGACAGTCTTTTTACGGGTGACACTCTTTTCAATATGACAGTGGGCAGAACGGATTTTCCCGGCGGAAGTATGAGAGAGATGCTCAATTCCATGAAAAAACTCAAAAGTATCGAAGGCTCTTTTACCGTATATCCCGGTCACGGAGACCTGACTGACCTTGATTATGAAAAAGCATATAACCCTTATATGAAAGGTATATAAAATGCAGATAATTAATATAAATAATTCATATCACTATGAAACAGAAAATCTTCTGCGTGTATTTTTCCCCGATGAAAAATTTGTATCCTGCGGAAAAGAAGAAATTACGGAAGATTACTGTATTTTTGAAACCTGTGGAAGTAAGATAAGAATTGAACTTTCACTTTCGGGTGAAAAGTTTTTAAAAGAAGAAACCTTTTCTTTCGGTGACATAGAAGAAGGGGAAGGCGAAGAAAGTTTTCTTGAGCGAAAAGGCGCAATAATGCTTTTTGAACTTTTGTGTTCTTATACATCATATACACCACCGTGGGGTATTCTGACAGGTGTCAGACCTGCAAAACTTATGACAAAACTTGTTGCCTCTATGGGAGAGGAAAAAGCAAAGGAATACTTTGCAAAGGAACTTAAGGTAAGTGAAGAAAAGACAAACCTTGCCCTTATGGTAGCAAAAAATGAATCCCCGTTAATGGCTGTAAACACAGAAAAATCCTTTTCTTTATATATTTCAATTCCTTTCTGCCCTTCGAGGTGCAGTTATTGTTCCTTTATTTCCCATTCAAATGAGAGCGCAAAAAAACTTATGCCCTCCTACGTGGAAAAACTTTGCGAGGAAATAAGGGTGACGGGTGATATTGCAAAGGAACTCGGTCTTACCCTCGAAAGCATATATATGGGCGGTGGAACGCCTACTGCGCTTACGGCAGAGCATCTTAAAAAGGTAACAGATGCCATAAGCGAAAACTTTCCTGTTGCTTCTGTCCGTGAATACACTATTGAAGCGGGTAGGCCTGACAGCGTGACGGATGAAAAACTGGAGATTATAAAAAACTGCGGTGCTACGCGTATCAGCATAAATCCTCAGACCTTTTCCGATGATGTGCTTAAGACCATCGGCAGAAACCATACAAGTCAGATGACCGTTGATGCTTTTCTTAAGGCGAGAGAAAAGGGCTTTGATAATATAAATATGGATCTTATTGCAGGCCTTCCCACGGATACGGTGGAAAATTACGGAAAGACGCTTCAAAAGGCTTTGTCTTTTTCTCCTGAAAATATCACCGTACATACTCTTGCTCTCAAACGCTCGTCAACTATCGTGACAGAAAAGCGCGATACAAATTCAGGTGAAACCGCTTCGAAAATGCTTTCGCTTACTCAGAGCGAACTTCTTTCGGCAGGTTATATCCCATACTACATGTATCGGCAGAGTAAGTGTCTGGGCAACCTTGAAAATGTAGGTTGGGCAAAGAAAGGCTTTGAAGGTCTCTACAATGTTTATATGATGGAAGAAATCCATTCTGTTTTTGCCGTTGGTGCAGGTGCGGTAACCAAACTCAAAGCACCCTGTGACGGCACGATAGAGCGTGTTTTTAATTATAAATATCCTTATGAATATATCGGCTCCTTTGATGAAATAATAAAGCGAAAAGAACAGATTAAACTTTTTTACGGAAAATATTTTTAATAGGGTGATAATGTGGATAAATTAACTGTTGATAATATCAATCTTCTCGTAAAAGAAACACCTGAAAAAATAATATCGGACAGTGAAAAAAGATACAGAGATATAATTAATTCCACGGCGGAAAAAATCTGTGCTAAAGAGGGGAGAACTCTCGTAATGGTTGCAGGTCCCTCTTCTTCGGGAAAAACAACTTCCTCAAAACTTCTTAAAAAAGCCATTGAAAAAATGGGAAGAAATGCAAAAATGATTTCTCTTGACGATTTTTACAGAAGTCACGGAGAGGTATATACCTTTGAGGACGGCACAGTAGATTATGAAACCGTAAAGGCTCTTGATATAGACTATATCGGTGAATGTCTTCATTCTCTTATGAATGAGGGTAGATGCAGATTGCCACGCTTCAGTTTTATGACCAAAAAGAGGGAGTATTATGTGGAAACTGTGGCACAGCAGGATGATATCATCATTGTCGAAGGTCTCCACGCTCTCAATCCCGTTATAACTGACCCTCTTGAAAATGAGCAGATGGTTAAAATTTATGTCAGCGTATCCTCGCGTATTTTTGACGGGGATGATGTTCTTATGTCCAAGAGAGACATCCGTCTTGTTCGCCGTATGATAAGAGATTATCATCACCGTGACAGTTCTCCCGAAAACACATTTTATCTGTGGAACGGTGTAAGAATGGGTGAGGACAGATATCTTTTCCCCTTTGAGGACAGAGCAGATATTAAAATCGACTCCATTCATCCTTATGAAGTGTGCGCTTTTAAGGATGTGGCAATAAAAGTTCTTGACCGTATGGATAAAAAGAGTATATACTATTCTGCGGCACAGGAACTAAAAGAAAAAATTTCAAAATTCATATCCATCGGTGAATCTGCCGTTCCCGAAGGCTCGCTGTTGAATGAATTTATAGGATAAGTTAACTTAATTTAAGAAAAGAGATGATAAATAATGGCTGAAAGAAAAAAACAGTCCTTGCTTGCAGGCGCAGGTGTTCTTGCGATTGCAACAATTGTCGTTAAATTAATAGGTGCAGTTTATAAAATACCTCTTGACAATCTTCTCGGAACTACAGGTTTCGGTTATTTCAACGGTGCTTATGCCGTGTATACACCTCTTTATGCTATTTCAATGGCAGGACTTCCCGTTGCCGTGTCAAAACTCGTTTCACAGAATATGGAACTTGGCAGAGTCAAGGATGCACAGGCTATTTTCAGAATTGCACAGAAACTGTTTTTTATTGTCGGTTTGACGGGTATGCTCATTCTTATGGCGATAGCAGTGCCTTACTCCATTTATATTGCCAAGGCTCCCATGAACTACATAAGTATTATTGCTGTCGCTCCTTGTGTGCTGTTTTGTTGTATGATGTCTTCTTTCCGCGGATATTATGAGGGACTTAATAATATGACACCTACGGGAGTCTCACAGGTAATTGAAGCGGCGGTAAAACTTGTTTTCGGTCTGGCGGCAACTTATGTCTTTTTAAAAGGTGCACTTTCCTATTATGAGAGTCACTCTGCAAACGGAGCGATGACTCTTTTTGGCGCACAGGTTACAAACAAAAGCGAAGCCATGGCTGCCATTTATCCTTATTCGGCTGCTGTTGCTATTCTCGGGGTAACCCTCGGCTCTGCTCTCGGACTTTTGTACCTTTATATAAGATACAAGAAAAAAGGCTTTGGCTTTACCAGAGAGGAGATAGTCAATTCTCCGCCTGCCGAAAGCGATAAGACTATAAGAAAGGCTCTTCTCGCAATATCTATTCCCGTGGCGTTCAGTTCGCTTGTTACGAACATCAGTAATCTTATTGACGATGCCACCATCAGAAGCCGTCTTTCTGTTGCGCTGGAAAGCAGTTTTGATTACATCAAAAACATGTACAGTGTGCCTCTTGCTTATGAAAATACTCTTGACGAGGATATCGCTACCTTTGTATACGGTATGCACAGTTCCGTCATCAGTGTAAAGAATCTTATTCCCTCGCTCACTCTTGTTCTCGGTGTAAGTGCTATTCCCGTCCTTTCAAAGGCGTGGACTGCACGGAGCAAAAAGGATATAAAGTTGTGCATTGAGTCAGCCTT
>JAZSPI010000013.1:0-72369 GCA_045537395.1 Acutalibacteraceae bacterium | reverse complement strand
TGTCCAATAAAAACTAACTCTTATTGTAGGCAGTACTTAACCGAAATGCACTATCTTTTCCCGTCAAAAAAAGCGGGGCTTTGCTTACTTTGCCGCCGCGAGAGCAAAGTAAGAGCCCAAGCGGCTCGAGCGTTGACGACTAACGGTTTAATTGAAACGGAAAACGCAATCGGCGTGGAGACGATTGCCCTGTGCCTTTTGATTTAATAAAAAAGCATATACACTCCACGCCGGAATGTATATGCCTTAATTTTTCACTTTTTATCAGCCAACTTCAACAACGCCATCTTCTTTGATAGTAACGGTCATGCCGTCTTTTACATAATCAAGAAATTCTTCACCGAGAGAATCGATAACAGGCATTGTAACGCCGTCAACCCATACATCGGCTAAAACTGCACCCGCTGCTGCAAGAGAGTCGATAGGTAAAGAGAAAAGCATACAAGCAGGATTTTTCTTAAGTGCGCATGCACAGTAAAGAACAAGACCGCCTGTAGTTGAGCCGATAGTCTGAGGAAGGCAAAGAGCCTTGTTGAGAAGAGATTTGCCGTATAAATCAGCATTATTCTGGTCACCGCATTTTACTTCCTTGTCACCGAACTGGAGAGCGTTCTGGAAAGATGCGAGGGTATTGAAACCGCTTTTTGTAACAACCGCCTCTGCTGTTACAGTACCGGGAGTTACAACTCTGCCTTTAAACTGTTTCATTATTTTTTACCTCCGTCAGTAATTATTGATAAAATCTCTGATTCCTTGTAGAATTTCGCCGTGGTGTAAGTACGAAGTTTATTTGAACAGGTAATTACGGGCATCTTTTTACACAGAGGATTATTCATATACATAAGAGGACAGATGTAGGAAATGATGACACCTGTGGCTCTGAGACGGGCATAATAAGGAGTCTTTTCAAAGGCTTCGAGAACCTTGGGAGCAGCAGTAAGAACAGTGGGAATACTTACTTTCACGTTGCCCTTTCTCTTGAGTTCGCTTTCAATATTGTCTGTCCAGTCTTTAAGCTGCTGAAGTGAAAGGTGAGGACAACCTACAAAGCAAAGTTTAGGCGCAGCGTCGGGCTTTTTCCAGATAACGGGATAGTTCTTCTGCACTCTTTCAAGTTCAGCATCATCAATGATGTATTCCTTTGCACCTTCTGCGATGAGTTTTTCACCCATTTCTACTGCTTCGGGAGTGAGGTTTTCAATGTGGTAAAGACCTACTGCACCGTTTGATGCTGTGGCAGCACCGAAGTCTTTGAGGTATGCACAGGCAGAATCGTCAAGTTCGTTACCTATCCATTTGTCAAGACCTACTACATAAGGAACATCCTCCATAACCTTCATACCGATTGCAGAGCCTAAAAGTTGCGCTTCAGGTTTCTTGGCGGTTTCCACTTTAATTACCCACGTAGCCTTTCTGCCCTCATCGGTGAGAAGACCGAAGTAAGGAACATAACCTACGATGGAACCCATAATATCGATAATGCCTGAGTTACGGTTACATCTTGCAC
Organism: Acutalibacteraceae bacterium; assembly: GCA_045537395.1. Lineage (GTDB taxonomy): Bacteria > Bacillota > Clostridia > Oscillospirales > Acutalibacteraceae > UBA6857. Next base: position 70,862 of record JAZSPI010000013.1, on the reverse strand, counting down.
CTAAAACAGAGTTTGCATAAACGACAGCACTGGACTCTGCCCATGAAAGAACATCGCCTTTTTTGGGCTTATTGCCTACTTCGTCCATATAACAGGTACAGGTAAAGGCATCCTTATTAAGAAGGCCGAGTTTTTTAAGCTGGTCTTCATAAAAATCCTGCTTGGTGTACATAAACTTATTGAAAATAAGATTCTGAAGGAAATTTGCAGGAACATTTTTATCAAGGGGACGAGGGTCAACGGAAAACTTCTGACCTGAGGAAACGCCTGCATCAAGAATAGTCTGCATAAGGTCATATACAGGTGACATTACCTTAAGACCGAAAGATGTTACAAGGTGGTTATAATCCGATGTGATGGGAACCAACTTTTCAGCACCGAAGGCTTCGCCGTACATTACAAGGGTTTTCATAACCTTCGCCATAACGTCGCCTTTTGAGCCGTCAAGTATTGCCTGTTGTTCTTGTGTAAGAATCATAATGTATTTCTCCTTTTCTTTAAATCTTCATAGCGATATCCCATGCGCCCCAGATAACGGTACGGAGATTGCCTACCTTTGCTGCATCACCGATAACGTGAACATGCTTTGCCTTGGGAGCAAGAGGAGTGGGAACATAACCTACAGACATAATTACGCTGTCGCTTTCAACGTCGAAGGTCTTACCGTCTTTATCCTTGACAGTAACCTTGCCCTCACCGATTTCTGAAAGAGAGGTTTCAAGATGTACAGGTACATTATTTGTTTTAAAGAAATCACGAAGGAAGGATGTATTAGCAAGACAGATACCCGGTGTGGTAATAAGGTCATCCTGCATTTCGATAATTGTGGGCTTTTTACCCTGAAGGTAAAGATCATAAGCGATTTCACAGCCTGTGAGGCCGCCGCCGATAACTGTTACCCTTTCACCTACTTCAGCATTACCTAAAAGATAATCAATTGCTTCTACAGCCTTGTCCGCACCCTTTACAGGGATTGTTCTTGCCTTGGCACCTGTGGCTATAATAACCTCATCAGCGCCGAGAGAAGCGATATCCTTAACTTCCGTGTTCATCTTTACTTCGATGGGATGGCAGGAAAGTTCTCTTATGTACCATTTGATAAGGTCACGGTCTTTTTCCTTGAATGAAGGAGCCGCTGCAGCGATGAATACGCCGCCGAGTTTATCACTCTTTTCGTAAAGAGTAACCTTGTGGCCTCTTTTAGCGCAGACAATAGCGGCTTCCATACCGCCGATACCGCCACCGATAACTGCGACCTTCTTGGTCTTCTTTGCGGGAACGATTTTATATTTTTTGGACTGCATTGTTTCGGGATTAAGAGCGCAACGTGCAAGTCCCATAGTGTCGATAAGATCCTGTGTGTTTGCATGACCTTTTGAAGAGGAGAAGTTGAAGCAACCGCTGTGACAGCAGATACAGGGCTTGATTTCCTCAATTCTGCCTTCGATGAGTTTTGTAACCCACTCAGGGTCTGTGAGGAACTGACGTGCAACACCCACACCGTCGATTCTGCCTTCCTCAATTGCCTTTGCGGCAACATCCGGTTCCATTCTGCCGGCGCAGACAACAGGAATATCAACAAATTCTTTGATGTGTGCCACATCGTCAAGGTTACAGTTCTGGGGCATATACATGGGAGGATGTGCCCAGTACCATGAGTCATATGTACCGTTGTCGGCATTAAGCATATCGTAGCCTGCATCCTGAAGGTACTTTGCAGCCTTTTCGGACTCAGCCATTGCTCTGCCCACTTCTGTATATTTTTCGCCGGGCATTGCGCCTTCGCAGAAGCCCTTCATCTTTGATTCTACGGAGTAGCGGAGGGATACGGGATAATCGTCACCGCAGGCTTCTTTTATTGCTTTAACAACTTCTGTTGCGAAACGATATCTGTTTTCAAAACTGCCGCCGTATTCATCGGTACGCTTATTAAAAAATTCTATGGCAAACTGATCAAGAAGGTATCCTTCGTGAACAGCATGAACTTCAACGCCGTCAACACCTGCATCACGGCAGAGTTTTGCGGTCTTTGCAAAAGCCTCTATGATTTCGTGAATCTGCTCTTTGGTCATTTCAGGGCAGATAATATCGTGTGCCCAGCGTGAACGCTGAGGAGAAGGAGATGCAAGTTCATGAGAGGTATCAAGAATAGGCTTTACAAGAGCACGGGTAAACTTGTTTTTATGAAGAGGAGCAACGAGTTCCGTAATCGCCCAACTTCTGCCCATACCGGCTGTAAGCTGAACAAAAAGTTTTGCACCGGTCTTATGTATTTCATCCATAAAGTCTTTGAGTTCTTCAAACATCTTAGGATTCTGCCAAAGCCATTTTCCCCAGAAAGTATCTCTGAGAGGAGCGATACCGGGAATAATAAGACCTACATTGTTGTTTGCTCTTTCAAGAAAGAGTTTTGCCGCTTCTTTGTCGAAGTGACAACCGCCAAGTTCAAACCAACCGAAAAGAGATGTGCCGCCCATAGGGCACATTACAATACGGTTTTTGATTTCCACATTACCGATTTTCCAAGGGGTAAACAAAGCCTCATGGTTTTTGTCAATTGTGTTCATTTTGCCATTTCCTTTCACGAAAAATTTTTAATCAATTACCTAAGAGAATCCCCAATAAATAAAGAGAATCTCTCTTTCGGTGTTCAGAAATATTATATAACAGCATCGCACAAAAGTCAACAATAAAAGACACAGCCTACCAAAGTCATATATCTTGATATCAAATAATATTGACACATCAAAAATATATGTTAAAATAAAAGTATATTGGTCAAAAGGAGGAAAACTATGCTTGATTTTTTAGAAAGAACGGAAATAATCAGCGAAGAAAACTACTGTTCAGTTATGGCAGAACTTATAGAGCCTTATCTTGAAAAAAAGAGAAAGGAAGGAACATATCTTTCTGCTGACGGACTTTCTCTTCACTATGAGCAGTACGACAAAAGACTTTCTAAGGGTAGTGTCGTTATTTTACACGGATTTACGGAATCGGCAGAAAAATTCAGGGAAATTACATACTATTTCCGCAAATCGGGTTACAGCGTTTTTGTTCCCGATTTAAGAGGGCACGGAAAATCAGAGCATCAAAGCGGAAAAACCGAAAGAATTGAAACAGACGATTTTGACCTTTACAGGAACGATCTGGAACTGTTTATGGACAAGATTGTTCTTCCCTTTTCAGGCGACAAAAAAGTTTTCTTTTACACCCATTCTTTGGGCAGCACCGTTGCTCTCTTATATCTTATGAAAAATCCCTATAAAGTGAGCAAGGCTGTTCTTTCTTCTCCGATGATATGCGGAAATATGGGGATGCCCGTCTCCGTGGCAGGAACTGCGGCAAAACTTATCTGTCTTTTCGGCGGCAAGAATATTTCTGCACCGGGCAGATGTGTTTTCAACGCGGAACAAACCTTTGAAAGCAGCGACGCCGCAAGCAAGTCTCGTTTTGAATATTACCACGAAAAGAGAAAAAAAGAGCCCCTTTATCAGACAAGCGGTCCTTCCTTCGGTTGGGTTAATGCTTCTGTTCAGGCAAAAGATAAAATTCTCTCTTCTCAGGGAATAAAAATGCTCAAAACAAAACTTCTTATCTTTAAGCCGGAAGAAGACAAACAACTCCTCGGAGAATATACTGACAAATTTGCTTCTATGGCAAGAGTAAAAATCAAAAACGTCAAAGGTGCAAAGCACGAAATTTTTATGAGTACAGATGAAGTTCTGGAATGGTATTTTGAAGAAATTACAGAGTTCTTCAAAGACTGAAAAACAGCAGTTAAAAGATCAATTTAAAATAAACAAACGGAGGTAAAATATCATGGCAAAATATGCAATTTACGGAGCAGGCTCTTTGGGCACGGTTTTAGGTGCTTTCATCAGCAAAAACGGCGGAGAAGTTGATCTTATCAACCGCAACAAACAACACGTTGCAATTCTCAACGAAAAAGGTGCAAAAATAACAGGCACCGTAGAAATGACCGTTCCCGTAAAAGCAATAACTCCCGACGAAATGGAAGGGAAGTACGATGTTATCGTTCTTCTCACAAAACAGCTTCACAACAAAGAAGTTGTCACTATGCTCAAGGATTATCTTTCCGAAAAAGGTGTAATTGTAACCTTACAGAACGGTATTCCCGAACCCGGCATTGCCGAAATAATCGGAGAAGAACACACTATGGGCTGTGCCGTAGAATGGGGCGCCGCGCTTATTGAACCCGGTGTTTGCGAACTCACCAGCGAAACCGACAGTCTCTCTTTTCATATGGGCAAGATGAACGGCATTACCGATGAACAGTTTGCAGAAGTAAAGCAACTTCTCGAACTCATGTGTCCCGTCCACGAAGAAGCCAACCTTATGGGTGCACGTTGGTCAAAACTCCTTATCAATGCCACTTTCTCAGGTCTCGGCACAGTTGTAGGCGGTGTTTTCGGTGATGTTTCCGAAGACAAATACGGCAAACAGGTAGCAATACGTTGCATGAAAGAATGTATAGATGTAGGCCACGCTGCAGGTGTAACCTTTGCACCGGTGCAAGGCAAAAACATCGTAGGTCTTTTCTATTATAAAAGTGCACTTAAACGTGCTTTCGGCACGCTCCTTCTTCCCGTTGCTATGAAAAAACACAGACTTATTGAGCCCTCAATGCTTCAGGATCTCAAAAAGAACAAGCCCTGTGAAATTGACGCAATAAACGGTGTTGTATGCGAATTTGGCAGAAAATACGGTGTTAAAACACCTATCAATGACCGCATCGTTGAAATTATCAAAAAAATCGAAGCAGGCGAACTCAAGGCTGACAAAATCAACCTCAGGCTTTTTGATGAGTTTGTAAAAGCGAGGTAAAATATGAAACAATATTCAGTAACAGGAATGAGTTGTGCCGCTTGCAGCGCAAGAGTTGAAAAGGCAGTGTCTGCTTTACCGAAGGTTGACAGTTGCAGTGTCAATCTCCTTACGGGTTCAATGGTCGTCGAAGGCTCTGCTATTGAAAAAGATATTATCTCTGCTGTCGAAAAAGCAGGCTACGGAGCAAAACCTTACGGTGTTTCTTCTCCGTCAAAAGAAAAAGATGACACATTCAAGGACACTGAAACCCCTAAACTGAAACGCAGACTGATTTATTCTCTTGTCTTTCTTCTTTTACTTATGTATTTTTCAATGGGGCACATCATGTGGCACTTCCCCTTACCTTCTTTTTTTGAAGGCAACCCCATTGCAATAGCACTTGTACAAATGCTGCTGACGATAATCGTTATGATTATCAACAAAAAGTTTTTCACCAGCGGATTCAAAGCAATTATAAGCAAAGCTCCGAATATGGATTCTCTTGTCGCATTAGGTTCCGGTGCTTCATTTGTCTGGAGCATGGTACTTTTGTTCCGTATGACCGTTTCATCTTCAGGTGAGGCCATGGAACTTCTGCACAATCTTTATTTTGAATCAGCAGCGATGATACTCACTCTTATTACCGTCGGAAAAATGCTTGAAGCAAAAAGCAAAGGCAGAACTACAGACGCTTTAAAGGCACTCATCGACCTGAAACCCAAAACAGCTGTAGTTTTAAGAGAAAACACAGAAATCGAAATACCGGCGGCAGACATTGTCAAAGGCGATATTTTCCTTGTCCGTCCCGGTGAAAGCATTCCCTGTGACGGGATAGTCATCGAAGGAGAAAGTGCAGTAAACGAGTCTGCTCTGACAGGAGAAAGTATCCCTGTTGATAAAGCAAAAGGCAACAAGGTATCTGCCGCCACAGTAAACCAATCAGGCTTTTTAAAATGTGAAGCAACGGCTGTCGGTGAAGATACTACCCTTTCACAGATAATAAAAATGGTAAGTGAAGCGGCAATGACAAAGCCGAAAATAGCCCGGATTGCAGACAAGGTGTCGGGCATATTTGTACCGACGGTAATTGTTATCGGCATTATCGCAACAGCACTATGGCTTATTGCCGGCAAGGATTTAGGTTATGCTCTTGCCCGTGGTATTTCCGTTCTCGTAATAAGTTGTCCCTGCGCTCTCGGTCTTGCCACTCCCGTCGCTATTATGGTAGGCAACGGTATTGGTGCCAGAAGCGGAATTTTATTCAAAACATCACAGGTTCTTGAAAAAGCAGGAAGTATACAGATTATCGCTCTCGACAAAACCGGAACAATAACCAAGGGTGAACCCGAGGTAACAGATATCTTCCCGGACAGTGTAAGCGAAACTGAACTTCTTAAACTTGCATACTCTCTTGAAAAGAAAAGTGAGCATCCTCTTGCTAAAGCCATTGTCAAAAAATGTCAGGAGGAAAACATACCCTTCGTCACGGCTGACTCTTTCAGAGCAGTTTCCGGAAAGGGAGTGGAAGGCACTGTCCAAAGTAAGGTTATAAAAGGCGGAAATCTTGATTTTATTTTTGATGTTATACCTTGTCCCGACAGTGTAAGAGAACTCGACAAGAGAATATCCTCTAAAGGAAGAACCCCCCTTTATTTCAGTGTTGACGGCGCATACCGGGGAATGATTGCCACTGCTGACACCATAAAAGAAGACAGCCCAAAAGCCATAACAGAGATAAAGAATATGGGCATTGAAGTTGTTATGATTACAGGTGACAACGAAAACACAGCAAAAGAAATCGGCAGACAGGCAGGCGTTGACAAGGTAATAGCCGGTGTTCTTCCCCACGAAAAAGAAAAGGTTATCCGTTCCCTTCAGAAAAGAGGATTTACGGCAATGGTCGGTGACGGAATCAATGATGCTCCCGCCCTTACAAGAGCAGATGTAGGTATTGCCATCGGTGCCGGAACAGATGTTGCAATTGATGCAGCGGATATAGTTTTAATGAAAAGCCGTCTTACCGATGTTCACGCGCTTATAAGGCTGAGCAGAAATGTTCTCAGAAACATTCACCAGAATCTGTTCTGGGCATTCTTTTATAATGTTCTCGGCATCCCTCTTGCCGCAGGTTTATTTGTACCGATTTTCGGTTGGGAACTCAATCCCATGTTCGGTGCGGCAGCAATGAGTCTTTCTTCTTTCTGCGTGGTCACTAATGCCTTAAGGCTTAACTTCCTCGACATTTACTCAACAAAGCACGACAGAAAAAGAAAGAAAAAAATAAAAGTTCCTCTTGCTGACGAAGACAAAATCGAAAGCAACATGGAAATCAAAGTAAAAAATATGATGTGCGACCACTGTGAAAAAAGAGTTAAAGATACTCTTGAGGCTCTGCCTTTTATCCATGAGGCTGTGGCAGATTTTCAGTCGGGCAAAGTTAAAGTGACATATAATTCAGCACCTGACGAAAAGGTTATGAAAAGAGCGCTGAAAGATGCAGGGTATCCACTAGTAAAGTAAAATAAACCGAAAGCGGACAGAGAATATTCTCTGTCCGCTTTCGGTTTGGAATTTATAAATGAGGTATTAGGGTTATTCTTCCATATCCTTCTTTGCTTCTTCAATAACCTTCTGTGCCACGGGAACAGGGGCGTCCTCATAACGTGCGAAGGTGAGAGTGAAGTAACCTCTGCCTGCTGTTACAGAACGGAGAGTTGTAGAGAAGTCGCCCATTTCTGCCATAGGTACTTCAGCAATAAGTTCCTGCATTTTAGGTTCATCTGCTGCACCCATACCGAGAACACGTCCGCGGCGCTTGGTGATGTCACCCATAATATCACCGAGGTTTGCATCGGGCATATATACCTTAAGTTCACCGATAGGTTCAAGGATAACAGGGTTAGCCTGAGCCATACCGTTTTTGTAAGCAATTTTAGCAGCAGTCTTGAATGCCATTTCGTTAGAGTCAACGGGATGGTAAGAACCGTCATAAAGAACAGCCTTAAGACCTACTACGGGATAACCTGCAAGAGGACCTTTGAGAATTGCTTCCTGGAAGCCCTTTTCAACTGCAGGGAAGAAGTTCTTGGGAACAGAACCGCCGACAACTTCAGTTTCGAAGATAAGTTCGTCACCGTCATGGGGTTCAAAGCGTACCCATACATCACCGAACTGACCTGAACCGCCTGACTGCTTCTTATGGCGTCCCTGTACCTGACAACTCTTACGGATAGTTTCTCTGTATGCAACCTTGGGAATCTTAAGGTCGATTTCTACGCCGTATTTTGCCTTAAGTTTTGAAACAACTATATCAAGATGCTGTTCACCGAGACCTGAAACAACCATTTCTTTTGTTTCTTCGTTAGATTCAAAAGTAATGGTAGGATCTTCTGCAATAATCTTACGAAGACCTGAAGCAACCTTATCTTCCTCGCCCTTTTTCTTGACAACAACTGCCATTGAAAGTGAAGCAGCGGGGAAATCTACACCTGCAAGATTGATAATATCCTTTGCAGAACAAAGTGTATCACCTGTTGCAAGACCTGAAAGTTTTGTGATAACACCGATATCACCGGTGGGAATTTCATTTGTATCTTCCTGCTTAATACCTCTTACCGTAACAAGTTTACCCATTCTTTCGGTTTCACCTGTTCTTGCATTGTAAGCGGGAGTATCGGGTGTAATCTTGCCGGAAATAACCTTAACGAATGACATCTTACCTACGAAGGGGTCAGCAACAGTTTTGAAGCAGAGTGCGGCAAGAGGTCCGTTGGGATCTGCCTTGACTTCAATAGGTTCACCGTTTGCATCTGTAGCAAGTTCGGGCTTTGCTTTATCGGGTGAAGGTGCCGAATAAACAATAGCATCCATAAGCATATCACAGCCGTCAACCTTTGTTGCTGAGCAAGCGTATACGGGCCATATTTCACCCGTTTCAACACCCTCGGTAAGACCTCTGATAATTTCTTCCTTAGTGAGAGGCTCTCCTTCAAAGAACTTTTCCATAAGTTCTTCGTCAACGGTAGCAACTGCTTCTTCAAGAGCGGCTCTCATAGCTTCGATGTTAGCATCGGAAGGGATGTCAATTTCAACAGGTCTGCCGTTGGGATATTTGAATGCCTTGTTTGAGCAAAGATTAACAAAAGCTTCGCATACAGGACCGTTCATATAGGGAACAACAACGGGGCAAAGTTTATTTCCGAGTTCTTCCTTAAGGGCTTCAAATGTTTTATAGAAGTCTCTGTTTTCAGAGTCAACCTTTGTAATAGCAAAGAATTTAGCAATATTTCTCTGGTCAGCGGCTTTAATGGCCTTTTCCAGACCAACGTCGATACCTGAGCCTGCGGAAGTGACGATAACTGCACAGTCGGCAGCTCTCATAGCCTCTGCCATACCACCGGCAAAGTCAAACTTACCGGGAGCATCAAGAACATTAATTTTTGTATCTCTCCATTCAAAGGAGGCTGTAGCGGAAGAAATTGAACACTTTCTTTTCTTTTCTTCTGCGTCATAGTCCATAATTGTGTTGCCGTCTGCCACACGGCCTAATCTGTCTGTTATACCTGCAACATAAAACATTGCTTCGGAGAGCGCTGTTTTACCTTTACCTGTATGACCTGCAATGGCAATATTTCTGATGTTGTTTACTGAATAGGATTTCAATTCCAAAACCTCCTAGGACCTCATTTTCTTTATACGGTCTCCAAATTTTGCTTCGTCAAAGTTCGCTCCGACGATAACATCAACAATTTTACCATAAAATAAACAAAAAAACAACGGATTATTAACTAATTTTGTGCATTGTTTTTTGTTCAGTGTGTATAAATGTAAGGTTTTTTCTTTTATCAAAAGTGTATTTTTTTGTTATTTTTCATATTTTACACAAGCAATTCACATACATAAAAGAACGGGACAGCACAAAAAATCTTATTCCTTTTCATTATATATGCGCAATATTTTATAAAAAGCCCTTTTTGTTGAGTTTTATTTACATTTTTCCTTGACAACAGCAATCTAAAGTGTTACAATACCGTCAATAATTTATTTTTCGCTTTAAAGTTTTAAAACGTAAAAGAAACAAGTGCCATGAAGAATATATTCATTATCCGGCTGACTGTTTTCGTCAACGTCAGAAAGGCAGGTATTTTCCTACGGTACGCACTTACTGCAAAAATAAGATAGCGAATACAGAATTTACAAAGCAGAAAAAAGCAACAATTTAAAGGTTTATTTTTCTTTTTAGTAAAAATATCTTTTCAAAAATTATGTATAATATCCGGTATCACTATTTTTGGTGATCAAGAAAGGAACCAACTATGAAAAATCAGATCTGGAACAAAGAAATGGAATGTATGCCCCGTAAGGAGTTAGAGGCTCTTCAACTTGAACGGCTCAAAACCCTTGTGGACTACTGCGATAAAAACGTAAAATTTTACCATGACCGATTCGAAAAGGCAGGCATCACCGCCGACAAAATCAAATGCCTTTCGGATATCCAGTATATTCCCTATACCACAAAGGCAGACCTCCGCGATACCTACCCCTTCGGTCTTTTAAGTGTACCTCAAAAAAAAATTGTCCGTGTTCATGCTTCTTCGGGTACAACCGGCAATCCCACAGTTGTTGCCTATACCCGCCAGGATATGGAAAACTGGAGTGAACAGGTGGCAAGAGTTGCATATGCCGCAGGTGCAAATGAAGACAGTATGGTGCAGATTTGCTTTGGCTACGGTATGTTCACCGGTGCTTTAGGTCTTCACTACGGACTTGAAAAAATCGGTGCTACTGTTGTTCCCACATCATCGGGCAACACGGAAAAGCAACTTAAATTTATGAGAGACTTCGGCACGGATACCATCGTTGCCACACCCTCATATGCTCTTTATCTTGCCGAAAGTGCCAAAGAGCGAGGCATAGACTTCCCTATGGACAGTTACAAACTCCGTCTCGGTCTTTTAGGCAGCGAGGGCTGTACACCCGAAATGAGACAGCAGATTGAAGAAAGTTGGGGCAACGGCTTCTTCTGTACCGATAACTACGGTATGTCTGAACTTAACGGTCCCGGTATGTCCGGTGAATGTATCTACCGTGACGGTTTACATATAAACGAAGACCATTTCCTTTGTGAAACAATAGATTCACAGACAGGCGATGTCCTCGAAAAGGGTGAAACAGGCGAACTCGTGGTCACCAACCTTACAAAACGCGGCCTTCCCATTCTCCGCTACAGAACCAGAGATATTACAAAAATCAACTATGAAACCTGTCAGTGCGGAAGAACAAGCGCAAGAATGAGCAAAATTATCGGCAGAAGTGACGATATGCTCAAAATCCGCGGTGTAAATGTCTTCCCGTCGCAGATAGAGTCCGCCCTCATCGGCATCAACTCCATCAGCCCTCACTATCAGTTGGTGGTAAGAAGAGAAGGCTTCTCCGATACTCTTGAAGTGAGAGTTGAACTTATCGACGCTTCACTTCTGGAAATTTACGGAGAACTCGAAAAACTCAGAAGAACTATCCACGATAAAATCAAGGCTATCTTGGGTATCGAAATAAAGGTTAACCTTGTTGAGCCTAAAACTATTGAACGCTTCACAGGTAAAGCACAGAGAGTTTTAGATCTCAGAAACAAATAATTTACGGTAAACACAAATCAAAGGAGTTTAAAAATGAACAAAGTTCTTATGCTCGGTAACGAAGCCGTTGCACGAGGTCTCTGGGAAGCAGGAGTAAACGTTATTTCCTCTTATCCCGGTACACCCAGCACGGAAATTACCGAATTTGCTTCAAAATATGATGATATGTATTCCGAATGGGCACCCAATGAAAAAGTGGCATTCGAGGTTGCCTTCGGTGCATCAATGGGCGGTGCAAGAGCCTTCTGTGCCATGAAGCACGTAGGTCTCAATGTTGCCGCTGACCCTCTTTACACAGCCTCTTATATCGGTGCTGCAGGCGGTATGGTTTGTGCCGTGGCTGATGACCCGGGTATGCACTCTTCTCAGAACGAGCAGGATTCCCGTCACCATGCCATCGCTTCAAAAACACCTATGCTTGAGCCCTCCGATTCAGCAGAATGCCGTGACTTTACAGTTCTGGCTTACGAACTTTCAGAACGCTTTAATACGCCCTTCCTTCTCCGCCTTTCAACAAGAGTTTCCCACGCACGTTCTATAGTAGAACTCGGTGAAAGAAAGGATGTTCCCGTAAAGGAATACAAAAAGGATGTTATGTCTCGCGTTATGATGCCTGCTATGGCTCGTCCTGCCCACGAAAGAGTGGAAAAGAGACTTTGCGAAATGACTGACTTTGCCAATAAAGAAGCAGTAGAAATGGGCATCAACACTGTAGAATATAACGATACAAAAACAGGCATCATCTGTTCAGGTGCTTCATTTACATATGCTCACGAGGCTCTTGGCGACAAGGCAAGTTATCTTAAACTCGGTATGGTTAACCCTCTTCCTACAGCCCTTATCACAGAGTTCGCAGGAAAAGTTGACGAGGTTATCGTTATCGAAGAACTTGATCCCATCATCGAAACACACTGCGTCAGACTCGGTGTCAAAGTAACAGGTAAAAAACTTTTCTCCCTTTTAGGAGAGTTTTCGCATAAGACAGTTGAAAGTGCTCTCACAGACACCAAAAAAGATTTTGTCTCTATTGAAGACGAAATTCCCGCACGTCCTCCCGTTCTTTGTGCAGGCTGTCCCCACAGAGGTCTTTACTACGCTCTTAAGGGTATGGGACTTTATGTCAGCGGTGATATCGGTTGTTACACTCTCGGCGCACAGGCTCCCCTTTCCATGATGGACAGCTGTGTATGCATGGGCGCATCAATAAGCGGACTTCACGGCTATAATCTTGCCCGTGGCGAGGAAGCAGCCGCAAAGAGCGTTGCCGTTATCGGTGACTCCACCTTTATCCATTCAGGAATCACAGGTATTATTGACATCGCTTATAATAAAGGTTTTTCCACGGTAATCGTTCTTGATAAATCCATCACAGGTATGACGGGACATCAGAACAACCCCGCCAACGGTCTTACTATCAAGGGTGATCCCACCGTTTCCGTTAACCTTGAAGCCCTCGCTAAGGCTGTAGGCTTCGAAAACGTCAGAGTGGTTGATCCCTTTGACATTGAAAATACAAAGGCAGTAGTCAAAGAAGAACTTGCAAAAAAAGCACCCTCTCTCATTATTTCCAGAAGACCTTGTGCCCTTCTCAAAACAGTCAAGCACTCGGCGCCCGTTAATATAAACGCAGATAAGTGTATCGGCTGTAAAGCCTGTCTTAACGTTGGCTGTCCGGCTCTTTCACAGATTAAAAGAGAAAACGGCAAAAATCTTGCCCTTATAGATAATACTCAGTGCGTCGGCTGCGGAGTTTGTGCATCAGCCTGTAAATTCGGCGCAATAGAGAAAGGAGAATAAAACTGATGGAAGTTAAAAACATTCTTATTGTCGGTGTCGGCGGTCAGGGTACCCTTTTAGCCTCCAAACTTATGGGCAAATGCTTCCTTCAGGAAGGCTACGACGTAAAAGTAAGCGAAGTACACGGTATGAGCCAGAGAGGCGGCAGTGTTGTAACTTACGTAAGATACGGTGAAAAGGTTTATTCTCCCGTAATTGAAAAAGGCGAGGCTGACATTATTATATCCTTTGAACAGTTGGAGAGTGCCCGTTGGCTTCCCTGGCTGAAAAAAGACGGTGTTCTCATTTCAAGCACACAGAAAATAGACCCTATGCCCGTAATTATGGGTAAGACTCAATATCCCGAAAACATTCTCGGTAAGATAGCCGATAAAGGTGTTAAAATCGTAAGTGTAGACGCACTTGAAAAAGCCCTTGAGGCAGGTACGGCAAAATGCGCCAACATTGTTTTACTCGGTGCCGCCGTTCACTATCTTGGCATTGACAAGGAAATGTGGATTGATATAATTAAATCAACAGTTCCGCCGAAAACAGTCGAAACCAACCTCAAAGCTTTTGACCTTGGCTTTAATGCTTAAGGTTGTCGATTTTGTAAACAGTAGACCACAATTTTGCATTCTGCATTCTGCATTTTGCATTTAATAAGAAAGGATGATTCCAAATGCCAATCTTCAACCCCGAAATTGAATGTGCTTCAAGGGACTATCTCCATGCACTTCAATCAGCAAGACTTATAAAAATGGTAAAAAACGCCTATGAAAACGTACCCTTTTACAAGGCTAAATTTGACGAAATCGGTCTTAAGCCCGAAGACATTCACTCTATCGACGATATAGTGAAACTCCCCTTTACAGTTAAGACAGACCTTCGTGACAATTATCCTTTCGGTCTTTTCGCAGTACCCAAAGGAGAACTTGTCCGTATACACGCTTCCTCAGGTACCACAGGTAAGCCTACCGTTGTAGGCTACACACAGCACGATATTGATGTATGGGCAGAAGGTGCAGCCCGTGCCATCTCTGCTGCAGGCGGCACAAAAGATGATACTGTTCACGTTTCCTACGGTTACGGGCTTTTCACAGGCGGTTTAGGCATCCACTACGGCGCCGAAAAATTAGGTGCTACAGCCCTTCCCGCCTCTACCGGTAACACAAACAGACAGATACAGATGCTTCAGGATTTCGAGTCGAACATTCTCTGCTGTACTCCTTCCTACGCTATGTTTATCGGTGAAACAATCCGTGATATGAATATTGACCCTAAAACACTTCCCGTCCGTGCAGGTATCTTCGGCGCTGAACCTTGGACAGAAGAAATGAGAAAAGAGATTGAAAGACTTTTAGCCATAAAGGCTTACGATATTTACGGTCTTTCGGAAATCGCAGGTCCCGGTGTTTCCTATGAGTGTGAATGTCAGACAGGCATGCATATATGCGAAGACTACTTCTATCCGGAGATTATCGACCCTGACACTCTTGAAGTTCTTCCCGACGGTCAGTACGGTGAACTTGTCTTCACCTGTATCGGCAAAGAGGCTCTTCCTCTCGTAAGATACCGCACCCGTGACATCTGCGCTCTTACAAGAGAAAAATGCTCCTGCGGAAGAACCACTGTAAAGATGACCAAACCCAAGGGAAGAAGTGACGATATGCTCATTATCCGCGGTGTAAATGTCTTCCCCTCGCAGGTTGAACACGTGCTTCTCTCTCTCAATATGGCTCCCAACTACCTCATCATCGTTGACCGTAAGAATAACCTTGACCTTATGGAAGTTCAGGTAGAAATGTCTCCCGATATGTTCTCAGATACAGTCAAAGGTATAGAAACGGAAGAAAAGAGAATTGAAGCCGCCCTTCAGTCCACTCTTAACATTCATGCCAAGGTACGTCTTATGGCTCCCGGTTCTCTTCCCCGTTCCGAAGGAAAGGCAAAGAGAGTTATTGACAACCGTAAACTTTAATTATATACTTAAAATACAAAATGAGAAAAGGAGAAAACTTATGATTATTAAACAACTTTCCATTTTCGTTGAAAACAAAAAAGGCAGACTTGCCGAAATCACAAAGGCTATAGCCGCCGCTGATGTGGACATCCGTGCTCTTTCCATAGCCGACACCACCGACTTCGGTATTCTCCGCCTTATCGTAAATAAACCCGACGAAGCCGCAGCCGCGCTGAAAGAAAAGGGTATCACCGTTTCCGTAACAAATGTTATTGCTGTGGGCATCAATGATAAACCGGGCGCCTTCTCCGTACCTATGCAGATTTTGGCCGATGCTGATATCGATGTGGAATATATGTATGCCTTCATCACCCGCAAAAGCGAAAAAGCTTATGTTATTCTCCGCGTAGCCGATAACGATGCTGCTGCAAAAGTGCTTATAGACAAGGGCGTTGAAATCCTCTCAGAAGAAGAATTTCACGAAATGATGTAATATTAAAGGGACTGCTATGCAAAATGGCAGTCCCTTTTTTACCTCTCCTTTCAATTAACACCTCGAAATCAGCAATAAGAGGCCTCTCCTGAAAGGCAATGTCATTAACTTAAAGTTCAGTTTGTCATCTTGAGCATAGCGAAAGATCTTAAAACTCTATCTTCTGCAAAGATCTTTCACATTCGTTCAAGATGACACTTCTAAGTAAGTGTTGCTTAAGCTAATGACATTGCCTGAAAGGAGAGGTGGATGCGAAGCAGACGGAGAGTTTCTTTCACCGTAAACACAAACAACGTATATAAAAAGGAAAAAATATGAACAAAACTATTATCTCACTCAACAACCGCATAACCACAGGTGACGGCATCTTCAAAGGCTGGGGAACAAGCCTTTGCTGGTGGGCAAACCGCGTGGGACACAGCGAAAAACTCACAAAGGATGCCGCCGACCTTTTCTTTGATAAGGACAAAGGCTTGGGCCTGAACATTATGCGCTACAATATCGGGGGTGGTGACGATCCGAGGCACGAACACATTGAGCGTACCGACTCCATGATGCCCGGCTTCCTGGAAAAAGACGAAGAAACAGGGGAACTCAAATGGAATTACGAAGCAGATAAAAGACAACTTGACGTCCTCGACACTTGCTACAAAGCCTCGGCAGACGATGCCTATGTGGAAGCCTTTTCAAATTCTCCCCCTTACTTTATGACTGTCAGCGGATGCTCTTCGGGACACAGAAATCCCAACTGCAACAACCTTAGAAAAGACTGCGTAGAGGACTTCGCCGAGTATCTCGCTCACGTTACCGATTATCTGCAACGTGAAAAGGGAATAAAAATCAGTTCCCTTGCACCCATGAATGAGCCTTATTCGAACTATTGGTACAAAAACAGTCCCAAGCAGGAGGGTTGTCATGTATCACCCGGCAAAAATCAGAGTGAATTGCTTGTCGCCACAAAAAAGGCTATGAGAAAATACGGCCTTGACACCACCGACCTTACAACCAGTGACGAAACCAACGCAAAACGTGCCGCAAAGGCTTTTTCTTCCCTTTCACCCGACGCTCTGAGTATAATAGACCGTGTCAGCACTCACACCTACGAAAGAGCAACAAAAAAAATAGGTGATCTGTGCCGAAAGACAGGCCTTGACCTTTGGATGACGGAAACGGACTGGTCTTCTGTCAGCGGTGAAAGCGCCGGTGAAATGGGACCTGCAATATGGTTTGCGGAAAAGATTATAGAGGATATGTACATCCTTAAGCCCTCAGCATGGGTTATATGGCAGATAGTGGCAAGTTATATTTCGAAAAGTGGCTATCTCGGCAGAAAAGACATGTCCTCTATGTTCGACCTTAATAAAGGCTACTGGGGTTGTGCCGTGGCAGAGATTGACAGAGAAGAATACATTCTCACTCAGAAATATTATGCTTTCGGTCAGTTCTCCCGCTACATAAGACCGGGAATGAAGATTATTCTCACAGATAAATGTTCTCTGTGTGCATATGATGAAAAAGAAGAAAAACTCATCATCGTTGCAGTGAATCCTAAAGTAAAGGATACGGTGACAAATTTCGATATTTCGGAGTTTCCTTCATTTACCTGCACCAAGGCAATACGTACCTCAGGAAACATCGAAGACGGCGAAAAATGGGCAGAAATATCTCCCCCCGAACTTAAAGAAAACGCACTTGCAGCCTGTCTTAAGGGTAACAGCATCACAACCTTTGTCTTGACAAAGGAAATGTGAAATAATATAATACTCAAAAAATAATAAAGGAATGATTGTATGTTAGAACAACTCAAAAAGGAAGTTCTTGAAGCCAATTTAAGTTTACCCGCTTACGGACTTGTGACCTTTACCTGGGGTAATGTCAGCGGTATAGACAGAGAAAAAGGGCTTATCGTTATAAAGCCCAGCGGTGTTGAATATGACGTTATGACTGCCGATGATATGGTAGTTGTTGACCTTGAAGGTAATGTGGTAGAGGGAAAACTGAACCCCTCCTCGGACACACCGACACATATCGAACTTTACAAGGCTTTCCCCGAAATCGGCGGCGTTATCCACACCCACTCCTCCTGGGCTACCTCCTGGGCACAGGCAGGAAGAAGTATCCCTGCCTATGGCACCACCCACGCCGACTACTTCTACGGACCTATCCCCTGCACCCGTCAACTTACACCCGAAGAAGTGGAAAGAGCCTACGAAAAAGAAACGGGTACCGTTATTATAGAGGCTTTTGAAAGCATTGATCCCATGGCTGTTCCCGGTGTAGTAGTATATAAGCACGGTCCTTTTGCCTGGGGTAAAAATCCCAAACAAGCCGTTCACAACGCCGTTGTTATGGAAACCGTGGCAAACATGGCTTATCACGCAGAAATGATAAGCGGCGAAAAGAAACCTATTGAGCAGTATCTTCTCGACAAACATTATATGAGAAAGCACGGTCCTAATGCATATTACGGACAGAAGTAAAAATCAGAAATCTCGTAGTGCAAAGTAACAATCCGCCAAATCAGATTGATTTGGCGGACTGATTTTTCTGTTGTGTTGATTTTAACCGGGAACAGTTTTATAATCTTTTAAACCTCTCTAATTGTTTTTTCATAAAGAAGCGGGCGGAATATCATTTCTATATTCCTGAAACGTTCCCCGCGATTACCGATTCATAATTCTTAATTCCGCATTATTCTACCACTGTATTAAGCCAAAGTCCTTTCCTCATAAAGGTATAACCGAGAATACACTTGATTATATCAGCACTCATGATAATAAAATACATCGGCACTATGGGTACTGCCGTAAATCTGCTGAGAATATAGGCAAGAGGTACGGAGATCGTCCATACGAAGCCACTGTCAAAAAGGAATGTTATTACAGTCTTGCCACCCGAACGCAGAGTAAAATAACAGGCATTTGTAAAGGACTGCACCGGCATAAATGCCGCGGCAACAATTATGAGTGTTGACGCAAGAGTTCGTATGGCATCGCTTGTTTTGTAGATTCTCGGGAAATAGGGTGCGAAAACAATCATGGCAACAGCAATAAATATTACGGTGAAAACGGCAAAGAATAAAAGTCTCGTACTTGCTTTCTTTGCGTTTTCTTTTTCTCCCGCGCCTAGCATCTGACTTAAGATTATGCCGATTGCACTGCCGAAGGACACAAAAGCCACATTGAAGACATTGCTGATTGTGGAAACGATATTCACAGCCGCCACCACATCAAGACCTCTTACCGAATAGCATTGGTTGAGCATAGCCATACCGGCTGACCACAGAGCCTCATTAACGAGAAGAGGCAGAGATATAAGTGTTATCTTTTTCAGAAGTCCCCGTGTGAGAGTGCTTGAAATAAACAGACCTTTAATGAATGGATATTTCCTTTTATGAGTGTGAGCCCACAAAACAAGAATAGCAAGTTCAACAAAACGGGAAACTACCGTTGCAATCGCCGCACCGTTAATACCGAGAACAGGCGCACCGAAATGGCCGAAGATAAGAATATAGTTAAGCACAAGATTGACCAGAACCGCTGTTACTGTAGAAATCATCGGAATAACTCTGTCGCTTGTTTCTCTGAGTGTACTTGCATACGCCTGAGAAAGAGCAAAAGGGCACAGACCAAGAAGCATAATTTTAAGATATTCTGCACTGTATAAAGCCACAAGTTCCCTGTCACCTTCCGCCGCTTCACCCTGAAGATATGCGCCTATGAGTCTGTCTCCCATAGTGACGAATGCAGCTATACCCACAGCGGTGAGAAACAAAGCAAACAGAAGTTTATACTGCATTGTATTCTTTATACCGCCGTCATCTTTTTTGCCGTAAAATTGCGCCGTAAATATGCCTGCTCCCGACATTGCGCCGAAAATGCAGAGATTGAAAACAATCATAAGTTGGTTGACAATGGAAACACCCGACATTTCAAGGGTTCCCACCTGTCCGACCATAATGTTATCGAGCATACTGACAAAGTTTGTAACACCCGACTGAATCATTATGGGTATCGCCACAACGAGCATCCGTTTAAAATAAGGAATACCCGTTTTAATAAAATTCACCATAAACTTTTTCCTTTCAGAAATCCTGCAAAATCCCTGTCTATATCATTTGCCAAAAAAATTCGGTAATACCAAAAGCATTACCGAAAACTTTTTAACCGAGAATCGAACCTGAACCGATGTTAAAGAAGGGGAAGATTGTATTTATAATATTGGCCCAAAGCACCTTTATGGTATCAATAACTCTTTGAATCATATCGAAGAAAATGTTGCCTTTCTGTATTCCGTCCATAAGTTCATCCCCGACTTCGCTGAACTTGTCACCTGCAGTATCGCCGAGCATACCGCCTATGCTGTCCACAAAATCTTCCTTTTCTGTGGGTGACACCTGTGAAGTAGACGGAACAATCTGTTCTCCTTCAGATGCAGCGGCCGCTCCGAAAACAAAAGAGAAGCACATAATCAAGGCCATAGCAAAAGCAAGTTTCTTATTTGTCATATGTATTACCTCCTGAGAAAAAATGTGTTTTTTATCCGTTTACAGAATTATATCAAAAAATTTCCGATTATGCAAGTAAAATATAAAACAAACAGGGATTTCTCTTTTCACGGAGAAATCCCTTATAAAAAGCAGAGACGGGTAATAACATTACACATCGGCTTTTCTTCAGGTTCTTACCACCGATTACCGTCTATGCGAAAGCAAAAAATTATCCCTCATTTTTATTCTATGCGCCTTTCTGAACATTGACATAAACAGTTTTTCTGAGGTATAATAGCCTTATATTTTTCAAAGAAAGGAACTAAAAATATGATAAAAAAAATAGGTTTGATTTTTGCCGACAGTATGGAGTACAGTCCGTTTCTCGCCTTTGCAAAAGAAAAAAACGGAGAAGAATTCTCTTTAAGAGGCAACGACGCTGTTACATTTACTATGGAGAAAAGCGGCAGAGTACTTGAAATAACAGGAGTAAAATGCGGAATAGGCAAAGTCAATGCCGCTTCTGCTGCCGCTTTTCTTATCAGCGACAGACAGGCACAATACATTCTCAATGCCGGTCTCTCCGGCGCCGTAAGCGGTCTTAAACGAGAGGACATGATTGCTG
This sequence comes from Acutalibacteraceae bacterium, assembly GCA_045537395.1. Taxonomy (GTDB): domain Bacteria; phylum Bacillota; class Clostridia; order Oscillospirales; family Acutalibacteraceae; genus UBA6857. The sequence goes on along the minus strand of JAZSPI010000013.1, from coordinate 50,051 downwards.
CTTCGGATTACGTTGAGTGCGACTTCGACCTTACTGCAATCGGCTACGACTTGGGTGTTAAGCCCGACGGACAGGAATATCTTTATAAAGCAGACGAAAAACTTCTCTCTTATGCCCTTGAAAGCAAAGGTATCATAAAAGCAAAAACCGGAACGGGAGATATTTTTCTTACAGACAGCCTGCGCAAAAAACTTTATTATGACACTTTTGACATCGGTGCTTTCGATATGGAAACAGCCGCAATTGCTTCCGTTTGTGAAAAATGCCGTATTCCCATGCTTTCTGTAAGAAAAATCAGTGACGATGCCGATGATTGCTCCGTTGAAGACTACCGCGAAATGAACGACAGACAGGAAACTTGTCTTACCGAACTGCTCGAAAGTATTCTTATCCGCCTTCTCAGCGATGACAGTCAGTGGTAAACCATAATTTTTATTCTTAAACGAGTAAAAAAGTCGCTTTAATCTCTTGAAAAAAATTTTTTTGAGTAGTATAATTATTATCGTATATTAATATAGCGCAATTTTCACCTTTTTTCAGGTGAATTACCTTAGGAGACGGTAAATAATCAAGGCACAAAAAGAAACGGGGCGTACAAAAAATGAAAGCAGATTTACATTGTCACACTAAATTATCTGACGGCACAATGGGCATTGACGATCTGATCGTTCTTGCAAAAAACAGTGGCATCACTACTCTTGCAATTACAGACCATGACTGTCTTGCAGGTACCGTCAGAGCGGAACTTATCGGCAAAAGACACGGCGTAAACGTTATTCCCGCCGTTGAATTTTCCGCAACAGACTCAAAAAGAAACTCAAAAGCACATATTCTCTGCTATCTTCCCGACAGACCTGAACGTCTCGAAGGTCTTTGCAAAAGCAATTCCTTAAAAAGAAAAAGAGCAGCTCAGCTTATGGTGATGAAGATCTGTAACAAGTTCCCCGTCACGCCTGAATTTATCGCAAAATGCTGTCAGGGCTCAACCAACATCTACAAACAGCATATTATGCAGGCTCTTATGGATTGCGGATACACCACATCCATCTTCGGCGACCTTTATAAGATGCTCTTCACAAAAGAATCCAGAATGAATGTCCTTATGGAATCAAAGTATCCCGAACCCACAGAAATAATTGATGCCATTCATGAAGCGGGCGGTATTGCAGTTCTTGCCCATCCGGGATTTTATGATAATTTTGAACTTCTGGAAGAACTTATCCCTTACGGACTTGACGGAGTTGAAGTATGGCATCCGGAAAACACACCCGAACAGCAGGAATGGCTCAAGACAATTGCCGCAAAACATTCTCTTGTTATGACAGGCGGCAGCGATTTCCACGGTGCTTTCAATGCTTATCCAATCAAACTCGGTGAATACGGTCCCGATGAAGATGCCGTAAATTATCTTCTTTCATACAAAGCAAAAAAGCGCAGAAAACAAAAGAAACTTGAAGCGGAGGCTGCAAAATAACCTTCGCAAGAAGGGAGACCACTATGAACGAAAGTGATGTAAAGATTTATGTTAGCAAAAAGGAACTGAATAAATCAGCCGACCTTTCACACGCCTTCAACAATGTAATTGCCCACCGGGCAAACGGAAACATAGATAAAGCAAAAACTTTAGGCTCCCTCCTGGGCACCATTACCCCTACAGGTGAAGAAGGCCTTGTTGTCGGGATCAAAGATCACCTTGCACCCAGATATTTTGCTCAGGATATTCTTTATCAGATAAAGGTGCTCCTTGTTTTCGCCTGCGAAACTCTTCTGCAACTTGAATGTCCCGCCGAAATTGTTTCAACTACTGCAATTGCTTCAATGTATGAGGTTATTCAGAAAAATTCACCCGGTTTTTATTCCAACATTTCAAACGGTGCCGCTTTTACCTTCTACTATCTTGCTATACAAAAAGGCGGAAATTTAAGCGACCATATCGGCGAGGCTTTCGCTATGCTTTGTTCGGTAAAAAACAAAGAGGGATTTGTTGCCGCCGGTAAAACCGTATGGAATCTGGCTGTTGATATAATCACCAAAGAAATCGAAAAAGCAGATTTCGAAAAAATATAAACTTACAGGCATAGGGGTTACCTGTGCCTTTTTTGTACAAAACAACAAACTATTGGAGGACTCAATATGAAAATCAGCGAAATATGTAACATCTTAGAAGGCGAAATTATCTGCCGCGGAGATCTTGCAGAAACAGATGTCCACGCCGCATGCGGAAGCGATATGATGAGTGATGTACTCGCTTTTGTTAAAGAACAGGCCACGCTTCTTACAGGTCTTGTCAATCCACAGGTAGTACGCACGGCAGAAATGATGGATATGCACTGTATTATCTTTGTCAGAGGCAAACGCCCTACTCTTCAGATGATAGAAATGGCAGAAGAAAGAGATATGGTTATGATTTGTTCCGAACTTGAAATGTTTACTGCTTGCGGAAAACTTTACTCAGCAGGTTTGAGGGGAGGCAGCGGAAAATAATGGAAGAAAGCATCCGTCTCCATTACACCGTACCCGGTGATGACTTCACAAGAGCAGGTGCCGCTTCGGGCGATGTTAAACGCACTTTGAAAGAACTGGGCATTTCTCCCTCCGTTATAAGAAATGTTTCAATTGCCATGTACGAAGGCGAAATCAATATGGTGATTCACGCAAACGGCGGAGAAATAGACGTTGAAATTACAGAAGAACAGATAATTATGACCTTAAAAGATCAGGGACCCGGTATAGAAAATGTAGAACTTGCTATGAAGGAAGGCTACTCAACTGCTCCCGACAACATCAGAACCCTCGGATTCGGCGCAGGTATGGGACTTCCGAATATGAAAAAATATACCGATGAATTTTCCATAGACACCGAAATCGGTGTAGGTACAACACTCAACATGAAAGTGAATATACAGTAACAAAAGAAAAAATATGAAGAACAGGAGGCTCTTATGTCCATAACATTCCATTCCGTACGTCTTGACGCAGATAAATGTCAAGGATGTACCAACTGCATAAAGCGTTGTCCTACCGAGGCAATAAGAGTCAGGAATAAAAAAGCGTACATAATTTCCGACCGCTGCATTGACTGCGGTGAGTGTATACGCGTATGTCCTCATCATGCGAAGTATGCCGTTACGGAACACTTCAATGAAATTTTGCAGTATAAATACAGAATTGCTCTTCCTGCTCCTGCCCTTTACGGCCAGTTCAACAATCTCGAAAATGTAGATTATGTACTTACCGGCCTTAAAAAAATGGGCTTCGATAAAATTGTTGAAGTAAGTAAAGGCGCAGAATTTATAAGCAGTGCGACAAGAATAATGTTTGAAACAGGCGAACTTAAAAAGCCTGCTATCTCAGTTGCCTGTCCCGCTGTTGTAAGACTTATAAGAACACGATTCCCGAACCTTATACCCAATCTTCTTCCGCTTTGTGCCCCCATTGATATAGCCGCAAAAACAGCAAGAGAAGAAGCAAGGAAAGAAACAGGTCTTCCCGACAGTGACATCGGTGTGTTTTTCATCTCCCCCTGTCCCGCCAAAAGAACCGCTATCCGTTCACCCCTTTGTTATGACGGTTCCGGTATAAACGGTGCCTTTGCCATAAAAGATATTTATCCCGTTCTGCTTCAGACTATGGATAAACTGTCACCCGACGAACTTGAACCCCTCAACGATTCAGGTATTATCGGTGTCGGTTGGGCAAGCAGCGGCGGTGAAGCGGCAGGTCTTCTTAAAGAGAGATACCTTGCTGCTGACGGCATAGAAAATGTTATCAAAGTTTTAGAGGAATTAGAGGATGAAAAACTCAATGACCTTGATTTTATCGAACTTAACTGCTGTACAGGCGGCTGTGTAGGCGGCGTTCTTACCGTTGAAAATCCTTATGTTGCCAAAGCACGTATACAGCGGCTGCGTAAATTTATGCCTGTTTCCTGTAACAGTATTGAAAGTGACTTTGATCTTGACTCTCTTGCCTGGACAAAGGAACTTACACCGTCCCCCGCCATGAAACTGGCAGACAATGTTATCAAAGCCATGAGAATGATGTCAAAACTCCGGGAAATTGAAGCATCTCTGCCCGGTCTTGACTGCGGCATCTGCGGTGCGCCCTCCTGCCGTGCCCTGGCCGATGACATCGTAAGAGGCTATGCAGATGAAAGCGACTGCCTGATAAAAAGATTCAAAGATGAAAACCACACCGAAAGTGAAGAGTGGCTCCCCTTACCTTTCAGAGATAAAATAATAACGGAAGATTCAGGTGAAGAAAGAAATGACAGTTAAAAAATTTGCAGAAATATTAAACTTAAAAATCCTTACCGAAGGTGACCTTGACAAAGAAATCACAGGTTGTTACAGCGGCGATCTTCTTTCCTGGGTTATGTCAAGAGCAAAAGATGGAGACATCTGGCTTACGGTTATGGGTAATGTAAATGCTGTTGCCGTAGCAGTTTTATCCGACTGTGCCTGTATTGTCCTTACGGAAAACTCCCCCCTTGATGACGCCGCAAAAGAAAAGGCCTTACAACAGGGCATAACCTTCCTTTCAAGTGAAAAGAACGCCTACGAACTTTCCGTAGCGATATCCAAGTTGATATGAAACTGTATTACGATTTACATCTTCACTCCTGTCTTTCTCCCTGCGGAGATAACGATATGTCCCCCTACAACCTGGTCAATATGGCAAAACTGTTAGGCTATGACATAATTGCACTCACCGACCACAACAGTGCCGAAAACTGCGAAAGTGCCGTAAAAATCGGCAAGGAAATCGGTCTTACAGTAGTTCCGGGCATGGAACTTTGCACGAGTGAAGAAATACATAATGTCTGTCTTTTCCCCACGGTGGATAAGGCCATGGAATTCAGCAAATTCATTAAAACTACGATGCCTCCCATTAAAAACAAGGAGGAAATTTTTGGTGAGCAACTTATTATGGATACAGGTGACGGCATAATCGGCAAGGAAGAAATCCTCCTCACTCTCGCATCCTGTGTAAGTATTGATGAACTGCCCGAACTCATAAATGAATACGGCGGAGTCTGCTACCCTGCACATATTGACCGTGAATCCTACAGTGTTATAAGTGCTTTAGGTAACTTCCCCGAAAGTCTCAATGTCAACGCATTCGAACTTACACCGAATGCCGATGAAGAGCATTGGCGTAAAAACTTTCCTAATCTTGAAGGTAAGATTCTCATACGCTCCTCAGATGCTCATTATCTGCAGAATATGAGAGAGGCAGAGTTTACCGTCGAATTAAAAGAAAATTCAGCTAAGGCCCTTATTGAATATTTAAAAGGAGAATAAAATGACTGCAAAAGAAAAAGCAAGAAATTACTTTCTTGAAGGATATAACTGTTCGCAATCAGTTTTCTGTACTTTCTGTGACCGTTTCGGTATTAAGGAAGAAACAGCAAAAAAACTTTCCGCCGGTCTTGGCGGAGGGGTAGGCAGGATGAGAGAAGTCTGCGGTGCCGTATCCGCTTCGGCAATGGTATTGGGCAGTCTCTGCGCACCTACTGACGGAAGTGACAGCGAAAGCAAAATGAAAAATTATGACCTTGTGCAGGAATTTTCACGTCGTTTTCTGCAAAGACAGCCTTCCGTTGTCTGCCGTGAAATTCTTGAACTGAACGCAAAATCCGAAATTAGCCCAAAACCCGACGAAAGAACAGGAGAATATTATAAAACCCGCCCCTGCCTTAAAGTGGTAGAAGACGCAGCAGAAATATTAGAGAAAATGATCGAAGAATATAATAACTGAAAAGGAGAAATATTATGTCACAGTTCATTAAATCATTGGTAGCCGTTCTCATAACCATACTCACCTTTTTTGGTATTGCCGTAACAGGTCCCGAAGATTTCCCCATTGATGAAGTAAACGGCGGAGATCCCTTTATTGTGGAGGATTCAGGCAACACCTACTATACCTACACCACAGGCGGCGGTGTTGATATAGTAAAAATCAAATCATTCACCGATGCCACCGAAATCGAGCGCAAAGTTGTTTTCTGGTGCGGCGAAAGTAATACTGTCGGTGACGTCTGGGCACCTGAAATCCACAAAATCGGCGACAGGTGGTATATTATCGCTGCAGCCCTTTTTGACAAAAACTCCGTTCCAAAAGGCACTATGCCTCTGGGCGATCCTGACAAAGAAGACAATGACTATTACCGTTACTCCTTTGTTCTCGAAAGTGAAAGTGCAGATATTATGAGTGATTACACCTTCAAAGGCATCCTTGCTCCCAACGGTTTAAATAATATAGACGGTACATATCTTCACAAAGACGGCAAACTTTACTATATCTACTCCGCCTACAGAGATATAGGCAATCAGGCTCTTTACATCTGTGAAATGGAAAACCCCTACACCCTCAAAGGAAGTGCCACGGAGATTTCTTACCCGAAATATATCTGGGAAAAACGTGGTTGGCCCGTCAACGAAGGACCTGCTGTTCTTTATAACGGTGATGATACCTTCATCGTATATTCAGCCAGCGGTTACTATTCAAATCATTACTGCATGGGTATGCTCACCTTTAAAGGCGGCGATGTACTCGATAAGGACAACTGGAAAAAGAGTCCCACACGAGTTTCCTATCACAAACCCCTTAAAGAGATTTACAACGCAGGTCACTGCAGTTTCCTTTACAGAGAAAACGGAGACATTTATACAGTCTTCCACGCAACCCGCGAACTTGAGTTTTTCAACACTCCCCGACTTACCTATGTGCAGAAGTTAGAGTTCAGAAACGGCAAACCTGTTTTCTGATTCGCAATTCACAAAAAAGATATAAAAGAGTCCACCAAACCGACTTGGTGGACTCTTACCTTTATATTTTACTATATATTATTCTGCACAAATTAAACATCTTTCTCCAGCAATACATTACCGTCATTATCCACGGTTTTCATAAAAATTTTACCGTCATTGAGTTTAAGCAAAGATGCCGCCCACTTACCGTCTCCGAGATTTCCTCCGACGATAAATGCAGGAAGTTCACCCTCATCAAATCTTGACTCGTGCCAATGACCGCCGACCATAAGGTCCATATCTAATTTCTTAAGCGGCGCTGTCCAGTCCTTGCCGAAGTGATTGTCAAGTATGGGTTCATGGCTGAAAACTATCTTGTACTTTCCGTTAAAATCATCTTCATCCAAGGAGCAAAGCCACTCATATTCTTCATTACGAAGAGTATCGAAATCAACAAGACCGCTGTATTCTTTATGACTGTCTTCTTTATCCTCACCTGAATCGATTACAACTGCTGAAAGGGCACCGAAGTCGAAGGTATAATAAAACTTACCCTTTTCGTCACCGAGATACTGTGAAAGCACACCTGCATATTCTCCTCTTGTTTCATGATTGCCTCTGGTAAAGACAACGGGAACTCTGCCGCCACTCAGGTCAGCAGCATCTTTGAGAACAAACTTCGTGAACTGATCCTTTGTACGCATTTCCGAGGTAATGTCACCTATCATACAGATAAGGTCGGGCTTTTCTTCTATAAACGAAAGAGCCTTATGCATTTTCTTTTCCATTTCGTGTACATCGGCTATACAAAGAATATTGATATCATCCTTCTTTTCCTTGCCGTCAAAGGTTACGGGCTCACTTTCACACTTTTTTCCCTTGAGGCAAGTGTAAGCGAACTTGAAAGCGATAAACTGCGATTCGACAGAATATGTGCTTCCTCTGAACTCTTCTTTGGGAACTCTTACCGTATGAACAGTGTCATCGCTTCTGACGATACCGTTATCCGAATCCCATACAACTTTTTCTTCTCCGTTATAAGTATACTTCACGCATCCGCTACCCTTAAGGGACGTTTCCCAAACTATATTGTAATAATCTCCGCCTGTTTCAAACACAGCAGGCTTAACAGTTATTCTCATAATATTAAAAGGTATAATCCAATTTGCACCGCACAAAAGAAGCGCAACAATGCAGATAATTATATTTTTTAAATAATAGGAAATCATATTTATTTTTTGCTTTCCTCCAAAGCAGATTTAAGTTGATTCATAGCCTTTTCCACCGTTTCCCTCGGACAGGCAAGAACCACACGCTGAAACTGCTCGGCAATCTTACCGAAAATGTCACCTGCATCAAGCCAGAGACCCGCCTTATGAATGATGAGATTATTAAGTTCCTCTGCCGTAAGGCCGAGACCTGAACAGTCAAGCCATGCAAAATAGGTTCCTTCCGGCTCAACGAGTTTTATTCCGGGAAGATTTTCCTTGACGAAGTCTCTCACGTAAGCAAGATTATCCTTTATGTATGCCCAGCACTCCTCATACCACTCGTCACCACCGGCATAAGCAGCCTTGCAGGCAACTACACCGAGATTGTTTGGTACGGTATAACCGCTTGCGGCAATTTCCTCGTTATATCTTTCACGGAGTTTTTCGTCTTTTATCCATATATTGGAGCATTGAAGTCCTGCTATATTGAAAGTTTTACTCGGTGCTGTACAGATAATAGTTCTGTCAGCCATTTCGGGAACAGCCTCAAAAAAGATACTATGGGGATGACCTTCATAGGTAAAGTCACAGTGAATTTCATCAGCAACAATAATAACATTATGCTTTTTGCATATTGCACCGAGTTTCTGCAATTCTTCCTTCGTCCATACCCTGCATATAGGGTTGTGAGGACTGCAAAGAATGAACAGTTTTACATCATTGTCAATTATTTTCCTTTCAAAATCCACAAAGTCAATTGTATATTTGCCGTCAGTGTAAACAAGAGGATTTTCGATGATTTTTCTCTGATTGTTTCTGATTACATTATAGAACGGATAATAAACGGGAGGCTGAATGATAACACTCTCTCCCTTTTCCGTAAAGCCTCTTACCGCCATAGCAAGAGCGTAAACTACGCCCGGTGTCTGCACAAGCCACTCTCTTTCGGGAGTCCAGTTAAAATGACGGGTAAACCATCCTGCCACCGCCTTATAGTAATCCTCTTTGAGATTGCTGTAACCAAAAATCCCGTGGTCTACAGACTTCTGCAACGCTTCAAGGACACATTCGGGTGCTTTGAAATCCATATCTGTCACCCACATAGGCATAACATCTGACGGCAGACCGTTTTCCACAGCAAAATCGTGCTTTAAACTGTTGGTGTTTCTGCGATCAATTACTTTGTTAAAGTCTCTCATTTTAACTCTCCTTTTCAATTATTTCAAATGTGGTCATAATATCTCTCCGCTGTAATAACGCCATCCTCTACATGAAGTTTACATATTCTCGCGTTTCTGGCATCAAAGGCACTTGTGCCATCTTCGTAACCGTAATCTCTTGCATGGTAAACGGCATACCATTGACCGTCTTCCTTAATCATAGAGTGGTGTCCCGTGCCTTCCTCAAATTCGTTCGCCCTGAGAACAGGATGATAAGTGTCTTTGTCGGGGTACTTTTCAAATTTTATCTTTGTGAGGTCTGTTTCGTCAGTTTTTGCTCTTGCATAACCTATGTAATATGTAGGCTGTTCGAAGCAGTTACCTGAGTACATAAGATAGTGCCAGTCGCCTTCCTTGAAATAGAATGCGCCTTCAATGGTGTGCCAATGCTGACCTTTTTTGTATCTGTCCTTGCGATAAATATCCTCATCAAGAGTGGGCTCAAGGACAAGAACTGGCTTTCCTTCAGGAGTGAAAGGATCGAGCATTCTGTCAACATAAATACAGGTACCGATTCTCTCCCCCTCAAATTTGTTTGACGAATAGAAAAGGAAAAGACCTGCTTCGTTCTTTACGATATGAGAGTCAATAGAGAAAGGGTGAAGAATCTGCCTTGTCTCACCGAAAGGACCGAAGGGGCTGTCTGCCACAGAAACGTGCATAGCGCCTCTGTGACCGCCCTTGTCGGGGGTATCATTATAAATTTCGACGGAGTTATACATATAAAATTTTCCGTCAAGTTCAATTACGCTGGGTGCCCAGAAGGAATCATGACCTTCCACAGTCATAACAGGACCGTAATATTTCCAGCCCTCAAAAAGGTTATCCGATTCGTAGAGATAAACCGCATCGTGGCCTGTAACATAGATATAATATCTGCCGTCGCTTTTTAAAATGTAGGGATCCGCCTGTCCCTGATAATGTTCTTTGTTGACCTTGAGTAAGTGCATAAGCGTTTCTCCCGATTTGTTTTTTTATATCTATATAATATAACTATATCTGTAACAATGCAATAAGCAATAAGAAAAAAATTATTGTAATCTCCACGTTATAATGATATAATTATCTTAAATTCAGAAGAAAAGAGGAAAACTTATGCTTATTCTTGAACGTGACGGTGTTTTTATTCTCGAAACTGAAAACACCCACTATGTTATGGGCGTGGACTGTGAAGGAGTTTTAAACCATCTTCACTGGGGTAAAAAATGTCCGGTTGATGATTATTACTGTAACTATAAGCCTTGGGAGAGAAATTCAAACAATCCGGCAAGAGATTTCTCTAAAACCGAATATCTTCCTTACGGCGGTGCGGCATACAGACCTGTTGCCTTCACTTGCACCTATCCCGATAAATGCAGAGAGGCTTTACTGACCTATAAGGACTTCAACATCAGCGAAGATGACGGTGCCTTCCTGCTTGAAATCATCCTCGAGGACAAGCCCTATAATTTAGAAGTATCACTTTTTTATAAACTTCGTGAAAATACAGACATTATTGAACGCTATACCCAAATCAGAAACTGTTCTGACTCTCTTGTCACTCTTGGTAAGATTTCCTCAGGTGAGTTCAATTTTCCTTCAAAACGTCCCTATACCTCCACCAACTTCAACGGCACCTGGCTTGCTGAATTCAGGAGAGAGGATACGGTGGTAAAAAACGGTGTTCTAACCTACGAAAGCCGTAAAGGCGGAAGCGACCACACCGTAAGCCCCTTCTTTGTCATTTCACAGAATGCTGACGAAAAACAGGGTGATGTCTTTTTCGGTGCTCTTGCATGGTCCGGTAATTTTAAGGTTGAGGTTTCCCGTGACTGCGTAGGTGTAACAAGGGCAGTTATCGGCATTAACGATTTTGACTTTTCATATAATCTCCATCCGGGCGAGGAGTTTACTGCGCCTTCCGTTTACTGCGGTTATGTTCAAGGCTTTGGCAAGATGAGTAACAGCATAAACAATTACGCCGTTGAATATATCCTTCCGCGCACCTTTGCTAAAGAGCCTCTTCCCGTTCTCTATAACAGTTGGGAAGCCACCTGGTTTGACGTCAACTGCGAAGGTCAGCAGAAACTTGCTCAAATTGCTTCAGATATCGGATGCGAACTTTTCGTTATGGATGACGGCTGGTTCGGAAGCCGAAAGGATGACCATGCAGGTCTGGGTGATTGGTATGTGAATAAAGAAAAATTTCCCGACGGCCTCAAACCTCTTATTGATAAGGTAAAGAGCCTCGGTATGAAGTTCGGTCTGTGGTTTGAGCCTGAAATGGTAAACCCCGATTCTGACCTTTACCGCGCCCACCCTGAATGGACATACCACTACGACACAAGGAAATCCACTCTCCTTCGAAATCAGTTGGTTCTCAACCTCACCAGAGAGGATGTTCAGCAGCACGTATTCTCCTGTATGGATGATATGCTTAACGAATACGATATAAGTTACATCAAATGGGATATGAACCGTGCCTATTCGGAAACCGGTGCAGATAATCTTGAAAACCCGCAGGAACTCTGGTATCGCCATATAAAGGCTGTGTATGAAATTGCCGACAGACTCAAGCAAAAGCATCCGGAACTTCAGATTGAATGCTGTGCTTCAGGCGGCGGCAGAGCAGACCTTGGCGCTCTTTCCCACTTCGATATGGTCTGGACGAGTGACGATACAGATCCCGTCGACCGTCTCGAAATTCAGGAGGGCTTCTCTCTTATCTATCCCACAAAGTCAATGCGTGCATGGGTAACGGATACCAACAGAGGTTCCCGTCCCAACGATTGGGATTTCCGCTTTAATGTCACTATGCAGGGTTCTCTTTCCATCGGCGGCAATCTTCTCAAGTACGACGAAAGAGAACTTGAAATACACAAAAAATATATTGCACTTTACAAAGAAATCCGCAATACAGTCCAGTTCGGTGCTCTTCACCGACTTGCAAACTTCGCACAGGACAGCATCTATGCCAACGAATATGTTTACGGCAATCAGTGCGTTCTCTTCCTTTGCACCGATGTGACAACCTTCTTCAATGACAAATTCTATCATATCAATCTCCGCGGACTTGATGAAAATGCACTTTACCGGTTTGAGTACGAAGGACAAGAAAAGACCTTAAGCGGCGCATATCTCATGAATGTAGGTCTTGACTTTGAAATGGGAAGCACATTACAGTCAAAGATTATAGTTTTTGAAAAGGTATAAAAATGGCTAAAAAAGAAGAAAAAACCAATGTGATGCGCATCCTGGAACAGAAGAAAATCCCCTTCACAAGCCACTCTTACGCTTCCACCGACGCCATAAGCGGTACCGAGGTAGCCAAGGCTTTAGAGCAGAATCCCGAACAGGTTTTCAAAACTCTCGTTACACAGGGTGCATCAAAAAACTATTATGTGTTTATGATTCCCGTCTGCGAAGAACTTGACCTAAAAAAGAGCGCGAAGGCTGTGGGAGAAAAAAGCATCGCTATGATAAAATCAAAGGATCTTTTGCCTCTGACCGGCTATATTCACGGCGGCTGTTCACCCATCGGTATGAAAAAGCAGTTCGTGACAACAATACATTCCACTGCTTTGGATTTTCCCACCATAATTTTCAGTGCGGGGAAGATAGGATATCAGGTGGAGACATCACCTGAAAATTTAAAAAAGATTATTTCAGTAAACTTTGCAGATTTGACAGTATAAACAAAAAATATCCGAACTCTTATCCTGAAGGCAGAGAGTTCGGATTATATTTTAGTTAAATTTCTTGTAACACCGGGGACGGTTAGCGTGAAATTTATTGACTTTTAACATGTGTTTTTGATATAATGGAAAAAATTTATTAGGGGCTTTTAATTATGTTTTCGGATAAAAAACTTTCAAGCCGTAACGGCTTTTTGGCTGTCGGCGTTTTTGCCATGCTGTTTTCAGGCATCCTCTATGCATGGTCAATTCTTAAGGTGCCGTTCAAAGAAGAGTTCGGTTTTGGCGATTCGGCACTTGCCTTTAACTTCACTCTTACAATGTGCTTTTTCTGCATAGGGGCATTCCTTGGCAGTAAGTTTTTTAAACTCATCGGTACGAAACTGACAATAATTTTGTCGGGCGTATTGGTAGGTCTCGGATTTTTCTTAACGGGTCTCGTATCGGGAAGCGTTGTTTATCTCTATATCTTCTATGCACTGTTTGCAGGTCTCGGTATCGGTATAGCATATAATGTGGTTATTTCAACTGTCAGTGCTTGGTTTCCCGACAAAAAGGGCCTTTGCTCAGGTGCGCTTATGATGGCTTTCGGTGCAAGTACCCTGATGCTCGGCAAAGTAATCGAAGCGCTTTTCAGCATGGAGAATATAGGTTGGAAAAAAACCTTTATGCTTTTCGGCATCCTGCTGGCTCTTGTACTTATTATTACAGGTTTGATTATCAAACGTCCCTCGCCCGACATAGTGTTTCCCGAAACTAAAGCAGGTAAAAAAGCAAACAGAGAAAACTTTGAAATCAAAGACTATACCACATCGGAAATGGTTAAGCGCTTTACTTTCTGGAGAGCGTTCATCTGTCTCGTCTGTCTGACAGCCGTAGGCAATTCCGTTATTAGTTTTGCACGTGATCTGGTGCTTTCCGTGGGCGCTGATGCTTCTCTGGCAAGTACTCTTGTGGGTGTACTGTCTATATGCAACGGTCTCGGCAGAATTTTTACAGGTGCACTTTTTGATGCGGCAGGTCGTCGTATAACTATGCTTACGGCGAATATAATTACAATTTTTGCTGCGGGCGTTACTCTTGTTGCAGTTCTCACAGGATCTCTGCCTTTGTGTATAGTCGGTCTTTGTCTCACAGGCCTGTCATACGGATCATGTCCTACGGTATGCTCTGCTTTTACTGCTGCTTTCTACGGCCAGAAATATTTCCCCACAAACTTCAGTGTTATAAATTTCAATTTGTTGGCGGCTTCGTTTATCGCAACTGCAAGCAGCAACCTTTTATCAGCGACAGGCAGTTATACCTCTCCGTTTCTGATGCTTCTTGCTCTTTCAATTTTTGCTTTGGGTTTGAATTTCAGTATCCGAAAACCGTAAAATGAAATTAATATAAAAATTACCGACGGTTCATTATATCCGTCGGTTTTTACTATACAAACAAGCAGCAGCCTTACGCTTACTGCTCGTTATGCTGCAATGTTTGCAAGGTGCTTCAAGTACGCACTTACTAACAACCGTAAAGGCGGTGCAGTGCGCTCTCCGAGGGTGCAACCGAAATTCATTTTGATTTTACAAACTTATATATAATCGGCGGTAAAACCGCAACAACAGTCATTATAATGCAAAAAACAAGGTGTGCATCCGAAAAGCCTACGGGGCGCGTGTTGCCGTAAAAGGCAATGAAAAAGCCGTCGAAAACAGATATCGCGGGTACAGTAAGCGCCACAAGCGGAATCCAAAGAAAACCAACATAATCCAAAAATTCAAAATTCAGTTGCGAATATATTTGAAGAAACAAAAACAAAGCCGTCGGAATAATCAAGAGCAAATATGAGCCGAAAAACATTGCTTCTTTGGATTTTCTTTTGCAAACTGCAGTAAAAGCAGCCGAAAACACAACGAGCAAAAACGGATACACCATACTCAACGTTGTATTACCCTCGGAAACATACAAATAATCAATAATAAAAGGCAATCTGCCCGAAGCAAAAACACCGAGCGCCCAGACTACAAACATTATTGCTGTGCCGATAAAGAACTGTTTTGCATCATAATGTTTTCTTTTTGCCATATTGTCACTCCTTTTAATTACAGTATACAAAAATCAACTAAAAATGTAAAGCAACATTTTGTTATAACCAATAATTTTACATTTAACTCTCACCTGATAGGACATGATACCCGCAATTTATCACCTTAAAGTCAAAGATACACAAATAAAAATTGCATCCCGAAAGGAATGCGACGATACATAAAAATATATACAAAACTCTATTTCAGGCAAAAAAATTGAGTATTCACAGGTCAAATCCCTTATGAATACTCAATATGGTCGAGGCGACAGGATTCGAACCTGCGGCCCTCTCGGCTCCGCCGCCACCTTGCGGTTCCCAAAATCCGTTACTCGCTATTCGCTTCGTCGAATTTTGACCGCTGCGCCATTCTCGCCTCGCTTCATCGTCCACCGGACGCGCTTCGGTGAGAATGCCCAAAGCAGATCTGCTTTGCTCGCAAAAAGAAAAAGCAGCAACCCCTCAGTTACTGCAAATTATGGTCGAGGCGACAGGATTCGAACCTGCGGCCCTCTGCTCCCAAAGCAGATGCGCTACCAAGCTGCGCTACGCCTCGAAATATCTTGTTAAGTTTACCTTAAAAGCCTTTGTTTGTCAACACTTTTCAATAAATTTTTATTTCCCTTGAAAAAAATCCTGTTTTCGTGTATAATCTTTTTTATGAAGTAAAAATATGAGGAAACAACTATGAAAATACATCAGTCAGCTGAAAACTATCTCGAAACTATCTTAATGCTTACCGAACGTAACGGTTCATGCCGTTCAATTGATATCGCAAATGAACTCGGATTTTCCAAACCAAGTGTTAGCATCGCCATGAAGAATCTCCGCGAAAACGGATATATTGATGTTATGGGTGACGGAAAAATCATGTTGCTTGAACCCGGAAAAAAAATTGCAGAACGGCTTTACGAAAGACATACCGTTCTTACCCGTGCTTTCGTTGCCCTTGGCGTAAACAGAGAAACGGCTTCCGAGGATGCCTGCAGAATCGAGCATATAATTTCTGAAGAAACCTTCGAAGCTTTAAAAAAGCATTTTGAATAATACGGAGTGTAAAAGTATGACCGATTACACATATGACGAAATAACAGACGATTCTTTTGAAGAAATTCTTAATTCCGCTGAAGCTTATTCTTCCGACAGTAAAATAAGAAAAAAGCTTTCTAAGGAAAAAATCAAAGAGCAGATAGATAAATTTTCCGAAAAAGCAAAGAAAATTATTGATAACCCGGAAAAGGTCAGCGCAGTTCTCGAAAAAGCAATCTATCTGTGCGATGATCTTGGACAGATACGGATTATAGGAAAGTATTTCAAGGATATCTCTGTTGTATGTAATATGATAAATGATTACATCTGCAAACGGTACACAAAGATTCCTATGGCAACAGTTATAACACTTCTTGCCGCCGTGATGTATTTCATCAG
Organism: Acutalibacteraceae bacterium; assembly: GCA_045537395.1. GTDB lineage: Bacteria > Bacillota > Clostridia > Oscillospirales > Acutalibacteraceae > UBA6857. Next base: position 33,695 of record JAZSPI010000013.1, on the reverse strand, counting down.
TCCTATTGACATTATTCCCGATTTTATACCGCTGATAGGACATCTTGACGATATGCTTGTTTTTGCCTTTGTTAAAGATGCAGCAAAAATCGACATTAAAAAATACGAAAAATGGAGAAAGATAAACGAAAAAGAGGCTGAGTAATCAGCCCCTTTTCTTTTTTACTGCTCTCAGCAGCAGTTGTCATGGCAACCGCAACCGTTATTGCAGTTGTTACAGTTGTTGTATCCACCGCAACCGTTACCGCCGAATACGTTGCCGCCGTCACCGCAGAACACGAATAAGAGAATAAGAATGATAATCCATGTGCAGCAGTTGCCGCCGAATAAACCGTTGTTACAAGACATTGATCCTTGCCTCCTCTCTTCTTTCGGGCGTTTTTCGTCGCCCTACATCAACAGTATATGTTTTTACCGTAAGTGTGTTACTCTTTATGAATAAGAATATTTTTAAGGTCAAAAATACTTTAAGGTGATGAACTTATGCATGATATTTTTTCTTTCAGTCGGGGCAAGATTTTATTTGAAAGCGTAAATCCTTATGACAGAGCTTTCTCCGAATCAAGGTCAAAGACAACCGAGCACAGTATATACGAGAGGTCTGAAATGAATCTTGCTCACAAAAGCGAAAACTCTCAAAAATTAAAGAATAACGATGAAAAACACAGTTAATTTAAAAAATCGAGAGGTGAGATTATGTTTTTGACCTTTTTTGACCTTTGAAAAACACAGCAGTTAGATTATAATATAATCATAAGGTCAAAGAAAGTCAAAGTCAAACTTTTCAATCAAATAAAGGAAGTGATCTGATGAATCTTTCTAATGTTATCGCACAGATGATCAGTGATATGCTTGAAGAAAAAAACGAAATAGAAATTCAGCGCAACATTCTTGCTCAGGATTTAGGTTGTGTTCCCAGCCAGATAAACTACGTTCTTTCTTCACGTTTCACTCCTGAAAGAGGATTTATTGTGGAAAGCAGACGCGGAGGCGGCGGTTTTATTAAAATAAGCCGCATAACCTACAACAAGGATTCTCTTCTTTCTCAGATAATTTCCTCGCTGGGCACCGCAATTGATGAAGACACGGCACAAGCCCACGTTATGAATCTTCTCTATCAGGAAATTATTTCAAAATCACAGGCGAAACTCATTCTTTCAGCCGTCGCAGACAACGGCTACAGAACTCTACCCCCGTCTGTAAGAGACATTGTAAGGGCAAATATTTTCAAACAAATGCTAATATCATTAATTAGAGATTTATAAATATTCAAGGAGGTAATTATTATGTTATGCCAGAAATGTAAAAAAAGCGAAGCCACTACCCATATCAAACGTGTAATAAACGGCGAAGCCACAGAAAGCCACCTTTGCTCCTCATGTGCGCAAAACGCAGGTTACAGAGATATTTTTGACGATTTCTCTTTTAATCTTCCCGGCATCTTCTCATCCTTCTTCGGTGATACTGCTCTCAGTCTCGGTGAAAGCAGACTTGACCGTTGCGAGAAATGCGGTTGCTGTTTTGACGACATAATCAAGACAGGTATTGTTGGCTGTGCCGATTGTTATGAAAAATTTTACAACAAACTTCTTCCTTCAATACAAAGAATACACGGTAAAGCCAAACATTCAGGTAAGATACCGCCTGTTCATGAAGAAAAAGTTGAAATCAAAGAAAAAACACCTGAAGAAAAAATTGCAGAATTCGAATCAGAAATGCAAAAAGCTGTTACCGAACAGAATTTTGAAAGAGCCGCAATTTTAAGAGATGAGATAAAAAAACTGAAAGGGGAAAACTGATATGAAATGGTATAAAAATTCAGCAGAAATGTCAGATGTAGTTTTAAGCACACGTATAAGACTCGCAAGAAATCTCAGACAATATCCCTTTCCCGCACGTCTTTCAGCCGAGGAAAAGAAAAAAGTATGTGCCCTCATAAAAGAAACTCTCAAAGACGAAAATCTAATATACACAGATATGGAAACTCTTTCACCCGTCGAAGCCGTTTCCCTTGCCGAAAAGCACCTTATAAGCGCAGAATTTGCTTCAGACGGCATAGGCCGTTCACTGTTGCTTTCTGAAGAGGAAGACGTCAGTCTCATGTTATGTGAAGAAGATCACATACGCATACAGATTATCGAACCGGGATTATCCCTTGATGAGGCGTATAAGAAAGCGGACAGAATTGATACCATAATTGAAAACGTACACAACTATGCTTTCAATGAGCGCATAGGATATCTTACCCAATGTCCTACAGATTTAGGCACAGGTATGCGTGCTTCAGTGCTTTTGCATCTTCCTGCACTTTCAAAGAAAGGGGCTATGCGAAACCTTACCGCAACCGTGGCCAAACTCGGACTCACTCTTCGCGGTTCTTACGGCGAAGACGGCGAAGTTCTGGGAGATATTTATCAACTCAGCAATCAGGTTACTTTGGGTATTTCGGAAAAAGCTGCCCTGCAGAACCTCAACTCCATTGCACTTCAGATAGTGACACAAGAAAAGCAAGCCCGAGCCCTACTTGTAAAGGACGAGGATTTTATGGACAAAATTTTCAGAGCCTACGGTATACTCAAAAGCGCCTATAAACTCACATCTAAAGAACTTACAAATCTTATTTCTTATGTTCGTCTGGGCACCACAGAAGGTCTTTTCGACATTCCTGTTGAAAAACTGAGTGCTCTTATGATTGAACTTCAACCGGCAACGATGAACACTCAGAGTCAAACTCCCCTAACCCGTTCACAGCGCGACATAAAACGTGCTGAAGCGGTGAGAGAGGCTTTGGTATAAAAATAATTCGGGACGTTTCAGATGAAGCGTCCCTATTTTTTAGGAGGATTTACAATGTACAAATTCACCGGATTTACAGAAAAAGCAAACCGAGCACTGAATTCCGCAGTTGAAATTGCAGAAAATTTCGGTCACACATATATTGGCACGGAACATCTTCTTGCAGGAATAGTAAGGGAAGATAACGGAACCGGCACTTCAGTTCTTCTTTCCAAAGGAGTTACCTGTCAGAAAGTACTTGAATTAATAAAAAAGAATATCGGAATAGGTATTCCGACTGTTCTCACACCTGATGATTTTTCTCCCCGCTGCAAAGGCGTCATTGAACTTTCTGTTTCTCTTGCCGGAAAGGAAAATTCAGGATATATCGGAACCGAACATCTTCTTTGTGCAATACTCAAGGAAGGAGACAACAGTGCCTGTTACCTGCTTTCACAGATGGGACTTTCCGCCCACATTCTTTTAAGTCAGGTCAGATCAAGTTCCGCCAACACTTATCAGGGAAGATATTCCGAAAAGAAAGCGAAAGAAAAAGAAAACACGCCTAATCTCGATAAATACGGTCAGGATCTTACAAAAAAAGCAGAAAAAGGTGACATTGATCCTGTAATAGGCAGAGAAAAGGAAATCGAAAGAGTAATACAGATTCTTTGCCGCAGAAACAAGAACAACCCTTGTCTTATCGGTGAACCCGGTGTGGGCAAAACTGCAATTGCAGAAGGTCTTGCACTGAAAATCTCAAAAGGTGAAGTTCCTGAACTTTTAAGTGATAAGAGAATAGTCAGTCTTGACCTTACGGGAATGGTTGCAGGCACAAAATATCGCGGCGATTTTGAAGAACGGATCAAGAACTGCATAGACGAGGTTTCAAAAAACAAAAACGTTTTACTGTTTATCGACGAGGTGCACAATCTTATAGGCACAGGCTCTGCCGAAGGCGCTGTTGATGCAGCCAATATTCTCAAGCCGTCCCTTGCCCGAAGTGAACTTCAGGTAATCGGTGCTACAACAATCGAAGAATACAGAAAATATATTGAAAAGGATTCAGCCCTTGAGCGTCGCTTTCAGCCTGTAAAAGTCGGCGAACCTACTCAAGAAGAGACAATAGATATTCTGAAGGGACTGCGAGACAAATATGAAGCGCATCATAAGGTAAAAATAAGCGATGAAGCAATCTCTGCCGCCGTAAAAATGTCTTCCCGATACATCAGCGACAGATTTCTCCCCGACAAGGCAATCGACCTTATTGATGAAGCCGCTTCAAAGGTAAGGCTTGAGGCATATATTGCTCCCCCGGAAATAAAGGACGCAGAAGAAAAACTCAAATCTCTGCAAAAAGAAAAAGCCGCCGCAATCAACAATCAGGACTTTGAACGGGCAGCAAAACTGCGTGACAGAGAGAAAGAACTTATGAGTGAAATTACTGTCGGCAGGACAAAATGGAAAGAGGAAAAACGTTCGGAAACAGGTCTTGTCACAGCAAAAGAGGTGGCAAAAATAATCGCAGGGTGGACCGGAATCCCTGCTGATGAACTTACAAAAAAAGAAAGCGAACGCCTTCTTAAAATGGAAGATATTCTTCACGAAAGAATCATCGGTCAAACCGATGCAGTTTCCGCCGTATCAAAGGCTCTCAGAAGAGGCAGAAGCGGACTTAAAGATCCTAAACGTCCGATGGGTTCTTTCATTTTTCTCGGTCCCACGGGGGTAGGAAAAACGGAACTGTGCAAAGCCCTCGGCAGTGCAGTGTTCGGCGATGAAAACGCAGTTATCCGCTTTGATATGAGTGAGTTTATGGAAAAGCATAATGCTTCCCGTCTCGTAGGCTCACCACCGGGATATGTCGGCTACGAGGAAGGCGGTCAATTAACGGAAAAAGTCAGAAGAAAGCCGTACAGTGTTATTCTCTTTGACGAAATCGAGAAAGCCCATCCCGATGTTTTCAATATGCTTTTGCAGATTTTGGATGACGGTATTCTCACCGATTCTCAGGGCAGAAAGGTAGACTTCCGCAACACAGTTATTATTATGACCTCTAACCTTGGCGCAAAACTTATCGCGGGAGAAACCGGTTCCATCGGCTTCGCCAAAAGTACGGTTACAAACGACGAGCGCATTTCGCAGGCAGTAACAGGCGAACTCAAGAAAGCCTTCCGCCCTGAATTTTTAAACCGTATTGATGAAATCATCATATTCAAGCAATTGAAAAAAGAAGAGATAGAACAAATAGCAGATAATATGCTGAAAAACCTTAAGCAGAGATTGAACGAACTTGAAATCAAGGTGGATTTTTCAGAAGAAACGGTCTCTTATATAAGCGAAAAAGGCTTTGATCCCCTTTACGGCGCAAGACCTTTACGCAGGGCGATACAGACAAAAATAGAAGATGTTCTTTCGGAAAAAATTCTTGACGGATCTCTGGAAAAAGGCAAAAAATATTTCTGTGATATAAAAAATGAACAGCTTACTCTTGAAGCTGTATAAAAGCAAAAGGCTGTCACCGTTTCAAGTGACAGCCTTAATATTATATCTCTGAGAAAATATTTTCAAAATCTTCGTCGCTGACTTCAAGAGTGTCTACGGCATTTTTTTCGTCTTTTACTTTTTTTACTTTCTTTTCTTTGAGTACCAAAGCAAAAAGAAGAATTATAATAAGACATGCCACAGCCACAACAGATATTACAATGATATAATTATCTGCAAGAAATCCCACTATTTTTCCGTGATTTTCAAATCTGCTGAAAATCACACCCTTGCAATCGTCCCGGGAAACAAGAGTACGGCCTCCGTCCTTTTCAATCACATAAAGAACCTCTCCGTCTTCCTTTGTTATGCTGTCAGCGCGTTTGCCAAATTCGAAAGTTCTGCTGTTGTAATCAACATAGGCAAATATCTCTCCGTCACCTGCATATCTCTTTTCCGTTACTATAAGGTCACCTTCAAGAAGGTTAAGTTCGGGATAATCTTTGTTGGCTGTAAAAACATAGTAATTATCTGCAATAACCTTGCCTGTATTTACGGCAACGAATGTCTTGAAAACTGTTGCAAAAGAGCCTACACACACTAAAGCAACAAAAACAATACTGAGGAAAACTTTTAACGCCGCATAACCTTTTTTATTCTTTACGGCCTTTTTGTCGGCAGTTTTTTCTTTTTTTATCTTCTCTTTTTTGTTTCTTTCCTTTTTAAGCTTTTCTTCTTTCTTTTCAGCCTCTTCTTCTTTCATCCATTCAGGTGTATAATTTTCAGGAAATTCAAAATCATTTTTTTCTTCTGCAACTTCCTGTTCTTCGTCAAAAGTAATTTCTTCCTCCTGAATTTCAAAGTCTGAAGTCTTGACAGATACGTCTTCTTCAGCAGAATCCGCTGCGGTAACTTCTGTCTCGGATGTAACATCTTCAAAAACCTGTTCAGTTTCTTCTGTTGTCTGTTCTGTCTCTTCCTGAACTACGGTTTCAACTTTTTCTTCAGTTTCTTTATTTTCAATTGCTTCTTCAATTACTGATTCTTCAGCGGCGAAATTTTTTCCGTTTTTTTGTTTTTTACGTTTTTTCTTTTCTTTTCTGGATATTTTCTTTTTTGAAGGAACATCGTCTTCTTCGTCAGACATTATCCTCACATACTCATCCATAAGTTCATCACGGCTTACTTTTTCCGATTCATACGGAGTTTCCTGTGAAAGTTCAGCAGTGTTTGCTTCTGCTTCTTTTTTCAGTTTTTCAGGAGTAAGAACAGTCATCTGAGGTTTTGCAATAACCGGTTCGGGTTCCGCTTCGACTTCTGTCTGTGCAGTAAATTTGGCAATAAATTCACTTACATTACCGCTGATTTCCTCCGATTGCTTATCCTGCTTTTCTGTGGACTGTATATCTTTACTTTCATCAAAAGAAAAATTAGCAAAAATATCTTCACCTTTTTCCAATAAAGATGAACCTTTTTTAATAGCCTTTTCGGCTGCTAACGTTTTATCAAAAATGCTGTTAAGTTCGTCCAGACTTTTAGGTCGGTTGCCTGCCATTGTATCACTTCCTTGCCTCAATTACACAAATTCCCTGTTATCAATAAGCGTTCTTTTCAAGAATTACGCTGATCATTTCATCAATGCTCTTAAGGTTTTTCATAATAGTTGTATTTTCCGTTCTGATTTCAACAGATTTCTCCATAGCCTGACGGACAATACTCTTTGACTTTTCATGAGCCGCTTCAATAATTTCATTGGCTCTTTTATCGGCATCGATTTTAATTTTTGCAACAGTTTTACTCAGTTCTTCGAAAACTCTTTCGATAATTTCACTATGGTTATTTTCTTCGATTGTAAAATAAATACCAAGTTCCTGCATATCCTTTTTGAGTTCTTCGAATTTCTTTTCGTTTTCTTCGCCCCATGCGATAGCATTGGCATATTCCTGCTGAATCATTTTGATATATCTGTCAACTTCTTCGATGTTGTATCCATTTGCTTCAACGGTAAAATTAACTGCTGCCATAATCTTTGCTCCTTCACTGAAAATTAATCTTATTCAGTGTCAATTATACTCTATCAAAAAGCAAAATTCAACACAGTTAACACAATTTTTACAAGGCTGAATTATTTATTTCACTCTACGGTAACTGATTTGGCAAGATTTTTAGGTTTGTCAATATCACATCCCCTTGCCTTGGCTGTATAATAACTTATTAACTGCAAAGCCACCACTTGACAAAGGCAAGAAAATTCATCGGTGACGTCGGGAAGAAGCAAAACATTTTTCTCATCAACAAATTCATTCTTATTCTTCTCCTTGGCAAGGATAAGCACTTCAGCACCTCTCGCTTTTACTTCTTTTATATTTGAAAAAGTTTTTGAAAGCAACTTATCCTCATAGCACAAAGCAACTACCGGAACCCCTTTTTCCAGAAGCGAAATTGTTCCGTGCTTGAGTTCACCTGCAGGATAAGCCTGAGTATTCACATAACTTATTTCTTTCATTTTGAGACTGCCTTCCATTGCAGCAGCATAATCGTTTCCTCTGCCTATAAAATACCCCAGATTTTTTCCGTCAAAAATGCGAGTATATTCCTCTACTTTATCCTTGATGTCAATTATATACTGAACCTTTTCAGGCAAAAGTAGTATCTCTTTAATAAGTCTGTCTCTTTCTTTTCTTTTTATCTGCCATCTTTCGTGGGCAAGACAAACGGCAAAAAGATAAATACTTATGAGTTGTGCCGTATAAGCCTTGGTTGTTGCAACTGCAATCTCAGGACCTGCACTTATATAAATAACATTATCGCTTTCTCTTGCTATTGAACTCCCCTTCACATTAATTACAGAAAGAGTTTTCGCCTTTTTTTCCTTTGCTTTCAATAAAGCCGCCAGGGTATCTGCCGTTTCTCCGCTTTGGCTTATAAATACACAAAGCGTCCTGCTGTCAATAGGCATATTTCCATACCTGAACTCACTTGAAGTTTCAGCAATACAGGTTATATTCGAAAGTCTTTCGGTAAGAATTTTTCCGGCAAGACCCACATGATAGGCTGAGCCGCAACCGATAAAGCATATCTTTTCAAGAGAAAAAAAGTTCTTTTTCATATCCTTTATCATCGGGAGCAGTTCTCCGTTTTCAAAAAGTGAATCAACTGTTTTTTTCAGCACTTCAGGCTGTTCATAGATTTCCTTTAACATAAAATGTTCAAATTCACCTTTGTCTGCCGACTGCTCAGGTAACATAATTTTTTCAGCAGTCTTTTTTACGGTGTTACCGTTACCGTCCTGAAAACTAAGTTTTCTTTTATCTATTATTGCCGTCTCATAATCTTCCAGGTTGTAAATTTCCTTAGTGTAAGGAAGAAGAGCCACCATATCCGAAGCAAAAAAATACCCCTCATCACTTGCAGCACACACAAGAGGGCTTCCTTTTTTCACGCCGTAGATTACATCCGGAAAATCTTTGCAAATAATGCACAGAGCATAAGAGCCCTCAAGTATTGCACAGCATTCTGCAATTGTCTCATTGACATTTCCCTTATAATGTTTTTCAAGAAGATTGGCAATTACCTCTGTATCCGTACTGCTTCTGAAAGTAAAACCTTCGCTTGAAAGTTCTTTTTTCAGAGATGTATAATTTTCTATTATGCCGTTATGAACCACGGTAAAAATCCCCGATGAACTGCTGTGAGGATGGGCGTTGATATCGTCAGGCTCTCCGTGAGTAGCCCAACGGGTGTGTCCTATACCGCATTTAGCAGTAAGTTCTATGCCGTAAAGTTTGTTTTTTAGGTCATCTATTCGCCCCGAGGTCTTTACGGTTATGACCTCATTTTTCTCCATAACCGCAATTCCCGACGAATCATAACCTCTGTATTCAAGATGTTCAAGACCTCTTATAAGATAGGGCACTGCTTTATTTTTGCCCACATAACCTATAATTCCGCACATAAAAAAACTCCTTTCGGTAAAAATCCTTTTACTTTTTATTATTTTATGTTATAATAGGCTCAAATATTGATTAAGTTTGTTTTTGCGGAGCGAATTATGGAATATATTTTGTACGCTGTTGTCTATGTACTGTTTTTGGCTGTAGCGATTTTCATTGTAGCCGAAATTATTGCACATAAAGGCGACGCCAAAGGAAAGAAAGATTATCTTCTCATTTTAGGTTGCAGAGTAAGAGGCAACGAAGCCGAGAAAACCTTACGTATGCGCTGTGAAAAAGCGGCAGATTACCTTAAGGAATATCCCGAAACGACAGCAATCGCCTGCGGCGGCATAGTCCACGATGACCAGAATATAAGTGAGGCGCAGGCTATCAAAGAAATTCTTGTTTCAAAAGGTATAGAAAAAGAAAGAATTATCAGAGAAGACAAATCCACAACCACTGTGGAAAACTTCAAAAACGCAAAAAAGATAATCGAATCCGATGGTGATATAAACGATTACCGACTTGCTCTTTTATCAAGTGATTTTCACCTTATGCGTGCAAGTCTTATTGCAAAAAAAGCAGGTCTTGACTGTCAGACAGTTTCTGCGCCCTCACCGAAAAAAGAACTCGCAAAGAATTATATAAGAGAGTTTTTCGCCTTTATTATCTTTATAGTCGGAGGAAAATAATATGGCAAACGTTAAAATGCAGGCTTACAAGGTAAGCGAAATTATTTTTAATAACAAAGTTAACGGCAAAGTTCAACTCAAACTCAGCAACAAAATCTCCCACAACGTCAAATACAGCAGCAACGGCACCTGCGAAGCAGTGGTAAGCGTAGAAGCATTTGACAAAGAACACAAAGATGTTCTTAACATCAAAGTTACCGTCAACGGAGTATTCACAATTGACAGGGAAATCGAAAAAGAATTTCTCCATGTAGAAACCTTTAAAGAACTTTTCCCCTTTGCCAAGGCACTCGTTACCACAATTTCCGCCAATGCCGGTGTTCCGCCCATTATCATAAAAAACATAGACATTGAAAAGCAGGAAATTTACCGCTTTGAAATGAACAATGATAATCAATGAGGTGAAAAATTATGTCCGAACTTCTTAATCAACTTAACGACGAAGACCTTGATTTTACCGTAAAGTTCACGGACACGGACGGTAATTACGGCGAATACGAATTTTTAGATATTATTCTTTATAAAAATCACGAATATGTTGTTGTAGAGCCTGTTGACAGCGACGGTTATGTTGACATTTTTCTTGTAACAGAAAAAGACGGCAAGGAAGCATACCAAAGAGAAACAGACGATAATAGCCTTGAAGAAATTTTCGAAATCTTTAAAAAGAAAAACGAAGATGAGTTTGATTTTGAATAATCAGACTCATCTTTTTATTTACCCTCTATACTCCGTAAGGCTCCTGAACTCATATCCCTCGGCTCGCGCCTTATCAATTATCTCGCCAAGAGCGTTGGCATTATCCCTTGAAACGCTGTGAAGAAGAATAATTGCACCGGGATGAAGTCTTGACATAACCTTTTCCACGGCATAATCCTTGCCTCTTTCCTTGGTTGTGTCCCAATCGTCATAGGCAACAGACCAGAAGACACTCATGTAACCTAAGGATTTAATAAGATCAAGAGCATTTTCAGTGTACTCGCCTGCAGGGAAACGGAAATATTTTGCACAATATCCGAAGTTTTCCCTGAGATAATTTTCCGTTGTCTCAATTTCTTTTACCATCTGTTCCCTTGAAATCTCAGCGAAAGACGGATGAGTGTCCGAATGATTTCCGACAATATGTCCCTCTTTTATCATACGGGCGATAAGGTCTTTCTCTTTTTCTATATGGTCAAGAGTGCAGAAAAAGGTGGCGGTTACATTTTTTTCGTTGAGCACATCAAGAACTTTTGATGTAAGATTATCGTGTTCATATCCGCAGTCAAAGGTAAGATACAGCACTTTCTCCTCACTTTTTCTGTCAAGAGTAAGAGCCCCGTATTTATCAAAGGTGTCCTGAAATTCTTCTACGGTAAAATGAGCCTTGCCGCCGCTGGCAGGACCGTGAGAGTGAGAAAATCTTTTATCGGAAATGTTTGTCGCACTTTCCCTGACCGAATAAGAAATTTTTTCGAGAGGCGCGTATCCGGAAAGAGTGTCTGCACTTTTCGTGCCGAAAATTATCATTTCTTTTTCTGTCGGCATATTTTGCTCATCTAAAACTGTTGATGAATTAATTTTCGGTGCAGCTTCCTGTCCGTAAGAGTCCTCCTGCTGTGACGAAGATTCCTGTTGAGATGCAGATTCCTGTTGAGATGCAGATTCCTGTTGAGATGCAGATTCCTGTTGAGACGCAGATTCCTGTTGAGACGCAGATTCCTGCTGTGATGTAGATTCAGCCTGACTTGTCAAGTCATTATCTTCTAAAGCACAGCCGCAAAGAAGAAAAGAAAAAGCAAAAATCATCAGAAGAAAAAGATATTTTTTCATAGTAAATCCCCCTTATGTATACGGCAAAAAGCCGTATTATCGGAACATATAACCTATGTCCGAAGCAAGGTTTTCGAAGGATTTTGCAGCCTTGTTCATATTCCTCTTCATACTGCGTTTCATACCGCTGCCCTTCCACGCACCTTTAATAAAAGCCGTTGCACCGCCTACTGCCATACCGATTCCTATACCTGTCATAAGACTGTTCTTTTTCATTATATCCCTCTTTTTTTAATTTGTTATTTTGTCCCCACATAAAAGGACAGTTATATTTTTTCTTGTTTACAATATTTTATAACAAGTAATTTTTTCTTCGGCTATTTCTTTTTTTTACAAAGTGTGTTATAATTTTTTCAGATAAAAACTAAAGGAGAAATCTATGTCAGATATTAATATCGTTCTCGTTGAACCACAAATTCCTCAGAATACCGGCAATATAGCCCGAACCTGCGCCGCAACGGGAGCATCTCTTCATCTTGTAAAACCGATGGGTTTTACCGTTGACGACAAAAAACTCAAAAGAGCAGGTCTTGACTACTGGCATATGCTGGACATTACTTACTATGACGGTCTTGATGACTTTTTCAAAAAAAATAAAGGCGGTAACTTTTTCTATCTGACAACCAAGGGCAGAAGAATTTTCACGGAAGTTTCCTTTCCTGAAAACACCTTCATTATTTTCGGCAGAGAAGATGCAGGCCTCCCCGAAGAACTTCTTAAGAGAAACGAAAAAACATCTTTGCGCATACCTATGATTGACGACGCCAGAAGTCTCAACCTTTCCAATACTGCTGCTATTGTCACTTATGAAATACTCAGACAGTGGAATTATCCCAACCTTTTGTGTGAGGGGCAACTGACAAAATTTACCTGGTAAGGAGAAAACAATGAAGAAAAAATTCACTGAAGAAGACATTATAAAAAAACACAATACCAATGTGACGTCTGCTTTTACGGGACTTTCCCTTGCAGGTGTTCTCGGCATCATTTATGTTGTACGCTATTTTATAACCGGAAACTTTAACTTTCATTTCAGCCTTTCCCTTCCGGAAATGATGCTTAAACTCGGTCACGGCGGCACCGTAAGTTCTCCCGTAGCCTACGGAGTCACGGCAATCTTTTTTGCCGTTTATCTTTTAATAACGGTTATAACTCTTAAAAACACTAAGTTTCTTAAATTCGGTCTCGCTCTTTATGCCTTTGATTTTGCATGTCTTTTATTCTTTATGTTTGTGGTATTAAGACAGTTCCCCGAATCCTTCTCAAATGACATTTATATTGAAGTTATCCTTCATGTGTTCAATATTCTTTTCCTATCCGTAGGAGTTTATTCGGATAAGAAGTTGAAAAATATGAAATCAGAGGTTAACTGAAATTCCCAATTTTTTCTAATAAAAAATCAATTCCACCTGCAAATCACAGGTGGAATTATTGTTATGTGCAAAATTTTTATTTGGTAAGAGTGAACACGCAGGAAACAGGATGGCAGAGTTCGTTATATTCAAGACCGGTATCCTCTTTGGATGAAGAATAAAGGGAATCCGCTACTGTTACTACCATATAAAATGTCTGTCCCTCAGCGATTTCTTTATCATTTACATAACTGCTTACTATATCCCCTCCCTCGCCCGAAGCGGTAGGAATAACAAGTACATCTTCACTTTTAGGACCCGTAAGTTCGGCAAAGGAATAAGAAGCGCTGTATACTTCTTTGTTTAAGGCTTCACCTGTTGCTTCGTGCCAACCGGTGCAAAGATAAATCTCGGCGTCTGTCTTTGTTGCGTCCTGAATCATATCAATACGGTTCATTCCGGTCTGCTCGTAAATCCCGTAGGAGTCAATATATAAGAGAACTCTTTCATCGCCTTCGGTTTCACCGAGTTTTTTATCTTCGTAATACATACCGTTGAGTGTAAGGTCATACTCTCCCGGAATGGCAGGTTCGCCCGGTACAAAATCGACAATTGTTTTAAAGAAACCGAAGAACTTGCCGAGAAGTCTTTTGAGGGCTTCGAATGTGGTTTTGATTATTCTTGCAACTCTTACATCGTTATCATCTTTTTCTACCCATACGGCATAAAGAGTAATCGTACCGTCAACATAGATTTTATCGCCGCCATAGTATGTTTTGCCGTTGCTGTCTTCCCAACAGATAAATTCATAATCAATGGAAAGAGGCGTATCGCTTGTTATGGTGTAAGTGCCGGAACTTTTGAAACTGATGGTAGGACTTGGTTTATAAACTACGCTTACTCCGGAAAAAGGATCAATTTCATAATTAACACCATAAGTAAGAGGTGTGTCTTCTTCAAGTTCAAAATCGAAAATTCCTTCAAAGAAAGTATTTGCAAGTTCACCGATAACACCGCCTGCATTGTCGGCTGCTTGTGCGGCAAGAGAGAAACAGGAAACGGTACAGATAACAGAGAGAATGATTGCCAAAAGTTTTTTCATAATTTTTACCTCCTTTTTATAGGTACGATGTTATTATATAACAACGGCGCAATGTTTTAATTACAAAAAAGAAAAATAAAACATTTTATTAATACATTGACTCTATAATAAAAAAATAGTAATAAAATCGCAATAAATAATATTTACTTTTACACGAAAAAACAGTATTATATATTATAGAGTAGTATGATATAAAAAGGAAAAATAAAAAAACAGAAAGAGAAAATTCATGAAGATACTGTTTATTTGTACAAGTAACACTTGCAGGAGTCCTATAGCACAGGCATTATTCAATAAAAAATCAGAAGAAAACAACTTGCCTTTTATTTCTGAAAGTGCGGGAACAACCGCTTTTTTCGGAGACAGAGCAAGTGAAAATGCTATCCGTGTGCTGAAAGAAAGAGGCATAGATATTTCCTCTCACCGTTCAAGAAGAGTGAGTGAATATATGGCTGATGAATATGATTATTTTGTCTGTATGGCGAAAGAGCATAAGGATGCGATTTTACCTTTTATTCCTGCGGAAAAGATATTCCTTTTAAGGCAGGAAATATGGGATCCTTACGGAGATTCAGAAGAGATATACCGTCTTTGTGCCGATAAGATTGACAGAGAAACAGATTTTTTGATTGAATATCTTATGAAAACAGAAATTCTTCCTATGACAAAAGAAGATATTCCGTATATTGCAGAACTTGAAAGAGAATGCTTTTCAACTCCCTGGTCAGAAAAAAGCCTGACGGAAGAACTGAAAAATGAAAATGCCGTTTTTTTCACAGCGAAGAAAACAGGTGAAACTGTGGGATATATGGGTATGCACTGTGTTCTTGACGAGTGTTACATAGCAAATGTTGCCGTAAGCAAAAAGCACAGAAGGAAAGGCGTAGGAAGACTTTTACTCAAATACGCAGAAGAGAAAGCCCGTGAAAAGGAATGCTCTTTTATAAGTCTTGAAGTGAGAATAAGTAACGAAAGTGCAATTTATCTTTATGAAAGCGAAGGCTACAAAAAAGTCGGCGAAAGAAAAAATTTCTACTCTGAACCTACAGAGAATGCACTGATTATGACCAAACAGTTACAAAATGATTAAAGGATGATTGTGATGAAAATTTTAGCAATTGAATCTTCTTGTGATGAAACAGCGGCAAGCGTTGTTGAAAACGGCAGAAAAGTGCTTTCAAATGTTGTGGCGTCACAGGTGGCAGAACATAAAATTTACGGTGGCGTAGTTCCTGAAATTGCTTCCCGAAGACACGCCGAGGCGATTTCATCGGTTACAAGCAAGGCTCTTGAGGATGCCGGATGTGAACTTAAGGATATTGATGCTATTGCCGTTACATATGCCCCCGGACTTATAGGCGCCCTTCTTGTAGGAGTGAACTACGCAAAAAGTCTGGCTTATTCAAGAAATATTCCGTTAGTTCCCGTTCATCATCTGCGCTCGCATATCGCAGCAAATTATATTACGCATCCCGACCTCAGACCTCCGTTTTTCTGTCTTGTTGTAAGCGGCGGCAATACACTTATGACAGAAGTAAAAGATTATACGGATTTCAATGTTATCGGAAGAACAAGAGACGATGCGGCAGGCGAGGCTCTTGACAAGGCTGCACGAACAATGGGAATACCTTATCCCGGCGGCTTGAATCTTGACAAAATCGCCAAAGACGGCGACAGCACAGTCTACAGATTCCCTGTTCCTAAAGTTGAAAACGCCCCTTATGATTTCAGTTTTTCAGGACTTAAAACATCAGTTATAAACATAATTCACAATTCAAAACAAAAGGGCGAAGAAATAAATGAAAAAGACCTTGGCGCCTCGTTTATGAAAAGTGTCAGTTCCTGTCTTTGCAAAAACACAGAAAAGGCTATGAAAGATTTCGGCCACAACACTCTTGTGCTGGCAGGCGGTGTTTCTGCAAACTCTGTGTTGAGAGATGACATCCAGACTCTTTGTAAAAAGAACGGCTGGAAACTTTATCTCCCCGAACTGTCTCTTTGCGGCGATAATGCGGCTATGGTGGGTGCTCAGGGCTATTATGAATATCTCAGCGGCAACGTCGCTTCCTCAGAACTTAATGCTTATGCAGGAATGGACATAGATAACATAGTCAAGTAAAAAGGATGTGAAAAAGTGAACTTCAGAGGATTGAAAAATTTAATACTTACTGTTTTCGCTTTTGTTCTTTTAAGTGTTTGTTTCGCTTTTGAAACTCAGGCCGCCATGTCTGACAAAGAAGTAAAGAACAGGTTGTCCGCCTATTCTGAATCTTACGTAAAAAGCGAAGACGGTGTCTGTTATCTGGAATATGAAAAATGGGACAGTTCCGAAGATGAAATGTATAAAGTTATAAGCACAATCACAAAGTCACTTATGGGCGAGCCGATAAAAGATTTCTGCACTGTGAATCTCAAATTCTTTTTCACCCACGAAATTTACGGCGATGACTTCAACGTTTTCTTCGAAAATCTCACAAGAGTAAAAAAAATGTTCGGCAACTTCTGGACAGAATGGAGCCGATACAACAAACTCAGCATGAGTGTTACCTCATATAAAGGCGGAGAATATTTCAGTGCTAATTTTGTTTTGAATCTCAACGGAAGTGAACAGGACAGACACGGTAAAAAGTATGACGAAAAACTTTTATCTCTTGTCAGACAGGCACGTGAAACCTGTCGCAACAATATGGAAGTAGTGCAGTTTTTCCTTGAGTGGCTGGACGAAAATGCATCATACCTTATTCTGACAGGATACAGCAATGATCCCAGATATGCTCTTCTTGTGGGTTATACAGTTTGTGGCGGATACGCAAACGCTTTTAAGGATTTATGTAATGCAGCCGGTATACCTGCAATCGTTCCCGTTAATTTACAGGCAAATCATGCGTGGAGTCAGGTATATGTCAGCGGAACATGGTACACGGCTGATCTTTGTAATGTCGTGAAATCCAAAAGTGACACTTACAACGGTTATCTTTTTACTGATCCTGATATGCCTTTTGATTGCAAAGATTTTGTAGAAAAACACAAAAAAGAATATGTCAACAGTTACAAATACAAGGATACGGTAGATATAGACCTTTGCAAAATCACTTATGAAAACACATACAACTATACAGGTAAAAGTATAAAGCCCACTTTGAAAGTAACTTTCGGCAAAAAAACGCTGAAAGCGGGCACACATTACAATATTGTTTATACCGATAACAAATATCCCGGAAAAGGAAAGATTATTCTTGAAGGGATAAAAAAGAACGGATACAAAGGAAGCAGGACACTTACCTTTAAAATAACTTTACCGAAAACAAAAGTCACCTCCTTTCCGGGCAAAAAAACCGTTGAACTTTCGTGGAAAAAGATAAAAGGTGCCGACGGTTATATAATAAGATTCTATAACGAAAAAACAAAAAAATATGAAAGTCTTGACACAGTAACAGGTACAACCTGTAAAATTAAAAATCTTTCTCCGGGAAAAAAGTACAAATTTGCAGTCGTTGCATTTGTGTCTGAGAAAGGAAAAAAGCATAAAAGTGCAAACAGCAAAGTAACCATATCCACTCTTCCGGATAAGGTAAAAAAAGTAAGGGCGGGTTCGGTCAAAGAAGCTTCTCTGAAACTCAAATGGTCAGCAGTTGAAAGCGCACAGAAGTATGAAATCCAGATAAGCACCGACGGAAAAAAATGGAAGAAAAAAACAACAGCAAACAGCAACAGTTGTACGATTAAAAATCTAAAAAGCAACCGTAAATACTTTTTCCGTGTAAGAGCAATAAACTCTTCCGGAAAAGGAAGTTACAGCGACATAAAAACTGTATACACACTTCCGCCCAAGCCCAAAGCCAAGGTTTCCGCGGGCAAAGGAAAGTTCACCGCGGAGTGGAAAAAGATTGAAAATGTGAACGGCTACGAGGTTTGTTATTCTGCAAACAAAGATATGAAAAAAAGTAAAACCGTTACGGTTAAAAAATCAAGTAAAACTTCTGCTGTTATCAAAGGCCTTAAAAAAGGAAAAAATTATTATGTGAAAGTAAGAGCCTATAAAACCGTAAACGGAGAAAAGATATACGGAAAGTATTCCGCTACTATGAAAGTGACAGTTAAATAGAAAAGGCTGAATCAAAACCAAATCCGGTTTTGATTCAGCCACTTTTTTGTACAGCCGAGAATTTGCATAAAAGTGAATAAAACATTCACCAAAAAAAGTCACCGTCAAGGTGACTTTGGCACCCCCAACAGGAATCGAACCTGTAACTAACCCTTAGGAGGGGTTTATTATATCCATTTAACTATGGAGGCAAATATTCTTTTTTGGGTTTATTATTACGAGTGCAACGAGTAACAAGGTTCTTTTGCCGAAAGCAAAAGGTTCTTATATCCATTTAACTAAGGAGGCTTATTAAGTTAACTAATTCTATCACTCTTTACTCTTAAAGTCAACATAAAATGGTCGGGAAAGCAAAAGTTTTTCCCGACCGTCATTTTAGTAATATTCCTTACCGTTAAGATATCTCCAGGCAGCAACATATTTTGTGGAAGCTCTGGGTGTGTGACTTCTTATATCAAGGAACATATTGTCATCAACAAGGAAAAGAGTTTCCTTTGAAGCCAGAGAAGACTGTTTCACTTTATTCACAGGCATTGTTATCACTCTGTCTTCGAGTTTGATTTCAAATCTGTCCTTATAAAGAGAAAGTTCTGCATTTTCAGAAAGAACTTCATCTTCATCTTCTTTTACAATACGCACAATCTGTCCGCCCTCAGAGAAAATAAGTTCAGTTTCTTCGGCAGAAAGAAGTCTTTCCTTCCATACCTTTCTCTGCCACATATCCCAATCGTATACATTGTCATAAACAACATCTTCACCGTGGAAGAAACCGTCTGCTTTCATAGTGTATACCGCGCCGCAGTCACATTTAAGATCATCGCCCTTACTGTGAAGAGTACCCACCTGACCGCATTTCGGACAGATATAAAGTATTCTTTCCACACACTCGGCAAGATTTTCGCCCTCATAGGAAAGAGGATTCTTCTTTTGTTCTTCATAAACATTTACGTGAATATCACGGCGGATAAGTTCATTGATTTCTTCAACGCTCATCTTTGAAAGTTCTTCCGGTGAATACTCTCCCACAAAATGTCCGACTATAGGACCTTTTCTTGATTTGTTTGCCCAGCGGGGGCTTCTCAGATATCCGCCCACATACTTATAGGTGATAAGTGCGGTTCCCGACTCTTTAACAAGTCTTCCCGTATTTTCAGAAAAATATCCTGTCTGTCCGTTAAGAGACATTGCACCCTCAGCAAACAGACCTACAGGGATACCTGCCTTAAGATTTGCCTTTATGTCATCCATAAGAGCGTCGGAGGGCTTATCCCTGTATTTGATAATAACTCCGCCGAAAAGTTTGAATGCCCAGCCAAGACTCATTCTTAAGGTATGGTCACTTGCGATAAATCTGATATATTTGTTAAGTGCAGCCATCATATAGCCGGGGTCTGCAGCCTCAGTGTGATTGCCGATAAGAAGAAAAGACTTATGCTTCGGCTTATAGTATTCGAGGTGAACGTTATTATCTTTTATAACCTTATCTTTCAGAAGAGCGATAATGGTTTTCATCGCAAAGCAGTTGAAATAATAACCGCTACCGAGTTTTGTTACTTTTTTACTCATTTTGCCATAACCTCCTCTTCGGCGGCTGCTTCCTCTTCAAGAGTATGATATGCAACTTTACCTACCAAAGTTTTTGGAAGTTCATCCTTGAAAATGATTTCCTTCGGTCTTTCGAATACGTCAAGATACTCCTTGCAGTAGGATAGAATTTTTTCTTTGGTTGCATCGTTTGCTTCATAGCCGTCTTTAAGTGCAATATACGCTCTGACTCTCTGCATCTTATAGGGGTCTTTTACACCGATAACGCAGGAGCAGTCAACTGCTTCGTGTTTATCAAGGATGTTTTCAATATGTGAGGGATATACATTGTAGCCGCTTGTAACTATAAGTCTCTTCATTCTCTGCTTGAAGTAAACAAAACCTTCTTCGTCCATGCTGCCCATATCGCCCGTAAAGAGCCATGTTGTGCCGTTTTCATCCTTACGCAAAGTCTTTGCATTTTCTTCGTCAGCCTTCATATAGCCGAGCATAAGGGTAGGACCTGTAATGATGATCTCGCCCATCTCGCCTGCAGGGAGATAATTGAATGTACCGGGTTCAACAATTCTGTATTCCATATCACGTAAAGGAACTCCGATACTTCCGACCTTAGAACGGTCAACGGGAGTTACGCAGGAAGCGGTAACACATTCAGTAAGTCCGTATCCTTCACGGATCTGAAGATTAGCCTTATGCTCTTTAAAGAAAGCATCTGCTCTCTTTTTAAGTTCGGGACTGAGAGCATCACCGCCGCTGAACACACCTATAAGGAATGAAAGGTCTGCGCCTTTGAAAACGTCAACCTTAAGAAGTGCTTCATAAAGAGTGGGAACACCTGCGATAAAATTAGGCTTATTTTTAAGAACAGCCTTTGCATAACTTTCCTTTGTGAACTGGGGAATAAGAATGGAAAGAGCACCGTTTTCAAGAACTGTATGTATACCGATACCCAAACCGAAACCGTGGAAAACAGGCATAACTGAAAGGAATTTGCAACCGTAATCAAGATTACAACCGGATATCTCTGCTACCTGCATACCCAAAGCATTGAAGTTGAAATCCGAAAGTTGTATGCCCTTTGGAGTACCACTGGTGCCGCCGCTGTAAAGAATAACAGCAGTTTTTTCTTTTGAAAATTCAACTGCGGGCAATTTAACATTTTTGCCTCTCTTTACAAAATCAGCCCAAATAAGGTCTTTTTTCCTTGTAGGGAACTTAAGATTTTCCTTATTTTTGAAGTACTTATAGGCAACACTTTTAATGAAAGGAAGTTCGTTCTGTATTCTTGCAGTAAGTATAACAACATCTCTTTCCGCTTCGCTTACCGCTTTTTCAACCTTCTCATAAAACTGGTCAAGAGTAAGTATCATCTTACTTTCGGAATAATCAAGATAAAAAGTGATGTTCTTCTGCGACGAAAGGGGATGCACCATATTTGCAATTGCGCCGATTCGGTTAAGGGCATAGAGACAGACAATTGCCTGAGGGGTATTCGGCATACAGATTGTAACAACATCGTCCTTTTTTATACCGTAGTCTATAAATGCCTTTGCGGCATCTTCAATTCTTTCAACAAGTTTTTCATAAGTTGTGATTTTTCCCATAAAGTCGAGAGCAGGAGCCTGAGGCACTCTTTTGGCTGAAAGTTCAATAGCACCGAACATAGTAGTTTCAGGGTAAGGATGACTTACGGGTGTCATATTTATTTCAGGTAATTTCATTATATTTTCCTTCCGAATTTATTTATATCTATATATAAACTGTTAATACATCATATTTTACGATAAAACCGTTTTCTCTTTACATTCAAAGCCTCCTTTGTGTCCTTTTTTTAAGACAGTTTATCGAAAATAAAGAGAATAAACTTCCCGATAAAAGTACGCTTTAAGCATATAAAGCGCACAAATCCATCTTATTACACAAATGTAAGTTTAACACCAATAAATGTCAAAGTCAACAAATAAAAACACACTAAAAATTTTTTTACATATTTGTAAGATTATACAGATTTTCACAACAATTTTTGTTTACTATTTTGTTACAAAGAGCCTTCTTTCAGGATTTCGCTATTGTTTTTATTTCCCTACCGTGTTATAATTTTTTCAGTTGTATCAAAATAAAACCCTATTAAGGAGAAACACAATGAACGCACAACACAAAAGAAACAAAAATTCAAAGGCGCTGCCCGCTGTTTTGCTTGCCGTTTTCAGCGCAGTGATAATTTCTACCGTAGTGTTCATGTTTGTTCTTTCTTCGGGAAGGATTGAAAATGTACCGTCCATTCCCACTGCAGCAACAACGGAATATATTCCCGAAGAGCCTTATATAGAATCTACTGTTACTCTCGGCTCGGCAGGTGATGTGCTTCTCCATATACCTGTTATGAACAGCGCTAAAAAAAGTGACGGCACATATAATTTCGACGGTATTTTCGACTACATAGCCTCAGAGATAAAATCCTGCGATTATTTTGTTGCCAATCTTGAAACCACCCTTGCGGGAACAGAAGACGGAAGAAAGTATACGGGATTCCCATGCTTCAACTCTCCCGACGCAATAGTAACTTCTCTGAAAAAAGCAGGTGTTGACTGTCTTCTCACCGCCAACAATCATACCTATGACACCGGTTCCCACGGTGTAAAGCGTACTCTTTCCGTCGTAAAAGAATCGGGGCTTGACAGCATCGGTACACGCACGGCAGAAACAGACAAAAAATATCTTGTTAAAGATGTAAAGGGAATAAAACTCGGTCTTGCCTGCTACACCTATGAAACAGAAAACGAAAAAGGAACCGCACTTAACGGAATCCTTGTGGGTAGCGAAACAGCAAAACTTATCAATTCCTTTGACTATACTGATATTGATTCATTCTACACGGAAATTGGAGCCGACCTTGACAATATGATTTCGGAAGGCGCCGATGTTAAAATTGTTTATCTTCACTGGGGCAACGAGTATCAACTTACACCCGACTCTCACCAGAAAGAGATAGCACAGAAACTCTGCGATATGGGCGTTGATATTATAATAGGCGGTCATCCCCATGTAGTTCAGCCGGTAGACCTTATAACCTCCACCGACGGAACCCGCAAAACTGTCTGCGTATACTCTGTAGGTAATATGGTTTCCAACCAAAGGCGGAATCTTATGGGACTTAAGACAGGTCACACGGAAGACGGGCTTGTTTTCAAAGTGACAATCTCAAAATACAGTGACGGTACCGTAGCAATAGAAAAGGTCAAATCTGTTCCTACATGGGTACATCTTTATTCGGGCACCTATAACATTGTTCCTCTTTCTAAAAATATGGATAAAAAAGCAAAAGAACTCGGTCTTTTAAACAGTACAACGGGGCTGTCTCTGTCGAAAGATTCTTATGCAAGGACTATGGAACTTGTTAAAGAAGGCACCTCTGAATGTAATAAATATCTTTCCTCTTTGTCAAAACCCGGCACAGATACAACAACGACTACTACCTCTACAACGGAGACGAATTGATGAAAAAATTAATCTCACTTAAAAAATCAGACAAAACCGTTCCTCTCGCTCTTGCGCTTTCCTTCACTCTGCCCGCAGTAATTATTCTTATAAATTTCGTCGCTTGCGGAATAGCGCCTTTCGGCGGTCGCACCCTTTGCTCAATGGATGGTTTCTCCCAATACTATCCGATGCTTATGAATATGAGTGAAGCGATAAAGAAAGGTGAACTTTTCTATTCCTTTAACGGCGCTCTCGGTTTTAACCTCTGGGCACAAAGCGGCTATTACACAAACAGCCTTCTTTGGCTCCCTATTTATTTTCTTCCTCACTCTCTTCATGTAAGTTATATTGATCTTTCAATCCTTTTCAGATTATCTCTTGCAGGTCTTTTCTTTTGCTTAAGACTTATAAAAACACATAGAGACGCTTCTTACAAAAGAATACTTTTCCTGTATCCCGTACTTTCTTTTGCCTGGGCTTTAAACGGATATATGACGGCATTTATCAATCAGATTATGTGGACAGATGTTGTTGTTCTTCTGCCCCTCGTTATTCTCGGCATAGAAACTCTCGCAGAAAAAGGCAAACCTTATTTATACATAACTGCTTTGTTCATTTCAATCGTTTCCTGTTTCTACCTCAGTTTTATGGTATGTATTTTTTCTGTACTGTGGTTTTTCTTTCTTATGTTCAAAGAAAAACTCACATGGAAAAAGCGTTTTCACCTCACCTTTAACTTCGGTATTTCCTCTCTTACAGCCGGCGGAATGAGCGCCGTGGTTATTCTCCCCGTTTACAAGGCACTTTCCCTCACCAAAGCAAGTACCCTCGGTTTCGGCGGAGAACTGGAACTCAACTTCTCTCTGAAAGAATTTCTGTTACGCATACTACCTTTTCAGAAAACTTCCCTTGAGTATGACCTTCCCAATATATACTGCACAGTTACGGTTTTTGTTATTTTTTTCTTCTTCCTTTTTTCAAAAAGATTTACACGCCGTCACAAAGCAGTTGCTTTAATCTTTGTAACCTTTATGTTTCTTTCGATGAGTGTCAATCTCGGTGAATATATCTGGCACGGCTTCCATTACCCCAATCAGCTTCCGGCAAGACAGAGTTTCCTTGCAATTTTTCTTATGATTTCCCTTGTTGCTGAATTTCTTACAGTCTGTGCCCTTAAGAAAAAACATCTGAAACTCATAATCGTTCTTATTCTGGCGGGTGCTTCTCTTAATTTTACCAGTCAGTTTTTCCGTGATGTGTGGAAATCAAGAGTAGACTCTCTGCAAAAACACGAAGAGATTATGGCTGATTTTACCGCCCTTGATGACGAAGATATCTTTTCCCGTATGGAATGGTCGGGCACGAAAAAGAACAACTATCCTCAGCAATACAATTACAAAGGCATAGATTATTATTCATCGACTATGACAAAAGACGCTTACGACTTCTTTCAGAATATGGGCTTGGAAAGATATGCAAAAAATGTGAGTGTACACTATAAATCATCGGATATTTTAAATGCTGTTTTCTCCGTGAAATACATAATATCAGGTGATAACGGACAAAAAATAAAAGAGAACAAAAACACACTCCCTCTTGGTTTTGTTGCATCGGAAGATATTCTCTCTTTCAGTTATTCAGACGTAAAAAATCCAAAACTCGGTCAGCAACTTTTATGGGACAGCCTCTGCGGTAAAAAGAACACAGACTTCAGTGAAGGATTTTCTCTTCTTTCAGAAAATCAGATGGAAATCACTCTCTTTGATACAGACTATATAGAAGGCTCTCTCACAAGCAATAAAGACGGCGTTCTTTTCACTTCTGTCCCCTACGATGATGGCTGGGAAATTTTCATAGACGGCCAAAGCAGAGAAACAAAAAAAGGCGCAGGTTATTTTCTTTGCTGTGAAATAGAAGAAGGCGCACACGAAATTGTACTGAAATACACAGTACCCAGCATTAAAGCAGGCGCCGTAATCTCAGCCGTTTCTTTAATATGTTTTGTTGCAATACTCTTTTTCTTTAGAAAAAAGGAAAGATATTAAATTATTTCAACAAAAATATTGAAATCCTGTGTAAAAATCTGTTAGAATATACCCATAAACAAAAAAGGAGTGTTAATATGAGTAACATACCAAAAACTTACCAGAGTTACATCAACTGGAAAGAAAAATCAAAACAAACAGAATATACGGAAGAAACTCCCCTTCTTGCTCCTGACGGAACATTGCTTGCAAAGGGCTGGGCAAGACATAATGTTTTCAATTACAACCGTGATTTCGTTAAACCCGGTAGCCCTATGAGTAAAAAGGAATGGGACTTCTATCAGATTTCCGATGGCAAATATATGGTACAGTTAAGTTTTGCCAACATTTCTATCGGCGGATATATCGCTGCAAAACTTATCGACCTGGTCGGCGGCAAGGTTATCGCTGATGCCACACAACTTTTCCTGGGCGGTAAAAACAAGCACGTTCCCCCTCCAAAGGGTGACGTTCCCAACCGCTTCGCCGAAAAAATCGGCAAGGCTGAGTTTGACTTTGACACAAGAGAAGACAGCAGAACTCTCTGGTTCAGAATGCCTCTTAAGGACAAGATTGTAGAATGTAAATTTGATGCGGACATTATGCCCGGTCTCGAAAATATCACCACAGTTCTTCCCTTTGCAGGGGACGAAAAGAAATACTTTATGACCACCAAACAGAACTGTATGCCCTGTGAAGGCTTCTACAAATTCGGTGACGATGTTTATGAATTCAAAAAAGAAGACGCATTCCTCACCCTTGACTGGGGACGCGTAAACACACCTCACAAAATGGTATGGTACTGGGGTAACGGCTCTACCTACCTCACCGACGAAAACGGTGAAAAGCATCTCTTCGGCTTTGAAATCACCTGGGCTATCGGCGACGAAAGCAACGCAACTGAAACCTGTCTGTTCTATGACGGAAAGGTACATAAGTTCGGTGCTGTTGACGTTGAAACTTTCCCGAAGCCTGATAAATATATGCAGGACTGGAAGTTTATTTCCGAAGACGGACGTTTCAACCTTACAATGAAACCCACATTCGACCATCACAGCGATATGAACCTCGGCATTGCAAGAATGCACACCCATCAGGTACACGGTCTGTGGAGTGGTGATGTTACTCTTGATGACGGCACAAAACTCGAAATCAAGGATATGTATGCCTTCTGCGAATATGTAGAAAATAAATGGTAAGGAAAAAGCAGTCCCTTAATGAACAAGTCCGTTAAAAACGGACAATAGAAAAAAGAGCCCTCCTATGGTAGAATTAAAGAAACTACCATAGGAGTTTTTTTATGCCTAGAGAATATAGACACATAAGTCAATATGAACAAGAAATAGTAGAATTACGAAATCAAGGATTCACATTTAAAGAAATCGGCGAGAAATATGGTTTCACATTTAAACAGCTACACAATTTTTTCACAAGATATAACAAAAAGCAAGAAAAACTAAAGGCAGGAATATCTTTAAAACGCAAAGGCAGACCATCAAAAGATTATGTTGTTAAAGAGGAAGATAAGGTTTCAGAACTTCGATATATCATCGCTAGAAAAGAAGCAAAGATAAGAATGTTGGAAATGGAAAACGAATTGATGCGGGATTTTCTCTCGCTCACAGAAAGGAAGTGAGAACAAGTTTAAAGTTTATGGTTATCTATCGTCATAAGGAAAAATATTCAATAAGTGAAATGTGCCGTTTTTTTGGAGTATCAAGAAGTGGTTACTATGATTATGTAAAAAGAATGGATATCCCTGCGAAAGACTTACCGTTAGCCGAAAAGATAAAGGAATGCCAAGTAAAGAACGGTAAAACCTATGGTTATCGCAGAGTGCATATATGGCTTGAAAGACAGGGAATACACCATGATCCAAAGACCATATTAAGAATTATGCAGAAATACAACTTGTTATCAGAAGTCAGAAAAAAGAAATATCGCAATTACGGCAATTATCTTCACCGTTATGAAAATCTTTTGAATAGAAATTTCAATGCTGAAAGGCCTAATCAAAAATGGGTAACAGATATATCATACATAAAGACACAGCAAGGGATGTTGTATCTTTCAGTAATCAGAGATTTGTATGATAACAGTATCGTAGCATACAAAACCGGTACAGAACAAAATATAAATCTTGTATTAAGCACAATCAGAGCGGCGAAGAGAAAAGAAAAAGTCACTGCAGAGTTGCAGCTCCACAGTGACCAAGGGTTTCAATATACATCGCAAGCATATTTTAACCTTACTAAATCATACGGCATTACACCCTCAATGTCAAGACGTGGTAATCCATATGATAATGCTATGGCTGAGAATTTCTTTTCTATTCTCAAAACAGAATGCATATACCGAACGAAATTGCGAACCTATGAGGAGGCTCGCCTCCTCATAGGTCAATACATTCACTTTTACAACAACGAAAGAATTCAATTAAAAACAAAACTGACTCCGCAAGAAAAACGAAGTCAGTATGTTGCTTAAATATTTATTTTACCTACCATAGGTGCTTTTTTGTACTGTCCGCACAATTTGGGGCAGTTCACTTAACGGACTGCTTTTTTAATATGAAAAATAATTTTATACTTCAAGAATTGAGAGTATCTCTTTAAATTCAGGGGTGGATTTAAATTGGTCAGATAGAGGATAATGCTCGGTCATAACCAGTTTCATAAACTGTGATGCATTTGTTTCACGGTATATAGGTCCGCTATTATAAAACCGCATAACTCTTTCGGAAATATCCGGTTTTCCGTCGAGTTCCCTTGCATATTCAGCGGCTGACTTAAGATATTTCAATGCCTTTTCATCATCACCTGTCTGATGATACAGATGACCTGTCTGTCCTAAACTGTAAAGCCTGTTGAAACAGTTCTTACCGTAATCCCCGTCAGGAAAAAGCAACTCCGACAGTCCCAACTGATACTCAAATACTTTTATTCTCTGCTCTGCCGTATATTCATAACAATATCCGTATGTTGTCTCCTGCAAATAATACATAAGTTCATCAAGCAGTTTTCTGTTGGTGGCATAATATGTTTCGCTGTCCCAAGTTAAACCGCCCATCCACATTTCTTTCGAATTGCTCATTGCAGGCAATGTATTTATAATCTCTGCCGCTTGGTCTAGGTATTCCTTGTAAACACGGTATTTACCTTCTGCATTACAGATACACTGATATTTCCATAAAAGATGTGAAATCATTATAGTTTTAGACCAGATTCTTATGCCGTCATCAGTACAATGACGCTGTATATTCTCATATATTCTTGTAATCTCTTTAGAGTTTTTTTCGTAAGCACGTGCGGCTATATCGTCAATGGAAAGATTGCGAATTTCCACTTCCTGTAAAAGGCTCATATACCGTACTGATATACGGAAATCGTCAGGAAATTCTTTTACTGCCTCTTTAAACTTTTCAAAAAGTAACGGTAACTCCTTCAATTTCATATTATCGTAAAGTTGGAGATACTCTTTGATTTTCTCTTCATCCTGCGCTTCATTCATCCCAAGCAGGTCATCCACACTCACACCGAAAAACTTCGACAGTAGCGGCAGAAAAGTAATATCCGGATAACTCTCCCCTCTTTCCCATCTGCTTACACTCTGAAAGGAAACACTTAAAAAGTCTGCCAGAGTTTCCTGTGTAATACCCTTTTCGTGCCTTAATCTTTTTATGTTTTCACCAAGGTAAATTGTCATTGTTATCACCTCTTGTCATTATTAACTGATCAGTTTAATAACATAATAACCTGTTTCAGCAGTAAATTCAATAACTTGTTTCTTGAATGTTTTTCACGCAGAGTGAGAATTTTTCAATCAGATCGATGCCTCTGGGTATTTGTGCAGCAAAGCCACCTTCCACACCGGAAGACCGGCACTCTTTTATCTGCTCCGCTATCACAGACATTTACTCTGACAGGGAATCTCTTTTCAGGTATGACAAATAAAACACCTGCTTTCATTTTTTAAACCCTCTCCTGAAAGGCAATGTCATTAACTTAAAGTTCAGTTTGTCATCTTGAGCATAGCGAAAGATCTTAAAACTCTATTTTCCGCAAAGATCTTTCACATTCGTTCAAGATGACACTTCTAAGGAAATGTTTGTTAATGACATTGCCCGAAATGAGAGGTGGCACGGCTCTGCCGTGACGGAGATGTATGCAAACTCAGATGTCCGTACAAACCAAAAGGGACTGTTTTCACAGCCCCATTTTTATTTTTATCATTCTCCCTGTGGCTCGAATACTTCTTTCGTGACACTCTCGCCCACAGAACCTATGCCTTTACCGTCAAGTTCATTTCCTAAAAGCCTGTAAACCGTAGCGGCGATAGGTACACTTATAAGCATACCTAAAATACCGAATACACCTGCACCGATGGTTACAGCCGTAAACACCCACACACCGGGCAGACCGATGGATGAGCCTACTACCTTCGGATAGATAAGGTCACCCTCCAACTGCTGAAGAACAACGATGAAGATAATGAATATAAGCGCCTTTACGGGAGATTCGACAAAGATAAGCACAGCACCGATGGCACCGCCTATAAGAGCACCTACCACGGGAATAAGAGACGTAAATGCAGTAACTGCACCCATCATCACAGCATAGGGCAAACGGAGAATAAGCATCCCCACCGTGCAGAGACCGCCTAAAATGAGAGCCTCCGTACACTGACCCACGATAAACTTTTTGAAAGAGTAATCTGCAACAGAAATAATATATCTGATTTTATCATAAATGTTTTTCTTGATATAATGTTTAACCAGCGAATCCATCTGTTCGGAAAGTTTTTCTTTGCTGAGAAGAATATATACGGCAAAGATAAAAGCAAGGACTGCACTCGTAACACCAGACACAACAGAAGAAACCGTGGAAATAACCACATTTGCTGCACTGCCGAGACCTGTAGTAACCGTAGAGATAATCTCGCCAATTTTCGACTTCCAGTCAATTGAGTAAATCATTTCAAAAATGTCTTCAGGGATAAAGTCAAACTGTGAAACATAGTCCGTGACTATCTTGATAGCACCCGGAACTTTATCTATAAGAAGTTTTACACAGTTGACCAGTTGCGGAAGAACCATAGCCACCACAAAAGTGATTATAGCCGCTAATGTCAATAATGTTAAGGCAAGACAGATGCCGTTTTTGCATCGCAAAAGATTTTTATTCTTCGCATTTTTAAATATATGCTTGCCGTAAAATCCCATAAGAATACTAAGCGGATATGCAATAACTGCACCGATAATCAGAGGCAGAACTGCACCGATAAAGGTCTTGATTATTGATGCAGTAGATGTCCAGTAATGTATACACAGGAAAAGCACGAAGATGCTTATTCCCACACGCAGACAGGACTTCCACTCTATTTTAATTTTTATTTCGTTCTTCATATCTTTTTTCCTTTCCTCATACTATAAAATACTTTATCACAAAAGGAAAATAAATTCAAGAAAAATTTTAAAAGTTAAGAGGCCGTAAAAACAGCCCCTTGTCCTATACTTTCTTATATCTCATAAACCTGAAATTTATCATTCAATACTGATTTTTCTTTCCGTAATAGTCTCACATATTTCTTCAAAACTCACATTGTGACTGTCTATCCCCTTTTCTTTCCGTTTGTCGAGAATAGCCTTTACAGCCTCCTGTACACAAGTGTGCTTTTCATAAAGAATGAGCAGTACTGCCTTTTCGTTGAGCATATCTCCGTTTGACATCTTTCTGACTCTGCCCATGCAAAAGCCGTATAAGAAAGCCAGAAATATGCAGAAAATCGCCGTAGACCAAGCCTTATTAATGCTGTAACTGAAATTATAAAATCCGTGAGCAAGAGAAGGCATAATAAAACTCATAAGAAAGAAACGTCTTGCGGGAAGGTGCTTTGTGTGTTCAGGTACTGCTTTTATTTCTATAAGTTTTCTTTCGTTTTCTTTGGCTGTGTGTTTTATGTGATACCATGTAAGATAATATCCCATACTCACTCCGCAGAACATATGTATAGGTACTGCCGTTATCGTTCTGATAACAGCCGTTTCCACACCGTACTCAAAAGTATAGAGCAGATTTTCAAAACCTGCAAATCCTAGAGCGATAAAAACAGAATAGATTATGCCGTCAAAAAGGCTGTTGAAGTGCTTGTTCTTTTTAGTAAAGGCCAAAAGAACAAGCCATTTGAAGCCTTCCTCCACCATAGCGACTACGATAAACTTATCCACAGCGTTATATAAATCAAAAAGCCAGCCGTCAAGATAGTTTCCGCCGTCCATCTGTGTAGTGAAAGGCAGAAAGATATCTGTCTCCACTTTGTGTAACCATTCGCTTACGGCACCTACAGGGAAACAGATAATAACTCCCGAAAACAAAAGCAAAAGTAAAAGCCACCATGGCTCCTTTTCTGCACTGTCTTTTTTAAAGACATAAATACATAAAAACACCGCAGGAAGTAATGCCGCGGCAATAAGAACAATATTATGCATTATCATTACCTCTGTTTTGTCATATTCCCGTAAACATTTTAACACACTGAAAAGGATTATTCAATACTTGAAAGCGATGAAAAACAAATTGACAACTCACATTCAACTTGATATAATCATTTCATCAAACAAAAAGGAGAAAAGAAAATGAAGAAAAAAGTTATTATCATCTCAGCACTTGTCCTTATCCTTGCTGTAGGCGGATTTTTCTTCCTTGAAAACAGCAAATACAAAAAAGACTCCGACGACACAGAAGAAGTTTTCAGACATCATGTGAAAAGCATCGGATATGAAAATACCGTAGAAACCGCTATTCCGCAGACAAACATTTACACCATCATCGATGAACACTTCCGCTCACCCCTTAAAGAAGGCAAAACCTCAAAGAAAGCTATTCTCATCGGCTACGACGGATGCCGTGCGGATATTCTTACAGAAATTCAGAAAGACTCAAGCGCAATCGAAACTCTGACAAAAAACGGCGCTTCCTTTAATCTTGCCTACTGTGGCGGTGTAAACTATCCCGAAATCAACACTCAGGTTACCTCTACTGCTCCCGGCTGGTGCTCCATTCTCACGGGTAAATGGGCAGACAAGCATGGCATAACGGGAAACGACATCACCAAAACCATGGACACAAAGACCCTTTTCACCTCTCTTACAGAAGAAAAAATCATCGACAGTGCCGCCTTTATCACCAAGTGGGCAGGTCATTTTTCGAGAAAAAATGCTACCTATCTCGCTGAAAAGGAATACTGCGAGAATAACGGTCTCCCCGTAAACTTCGTCAAATGCAAAAATGACGAAGCAAGTTTTAACTATACCGTGGAAGAACTTGCCAAATCCGACTGTTCAGATTTTATCTTTTCCATTCTCGAGCCTACTGACTCCGCAGGTCACAGTAAAGGCTTCACCTATAACAATCCCGAATATAAAGACGCCTTCTTACAGGCCGACAGTTACGCTCAGCAGTTTATCACCGCCATGAAAAACAGAAGCACTTTTGCAGAAGAGGAATGGCTTGTAATAATTACATCTGACCACGGCGGTATAGGTACAAACCACGGAAAAGAAAGCATTCAGGAAAGAATGACCTTTATGGTTGTTGAGTATTATTAATAGGTAACATAACCACCGGTTCATTCAATCAACCGGTGGTTTGCTTTTCCCATATATAAGGTTATTACCGATTTTCTCCCCTAAAAACCGCATTGAATTATATCATAACATCACACGCCCTACCACTCGTAAACGGGTCAAAACTTTTTAGTATTTGTTAATACTATTTTTTCAGATTGCTGCTAGCAGTATTCGACTTGCATAAAGTTCGACTGTTTTATTATAGCACTACTCTTTCATTTTCCACCAGTTGAAATTGGATTAATTTCAACGCATAAATGCACCAATAAAAAAATACAGACACCCTGATGGGTATCTGCATTTTTTGGCGCCTCAAACAGGACTCGAACCTGTGACACCGCGGTTAACAGCCGCGTGCTCTACCGACTGAGCTATTAAGGCATAGATATTAATCGGTGTATGTTCCGCGCGAAAC
Organism: Acutalibacteraceae bacterium; assembly: GCA_045537395.1. Taxonomy (GTDB): domain Bacteria; phylum Bacillota; class Clostridia; order Oscillospirales; family Acutalibacteraceae; genus UBA6857. Next base: position 347 of record JAZSPI010000013.1, on the reverse strand, counting down.
GGTCAGAAACATAGTCGTCTCACTCGCTTGGAGCACTTCGTGACACTCCTTGTTTCTTCCTGTTCAGCCTTCGCCTTCTTCTGCCACCGGCAGCGGCTCGACTGAACCTACCGACTGAGCTATTAAGGCATTTACACTATTAAGTTTATGCACATCACAGCGTAATATCCACAAACTTTAAAAGCAGTTTACCACCTTAGATAAAACTAAGGTGGTATTGTGTCGGCATCGCCTTATCTTCCCGGGCCGCTTCCAGCCAAGTATTGTCAGCACTGATGAGCTTAACTACCGTGTTCGGGATGGGAACGGGTGGACCCTCATCGCTAAAAACACCGACTATCTGAACT
>JAZSPI010000033.1:0-8977 GCA_045537395.1 Acutalibacteraceae bacterium | reverse complement strand
ATAAAGTTTTTGCTTCATTAATTTTATTGAATCAATACATCCATCGTTTAATAAAATATGTTTAAACAAAAAGTATTCAGTTTATCAGATTTTTTGTTTAATCTTCGAAAATACTGTTTAACAGAAAATATTTTATAATACATTGCATCGATTTAAATAATTCCATCAAACGCACTTTTCGGAAAAAATTATAAACAGCACTTGACAAAGTGCGAAAAAATTTTGTATAGTTGATATATTAAAAGATACAAGGAGAATTAATCATGTCTAATTATACAGACAGAAGTCTTCTGCCTGAACTTGTCAATGAATATATCAGTGAACTTAGTGTTGTTAAAGGCAGAAGTACAATGACCGTAAATGAATATATTTCTGACTTGAGATTATTTTTCAGGTTTCTCGTTGCAAAAGAAATGGGTCTCCAATCCCCCGATGAATTAGAAAAAAATTTTGACCTGACCTTCATTGATGTGAATTATATTTCTAAAATTTCACTTAAAGATGTTAATGAATTTTTAATATACTGCGGTGGTCTTCGTGCAAATAATACAACAACGAGGTCGAGAAAAGCCTCTTCAATACGCGGCTTCTTCAAATATGTTGCAGATAAAATGCACTATATTGACGTAAACCCTGTATCACAATTGCAGGTTGCAAAGAGAAAAAAGGAACTCCCCCGTTATCTTTCTCTGGAAGAAAGTCAGCAACTGCTTAATAGCGTTGAAGGTGCAAATAAAGAGCGCGATTACTGTATTCTTACTTTGTTTCTTAATTGCGGTCTGAGACTCGCTGAACTTGTCGGACTCAATGTAAGAGATATTAATCTTATTGAAAAAACAATGGTTGTAACAGGCAAAGGAAATAAACAAAGAATAATTTATCTCAACAAGGCTTGTATTGATGCTCTGAATGCATATCTTTATGTAAGACCTCACGATAAACTGAAAGGTGACGATAAAAACGCATTGTTTATCAGCAGACTTAATAAAAGAATGGGCAGACAAGCCGTTCAGTTGATGGTTTATCATTATCTTGAAGTTATCGGTCTTGACGGTCAGCACTACTCTTGCCACAAATTAAGACATACAGCCGCCACTCTGATGTATCAGCACGGAAATGTTGATGTACTCGTTCTTAAAGAGATGCTCGGACACGAGGCAATTGCTACTACGGAAATATATACTCACGTGGAAAATAAACAGTTGCGCGAGGCAGCAAAAAGAAATCCTTTGAGCAAGGAGTTTGTTTCGTCAGAAACTGAATAACGAGGAGAAACTGATAATAAGAAAACATTCAACAAATGCCGATAATATAAACATTAATACAGCAGTTAACACTTTGAACATATAAAGTGTACTGCTGTTTTCTTTTACGCTGTCCCCTCTTATTAATCCTCTTATATGTGCTGAGTAATTAATACTTGTATGCATTAGTAAAAGCATAGAAAGTATAACAAAAAATTTCCCGGGCAAAAAAATAATAAGGGCATATTCAACGCCTTTCAGACCAAAAGATGAATACAAATACGCAACAATCAAACCAAGTCCGCTTGACTTGATGAATGCAAGCGGTGCTATAAAGTATATACCGACTGCACTTGTCCCGAAAAGTATCATCATAAATACATACGGTAAATGCCCCATAATTAAACCTGACAGCACTTCTGTTTTTGTTTTTGCTGTAAAATCAATATTAAACTTTACAAAACTTTCCCATATTTCGCCAGCAAGATAATCTTCGCTTATGGTGTAGAACAATGTACCTGTTATAATGCCGAAGGTAATTACAAGGCTGTTTATCAGTAAAATCCTGTCCTTAAATATTCCGTCTTTTTTGATTATGTCAGATGTTATAATTGCATTGATTTTCATTATTTCTTAAGACGCATATTAACAGAAATGATTCCGCCTATTGAAGATGACAACAGACCTATTAGTATCGTAAAAAACAAATTCAAATCTACTTTGAATCCGTTCATAATCACAGATATAACAACCATAATGCAGTTAAGAGGCAATGCCGCAACAATTCCTGAAATGATGCCGTTTTTTCTTTCTTTTCTGCCGGCAATAAAACCTGCTGAAAAAGAGAATAACAGAACCATTACAAGAGAAACATATTGAACATATTCTGCACCAACATCGGTGCTTACGCAAATTGCAGAAATAATCAGAAATAAACATATATAACCAATCAGAAAAATAAACTGTGTCAATAAATAATTTTTCAATTTACTGTTTTTTTTGTTTGATTTACTGTTTTGAGACATAAGAATACCCCTTTCATACTCATTATTAATGAATATGAAGGGGTGTCACTTTTTATTACGGATTAGTCAAGATTCTTCTTATCTTTTGCTGCTTTTTTGTCTTCCTTTGCTTTTTCGGCAGCAGCTCTTGCGGCTTCTCTTTCAGCCTGCAATCTTTCGTTTGCAGTGTTGTTTGTCTGAACAGCCCAGCGTTTGATTACCATTCTGTTTCTGTCAGCACCTGTTTCAATAATGAGTGAATCTTCTTTTGTTGTAACAACTCTGCCACAGATGCCGCCGATTGTTGTGATTTCATCACCGACTTCAACGGAATCTCTCATTGCCTGTTCTTCTTTTTGTCTCTTTTTCTGAGGGCGAATCATCACAAAATACATAATTGCAAACATTGCAACGAGCATAATAATCATTGATGTTGATGAACCCTGTGTTGTGGGTGCGGTTAAAAAATTCATTTAAATATCCTCCAATATTAAAAATACCCATACATTATAACAGAACATATTCAAAAAATCAAGTAAAAACTAATATTATTTGGTATTAATCAACTTATATAAATTGTTCCATATTTTCTGTAAGGAGTTGCTTTCTGATAAGAGAGTAAGAAATATTATCAAACTCCTTTTTAATAACTTCAGCCAGAAGTGACGGATTGACATTGGTTGTGCTTCCGGCAGGAAGAGTTACCGTGAGTTTCACTCTTTCTCCAAAAGAAGAAACAGAATACTCTTTGATAAACTCGATAAGGTTAACATCTTTAAGGACTTTGTGTCTTCCTTTTTTACCGAGTTTTTGAACAATAAGTTCCTCCTTTGATAAACTTTCTTTAATGAAATCAAGAACAACCGCTGTGTTGTTTTCACAATTGAAAAGAATATCAAACTCGCCGAAAGCTATTTTTTTAGGATCATATACGGCATCAGCAACTTTTATAATTTCAATACCCGGAGGCATAGCACCCTTAAGCATACCGAAGATTTCTTCATTTGTGCTATCCCCTACTATACGCATATCCATACTTTCGCAAAGGCTTTCCATGCCTAAAGACAGCGGTAAAGCAAAAGTTATATAAGGATGAGGATTATACCCTTCAGTGTACCACAGAGGTACCTTCGCTCTTCTTAATGCTCTTGTCATAGCGCGCATTAGGTCAAGATGGGATACATAACGGCTCATGCCCATTTTTTTAAACCATACTCTTACACATCGCATCGCATTTACCTCCGTTGAGCATATTTGTTCCACAACCTGCGCATTTAATTTTGCAGTGGGGAGTTGTCTGATTCGCATAGGCTTTATTACTTTCTTTAATGAGGAAATCTTTTCTTATACCGTAGTCAAGATGATCCCAGGGAAGTATTTCTTCGTATGCTCTTTTTCTGCTTGAATAGAACAAAGGATCAACGGAACATTTCTCAAAAGCTTCCATCCATACATCAAAAAGGAAATTATCGTCCCATGCATCAAATTTGCATCCGTGTCTCCATGCATATTCAATAACATCGGAAAGTCTTCTGTCGCCACGGGAAAATACACCCTCAAGAAAACTTATATTTACTTTATGATAACTTACACTTATTTTCTTAGTTTTAACGGAAGAAAGAAGATGATTCTGTTTGTTAATGAGTTCTTCCATGGTGTCCTGCGCTTCCCATTGGAAAGGTGTGAAAGGCTTTGGTACAAAAGAAGATACACTGATACTTACCTGTACACCTTTTCCCTTAGGTTTGTCCGGATTTTTGTAAAATTCGTTTACAACTTTCTGAGCAAGTTCTGCAATACCGGCAACATCATCATAAGTTTCAGTGGGCAGACCAAGCATAAAATACAGTTTAACAGCAGTCCAGCCACCCGAAAAAGCCTGCCTTGCTGTGTTCATAAGTTCTTCTTCGGTGACATTTTTGTTTATAGCATCACGAAGCCTTTGTGTACCTGCCTCAGGCGCAAAAGTCAGACCGCTTCTCCTTACTTTCTTAAGATATTCCATAAGTTTTTCGGAGAAATTATCAACTCTCAAAGAAGGCAAAGCAATGTTAACCTTGTAATCTTCAGTCCAGGAAAGAAGTTTATCCATAAGATCCTCAAGATGTGAATAATCACTTGTACTGAGAGAGGAAAGAGATATTTCATCATAACCGGTATTTTCACAAAGTTTCTTACATTGAGAGTTAATGGTGTCTGCTGATTTTTCACGGATAGGTCTGTATAAGAATCCTGCCTGGCAGAAACGGCATCCGCGTATGCAACCGCGCTGAATCTCATGCACAACACGGTCGTGAACAACTTCAATAAAAGGTACAACAAACTTATCCGGATAATGAACCGAATCAAGGTCGGATATAATCCTTTTTGTAACTTTTGCAGGTGCATTATACTTAGCAGTAACAGATTTTATAGTGTTGTCTTCACCGTATTCAATTTCGTATAATGACGGCACATAAACACCTTTTATCTGTGACGCACGTTTCAGAAATTCACCTTTGGTAGTTTTCTTTTTTTTACATTCAATAAGCAGGTTGAACAGTTCGTCAGAAACTTCTTCGCCGTCACCGAGCATAAATAAATCAAAGAAATCAGCAATCGGTTCCGGATTGCAGGCGCAGGGCCCTCCGCCGACAATTATAGGAGTAAGACCGGTTCTGTCTGATGCACGGACAGGAATACCTGCAAGGTCAAGCATATTAAGGATATTTGTATAGGAAAGTTCATATTGAAGAGTAAAGCCGATTAGGTCAAAAGCCTTAAGAGGATCGCCGCTTTCAAGAGCATAAAGGGGTATATTATTTTCTCTCATTTCTTTTTCCATGTCTGTCCACGGAGCAAAAACTCTTTCACACCAGACATCTTCTCTGGCGTTGGCTGCAGAATAAAGGATTTTAATACCTAAGTGGGACATACCTATTTCATAACTGTCAGGGAAACAAAAAGCATATCTCAGATTAATCCTGTTTTTATCCTTAATAACACTGTTAAGTTCTCCGCCTGTGTATCTGCCGGGTTTCTGAACAAGCGGGAGAATTTTTTCAACATCTTTACTTATCATTTCTTTAACTCCATTTCTTTATGACTGTAATAATGATTAAATAAACATTTAAAATAATCAGACTTATATTTGTACCGCAAAAACTGATGTAAACGGTGCTTGATAAGAAAAATATCACAACAAAAATATATGAGACTGCACGGGTGATTTTCTCACATTCAGAATTATCATAATAGATTAACAGCAGACTTCTGAGCGCCCTTGCACAGTCAAGTGCTGAGACAGGAAAAGAGTTTACGCAGGCAATAACAATATTTACAGTAATAACAACCAATAAAATTGAGCAATCTGTAAAAATATACAATATATAACATACAGCAGCAAAAATAACATTAAATATAATTCCGCCGAGAGAGATTATAACGTCTTTTTTATAAGATACCTTTACGGTTGTCTGTCTGTCAATCCTCATTCCGAACATAGTTAATTCTATCTTTTCCGGCACATCACCAAGAATTGACATAAAAAACAAATGTCCGCTTTCATGAACGATAGAAGAAATAAGTGAGAGAAATACAATTATCTCATCGCACAAAAGAAGCATAAGAACAACAAGAGCAACAAATGAAAAAGAAAGTTTCACATTGGTTTTGCTTAAAGTAAAAATCATACTTCAAGAAGCCACAAAGGATTGAATCTAATGTTGTTTTTTCTTACTTCGAAGTGCAGATGAGGTCCGGTGGAATATCCTGTTGATCCGACAAGAGCAATCGTTTCACCTTGTCTTATGGCAGTTCCTTCTTCAACAAGGATTTCTTCGCAGTGACAATAAAAGGTAACAAAACCGTCGTTATGAGAAAGATAGACATAATTGCCGGCTTTATCATCTGCGCCTGTTTTCAATACCTTACCTGAAAAAGCAGCACGGATTTTTGTGCCTTTTGGTGCTGCTATGTCAAGGCCGCTGTGAAACCCGTATTCACCCGTTATCGGACTGATTCTGTAACCGAAGTATGAAGTGTATCTTCCCGTTTCAATAGGTGAAATGATTTTAACAGTAGAATAAACCGGGGCAAAACTTGCATTTTCTTTAGCGCGTCTGAGAGTTGTATCATGACCGCCGGTACCGGTCAAATTTTCTGTTGATGCGTATTTGTCATCAGGAAAATCATCCTTTATATTAAGCACGGTAAAAATCTCTCCGGCATAGAGATGTCTGCGAAAAGTTTCGACAGCGCTGTTGATTTCAACAGAATCTATATTTCTGTTAATCATGTTCAGAAAGTCATCTTTAAAACCGCCTTCTGTTCCGAAAAGATAAAATGCAATTGTAAGCAAAATACATATAACAATCTGACTCACAAGAACAGGAAAATAATAATCTTTTTCATTTTCTGCATTCATAATAATCACCGATAGAATATATGAAATCAGAAAAGAAAATATTAATAGGTTATCTTAGCAATTATACCATATTTCTCGTTTATGTCAAAGGTTTTGTAACATTTCTTCGCTAATTCATTGACTAATAAAAGATAAAATGATATCATATCATAAAGCAATTCGCTAAATTATTCAAAAAATACACGGAGGTAAAAATATGTTCTCAGATTTTAAATCGGACGGTTTTATGTATCTAATTATCCTTGCTGTGATTATTTTCGTTTGTGTGCAAGCGCTCTTCTTTATGAAAAAATCATGGACCAGAGGTCTTGAACTCGGAATTACAAAGGAAAAATTAAAAAACGCTGTGACTTCAAGTGCTATTTTTTCTATTGCGCCTGCAATAGGAATCGCAGTAACCGTTATCACCCTTTCAGTTGCTTTAGGTTACGTACTTCCTTGGATAAGACTTACGGTTATCGGTGCAATTCAGTATGAAACAACGGCAGCGATTGCAGCACTTGAAGCGGCAGGTTTAACCGGAGGCATAGCCTCGCCTGTTACCGACCCGCAGATTTTTTCTGAAATTGCAATTGTTATGACAATAGGCAGTTGTCTTCCGCTTATTCTTATACCTATCGTACTTAAGAAAATTCAAAAAGGTGTTTCAAATGTTGCATCAAAAAATTCTGCATGGATGGATGTTATGACTGCAGCTGCTTTTATCGGTCTTATAGCCGCTTTTATCGGCAGAGGTCTTGCCGGCCTCGGTTCAAGCAAGGAAAACATTATCGGTGACGGCGCAGGTGTCCTTTCCCTTACTGCACTCGTTTCATCAATCGGTTTTATGCTCTTGTTTACTCTTGTCAACAAAAAACTTAAGAAAAACTGGATTGATGCACTTTCTATGCCTCTGAGCATGGTTCTTGCAATGGTTGTTGTTGTGCTTATTAATCAGTTTGCACCTGAACTTGCCGCAATTGAATGGCGTTATTAATAGGAAAGGAGAAATGAAATTATGAAAACTTACATGGATAAAGTACATACATGGGGTAGAATCTGGATTGTTGCTGCACTCATATTTTTCCTTAGTATACCTGTTGTTATCTGTCTGCATTTCGGTGTAACTCCTAGAATGGATGTCGTAGGTAAAGGTCTCGCTTCAATTGCATTCTTCTTTGCTACAGGTATAATTGAAGTAATCGCCTATTCTCCTATGCTTGGTGCCGGCGGTACGTATCTTTCCTTTGTTACAGGAAACATTATGAATCTTAAGATGCCTTGTGCTCTTAATGCGCTGGAAAATTCAAAAGTCAAAGCAAACACTGAGGAAGGCGAAGTTATTACAACAATAGCCATCTGCTCATCCATAATTGTTACAACGCTGGTAATAGCCGTTTTTGTTGTAATTTTTGCTCTTAATCCTAATTTTTCCAAACTTATGGCAAGTGAAGCATTTGCTCCTGCTTTCCAGCAGGTCACATATACCATCTTCGGTTCTCTTGCCGCAACATATTTTGTAAAACATTGGAAGATATCTATATTCCCGATTGCCGCCGTTACGCTCCTTCTTTTCTTTGTTGACCCCGGTATCGGTGTTCTCATTCCTGTTGGTGTAGTTCTTTCAATGTTAGGTGCCCACGTGATGTACAAACTCAAAAAAGTGTAATATTTTTGATTTCAAAAAACACCTTCCTGAAATAACGGAAGGTGTTTTTACATGTAAAAATCACCGGATTTCTTTATCTGAATCCGGTGAAATATTATTTATTCAACTATAATTTTGTGGAATATTTTTTTGCCCTTTCTGATAATCACATAACCTTTTTCAAAGTCCGAAAGTGAAATAACCTCAGCAAAACTCTTAGCCTTAACATCGTCAACAGAAACACCGCCCTGCTCAATAAGACGTCTGCCTTCTCCTCTTGACTTAATGATTCCTGTTTTTACGAGTACGTCAATAAGCGAGATTGCGCCGTCAGTAAAATCTTCACTTGTAAGAGTGGTTGTAGGCATATTGTCTGTGTTGCTTCCGCCGCCGAAAAGTGCCTTAGCGGCTTCATCTGCCTTCTTTGCTTCCTCTTCACCGTGTACGAGTTTAGTGAGTTCAAATGCAAGGATTTCTTTTGCTGTGTTAAGTTGACTGCCTTCCCAACTGTCCATTTTCTGTATTTCCTCAATTGGGAGGAAAGTGAGCATTCTGATACATTTGAGAACATCAGAGTCAGCAACATTTCTCCAATACTGATAGAACTCGAAGGGAGAAGTCTTATCAGGATCGAGCCAAACAGCATTACCAGCTGTCTTGCCCATCTTTTTGCCCTGAGAGTCAGTAAGAAGAGTAA
>JAZSPI010000061.1:0-46803 GCA_045537395.1 Acutalibacteraceae bacterium | reverse complement strand
ATAGTAAAAAAAATGATATAATTAATAAGATAAATTGTGGGTGGTAATATGTATTTTTTTTATGTATTTTTTTATATTACTTACTGTGCATCAAATGATAATCCGAACATCATAAGAATAGTAACTATTGCTACAGCAATTGCTTTCACCATGTTTGTTCACCTCCTATCAATTGATACTCACCCACAATTTATCATCCAACTGTTTAAAAAATATATTAAACAGTTGACAACTAAAATAAAGATAATCAAAACAACTTTATTTTTATATTTAAATGTTAGCATAATTAAAGGATAAAAAGTTAAAATTAGAAAAAACGACAAAAATATAAACCGAAACGATAAAAAATGCTGAGTAAAACATCTTTCTAACCGTTTAAAAGTGTAAAATACACTTTAAAACGGTTAGAATTTATTGTTATATAAACCCATTGAATATATACAACGCAAGTTGAAGCAAAATTGTTAGAGAGTTTATTAAACTAGCTTTGTAATTAATGTTTAAAAAGTTCATATAGTGCTAAAATAATTTAGTGCATCAACTCTTACGCCGTTCTGAATCACCTCAAAATGAAGATGATTACCCGTAGAGTAACCTGTTGAACCAACCTTTGCTATTATCTGTCCTTGCTTTACTGTCTGACCAGCCGAAACAAGAAGTGCCGAACAATGACCGTAAATTGTGGAATAAGTATCATCGTGCTTTAGCTTTACATAGAAGCCGTAACCGTCCGCATCATAGCTTGCCACTACTACCGTACCGTCAGCCGCCGCAAGAATAGGCGTACCTCCGGGAGCAGCAATATCAGTACCGCCGTGAGTTTTAATTTCGCCCGAAATGGGGTCAACTCTTGTACCGAAATATGATGTGATGGTAAAGGTTTCGGGCAGAGGCCATGTAAAGTAGCCTTTACTTACCCAAGAACTACCCGACATAATGATTTCACCGCTACCGCCTATCAGCTCATTCCAAAGGTCAGTATAATCATCGCTCATAAGCTCGTTTAACTGCTTTTTCTGCTCGTCATTAAAGTTATAAAGTTCAATTATCTGCTCCGCCGACAAACGGATAATATTAACCGTCAGCACCTTTTTGGTGACATATTCGGTAGTCTTTATTGAGTTACCATCTTCATCGGTGGTAACTACGGTTTGTGCAACTACTTTAGGTGTAACTACACCCGTCAGCTTATTCATATCGTTCATTATGTCACGGAGCAATTCTAACTTCTCTTCGTTGATAGTTACAACCTCAAAGGCATCGTCCTCAGTGGTTGTTGTTTTTACCGCATAAACAGCAAGAACATCCTTCCATTCAATGTTGGAATCACCCTGTACTTCAACGATATCGTAGGTAAAGCCTTCTTTAAATGCAGTCAGATTTGCATAATGCTCTGATGTGAGAGATGAAATAGCCTGCGTCATAGTCATATCACTTCCCGTTGTTTTGTCATTGGAAAGGAATATACCGAAGCAGGTTCCGCCTATTGTCGCAAGCAAGCAAAGAACAATGATTACAACTACTGCCGTTGTACCGCCTGCAGCAATCAAGGCTCCAAGCTCTTTAACTGCCGCTAGGGTTGCTTTTACAGCTTTAACTGTTGCCTCTGCAACTTTCTTAGCAGTTTTCGCAGTTGCTTTAGCAGTAACTCTTGCCGAGTGTTCAGCCTTTTTAGCCGCCTTTGCAGTGACCTCAGCACTTTTCTTTGCGGCTTCTGTACCTTTCTGTGCAGTCTTAATCTGCCTTGATGTGTTTTCAAGACTTCTCGCACTCTGCTTTATTCCTGCATCGGCAGATTTAATTGTCTTGTCCCCTGAACGAACATTGCGTATCTCACGCTTTGCTTTCTGCTTTGGTGCAGACTGCTTACGAGTACGAGGATTAGACCTTTCTTTGGGTTTATCCTCATTAACAGTTTTGACTTTAGATTTTATCTGTTGCTTTCTATCAGCAACGGATTTTTTTGTTTCATTTATAGGTGTTTCAGAAGTTGTCTTTTCCCTATTGGCAGAGCTTTTCTGCTCCAGCCTTTGAGGCTCCTGTTTGGTCGCTTCAATCTGTGGCTGTTCGGGAATATCCTCTGTCGGTGGATTTTCACCGTCAGCAGATACTTCCTTTTTTGCTCTGCGGTTATTTCTTACCTTACGGGCAACCTTTTTGGTTACCGTTGCTGTACCGCTTACAAGATTTTCAGCCGCATTTTTACCTGTTTCTGTTACCTTGTCCGTAGCATACTGTTCAGGCGAAGGGTTATCATCCTTTGAAACATCTTGCCTTTCGGCTTCTTCTTCGGTTTTAGTCTTTGCCTTTGATACAGCAGATTTTGTCAAGGATGTTTTTCTGCTCTGTGCATTTGGTGTTTGTGTAGCCGCTTCTTTGACCTTTTCAACAACCTCAAGGGTTTTAATTTGATTTTTTATTTTTATCACCTCTTTTTTCTATTGATTTGTAGTTAAATAAAATATATAATAGATTTTACAGTGCTAAAAGAAAGGAATACACAATGAACGAAATAGTTTTAGATATAATCAGAGACATAATTATAGGAATCATATCCGGTGCTATATCAAGTTTGGCGGTTACTGCCATTTGGCAAAAACATCTCAATAAGATAGAAAAACTCAAAGAAGAACAAATAGAAAAGGAAAAAAGTATAGATGCATTTAGAAATGACATCCAAGTTCTATGCCATTTTATTGATCGATTAAGATTGGAACTTGAACTACCTCAAGATATAGACAAAAATAAGAATATAAGACGTATAGTTGATTCCAGACCTATAACTTCTACTTTTATTCGCTCAAAGTTAACAACTGATGGTTACAATATCATTTGCAAATTGCATAATTGTTTAAATGATATAGAAGCAGATGCTATCGCAGACACTTTATCAGAAAACAAATGCAAAAAATATAATAGTAAGTTATTTATTATTGAAATGAACTTACTTAAAAATCAAAATTCATATCGACTTATATAATTGCAAACGCGGAGCTGTTATCAAATAAAAAACAGCTCCATGTTTTTTCATTCGCCCATTTTAGTTGTCATCAACTTATAGAGCTGTGTGTTTTTAGGAAATTTACGCTCAAAGGGTACAAGGTCAGAGCCTACCTTAACAAGACCGTGACCTGCATCAACATTTGTTATGTGCTTCATCTGGTCATCGCTAATCTGTAAAAGATTAGCAAGGTCGTCTCTGTCCGTACTGCCTTGGTTGAGCATAATAATGAACTCTGAGTTAGCGAGCATTGTTCTTGCAGTATGGCTCTGCATCATATCATCCACATTCTGTGTGATACCTGTACAGAAAGCACCGTACTTTCTTACTCGCTTCCAAAGAGTGAAAAGGAAATCAGCCGTGTACTGATGACGGAACAGAAGATAGATTTCATCTATGAAGATGTATGTTTCTCTACCCTCTGCTCTGTTCTTTGTAATACGGTTGAGAATACTGTCAAGAACAACCAACATACCGATAGGCATAAGATGTGTGCCGAGGTCGTGTATGTCATAGCAAAGAAGTCTGTTTTCACTGTTGACATTGGTCTGCTTTGCAAAGGTATTATGTGAGCCTGTTGTAAAAAGCTCCATATTAAGTGCAAGCTCCTGGGCTTCATCTTCGGGCTGTTCTTTAAGGTTTGCAACCAAGTCAAGAAGTGTCGGCGGTTTGCCCTTGTACTTTCTCTTGATGTAGTTGCGATAAACATTTGTAAGGCAACGGTCAATAATTGACTTCTGCTTACCGTCAACCTTGTCCGTACCTATAATCTGTTCAAACAGCGACATAATAAACTCTGATTTAAGAGCTATAGGATTGTCACCGTCCGCATAGTCTTGGTTAATATCAAGACAGTTAATGTGATTTTTGCTTGTCGCAGAAAGCTGAACAACCTGACCGCCTAATGCTTCAACTAAGGCTTTGTATTCTCTTTCCGGGTCGATGATGATAATATCAGCATCGGTAGTAAGGTGAAGTGTTGATACTTCTTCCTTACCCGTAAAGGATTTACCACTACCCGAAACACCGAGGATAATACAGTTACCGTTAAGAAGCTCCTTACGGTTGACAACGATAAGGTTTTTAGAAATCACATTGACACCCTGACATACACCGCCCTTGTGCTGTATTTCCTGCACCTTAAAGGGCATAAAAACAGCAAGGCTTTCCGTTGTAAGAGTACGCCTTGCGAGGATCTTATTCGTGCCTATGGGAAGCGTTGCGTTAAAGCCTTCCAACTGCTGAAATCTTAAAGTGCCAATCTGACAGGTATTACCGCCTGCGGCTACAATAGTTTCAGTATCGGTGTTAAGTTGTTCAAGAGTATCAGCCGTGTGCATAATGGTCATTACAACCTTAAACATCTTTTGGTCACGTGTCATAATATCATCCAAGAACTCACGGATTTCCTTTCTCTGCTGCTCCATATCATACGGAATGATTGCAGAGAAGTTATTGTTGGCATTCTGCTTTCTCTGATAGTTTGCTATATTTGTTTCAATACCGAGTGCCTGCTTTTCTACAAACTTCTGTGCTTCCTGAGTTGACACGGGTACAATGTCAAAGTTAAAAATCATATTCTTACAGGAATCTGTAATTACACGGATAATTTCATCCTTGACATAAGAGGCATAACCTCTGACAAAAAGCACACGGGCAAATTTATCTCCGACCTTGAAATAATCGCCCTTAAACTCAAAGCTGTCGGGAGATATATAGTCCTTGAAGCTTTCACCCTTTCGCATTGTGTCACGAAGGTCAAACTGATAATCTGTATTGTCATCAGGTCGGCAAAAATCGTGAATAATACGAAGTCTTTCTGTCAGCTCAAGCTCTCTGCACTTTGAGCCTATTCGTGAGAAATGGGCAATCAAATCAGTACCGGCACGGTTAAAGTGTGCTCTTGCTTCTTCAATCGTTTTCTTCTGAATTGTCAGGGTAATGTATTTATCCTGAACAATGGCATTTGTACTGTTAGCAAGACCTGTGAGCATTTCGTTTATTTCACGGCGGAACACGTCTTTACCGTCATTCTGTCTTTCTGTAAGCAGAAGATTGTTAAGCTCTTCGCTTTTTATTCTTCTGTTGATGATTGTAAGCTGACTTGAAACACCGTTTTCAAGAGAATTAAGAATATCACTGTACTTGAAGAAGTCTGTTTCCTTATCCTCTTTACTTGCTACGGCATAGTTAATATCGGTAAACTTAAAGACCTTTGAATATCTGTCCTTACCGACAAGGAAAATGCCGTCGGGGTAAACTGCTCTTATGTCTATTGCGTCCTGCACAGATTTTGGAACAGCCATACCGTCACCGAAATTATCGCTTATTCCTACGAGGCTTTTCAGCTTTCCGAGTAAGTCGAACATCCTTATCACTCCTTTCTATTTCGTCATAAAGGTTTATTGATTTGAATTTAAGCTCATTCGGCATAAGGATTTCAGAGCGAAGGTAAGCAAAGAAAGCCTTTTCTGCTGTCATACCGTGCCAACTGAAAAAGCCTATTGCCGCAAAGGGTGCCGCACCCAAGATGCACACCCAACTCAAGGTTTCTATACCGAATAAAGGTTTAAGTAAAAAGTACAAGCCTACGGCAACACCGCAGGCAAGAATGGAAAAGATAAATTGACGAAGTGACAGACCGAAGTAGACACTTTCGGTATAGTCACCGATTTCACGGTTTATCTTTACTTCCAAATAGCATCAGCTCCTATAAATATTTTTTTATAATACTAAATTTGACTACAATCTCAATAAAGTTCATTTATAATACTAAGTTACTATATTATTATAAAAGGTGGTAACATTATGATTATTAACAATCTAAAAAAAATACGAATGCAAGAGTACATGTTAAACAAACGTGATTTTGCTAAAAAATTAGATATTGCCGAACAACAGTACTCCAGATATGAAAACGGACAAACTAACCCATCTCTAGAGATTGCTATGAAAATATCACACATATTGCAAAAGAAAATAGAAGAAATATGGATTATCAATCCTACTGAATAGTTCGTTTTACTATAATATAATTTTGTTTTGAAACTTAATTTTTATTTATTGAAATGATGAATATAAAAATTGGTTTGGTCATATTATAAAAATGTAGTAACACTACAATAAAATCATCAAAGGAGCGTATAATATGACAAACCATTCTAAAAAATCCAGTAAAACTAATAAAATAACATCAAAATCAAAATGTTACAAAAAATCATTTGTAGTAAATTTAAAAAACAAGATGTCTATAATAAGCGAAGTATTAGAAGCAACAACTATTTTGCTAAGAAAAACAGTATTTTTTATCTATTGGCTGATAATTCTAATCCTTGTTATTTGTTGCATCTTTTTTATTACAATCCCATCATTTCCTTAACAACACGATCAGCCATTTTGACTGTGCCGACAAGGACAATCATGTTAAAAATAAGCTCGCCTACATAACTCCACACCTGATTAACAGCCGCCGCAGCTTCATCAACTACGGGCGGAGAATCTGCAAACAGAGAGAATATTATACAGCCGAGTACGATAATTGCACCTTCCAGACAGACGGCGGTATATGACTTGATAAAGCTCTTACCAACTGATGAGGAAGGCTCACCTGCAAATAATGAAAGAGGAACGGGTGCAATGGCTGTGTACAGATAAATTTTGAAAAATCTGCCGTACACGGTCATTATCATAACGAAGGACAGTACCGTAATGAAAAGACTGCCGATAAGAGTTACCGCCCACAAGGGAACGCTTTCCCAAAATCCGCAATCTTCAATGGCAGTTACAATACTGTCGGGCAAAACCGTCTGACTTACTGCACTCAGTCCCGATGCCGCCATTATTTTTGATACAATACCCTGTACTATATCAATGAGAGCCATCATCAGCTCAAGACCGTAGTCTATGGATGCTTTGGCAAGAATAAAGCGGATGAACATTTTGACCGCTATTTCAGGTCTTTTCATTTCCGCAAAGCTACCGCAGGTTTTCATAACACCGACAACAAAAAAGAGCACTAAAAGCGAATAACCTATCGCCTGTAATGCTCCGTGTATATCTGTTATGACATTCCATATTTCACCGCCCTTGAACTGTTCCGGTGACTGTGTTATTAAAAGCCATATTTCGCTTAATTTATCGTTCCAAGTTTCAAGTGCTTTTTGCAGGTTTTGGACAACCCAATTACTTGATTCCATTGGATTCCTCCCTTCAAAGCAAAATGAGCCAGTTCCTTATCAGAACCGACTCATCTTGTCAATTTTCTCTTATTCTATCTAATTCACCGTTTTCTTTTTTTAGTTTTAACTGATCTTTAATAAAATCAATCTCATCCAAAAAACAATTAAACACTCCGTTTCCCTCTACTGTATTAAAACTGTCAGGAATATACTCGTCAAACATATCAAAAAGTTTTTCCTGTCGAAGTTCAGGCGAAGGATAATCAATGTATTCAGCCTTTTTACCAAATAGAGCATTATAAAAATCCAACAGTTTAAAAAATTCAAGCATCATTAAGGGAGCAAGATACAAATATTCGTGAAATACATCTAAATCCTTCGGAGTTTTGCCCTGCTTTTGAGCTTGAATCATATTAATTATCACTGTATATGCATATTTATCTGAATCAAGTTCTTCTTGATAGGATGATTCAGCCGTATTATTAGAAACATGGTATAACTCATGTGCAACAATAAAAGTCCAACTTACCCAATAAGCATCCATAGACAAATCTAAAATATTTTTAGGATATTTGCACATTTCGACTAAATTTTCATACGAATATGTTGCTAATTCATGTCTGTTACCTTGCAGTTCTAATAACATAACACAATTCTTGAAACACTTTTCGAAGTTTTCATCATTTCTGTCATTAGCTAAAGAAAATACCAACAAATAAAATGATTTAATGGTAAACTGCAACAATTCATCAAAAACAATTGTAGGATTTTCAGTTTTAAATATTTTCGAATTCATTCTTCTTGCATATAAAGACATATACTGTGGCTTTATATCAAGTTTTTCTAATGAAAGCATACATTTTAATATATCTTTTTCAACAAAAAAGAAATCTTTTTTCAGTTTTATTATATCTTCCGGTTTGCTTTCTTTGTAAACAGACATCAGAAAATTAAATATCAATTCATCTGTATAATCCCAATGACGGCTTTTGTTAAATTCTGCATATATTTTAAGTTTTTCTTCTTCTGTTAACATAGACCTCACCAACAACAATTAATTATTTAACATCTTTTCAAGAATCGCTTCAATGATTTCGTTCTTTTGCTCTTGAGCAAGTGTGAAATTGCAACTGAACGATGCCTTGTTGTCATTATACTGAAATTCAATTTTAGTATCATTGTTTTTATTTTTACTTTCAGTCAAGTTAATCACTTTAGAAACTACAAACTTTAACGAATCATAGATGGCATTGTAACCAATGTTTTGAGCTATTTGAATAATTACAAACACTATTTCTTCAGGTAAAAAACTGTCTTCATCTAACGAACTGAAGACTATACCGTGTTCATTATTCGCGTTCAATTGTTCAAGGTCCGCTTCTGTAAGTTTCAAATTCTCAATTAAAACAACCGTATTCATTTTTACTACCTCTTTCTTTGTTTGTAATATCGATGATTTCGTTTTCAACAACACAGACATCTATGAGTATCCGCTGATTGATTTTAATAAAAACATAACACAAACTGCTTATAACTTTTCGGGATTTAAAACATATATCTTTTTTCCTTTTTCTTTGGCAACGTTTACTGTGTATCCGGTGCCTGAACTAGAACCATCCCAAACAGCAATAACAATTTCAGATTTTTCTACCATATACTCATTTCTTTTGCGCATGCAGTCAGATGTATATTGTTCTTGTAACACCGTATTGCAGTCACTTTGATTTAAAACACTGTAATATCTGTCCTTCATCTCTTTTGACCATCTATCAGGTTGGCTTTGGCAAGGTATAGCACATTCCAATGTAATATGTGGGTGTTCATTCTTTAGTTCTAACACTATTTCACCACATATCATATCTACTCCGATAGCCATACCCGAAATGAAATGAGAAGCGCCGTGATTTACAATCAAATCTTCTATCTTCCTGCACAGCATTCTTTTCATTTTAATACATTTGGGGTCTTCTTCATTAAACCCAAAAGGTAATTTTTGAAGTCTGTGTCCGGTAAAGCATACTGTAATTTTTTCACTATACATCATACATCTTACCTTTCCTGTTGGCTCTTCTAAAGATTATACAGGAGTTTAATGTCGAATACCATCGAAAAATATAAAATTGTCTTATATACATATAGTTACGTAAATCCCGAAAAGTAACATAATTTTTTTACTTAACCTGTAATAAGGTCAAGAATTTCCTTTGCAAAGGTGATAATAATACCACCCGCAACGGTAAGGAAGCCGTTTGCTCTCTGTGAGGGGTCGTGTGACTTGAGTGAGAGACCGACCTGAACAACACCGAAGCCGAGAATAATCATACCTACAGCACGGATAAGACCGAAGATGAAGGTTGAAAGGTTATTAACAACTGCTACGGGATCATCAGCCGCAAAGGCTGTAAGACCGAGGGTGCAGAACATTGTGATGCAAAGTATAATGCCTACATAGGCCTTGTATCCCTTTCTCACATTACCCTGTAAGGGTGACTTTGATGATTTTACGATTGAATTACTTTTTTTCATTAGATTTTTCCTCCTTATAAATTTCTCTTAAAATTTCTTCAACTTCAATACTAGATAAAATAACGAAATCCTCTTCTTCCGTTACTTCCTCTTTTGCTTCAGCATCATTTTTAAGGCTGAAGCGTAAACCGCCTGAGACATAGTCATTGAAGCCGTGAACATAAGGCTCGGCTTTTCCGTTGGCGGTAAATTCAACATTAGGATGCTTTAAAATATTGTATTTTAAATCCATAATAGGTCTTTCCCCTCGGATAAAGAGCAGTGCGTATTTGTTGTCGAGCATTCTGACCTCATCAGGTGTCAGAAGCTCTCGACCTGCCATCTGGTAATTTGTTGAGTAACTACCATTCTTACCTTTTGACTGACCGTATGTGTTTGTATCAATAGTTTCTTTACCGAGGAGCTTTGAAACATATTCGTGGGTGCTCTGTTCATTACCTCCAAGGTAGAGGAACTCATCACAGTTACCCACTATGCTTTCCCACTGTTTCTCAAAAAGAGCTTTGAGCTGTGCCATATTCTGTATGATAATTGATACAGAAATTTCACGGGAACGCATTGTTGACAAAAGCTTGTCAAAATCATCAGGAAGTGCTAATAGCGATAGGTAAACCTCTGACGCAAGCATCTCGGATTTTTCCCCCGCTTCACACCGTGCATGATGGTTTCCCATCACACGGCGTTCCACCGATTAAATATCGGCTTGTGGCTATCCCTCCGCCGCTTATTATCACGGTTTCATCGGTACTGTGCCACTACTCTCACAACCACAAATGCACTTATATGAATTATATCTTCATTTTCGATACAACTACGGGACTTTATCGCTGTTACAGCAGCTCCCGTATTGGTTGCTTTCCACGTTCCGCATAACCTAGGACTGTTATTGCTTAGGTCATTCCTTTAACCCTGCAAGCATAACTGTGTCCTGTAAACACAGAAGGTATTTCATACTAACAAATCTTACTTTACCCCGCTTGCATACCTATTAGGTATATCAGCATTTCTGCCAATCATTTGTTTAGAGCCGTACATTCGGAATTTCGTCAGACTAATATAAAATCATTCTAACCATACAATAACCCCACCCGCACTGTCGCACACAACATTTACCTCTAAATGCGTTTCCTCATCTAAAATTATTACATTTTACTGTTAGGGTGTACTTCGCACGACTTTACCGAGCTTATAACAAAAGACATCTGTAAATGACTCTGCTATTCGGAGTATCAGTGAATTCCCTTCAGGGCGTTACCCCATCATTTGAAATTTCGGTTATGCAGTTCTCTAAATATTAGGCTGCACTTTTGTCGGTTATTCCTACCGTTTTTGGTGCAGAACGTGTCACACCGTTAGCAAATTCATCCATCACAAAGTGGACATGAACAGGAAGTCTGCCTCCGTGAACGAAATCTGCCTGATAATATAACTGCTGAAAAAGTTGAGTATATAACATACCGACAATGAAATTAAAGCTCATATCGTTATCGGATATAAGACAGAAAACTGCTGTTTTCTCTTCACCGATTTTATCAAGCTCCATTTCATCGTTCTGTGTTATTGAAGCAAGTGAGTTAAGGTCAAACTTCTCAAGCCTTGCAAGTAATGTAATCTGAATTGATTTAAGGGTTTTACCTGCACCCTTTCTGTAAGAACGGTAATATCTTGCAGCAATGTGTCCCGGCTTATTGCTTTCAAGTTCATCAAATAGTCTGTCAAGTGGACTTCTGAAGGTTTCATCGTCCTCACTGACATCACCTTGCCGTATCATATCAAGCACCATCGGGAAGTTTTGGTCTTCGGGAGGTGCCTCATAGTGCAGTAGGGATATTATAGCTTTAAGAAGCAGGCTTGCCGCTTGGTCCCAGAACGGGTCTTGTGCCTGTGAGCCTTTAGGTGTAGTATTTTTGAAAATATTTGTTACAAGTCGCTGAATATCGTTATCATCCCTGATATACACAAAGGGGTTATAGCAGTCGCTTTTCTCCATATTGATAAGGTCAAGTATTTTTATCTTGTAACCTTTTTCTTCTAAAAGATAACCTGTATCACGGAGAATTTCACCCTTCGGGTCAAGAATGATAAACGATGTGTTGGCATTGACAATGTTAACCTTTGCAAAGTGGAAGGTCTTACCGGAGCCGGAGCCACCTACACATAATATGTTTAAGTTTCTTCTGTGCTTTCTGCCGTCAAGACCAATCGCTGTGTTCTGAGTGAGAATCTTATTCGCACATATATCCTTTTTTTCCATATACTTCTTCGATATTACTTCGGGTTTGCCCCATTTAGCGGAGCCGTGTTCCTCTCTGTGTCGGTAGTTTCTTTCACTTGAAATGTAAATACCGATACCCAAAAAATATATCACAATAAAAATGAGGACAGTTTTCAGACTGTCCTCACAGAAAGATATTTTAAAAGGATTTGAAAATGCAACACTTAAGTTTTCAATTATTCCTACAAGACCTTCACCCATATACGGTGCCGTTAAAAGAGCAAACCATATAACAGGTATTAAACCGCAGGCATAAAGTATAAGGTTGTTTTTAGATAACCTATCTTGCTTCATATCCGCTTCTCCTCTTATCCTTTTCAAGAGGTGCATCAATTATTTTCAGCAGTAATTCATCGACATCTTCTGTCGGTTTTTCTTCTTCAAGAAGCATATTGCGAAATTCGTTAAAGCCGTTAATCAAAAGGTTGTGTTCAAAGTCGTCCAGAGCTATTACACGCTTTCGTGACCTCATACAAACACTCCTTTATCTCGCATCTCTGTTTCTCGCTCTTGCCTCTATTGTTTTTTCCATCGATGTTATAATTGAGTTGGCTTCGCTACGGATTTTTGAAAGCTCTTTTCTGATTTCCTTGGAACTTTTGTCCTCGAAAAGCTTCTCGTTCTTTTCAAAATCTTCAGGCTCAAAGCCCATTCTTCTGCAAGTGATGTAGGAAACAGCTCTTGCTGTGAATTCATTTGCTTCACGGTTATATTCGCCCTTGTCCATACCTGCGTGAGCTATTTCCTTTGAAAGTGCTCTGAAAATTTCTTCAGCGGTCATACCCTGCATAATACGGATTTCATTTTTCTCTGAATCATAGATTGCGGGAATGCCTTCGGGTAAATCACTTCTTATCTCGACGGGAACGGGAGAAGTCTTTACAAGAATCTTAATGAGTATGTTTTCGTTGGGGCGTTTTCTTTTTCTGCGAGTGTCTTCAGCGTCGGTCTGTGTAATGTCAAAGACCTTCTTCGCATTGTAGCTAACTCCCGTTGTGCCGTCCTCTCTTGTAAATTCTTTACCCGGCTCAAGGATTGTAATTGCCTTTTCGCCCTTGTTGATATATACGCCCTGCTCCTGCCAATACTTTGAGTCGCCGAGCTTTGTCGCTTCGGGCATCTGATGTGTTACCAAGATTGCGTTACTTACAGAGTATCTGTCAAAGCGGCTCTGAACATCAAGATAAGATTTGAACTTATCTGTGTCCGTTAAACTCTTTGTACCTTCTTCGAGCATTTCATAAGCCTTTGCTCTGCTTTCCTGCCTCTGCTTTTTCCAATCGTCTTTGTTAAAAGTTTCGTTTGAATTTTCTTTAACCTCTGACATGTTCTTTATTTCCTTTCTTCTTTTTTTGATTTGGCTGTGTAGGTGCTTTGCTTTGTGAATTTTTCTTCGCTGCGGACTTTTCCGTTGCCTTTTCTCTTTCAATTTCCTCTTGGTAAAGCTTAAGCTTACCTCTCACAGAAGGCCGTAATTCAGCCTCACTTTTTTCCCTTGAGTGACCCTGAGCTTCTTTGCTCACGGAAGTAGGCTCGGACAGACGGGATTTTTCCGTCCTCGCCTGAGAAGGGTTCGTGGAATAACTCTTCTCTCTTTGCTGTTTGCTGAAAAGCCGTTCAATAAATTCATTAGTCGGCATCTGACCGGGTGTACTTCTGTTGGGTACATCCTGTCTGCCTTCCATAGATTTCTTAACCGCTTTTCGTATTGTCATCTGATTTGGTGTACCGAGCTGGAAGCGTTCAAAAATTCGGTTGACCTTTTCGGTATCTTCTTCTCTCACCATTATGTCACACTTACCGTCTTTGGCTTTGTTATCTTTGAGCACATGATACATAACACCGTAACGCTTTGCTTCCTCGCAAAACTTTCTGAGGTGTTCATCCTTGATTTCAAAAACCTTAATCGGCTTATTTGTTTTAAGCATCTTTGTAAGAGAAGCTTTACCTATTGAAGTATTTGAATTATCCTTCAATGCGATAATAAGTAAGTTGGCAAGACGCTCAACATTGTCACCCGTAATCTTTGCTGCTACCTGAACTCCTTCCAAAGACATTCGCACAATTTGTTCGGCAGCATCACCTGATGCGTTCATAATTCATCAACTCCTTCCTGCTGTTAAATTCTTTAGCCTGCTCTATTCTCTCGTCAATAACAGGCTTTTGTTTTTCTATTCTGTCGCAAATAACAATATCTCTCCGCAGCTTTTTAATCATCACGGAGAGGTTGGTGATGTGTTCTCTGATTTCATTTTCTTCCTTTACATCACCGCTTCTTATTGCGACTTTAAGTTTGTTACGAAGAATATCTCTTGCCTTTGTAAGCTCTGACAATTCATCCTTACAAGAAGAACTGAACTGTTCTAACTGTTCGTAGCTTTCAATATCGTTGTCACATAAAAGATTTTGCTGTTCAATCAGACGGTCAAGCTTTCTGACCTCCTGAAAAAATCGCTTTTGTAATTCTCTGTTTCTTTCAGGTCTTGCTTTTACAATCTTTACAACCGTGACGAAACGAACATAGACCTGCTGATAATTTTCATTGTCCAAATCCTCAAGGTAATCCTCGACGGTGTTATCCTGTTCGGGAAGCCCAACCCTTTTTCTTCGTATGTTTTCTTCGATACGCTCGGCAAGTCTGTCAGGTTCGTACTCTTGTCCGAGGTTTCTCAATCGTCTTGCTTTCGGAAACAAAGGATGGGACAGCGTAACATACTTGTGACTTAAATCGAAAGTATATCCTCGCTTCTTCATCTCTCTGAAAAAATCTTCCTCATTTTCCGAGAGAAGAATACACTCATCAATATCTTTTCTGAAGATTACATTCTTTGTAACCTTACCAGCCCTTTCCTCCATATACTCATAACGGCTTATGTGCTTTGAAGGTCCGGGATTTTCAATCACAGACAGACCGTACTCTCGGCAAAGATTATCAGACAATTCTCTCATCCGTCTGTTGTTTGCTTTACAAGAGTTATATTTTTTTCCGTCAACAAATGAAACGGAATTAAGGACGAAATGATTATGACAGCAACCGGTATCAAGGTGTGTGGCTACAACAACTTCAAAGCTGTCACCCCACATTTGCTCCGCAAACTTCATTCCGATTTCGTGTGCAACTTCGGGCGTAACTTCACCCGGTGCAAAAGATTGATAACCGTGAAAAGCCAATATACCGTTTTTCTTGCCGTATTCTTTTTTTGTTTCCTGCATCTGTTCGTAAGCAGAGGCAGGAGTGCAGTTAAGAGCGTTAACAAAAAGTTTCTTTTCTGTCTTCGATGACCTTGTTGCATAGTCGAGTACATCTTTTAAATCTTCTTTGTCTTTAAGAGAAGTTTTTTCAATGTTTGCTGCATAGTTAATCACATGGTCGAGCCTGTTATCAACTTTCCAAAGACTAACCGTTGCCAAATCAGTACCTCTTTGCTTCGTAATGTTCACGGATAAACTTTTCAACTTCTCTTAATTTTTTCAGCTCTACATTTAAGTCAGGTACATTTAAAATTCCGTTTGTATTTACATAAAACAAAATCTGATTGATGTTGTTACCGACAGCTCTGACTTCACGAATGAGTTTTTTATAATCAACAGGCGGAGCCTGCGGCGGTACATAGCCTTCAACTAAAAGACGGATGAGCCTTCCTTTATTCAATTTTGTTTCCTTACAAAGTCTGCAAAGGTTTTCGTATTCTTTTTCATTGAAACAAACCTCAAATCTTATAGGTCTACTTCGCACGATATCAATCCTTTCCTTTTAAAAATTGCAACGGTAACTGCTCCTGCAATATTTAAAGTGATAGCGAGCAGAAATAGACATACAGATGCTGCTGTGCTCATTGGCATTTCCTCCTTTCATTGGGGTCTTTTAGGGGTTACCCCCTAAACAAGCGGATTTGTCCGGACAAATCCATTGCTTGTTAATACTAATGCCATCAATTTTATTGTTTTAATAGAGCTCGTCTATGAGGCATTCCTCGTAATCGTCCATAGGACAATTTTCACAATCCGCATCACACGCAATCGTGTTGTTTTCACCTTCGGTGAAGGCTTTGATGAGCGTTGCTTCATCACCGGCACACTTTGTAAGCAGGTCAGTGTTCTCGACGATGTCTTTGACTTTTCTTTCTGCTTCCTTGTCAGAACGAGCCATAACCTTCATATCAATATTTCTGACCTGCATAACAATAACTTTGTACTCTTTCATTTTTTCATCACCTCCTCATCTGCTTAAATCTTTTTCAGGATTGAAACGGACAGCATTGATTTCATCACCGACGGAATAAAATCTTTCGGGAAGCTTAAATTCTTTCAAGGTTTTTGAAAGTTCTTCTTCGTTAAGACTTGATATGTTATCATTTTCTGTGCCGCAGACAAAACAAGTGCCGGCAATAATGTCAACAACTCTTCCGTCCTCGTCACGCATAGCTCGGCAATAATCCAAGCCGTCGTTTTTTCCGTCACGGTTGTGAATGACAACTCTGCTGTCAAGCTGATAAATATCAATTCCGCCACCGACAATTTCTTTCATAGCTTCGTAGGTGGAATCAATTTCTGTAACCTTTGCAATCTTTCCTGGCTGTAAAAGAACAACTTTGATTTTTTCCTGCGGCTCAACTTCTTCCGCATCAAAATTGATTTCAGAAAAATCATCGGCATCAAGAATGTAATCACCCTTGTACCAATTTTCTGTTGCGATGTGCTGTGCTTCTTCCAAGCTGTCCGCTTCGACATACACATCTCTTTTCAACTTTTCGGTAATCGTTACCTTGTATTCACTCATAAAGAATCAGTCCTTTCATAAGAATTTTTATTTTCATTTTTCAAGTGACACAGATAATCGTTCACATCTTTTCCGTAAGGTACAATGTGATTTACAACTTCAAATCTTTCGGACAAAATTTTTGTAAGATGCTCTGCAGCCTTTTGTCCCGGCTCATCGTTATCGAGGTGAAGATGAATTGTTTTTATTTCTTCACCGTTCTCAACAAACGAGGACAGTGCAAGAGGAACAACAGAAAACTTCTTTGTAATGTTTACACCCGAAAGAGAAACAAGGTGCTGATTTTTTAAGTCAGCACCTTGCATTTCAACTATGGTCATATATGAAATTAAATCTATTGCACTTTCAAAAATGTGAATGGTATCTGCATCCTTTTGTGTCAGACGAAATGAAAATCTTTTATTACTTCCGCTGACATCACAGAAAAATCTTTTAGCGTTTGTTGAACGAATTGTAGCGTATCTTGCAGTTCCTTTTTCATCGAAGCCGACAAAGACAACATTGTTACGGTAAGAGCTTTGATATAGCATTCCGTTATCAATGAAGAAGTCTATGACTTCTCCGGAAATTCCTCGGCTTAAAAGATATGAAACTGCTTTTTCATTATTCTCCGCTTTCTTTGGCAGAGAAAACTTTTTGGGAGGCGGCTTTGCCTTGTGATAAACCTCCTTTGGTATAACCGTCTGTGTGCCGAGAATTAAACCTACCGCATCAAGGAATTGCATTCCTTTGACTTTAATTAGATAGTCGAGAGCACTCTTGCCGCCGATACCTCTTGACCACCACATCCACCGTCCGTTAGAAATTTTCAAACTGTCGTGAGAGCGAGTGGTATAAACTTTTCTTGAAACTCTTTTAAGTTCATAAGGCTCATAGTATTTCAGATAAGTCAGCAGGTCCATTTCTCTTGCTTTATCAATATTATCATCAGAAATTCCCATTGCAATTTCTCCCTTAACCATATTGAAATTATATAACTAAAATATCAATCAGTATTGATATTTTTCTTTTCAAATTTAAGTAGCTAGCTTATTTGTAATCAATTGTCAAACTATTTTTATCATACCTCCTATACTTTGTAGAGCATTTTCTCTTCTCTTTGATTTCATATTTAAAACTTTTACAATATAAAAAGAGCAGTTTCAAAGGTGTAAACACCAAAAAACTGCTCTTAGTTATTTTAAGAATCAAAAAAACTATACGTTGAAATACTCCTAAATTTCACATTTAGTTGACATCTCTATAAGGTTATCTTTATACCTATCAATTTCTGAAAAAATCCTCTTGATCGGCTTTGAAACATCCGCCTTAATCTTTAAGCATTTATAAGTCTTTCTGAATTCTTCTAACTTTTCTTTCTTCTCTGGACTCTCCAGAATAATATGAGTTTTGCTTGCACATAGATTAATATAAGCGATAGCAGAATCGATAATACAATTGTAACCATCCTCAAATCTACCATTATCATTGTAGCAACAATGATTAATTATCAACAAACGCAAATCTAATGAAATATCATCTAAAATCAACTTTTCCTCAAAAATTGAATTATATTCATCTTTGGGCATCTGCAAAAGATTAATCATTTCCATATCTGCATATGTCTCTTTGAACACGGATATTATTCTATCAATAATACGCTTTTTATCTTTAGCAACATTATGTTTATAAAAGCTCAAAAATTCTTTAACCATTAATTCAGAAGCTATCCTGTAATATTCTTTATTATCAAATAAGTCAGAAGCTGAAAATCCAATCTGAGGATCAAGTTTCTGTGATAAATATTCTGAAAATTCTTCTTTACTGATATTGATAAAACCATAGAAAAGATCATTTAATTTATCAACATATTCATCTTTTTTAAGGATTTCATAAAGTTTGTTTGTATCTAAAATGAAATTTCTTAAAGACGACATATATTCTATTTGATAATGTTTGAATTCAGACATATTATCATTTATTAGGCTTGCTATATCTTTTGATATCTTCTTAATATAATTATACAAAGAATCCGAACAAGCGAACTTAAGTCCTATGTGAATAAAAAAATTCTCCAAAAAAAAGCCCAAAATCGCTTCAAGTATATATTTAGCTCTTGCTTCTCTACAACGTGAAGTTTCACCTACATAATGAGCAACCTCATGTGACATCGTACTAATTACATTATGAGGATTTAATAATGTTTGCTCATTTATGTAAACCGTTAACAACTGATCTTTTTCATTATAACCCCTCATCATAGAGACGACATGAACATCTGGTTGAAAATCTGGTACAAACATAAATGAGAAATCTTGTTTTTCTTCACTGCTAAGTATTTCTCGAATCAAATCAGCTTGAGAGGTATAAAAAGCTAATAACTTTGGTGGCACACCATAAATCATAGCGTGAAATGCCTGAACATGAATAAATTGCGGTTCTGTTCTCATTGTACAATTTATTAAGGTACATAAATTGTTATAATACTCTCTTTGCAACTTATATAAATGTTCTAATATTTTATTTCCATAAATCAAATCTCTTGATTCTTTTAATGTGTCTGTCACATAACTTAACATTGCACAAAATGATTGATAAATACTGATAATAAAATCTTCAACGTATCCGTTTTTTAAAACACTTAATATTGAGTTGGAAATCTCAAACGCCGGAAGAAAATAACCTTTATCAATAGTTGGATTTGATTCAAAAGCTAAATCTATAGAATCATAATATTTTTCACAAAGAGTTTTTAAATAAACTTTTGCCTTATTATAAAACTCTCGATTGTTGCCATTTTTTAACGTTTTTTTCGTTTCTTCAACCTCTGTTTGCTTCTTCATTTTACAACTATCTTTCAATGGGACAGTTATACATATTTCAAAAGCATCAAAAAAAGCAATTGATTCCGAACTATTTGATGATTGTTGATCAAAAAGATTGTATAGTTCCATCGCCGTATAAAGAGGCTTGCCTTTTGCCGTCAAAACCAAATCATATCTTCCAAAACTTTTATCTACATCATTTTCTTCAACACCTAATATTTTCAAAGCTTTATCATGAAATTCCGAATAATATTTATCTATATCATTAATGCTGATTCTTGTTAAAATATTTACCTCTTCTTTAAGTGTTTCTTTTTCGGAAGAATCGGACAATGTGACTGCATTAGCACCTAAAACAGTCATTGTATCTTGAATCACTCTTTGGTTGTTTTTGTCAAATGTTTCATAGTTTAACTCCCAAATAGAAGTCAAATATTTTTGCAAACTATCAACAAGAGAAAAAATTACAATTTCGCTAAAATCAAGAGTATAGTACCACACATAATCTTTATCAGAAAATATCTTTTCGACACGTTCTTTAAAAACGCTAATACTTTCATCATATGATGTTCCGCATAATTTCAACATAGTTACCACTAAAGGTCTATTAGTATTCTCGGCTTTATCCCAAAATTTTTCTGCACCGGTAACATCAGTAAGTAAAAAATAATGTTGTTGTGTTCTATGAACAATATTTATGGAAAAAGAATTATCTTGAATGGCGCTATAATATTGTGACATAAGAGAACTATTTGGATTCTTTATATCTGAAAAACTAACATCTACGCTTTCATTTCCTACTTTTTTTATTTTGATAATATCAAAGTAACAAGTAGCTAGATATGAATCCTTTTTAAGCATACTGGTATAAGAACCCTCTTTAGGAATATTCCACTTATCAAATGTTAAAACTCGTGCATCAACTTTTTTTGACATATTTTTCAACTCCTCCTAAAACTAATAGCGACGGATATCACACTATCCGTCGCTTTGGGTATAATAATTTACTTATTCGCCACGTTTTTCTACACTACCAAATTTCTTGCTTTCTTCAATTTTTGGTGCATGTCTAGAACGGTTATAGAAATACGTACCCTCTTCAGTTGCCTCTCGATCTTCTCTTGCAACTCTATTAAACGTTATATTATCAATATGCTCGTTTTCATTGTAATCTTCAGATACAAAAAACATAATACTACCTTCTAACAATAAAAATTAACCCCAAACGAACAAATATTCGTTAAAGGTTTCACGTTTCCAATTATACAACCATTATATCTGTTTGTCAATTACAAACAGATAAGTTTGTGCAATTTGACCATTTATTTTTTTGCCAATTAGACATTTTATTACAAAAAATGCACTTAATGTATTACCGCTTAAGACGTTTTGTTACAACATCCATCGTTTCATCCTCTGAAATTATAATCCCAACGGCTTGCTTATCCTGAACATATGTTACCATTGAATTATACCTAGCACCTCTATTAGGTGTTCCTTCAATTTCAGCTACTCCATCAAGAATGACTCCTATAGCATATATAACTCCACTTGCACTCATAAGCAATGTACCGTCTATAGATGTTATGCCCAATGCAATATCGTTTATACCTCCTAAAGTAGCGTCACTCTTGCGCAAATCAAATTTCTCTATTTTTGTTCCTCTTTTGTACAGAGCGCAAAGCCGCTCAGCTTCTGATTTAGCCTTCTCTTCACTTAAAATAACTAAGGAAGCTCCTGTCTTTTGTTTAGAAATAGTTTTAATGAAATCACTAATTTTTACAACTACTTGTTTTTCAATTTCAGGGAACATTTCTTCTACAATTGAAATAAAACGATTTTCATCAAACATAGAATTTTCCATAAAATAACGACCATATTTATATGTTATTATTTTATGCTTTTTTTGGGTCATAGTTCCACCTAACAACATATGCCAATGCATTAAACCAACCAAAACAAAATAAAAACTACACTCCACATTGGAAATATTTGCAATTCCAACTGTTTCATAATCTCTACCATTTTTCTTCAAAACAAGGCACAATTTTTCACTAGACATTTCAAGTTGTTTTCTAATTCCTCTTAAATTCTCCGAATTAAACTTGAGTCTGTTTTTTTCTGAAAAACTTATTAATAAATCAGTCTCGTCATCACATATTGCTATAATACCATGCGCCTTTTTGGTTTCATATTTATAGCTTGTTAAGCTATTTAAAACATCTAAATTTAAATTATTAGTAAAGCAATCAATATAATCTTTTATTCGTATTTCAATATGATCATAAAATTCTTCTACACTGTTTATATCATAATTGCATATTTTTAGTTCTTCTCTAACTATATTCTTAAACAAAACATAGGACTCAGTAGAATTAATTTCAACATTTACATTTTCAATCCAGTTCGGAATACTTTCAAGATTAGGGTTATTATACACATATCGAGAAAGGCGCAAAATCTTATCAATAGTTTCTGACATTTAAAAGCCTCCCTATTTTTACATTGTATTTCAGTATACAAAAAACAGAGGAATTTGTCAATATTTGTCATAAGATAATTCGAACCATCTTTCGTCCTCATTTGATATACGAATCTTTGTTATAATAGCATTGAAACACACAAGTTTTACTACTCATTTTTTGTAATAACATTTTTAATTCTTTTTATTATATCTATCTTGCTGTTCTATATTTTTGCTTCACCATAATTTCAGCCTGCTCCACAACCTCACCTTCATCAATCTCATTATCCTTATGGTCCATATCAAGCAGAGCATTAAGCTCGGCCAAGCGTTCACTTTTTTCTTTGAACTCCTGCTCCTTCGGGAACGGTCTTGCGATTTCAGCCTTTGCGTTTTCAATCTGCTTTTCAGTTTCAGCAAGTTTTTCCCTGCAGGCTTCAAGTCTGTCAGGCAGACGGGATATAAGGTTATCAAGTCGAGTGATGTTACCCTGAATGTCAGCACCGACAGATATACTGTGCTGTAATGCACCTTCAAGAGTTACATTGTATTCTTTCTCAAAGCTGTTAAAAGATAAGTACATATTAAAACCACGGTAAGTACCGATGTATTTCTTTTCGGGTGAAGTCATTGCGTGACACAGTTCAAGAATAGCGGAACCTGCCGCCTTCTTGTCATTATGTGCGACACCTTCAATCACCATTGTAGATATACCATCCTCAACCGGGAATGTGTTATCCTTTGCAAGCTGAATGTCATTCTTGTAACCTTCAATAAGTATTTCGTATGTCTTAATATCTGTCGGGAATTTCTTTATCAGCTTATCTTCAAGAGCATACCTCTGACTTAAATGGCTCTGATAAAGAAGCTTAAGCTTTGAAACCTCAATATCCAAGTCCATTTTCTCCTTGATATAGGGATTACCCGTTGCAAGAGCTTTAATCTCGGCATAAGATAACGCCTGCTCGTCAACATCTTCTGCTGAACGCACAGGCGATTTGGAAGTCATAATCTGACCTATAAACTTCTGCTTGTTTTCTACAAGCTGATAGAGGTAAGCATCAAAGGTTTCCTCCGTAACATAAGAGTAAATCTCAACTTCGGGATTTTCGTTACCCTGACGGATAATTCGACCTTCTCTCTGCTGAAGGTCAGCAGGTCGCCACGGACAGTCCGTGTGATGAATTGCGATTAGCTTCTTCTGCACATTGGTACCTGCACCCATCTTTGCCGTACTGCCTATAAGAACTCTTATCTGTCCTTCACGGACTTTGGAAAAGAGTTCTTTCTTTTTTGCCTCTGTGTCAGCGTTATGGATAAATGCAATTTCATTTTCGGGTACACCTTTTGCAATAAGCTTCTTTTTAATATCATCGTAAACATTAAACTTTCCGTCATTGTGCGGAGTGGAAAGGTCACAGAAAATGAGCTGTGTTGATTTCTGCTCGGCTGTCTTTTCCCAAATCTTAAAGACATTATCTGCACAAACAGATACCTTGCTATCAGGTTCATCGGGAAGCATATCATTGGTAAGGCGTTGGTCAAGTGCCAGCTTTCTGCCGTCATTGGTTATGAGCAGCATATTGTCTTGGCTTGAATCAACCATTTTGTTTCTTACCTTTTCAGCTCTCTCACCGAGTGAAGCAACAATCTCTTTTTGAATATCCGTAGGCTTAACAGCAATGTTGTGGTAGTTTGCTTTGGGAACAGGAAGATTAAGCATATCAGCAGTCTGAATATCCGCAACCTGCTTGAACATCATCATAAGCTCAGGCAGATTATAGAACTTGGCAAAGCGTGTCTTTGCTCTGTATCCCGTACCTTCGGGAGCAAGCTCAATAGCAGTAACGGTTTCACCAAAGGTGGATGCCCAAGAATCGAAATGCTGAAGCCTTTTATCCGAGAGTGCGTCATACTGCAAATATCTCTGCATAGTATAAAGCTCTACCATTGAGTTTGAAACAGGTGTACCCGTAGCAAACACAACGCCTTTGTTCCCGGTGACTTCATCAAGATAGCGGCACTTCATATAAAGGTCGGATGACTTCTGTGCTTCCGTCTGTGCTATACCGCCTACATTACGCATCTTTGTATAAAGGAAAAGATTTTTGAAACTGTGAGCTTCGTCAACAAAGAGTCTGTCAATGCCCAATTCTTCAAAGTTGATTACATTATCCTTACGGCTTTGGTCATTGAGCTTATCAAGTTTTACCTCAAGGGATTTCTTTGTTTTTTCAAGCTGCTTAATGGTAAACTTTTCACCTCTGTCATACTTTGCCTGCTCAATACCGAGAGTGATTTCATCAATCTGTTGTTCAAGCATATACTTCTGTCTTTCGATGCTGATGGGTATTTTCTCAAACTGTGAATGACCGATAATAACTGCATCATAGTCAGCCGTAGCAATTCTCGCACAGAACTTTTTTCTGTTCTTGGTTTCAAAGTCTTTCTTTGTTGCTACAAGAATATTTGCAGACGGATAGAGCTGTAAATATTCCGTTGCCCACTGCTCTGTAAGGTGATTAGGTACAACAATAAGCGACTTGTTACAAAGACCAAGCCTCTTGCTTTCCTGTGCCGCCGCTACCATTGTAAAGGTTTTGCCCGCACCAACAACATGAGCGAGAAGAGAGTTACCGCCGTACATTATTCTTGCAACAGCGTTCACCTGATGCTCTCTCAACTTGATTTCGGGATTCATTCCGCTGAAAGTAATATGACTTCCGTCATATTCTCTTGCTCTCATTGAGTTGAATGTATCGTTATACATTCGGCAAAGTCTTTCTCGTCGCTCCGGGTCTTTCCATATCCAATCCTGGAAAGCCTGCTTAATCATTTCCTGCTTACCCTGTGCTATGGCAGTTTCCTTTTTATTGAGAACGGGTTTACGGTTTCCGTATTCATCCTCAACATAGTCGAAGATACGGACATCCTTAAGATTGAGAGTATCTTCAATAATCTTGTAGGCGTTAATTCTCGGTGTACCGTAGGTGTTTTCTGCCATAACATTCATTCGGTCATGGCTCTTTCCTTTAATTGCCCATTCTCCTGTAATTGGAGAGAAGTTTACTTTCATATTGTACTGACAATATCGGGGTGTTCTTAATGTTTCAAAGATAAAATCCTGAACATCATCAGTAGGCAGCCAAGTTGCACCGAGACGGACAGAGATTTCACTTGCATCCAAATCCTTCGGCTGTACCTTTTCAAGATATTCAACATTGATGTTGTAATCTTCGGGATAAAGCTCTGCACTTCTTTTGGCAAGTGCCAGCTTTTCACGGACATTTCCCGAAAGGTATTCATCTGCTGTGAGATATTTGTCTTGACCGTCACGCTCGTGGGTGTGTAAGGGATTAAGGAAGATTGCACCCTTCAATTCTTCAAAAAGCTCCTGCTCTGTCTTACCCGAAAGAGAACACATATACGGCATATCTACTCTTGCTTTATCTCCGATTGAAACGGCCAGTGCTTCACTTGCAGTTTCTACGGAGGTGACTTTAATATGCGGCTTGATTGTTCTCTTGGTAAACATATCTGCTTTTCTTTTAAGCTCACCGTTTTCACCGATAACCTCAAGAGAACAAAGAAGATAATATGAGCTGTCATCAGAGAAAACCAAACGGTTTGCTCTTGAATTTATAAGGCCGTATTTCTTCGTAAATCGGTCATAAACCTCGTTGAGCTTATCCTGTGCTGATTGTATAGCCGAGTCGGGATAATCCTCTGTCTGAAGCTGTATAAGCTCTCTGACACTATCTCTTATCTCAACCATACCCTTAATACGGTTTTCTGCAGTTGCAGAAACTTCAACAGCATTCATACGGCTGTTTTCTCTGTAATACACCTGACCGTCAACAACAGTAAAACTGAAATTCCTTACATCGGGGTCTGCAGGTATTGAATTATCAACCGCTTCTCCCGCTTCCTGAATTTCAACCTCTGTTATCTCTGCATGAATGTTCTGTACAGCTTCACTTAAAAGGTCAGAAAGCTCTCTGTCCTCATAAGGCTTACAGGTAAGGGACTGACCGAACTGTGATGATTCCATAACCATTTCGCCAAGCACCATTTCGGGATGGTCAATAAAATATTTGTTATATTCATTTCCGTTTTCATCACGGTCAAGATGTACCCAATCAGGCTCCTCGGTTACAAGGGTATCTCTCTTTTGTAAGAAGATAATATCAGATGTAACCTCTGTTCCTGCATTAGCCTTGAATGTGTTGTTAGGCAAACGGATAGCACCGAGAAAATCAGCTCTCTGTGCTATATACTTTCTGACATTGGAGTTTCTTTTATCGAGTGTACCCGATGAAGTAATAAAAGCAATAACACCGCCGGGGCGTACCTTGTCAAGAGTCTTACCGAAGAAGTAATCGTGAATAAGCCAATTATGCTTATTATACTTTCTGTCGGACACACCGAACTGACCGAAAGGCACATTACCGATAGCTATATCAAAGAAACTGTCGGGCAGGTCTGTTTTTTCATAACCCTGTACCGCTATGTTTGCTTTCTGATAAAGCTGCTGTGCAATTCTGCCCGTAAGACTGTCAAGCTCGACACCGTAGAATTTACTGTCCTTCATACTTTCGGGAAGCATACCCATAAAGTTACCGACACCGCAGGAAGGCTCAAGGATGTTACCCGTCTTGAAGCCCATATTTGTAAGTGCTTCATACATTGAACGGATAACTACGGGAGGGGTATAGAAAGCGGTAAGTGTGCTTTCTCTTGCAGCATCGTACTCTTCGGGAGAAAGAGTAACGATAAGCTCCTTAAACTCATCTGCCCAATTTTCCTTGCTTTCATCAAAGGCATCGGCAAGACCGCCGAAACCTACATACTTTGAAAGGACTTCCTGTTCTTCGGGTGTAGCAAGTCTGTTTTCAAATTCAAGATTATGCAAAAGGTTTATTGCATCCATATTAGCTCTGAATTTTGCTTTAAGACCGCCGACACCGAGATTATCATCGGTTATGACAAAGTTATGCTTCTGACTTTCGGGAACATCAGGCTTAAGAAGTTTAGGTTTAGGTTCCTCCTTCTTTTCCCAAGACGGAGTAAGGTCTGCTTCTTCGGTCTTAATTGTCTGTATAACAACATCATAGGGCAGACCGCTTTTTTCACCCGAAATTTCTTCAACCTTTTCAGTTGTGTAGCTCTGTTTCGGCTCTACAAGGTGTTCACGGACGAAATTTATCTTCTCAACACGGTTAATCGGATAAAAAGATGAGGTGTCCCTCATTGACACGTCACCGAAGACGGGGTCAATCTTTTCGATGATGTACTTATCACCGTCAATTACGACCTCTTTGCCTATAAGGTCTGCATCGCTGATTGGAGTAATTCTTGCCTTTTCGTCCTGCAATGCTTTGATTATCACATTGGCAAGGTTAATGTCCTTTTCATCCGTGCCATATTCAGATATGATTTCCTCCAAGCCTTTAATGACTTTTTCAATATCTTCGGGAGTCTGCAAATCAGATGCAAACTTTTCTGCAAGGTCTTCCTTACTTTCTCCCGCTTCAAGAGAATCACGGAAATCAAAGAAATCAATGTCCTCATAAAAATCAGCGAGCTTTTCAAAAAGGTCTTTACTGAGATACGGACTTGGTACTGTTGCAAAACGCTGTGGCGGGTCAAGCTCATTTAAAAACTCAATGGGAATTGTTTTTCCGTCCTTGTCCATATACACAGCAATAAACATTGTTTCACCGGCTTTTGTATCAGCTTTAATATCCTTTTCAAAGCTGTCGGCATTGGTGTATTCAATGGTATCACTTCTTTTACCGTCAACATCAAAATAATCTATTCTGCCGACAGGAGCGGTTTCCTTGGGTTCTTCCTTATGAATAGATACCATCGTAGCCGTATTTCTTTCACCGTTTTCAAGTGATGATACTGTTACATCAAAGCCTCTGTCATTAAGAAGGTTGATATATGTTTCAAGTGCGTGCTTCGGCAACCCGACAAGCGGAGCTCGTTCATCATTTCCTATCGGTCTTGATGTGAGCACAAGTTCGAGAGCTTCCGCAACTTTATTTGCGTCACCGTTATACGCTTCAAAGAAATCTCCGACCTGATAGAGAACAATGGTATCGGGATGTTCCTCTTTTACTTTAAGATAGCTTTTGTATAACGGAGTTAAGTTGTTACCCTTCAATGAGATATTATGCTTGTCTGCATATTCCTTAAAGCTGTCAAGAAGCTCATTATCCAAGCCGAGAACACCGCCGTCTTTATCATAGACAAAAACTTCATCGGTTAAGAAACGGTAGAAATCTCTGCCTTTCCAAATGTTATCTTCATCCTTTGCAACAAGTGTTCCGTCCTCATAAGAAAGCTCTATATCCTCAATTCTCAGTGCAGAAAGCACATTATACAAAACCTTTGTTTCTACCGTTTCAGGCTGAACAAAGGTAAGAACAGGCTTATCCATTTCCTGTGCCGCAGAGAAAATTGAAATCATTGTTTCATCTGTTAAATCCATCAAATCGGGATTACCGTGAAATCTCTCTAATGCTTTTCTGAAATCTTCGGTACCGTTATCTGCAAGCTCTTGTCTTGCAACTGTTCCGAGATAATCAAAAAAGTCGTCTGCTTCTTTATGAGCATCGGCGGCTTCAAATACATCTGCAAGATAGAAGTGGTTAATAACGAACTGTCCGTTACCGTCATGACCGTCGGGATTGTAATAGAGCCAATCAAAGCTACCGTTTTCCTTATTGATAAAGAAAGCATCAGTATAGTTGGCATCCATTTCATCGGGAATAGATAAAATATCTTCTGACGGTGCAGGATACCTGTCAATAACACCTTTATCTAAAGTCATTACTGTAAGAGAAACATCATTTTCATTAAGCTTTTTTGAGCAATAGCTGAGATTAAAATCAAGCACCTGAAGATAAGGAACAAAGATATTTCCGTAGAAATTCTTTCTGCTTACAACATATCCCGTGTGCTTTCCGAGAATTTCAGCATCCTTACCGAAAGCAAAATAGAAGGGGCCTATATGAGTAAGAAGCACACCGTCAGGGTTTTCCTTTTTAGTCTGCTCATACTGAACGATAAAATCCGGTTTATTGCTTTCATCAATCTCTGCATCAGGTTGCTCTGAAAAAGCAGGTCTTTCGACCTCAATTTCTGTTCTCAAATGATTGTTTGCAGGGTTTTCCTTAACCTTTTTCTCAAAATCTGATTTTGAGAATTCTTTTGTAAACAGCGGGAACTTACTGTCACTTAAAACAACCGTGTCTTCAAGAGAAAGGATGCTGTATTCATCTGCACCGATATATACGGTGTCACCGAGCTTGTATTCATATCTGTATTCTTTAGGCTGTTCTGCTTCTTCGGGAGCTTCATTAATAAAGGTGCGAATATCGTTTTCTCTTTTCCATTCAGCTTCTTTCAGCATTTTATCAGCAAGCCATTGAGGGTAGCTTGCCTTTTCTTTAGAATTCAAGTATCTGTCAAGCCTAATAAGCTCAGAAATGCGTTTTTCAATGTAGTTCCATTTAAAAAGAACACGCCTTTGCGGAACACTGTAATGGTCAGAAATCTCAATGCCCTTTGCATCATGATTTTCCCAATATCCGCTGCCGGGAATAGCATCGGTGTGACCGCCTGTACCATATTCATCTTTTAGAAACTTTATGTTTTCTTCCTTTGACAGACTTTCGGAAAAGTGTCGATAAATACGCATCTTACCTTCACTGAAACCGCTTCCGGCACCGAGAATATAGTCAATAGCCGCCTGTGGTAAAGGAAGAACGGCATCCTTTACCTTATCACCGATAAATTCTATCTGTTTATTAGCACTCGGTAAAAGAAGTGCCTGCGGGTCTGTCCATTCTTCAAGAAGCATCATGCCGAAAATATCTCTTTCAACACCGTGCCATCGTCCCCATACTTCGCTTTCCGGAGCGTTTCTGTCACCTCTGAAAAAGTGTATAGCATCGGAATATGCTTCTATACCTGCCTTTACTCCGTTTGAAAGGGTTATTTCATAAGGCTCGGAGGTAAAGAAGGACTTAATAAAATCGCCACGTTCCTCTCTGTCAGAATGACTTTCATAGAAGGTGGCGATTTCATCAATATGTGAGCGAAGATAAGTTCTTAAAAGCTCATTTTTTTCTTTATCTTGGTGATAATAGTCAATGCCGCTTCCACGGCCATTGAAGTCGTGTCCGCTTAACTGTAAATCAGTTCCTTGAGAACTATTTCCTCTGCCGAGTGTTTGATGTTGTTCATCATCTGCACCCAAAGCATCTGATTGCTCTCCTTGAGTTCTTCCGTCACGCCTTGAGCTTTCATCATCTGTTCTGTCAGGTGTTCCAGCATCTCGTTCGCTTCGTCCTCGGTCTTCTTGAGCGTTCTCATCAATGTGCCCTTGGTTATCAGAAGCATATACATCCCCGACTTGTTCTGCTGAAGGAATTTCATCCTCATCATACCGTACTTGCCAAGAGTAACGTTCTCCTCCTCCGGAAGTTTGATGTTCGGGATTTTGTAAT
Organism: Acutalibacteraceae bacterium; assembly: GCA_045537395.1. GTDB lineage: Bacteria > Bacillota > Clostridia > Oscillospirales > Acutalibacteraceae > UBA6857. The sequence goes on along the minus strand of JAZSPI010000061.1, from coordinate 16,256 downwards.
CTCCGACCTGTCTGTACTGAATCTGTGCCATTTTCATTGCTCCTTTCGGTAATTTCTTTTTCTTTTGCACCTTCATCATAGTCAATTTCTTTTTCTTTGACAAATGTGCGATTCCTTTTTCTCTCATTTTTCTGAAGATTTTTTACCGTGCTTTCAATTTCTCTTATACCCATTTCGGAAATGTCGCTCAGAGCATTACCGAGCTGTACAACAACCTCGTGAGTGTTGAAATTGAAAATAGCCTTGAAATCCTCAAAATCATAGAATGAGTCAGCATCAAGACCGCACCTTTTCATCATCATATATCCGACACTGCTTGAAAGTGCATCCTTAAAGATTACAGAGATATTGTCAGAATCAAGCTCTTCAAGAAAACTGCCTGCCTTTACTTCTTCAAGAACAGAGATATAGTCGAGAGCATTATCCTCAACCAAGTTTCTCGCAGTATCATCAATAACAGACTCAAGACCGCCTTCTGCTACCTCACCGAAAGCATTGCTTAAGGCTTCGCTTATCTCACTGTGGTATCTTTCCTTAACCTCCCAGCGAGGCACCTCGTAGCCGTAAAATGAGTTGGTGTCCGATACATCAAAAACATATCTTAACCTTTGTTTGCCTGATGCGTAGTCAAACAAGGCAATACCCGATGCACCTCGGTTAACCCAACGCTGCATCTTTTCATTCCAAAAGCCTATCTCCGCACAAGCCGTTGCTTCGGGCTTTTGGGCATATATGAGTAACTGTTCGCCAAAGTTATATTTATAGTTATTGGAAGCCGTTTTAAGAAAGGCTTTCCAATCCTCAAAGCTGGCAGTTACTTTTTGGATTTTGTCGTTGTAGATTCCTGTGATATATTCGTATTTTCCTGACATTCAGGCTTCACCTCACCGTCATTCATTACTTTCTCATACTTTACAAGGAAAGAGAAAAGCTTGTTCTGCTTTACGCTTTCCATTATCTGATAAATCATAACAACATCAGCAAAAGAAATATCCTTTGCATCCATAAGGTCTTTGGGTGTGAGCTTTTTAATTTCATCCTCGGAGCTGATACCGAGAGAAACGAGCTTTTCAAGTGCTTTAAACTTTTTAGCTACTTCGTTTGGTACTTTCGCCATCTTTTTTCACCTTGCTTTCTTCAAATTCTGATAAAATTTTTTTATAACAAACGCCACAAACATCTCCGTTGTGATAGCAGCATGAGGCACATCCGAGTGCCTTTTCATCAACAAGCATAACTGACGATGTGCTTCATCGTACTTCACCTCTCTGTCTGTCCTTCGGCTCTTTATATGCGCCGTGTTCGTTGTAGTTCTGAGGGTCGGCAAGGGGTGTTATCCAACCGTTTATGATGCCGCCAATCATTGCTTCTGCCTGCTGTTTTGTAATACCCATTTCTCGGTTATGTCCGTCAGCAAGCTCTCTGTTCTTTTCGGGGCTGTCATAGGCATTACTTACGTCGGTAACTTCGTATTCACCTTTGGTGATGATAATGAGTCTGCCGCTTTCCGGGTGAACAGCATAGCTTCTTTCGGGAAGCGAGGAACGAAGCGGAATAACCTTGTTTTTGTTATTCTCCATAAGCTCTGCAAACTCGCAGATATGATAGTGATTGCCGCCGATTTCCGTGTGATAATCATCAATATACCTGCAGGTCTTATCAAACTTTTGTCCGTCAGGATACTTTATTCTGATTTTGTCACCGTCGGGAATGGTGAATATCCTTCGGTATGAGGAAGTTATAAACCTGATACCCTTACTTGCACAGACAAGATGATTTTCAAGGAAATGCTTTACATAGCAGTAACAGTAAAGGTTGTATTCGCCCTTATTGGGGTTAAGCCTTAACAGATAAGTATGGTTATCCGTATCCACTCTGACACCGTAATACTGATTATCTGCACCGCTGTACTGCTTTGCATTACTGTTACAATACTTACTGAGCTTTGCTCTGTCAGAGAGCATATTGCCGTATTTTTCATCGAAACGAAGGGCATTGATCACCTCATCAAACTCTCTTGAAAATTCATCGCTCTTGTAGTATGAGGAAATCTCATTCCAAGTGGAATAAAATTCTTTACCGCTTGAGCCGAGGTCTGCACGAAGATAACCTATGCAGGCTGTCTGCTGATAAAGCTGACTGCTCTGTCTGAAGGTGTATTTTTCAAGATTTTCGGTAAGTGGTGTTACACAAAGCTCTGTCATCTTGCATCCCTTTCCTTTCTTCTGTGGGCAATATTCTTCTGAACCTCGTCCAATCTTTCCTTTGCCCAATCGGGAAGGTCATCCTTTTCGATGATACCGAGAACATCCGAGCGTTCAAACCTTGCCTCTTTACCGCTGTAAATATTTGTACAGAAGCAGGCAGATCCTCTTGAATTAGGCTCTGCTCCAAAGCCGCCTGTACAAAGCTGCAACTGCTTTGTTGCAATCTGATATTCGGGCTTGAACACATCAGCACGGATAACAACTACCTTGTTTTTTATTCTGTCATCGGCTTCAAGTACCTGACACCCTTCTTTCGTAATGGGGGTCATATCCACACTGATTTTTGATTTTTCATCAATAACCTTCTCTGCTTCATTTTTAACTCTTTCGGCAAATATCTTTACGATTTCCGCATAGTCACCGCCTACAAGAGCATCGACATATCTTTCAAAAATGCCGTTGTTTTCATAGTTGGCTACTACAAATCTTTCATCGTAAGCAGCGGTTTTGTCCTCACCGATTATGATTTCTTTTGTGCCGATTTCAAATGCTGTGGTAACCTCATAATTACCTGCCATTCTTTTTTCTGCCATAATATATACCTCCTTTTATTCGTTTTTAGTTGTGAGCATTACAGAAAGACCGAGAGGGGTAAAAGAATAGCTTTTTGTACGGTCAAATCTGCTTTTGTTGTGTTCCGTTCTCAAAATATATCCTTTGTGGCGAAGTCTTTTAAGAGCGCCGTAAACGGCACCCTTACCCATAAAGGGAAATACTGCCGTAAAATTGTTTACAGAGCATCTGTACCACAATTTACCCCAAAGAATGAAGCCTTTTTCTTTCTGTTGCTCGTATAAATATCCTGCGATTAAAGCAGAATTTATACCGCAATTTTCCGCTATGATATTACTGTATTTACAAGTCATAATTTTAATCCTTTCTCAAAGAAAAAGGACTGCTCCTTTTCTTTGAGAAGGAAACAGTCCAAAAGTATTTGTTATTTTATTTATCTTCCGATGTACCAATCGTCATACGCTGAATCCGTCAGGCGTACTGCATCAGCCTTGGAAGCTCTTTTAATCATACCCGATGGTGTCCAGAAATCTCTCTGTTCAATACATACCGTATAGTCACCGTCGGGATACCATAAGGGTGTGAAATGAACATAACCGTAAGTGCCGTTTTCTCTGAAACGCCATTTATCGTTATTAAGTTCAAGTGTTCTGAAATTACCCTCTGTACTTTCATAACCGAATTCGGGGAATAAAGCTATAGCATACTGTGAGGTTGTGTAGCTGTCCGTATTTGGAATGTTGTAGCCTACAACGGAGCTTACGGAGTTAGTAAGGGAAAGTGCAAGGCCGTAGCCTGACTTCATATTCCACATTCCGCTTACCTTTTTTGCCGTTTCACCCGTTGCAGGGGTGATATATGGTGTAGTGTTAGCTATGCCTACGGCATATTCGTATTTTTTGAATGTGCCGTCCTCATATTTCCATAACCACCAAGAAGCCGCGCCGCTTGTGGTTGCAGGCAAGGTCGGTGTACTGAAACCGCTCGGCTTCTTCTTTTCAAACTGTGTGTCGGGTGTTTCCGAGATTATATACGGTACAGTAGAGTTATACATATTCTTTAAGTTGTATGATTTACCGTCATCAATAATCTCGCCCGTAATCTTTACCTGTCCGCCATTAATACCCGTAGGCACCTTCCACTTAAAGTAAAGAAGGTTTTTATCACTGCCCGGCACAACTACATTCTCTATTGTTTCAGTATGAAGAAGCGTGCTGTTTCTGTAAACCTTGAAGCGAACATCAACCTCATCTGACGGAATATAATTATCCGTATAGCCGTTTTTCAGCCAAAATGAAGAAACAACCTCTGTCTGTTCACGGTATGCGGCATTAGGTGTAATGGGTACAAGGGTAAGAGGATGATTAACCTTGCAGGTAAGGGTTAATTCATTGTTTGTTCCGTCTGTTTCGTAATCGGTATTACCTATACCCATACCTTCCTGATATACACCGCCCCAAATAGTGAATGTTCTCTTATTCGGCACGGTAAACTCTTTACCCCATAATCCTGCATAACTCTTTGCGGGAATTGAATAGACAGCATTTCCTATTCTTTCACGGTCATTATTGTAGTTTTCAACAAAAACCTTTGCATTGGTATTGTTGTAGTAAATATATCTGACCTTAACCTGCTGACCTGCTTCGAGCTTTAAGGGGTCGAGCTCCTTGTTTGTGTTCTTATCATAAAGTTTGATTTCATCAAGCTGTAAATCACAAGGTGCAACGGGAAGCTCTATCCAAGAGGATTCCTCTGTGTGTTCCTTGTCATTCATCCACCATGTAATGAGGTTAAACCTCAACTTGTTCTGTGATGTCAAAGGAACTGTGTAGGTGTTAAGCGAACTGTTAAATGTCTGCACACCTGATTTAGAAAGAATAACCTTATTCTTTGCTACATCATAACCGTCATTTGCTGTGTAGGCACTTACCCATTTTGAGCCGTTATAGTAATACAAAGAGCCTCTTACATATTCAAGAGGATTCCAAGTATTACCGCCCTTAAACTTATATGCCAACTTTACATGCTGACCTGAATAAAGTGTACCGCTTGAGCCGTCCATACCGCTATATGCAGTTATAGCTCCTTCGTAGCCTCTTGCTTCAACCTTATATCTGTAAGCAACGGGTTTTACGGGGATATAGAAGGTCTTGACTGCACCGCTTTTAAGAACATTACCCGAAGCGTCTATCCAATCGGTTTTAGCCTCGATTTCATAATATTCCTTGCTTAAAGGTACTGTTTTGTAATCTCCTGTAAACTGCACCGGGAAATACTGTGATGCGGAGCTTGAACTACTGAGCGTAACATCTCTTGTTGTCCAAGAGCCTCCTTTATACCTTACATACTGTCTTGCTTTATAGCTCTCTATTTCAGCCGGGAAATGTATGTTAAACCAAATGGTATCACCCATAACGGGATAGTTTGTTTTGTAAACATAATCATCAAATACATTGCCCCTTGTATAGCCGAAAAGAGTTGTTTTATCGCTCTTTGTACCTTCATATACACTGCACTGTTCAACGAGAAGAACGGGGTCATATTCCCACTGTGCGTAAAGTGTAACCGTTGCACCGTCAGTAGTTGTCAGATTTTTAACTGACTGCTTATCCTTATATGATGTTCCGCTTCCGTCAGCCTTTGTATTCCAATTCTTGAACTTATATGATGTTCTCGTAAAGCCGTTTGCAGTAAGATTTTTGGCAACATCATAGGTCATACTCATTGAAGCAGTCGAGCCGCCAGTTGAACTGTTACCGTGGAACTTGATTGTGTAAGTTATCGGTGTCCACTGAGCATAAAGGCTTATTGTACCGCCGTCTGTTGAGGTCAGATTTTTAACTGACTGCTTATCGGTATATGCCGTTCCGCTGCCGTCTGACTTTGTATTCCACCCTGTAAACTTGTATCCTGTCTTTACGAAACCGTTGGCGGTCAAATTCTGAGCCTTGTCATAAGTCATCGACATTGAAGCGGTTGAGCCGCTTGTACTGCCGTTGCCGTAGAAGTTAATGGTGTAGGTTATAGGCGACCAACGGGCATAGAGATAAACAGTTGCACCGTTTGTGGTAGTCAGGTTTTTAACTGACTGCTTATTGGAATATGAGGTGCCGCTGTTATCAGACTTTGTGTTCCAATGGGAGAACTTGTATCCCGTCCTTACATAGCCGTTGGCATTAAGGTTTTTAGCAACATCAAACTTCATATTCATACTTGAAGTAGTACCGCTTGTATAGCCGTTTCCGTTAAAGGCGATGATATATGAATTGGTGTCCCACTGTGCATAAAGGGTAACAGTTCCACCGTTGGTTGTTGTCAGATTCTTGACTGACTGCTTATCATAATAGCTCGTTCCGTTTCCGTCAGCCTTTGTATTCCAACCTGTAAAATGATAACCTGACTTAACAAAACCGTTAGCAGTAAGATTTTTGGCAACATCATAGGTCATTGACATTGAAGCGGTTGAGCCGCTTGTATTGCCGTTGCCGTTAAACTTGATTGTATAGGTATTCGGTTTCCACTGTGCATAGAGTGTCATGCTCACATTGCCCGTTTTAATGCCTGAATTGAGGTCGGTGGGCTTAATGGTATTATCACTTTGGCTGAAGGTTGTACCGCCCGATGAGGTTGTACCCCAAGTGGAGAATGTATATCCTGTTTTATACAGACCGAAGGTGCCGGCATTTGTAAGTCCGTTATCTTTGGTTTTATTGTAAGTCCAAGTCTGAATATACTTTGTGCTGTCAGCTTCTTTATACACTACCTTGGATGAAAGATAGTATGTGTCGGAGCTGATTGCACCGCCGTTGGCATTAAAGCTGACCTTTAACTTATATGGGGACCACTGTGCATAAAGATTAACGGTTGCACCGTTTGTCTTTGTGAGGTTTTTGACCGACTGCTTATTACTGTATGATGTGCCGCTTCCGTCAGCCTTTGTGTTCCATCCGCTGAAGGAGTGTCCTGTTTTAGTGAAAGCATTTGCTGTAAGATTTTTAGCCGTGCCGTAGGACATTTTCATTGAGGACATTGTACCGCTTGTGCTTCCGTTACCGTTGAACTTAATGGTATAGGTAATATTCTGTGTTTCGTTATATGCAATACCTACGCCATAGCCTTTGGTTAGGATAGTATTAAAGGTAGCTACAGAGGAACTACCTATCTTCGATGCGGCTGTCCATAATCCCTGACCGTCGGGAGTGTACAACTTATTCGGCCATATACGGTTTGTATATGGGGCAATAAATCCCCAAGTTGAGGATGTTCCGTTACTTGAGCCGCCGTCAGAGCTTCCGCCTAAAACACTTCGTCCGCAATATGCCATTTCGGTTACGGTCAGTGCCTGATATTCACCTGCAAGGCATACATCAAAAAGAGGCTCGATAATTACCTTATCACCATAAACCATATTGTCAACACTGCCGACACCGAGCTTTGAAAGCACCTGATTGATATTTGCTTCATAGCTCTGCCATGTTTCAACACCACTCGGATTGGGAAGGTCTTTAACAAAGCTGATATTTGCTTCCTTGTAGCAGTTAGTTGTGTTATAGGTAGTTGAAAGTGTGGCGTTTCTGTTAGTAATAACGCCCAGCTTATTATACTTCTTTGAAAACTTCGCAGAGGTTGAATAAGCGTGGTCGCCGTTTGAGGTATCTCTGTAAACATCAATTACCTTTGTTACCTTCATATTACCGTCCGCATCAACGGCAGAAAAACGGTAGCCGACAACACAGTTTGAGTCTTCGGTGTCACGGATAACATAACCCGTGTTACTGCCGTTTACGGCATCAATACTGCCGCCTGCACTGTCACCGTCCCAAGAAAGGGCAAAGGCTGAAATGGGAATTGATGAAAAGAGAGTGAGAATTACAAGAAAAATTGATAATATTCTTTTAATAACTATCATCCTTTCCGATAAAAAGTAAAAGCCCGACATTAAGCCGAGCTTTCATAGAGAATTTAATTTTAATGTGTGTGGCAAGTTCTTGCCTTAACTGTCTTGCCACAATCGGGACACTTAGTATCAACGGTAAATCTTACGCAAGTACCCTTTGAGCCGTCACCGATTTTCTTGGTACAATCGTCACAATATTTATTCGGGTCTTTCTGTTCTGAATACTTGGGACACTTTGAAATATCATAGCAAGCGTTACCCCATTCATCAATAGCATAGAAGTTCTTACAGGAATGCGAGCCGCAAAGGGAACATCCCTTTTTCTCAAGACTTACAATAAACGAATGTGTTTCTTTACTTTCACAGTGATGACCTGACTTGCCGCAAGAGTATTCCTTAACGCTGTCATTATCTGAAGCAGGTGAACCTTCCTCCGTTGTCGGAGCTTTCTGTGTTGTTACAGGCTTGGGATTTTCCTCTTTTACTGTTGTCTGCGGCTTTGTTGTTGAGGGTGCCTTGGTTGTTGCATCCGGCTCGGTTACTGCTTCATCAATGGAGAGAATGTTTTTATCATCGTTTTCGATTTCCGGCACATTCTCCTCGGTTGTAGCTTCGTCTGTAATATCCTCAAGAATGAGGTTTGCATCCGTTGTTTCCTCGCTCACCGTTGTTTCGGGGAATGTTGTTTCATCAGCCTTTCTGTCGCTGACACCCTTGACAACAATTCCTACGATTATGAGACATACAACAATGATTGCGGCTATAAGGCCGGCAATAATCTTGTTGTGCTTATCTCCCTTAACTGCTAAAATTGTCATTTTGAATTACCTCCTGAATTTAAAATTTTTCACTTAATACTGATACAATTTCTATGGGTACATTTGCAGTATCAATTTTTTGACCTGCGAAATATATCGGTACTGAAATTGTGTAGTGAATTACAATCTCAAGCTCATTTTCCTCTCTGAAACTCATCTCAGGATATGTCATTGAGTATTTGAGATTTCCTTCACTGTCATAACTATACAGCCGTGAAGCTGTTTCGTCTAATGTGCAAAAGTCACACAGAGCATCTGTGAACTCCTGCGGATTAACACTTTCGGTGTAGTCATTGCCTTGCTTGATGCTGTCATATATCCTTGTGGCATTCTGTGTTACAAAGCTGTCAAGGACAACCTTACTGTTTTCTCTTGAAGTATCAATAAGGGAGACGGCAGAAGCATAGACAAATATACCCGAAAATATCATTACAATTACAAGAATGAGGACACATACGGGAATGTATCCTTCAGCTTTAGTAGATTTAATGTTTTTCATAGTAAAGCTCCTAAAAATACATTGATTTTATAAATTGATTATGATTAAATATATACACAATAAAAATATGAAAGAGGTGTCATTATGTCCATGTATGGAGATCGAAATGTTAATAATGAAGCTTTAAAAAAGTGGGCTAATACTCTCAGTCTAAACAATATAACCCACATAGACATTGGTGGTGAATCCGTTGTATTGAATTCAGAAATGAAAAAAGTTCTAAACACTCAATTAGAATCGTTCCGATATTTAGTCAACAAACTCCAACCTAAAGAAGACTGGCGAGAAACTCTTTGCATTGTTTCAGATCTGTTTTATAATGCTTTTTTCAGACACAAAAACCATGCTATACATATAGCAAATTATTTTGAAGCTTTCGTTGTCCCTAGCAATATGAAAACATATAAAAAGATTGTCAAAGGTTTTGATTTTTTAAAGTATGGGGCTGTGCAAATATATCACACAGAAAAACTTATTGCAGAAATAAGTTTAAAAAGCGACTTGATTTGGTCTGTCTTTTATGATTTTTTTATTAATACATACGATTCTGGTGATATAACACATACTCATCTAAACCATGAAAAATATATGACCATTAAACTTTATGATGTTGATGGCTTATCTTCTGAAGAAATCAATTCTTTAATACAAAAAATGCTTCTTCATATTTCAATAAATCATGATTTGGATTTTAATATAGTAGATTTAGATCCAATTTACAAACTCGAAGGAGAAGATACAGTTTATAAATCTGAATTCAATGCTTCAGATTATGAATACATCCCAAGCCTTTATCTTAATAATGCTTTACACACTTTAGACACCAGACAGTCGTATCTCAGTTATTATCATGTTTTTGAATATTTTTTTGTGCGCATTCAAAACATATGCTTTCTTAATGATATGGCATCTTTTACTACTGATAATATCGACCACAATGCTCTAAGAAAAATATTAAAAAAACATAAGAACTCAACTAATGAACGTGAATCATTAAAATTAGTTTTACAGAATTCTATAAACATACAAAATCTTAAGTCTTGGATACAACAAGAAGCTTCAAGAGCAACTACATATTGTCATTCATCTGAAAATGCAATCGATTTATCAAAATCTGATGATAAAATAATTTCTGCTCTTTCTGAAAGAATCTATAAGTTCCGTTGTTCTATTGCCCATGCAAAAGGTGATGTGGACGAATTTATTGCCGTGCCGACAATTAGTGAGAGTGATATATCAAAGGAATTGGACATAATGAAATATTTAGCTTATGAAGTATTAAAAGCTTGTTCAAACATATAACTACTTCCAATACTTTTCGGAAATACCCGACCTTGTTGTACTTACAGTTACAGGTATCTTAAAAGCACCGACACCTCTGACATAGGTGTGAACAGACACGGTGACTGTCATTTTGTCACCAAGCTGTACTCTCTCATAGGTCGAGTTGTAGTATTCATCAGCGGATGCAACTACATCAAACTCAAAAAATGAGCTTCTGAGTTCTTCGCATCTTTCGTCAAACTCCTCACCGAAAGAGCCTTCCGAGGTTGCAGTTTCAATGAGAAAGCCGCTAACTGTATCCAAATCTTGACGCAGCATAAAAAAGGTGTAAATATTCAATGTTACAACAAGCACCATCATAAGTGCAATTATGCCAACGGCAATATCAATATAGCCTTCAGCTTTACGGTTTGAAATAATCTTTTTCATATTCATTACCTCCTTAACCGAAAAGAACACCGACAGAGCCCATTATCTGTGCGATAATAACCACAACATAAATGAGCATAAAGCAGAAAAGAAGGCTCATAGAAAGCTTCTTTACTTTCCTTGGTATCTTCTGTGCTTCAAGCCTTAATCTCTGTCTGTGAATGTCTGAAAACTTCATAGCAAGGTTTGACCAATAAATAGGAGCGCTGTCACCTCGTATCATACCTATAAAGCCTCTGCAAACATCACTCATCATACTTGAGCCTACTCTTGCTTCAAGTCTTGTAATTGCCGCTTCCTGATTACCCGAATTCATATCGGCTATTGTAATATCAAGCTCGTGCTTGAGTTCAGGCCCGGCATTACGGGAATATTCTGTAAGAATAGATAAAAGGCTTCTTTCGTGCTTCAAGGTCTTTTCTACATTGGCTACAAGCCTCGGTAATTCGTATTCAATCTTCGCTCTTTTCTCCTTTATCTTTCCTCCTACACTTTTCATATTTATTCTGTAAAGAACAAAAGCAAGGAATATGACAACAGGACAAAGTATCGGGAAGATGAAATACAAAGGAACTGCAAACACACCGATAATGAGTGCTTTTACAATAGCGTTAGCCTTAAACATTTCGGGTGTAATATTCATCTGAGCAGTACGAAGGTCTGTTTCAAGCTCTATCCTTTTAAACTCATTCATAGGAATACGCTTTGCTATTGCTCCTGCAAAGCCGCCGAGCCATACATCAATACTGCTTGTCTTTTCCTGATGCTGTTTGGCAAGGTTTGTGATAGCCTTCGATGTTCTCATATACGGAACTTTAAAAGCATCTGCGAGGATAAAATAAAAGGCGATACCGAAAAGTACGCCTACAATAATCTTAATCATTTCTTTTATCCTCCTTATGCCTTGTATTCAACGGGTTTTGTGAATTTGAGAAGGAACATATATGTCACGATAATAACCGCACCGCATACTCCTAATACAATCTTACCCGGTGTTTCGTATATGAGTGTGTGAAACCAGTCCTTGTTAAGCACATACAAAAGAGGAATATTACCCACAACAAGACCTACCATTGTGTAATACTCTGTTCTTACCGCAGCCATCATAGTTGAAAGCTCACTGTTTACCACTCTCACATCTGTAAGTTTTGCAACAATAGGATGAAGAGTATCTACAAGTGCTCTGTCATCCTGACAGCGGATAAGAGCATCACACCACTCTCGGAAAATATCATCATCAACCTTTTCTTTAAGATTACGAAGGGCCTGCTTTACACTTGATGAAATTGCAACAGCATCACCGATGAAAGCATTAAAACTAGCTCTTAAGGGCGGTTTGATGTAATCAAGGTTTTCCCTTACTGCAAGAATAATATCCTCATTTCTGATATATGAAGTAGTAATTGTTGAAAGTGTTGTTTCCAAATCAGTTTTAATGTGTTTTTCATACTGTGAAAGACTGTTTCTGACATAGATGAAAGGTATAAGGGCAAAGGCTACCGATAAGGCAGGAAGAAGGAATATGTTGTCAATGAGAACTGCAACTACCGCACCTGCCGCAAAAAGAACGAGTGAAGCACAGCAGACAAGAGCAAATTTATTCTCCTGTCCCATAGCTGCCAACGCCGTCTGTGTATATGCAAGTTTAGAGCCGAGGCTCTTTTTCTTTTTACCTGCTCTCATATTTCTTGCTTTTTCTCTTAATGTTACTTTAGGCGTTGTAAGCCTCATAAGGTCCTCGGTAATCTGCTGCGGAGTCAGATTAAGAAAACAAACTATTGCTACAATGAGCAATAATGAAGAAATCATAGGCATAATCACGAGTAATCAGCTCCCTTCTCCAGAAATCTTGAAAGAACATCCTGCGGAACACCGAACTGCATAAGCTTCTTTTTAAGGCTGTCGGACATTATCTCCGGCTGTTCAAAGTGTCCCTCCGTTATGTTTTTACCCTTTTCGATAACATTCTTTGTGATGTTGAAACGGAAAAGTGTGTGGTATGCTCTTTCACCGTTTGGAAGTATCTCACACTCGGTAATATCCATTATCTTTCTTTCGTTGTTCTCAAGCTTATGGGTATATACAACAATGGGAAAGGCCTGACCTGCCTGCATAAGCGAGGTCTTGAAATCAATGGGAAATCTCTTCTGACAAAGAAGAGCTATTCTCATATGTGCCGCATCTGCCGCTGAAGCATGTACCGTTGAAACAACGGTGTGTCCCGTAAGACTTGCTTCTACTGCCGAATAGCACTCAACATCTCGCATTTCACCGACACAGACTATATCGGGATTAAAACGAAGGGAAGCTACAACAAGATCTTCCTGAGTAATGTCATAGGATTCATTATCCGAAGGTCTTGAAAGAGTGTGGACTACATTGTTCACTACCTTGCCTTTCTTATCCTTTCTCACAAGAGCCAACTCACGGGAGCCGCTTTCAATGGTGAAAACTCTTTTTCCGTCGGGAATGGTGGTAAGAAGTGCATTGAGAAGTGTGGTTTTACCCGAAGATGTGGCACCTGCCACAACAACAGAAACACCGTATCTCATACAGGTGCAGAGAAAATCAATCATCTTTTCTGTTGCATTGCCTGACTTGATAATCTGTGTTCTGTTTACTCTTGACGGGTGAAGAAGTCGGATAGAAACACTCACACCGATTTCATCATCAACAACGGGAGCTTTAAGTGCCGTAATTCTTGTATTATTAGGCAAATGCCCCTGCGACATGGGAGAAGCATTGTCGATAATCATACCCGAATGATGAAGAAGCCTTTTGACAATATCCGTAGCGTGTGTGGGAGAATAGAAATGCTCCTTCACCTTTTCTATCTTGCCGTTTGTGTAGGTTATGGCAACATCATTCCAAGCATTGATATTTATTTCTTCAACATTATCTCTGCCGAGAAAGGGTGTGAGTATGGAATACTCCGCCATTTCAGAATAAATCTTGTCACAGAGCTTTTCATCCGTCATACCTTCAACGGAATACGCCGTATCACGCAGATACTTTTCGATGTAGGATTTAAGCTGTGAGAGCTTTGTTGTATCGGTAAGAGTTGCGGCATATTTTGATGAGATATGCTCCTGCACCATAGATAAAAGAGTAACAAAATCAATTTGACGATTCATTTACATCACTCCTTTAAATAACTCTGTTCACAAGAGCCGAAAGCCTTTTTTTGTACTCTTTTGCATTGAGCCTTTCATAAAGACTTCCGTCAAGAAGCTGCTGTTTTACCTGTCGGCAATAAGGAAGAACACAAGCGACATTTTTAAGATGCGTACAGACATCCTCCAAAGGTATATACAGTTCGTGTTCCGTGATGTTTATTACCTTTAAGCTCTGCTCCGTTCCCGATGTGATAATCTTATCTCCGTAGGAATTGAGCCAAGTCATACTTTTAAGGTCGGGGGTGATGACCTGAATAATATGGTCTGCTCTTGCGAGTGCCTGTTTTGAGATAAGGTCTGTATCCTCGTTTGTACAGTCAACAAACACATAGCCGTCAGTTGCCGCAAGAACATCAAGAAGATTTTTAACCTTCTCTTTTGTCGGTGTGGGAAAGCTGTACTTGCTGTCACCGGACTTAAAACCGAGGCAACCGAAGTTTTTCATATTCTTAACCGTTACAAGATTTTCAAGTAGCAGTTCACTTGAAATATCTGTTGAATCAAGCACCGCACTCAATGAATAAAGCGAATCAGGTTTGTAATTCGGAAAAAGCATACCGATTGTAGGAACGGTAGTATCGGGTGAAATAAAGGTAACGGAGCAATCAGAGGTTGAAAGGTAAACCTCCTGTGCAAGTTTAAATGCAAGAGTTGTTTTACCGCTTCCCGGTGCTCCGCATACAGCAATTATTTTAGCCATTGTTATCAGCACCTTCCTTGTCAGTTTTCGTTTCAAGGAACTTATCCTGCTTATCAAGGAATTTCTGTGCCTTTTCTGTATCACCTCTGAACACAAGAGCTACGTGCATTGAAGCGTTTTCCTCATAATTTGCAAGTACGGTAGCCTGCTTTGAGGAAACAAGAAGTGTAATTGTTGAGGGAAGCTCAAAGCTGCCGTCCTCATTTTCCACAACCTCTGTTTCATCAACACCGCCCGATGTGGTAGTGGTGATTACCTTAACATATTTAAGCTCTGACGGAACCTTCGTTTCGCCTTCCTTATCGGTTACATAAACACTTACAATGTCACCGTTTTCGAGCTTACCCGAAAGACCGCCCGCAAAGGTATTGATAGTTACACTCATGGCAACCTTATCTCCGTTAAGAGAGCTGAAAACATTTGCTACGGAGTTTTCATCATCAGTTATCTTTGTATCTGTTGCAAGGTCTCCCTTGAACAAATCAGCCTTTGCATATTTACCTACTACGGCATCCTTTGTTTTAAGTGCCTTTTCGGGAATGCTGTTTTTTGAAAGCTTTACAACTTCAATATCCGTATCGACAATTTTACTGCCGTGTGAAATATCCTTTGTGAAGCGGATTACATCGGTTTTCTGTTCGGATATTCTGTTGACAAGGGGTGAAACAAGAAATGTCACCGCAACAGCTAAAACGATACAGACAATACCGATTAAGGTTCTGTTTTTCATTTTCATTTTAAAAACCTCCTTGTAAGAAAAATCCTGCCATATATCCTATTGAAAGATAGGGAACAAAAGGAAATGCGAGGTCGTCGTTTTTATCTTTACCTCTGTACTTAATGAGGGTATGAGCAATAGCAAGACACAAACCAACTATGAGTCCGAATGTTGCGTTCCATAAGCCTAAAACCAATGCACACGCACCCGTTAATTTAATATCAGCACCGCCTAAACCGCCGTTTGTTGCTACGGCGAATATGAGTAATACTCCAAAGAGAACAAGGGCAGATAAGACCATTTTGGGAATATCTGATACATCTGTACCGATAAATGAAGTGATTACTACCATAACCGAAGCTGCATCATTCAATGTTCTTGTGTGGTTGTCTGAAAGTGATGAGTAAAGAAGAATAAGGTAGAACACAGTTCCTTTTATAAGCATATCCGACAAACCGAACATAAGGAGCATAGCAAGAGATACACCTGCCGTAATGATATGGCAGACAATCATTTCCTTCTTATTTTCCTTTTTGTATTCGGGTACCTTCTTGACAGCTAATCTCATCACCAGATGGATAAGTGTCAGATATGCAAGAGAAGCTATAAAGTTAAACAAAGTTTCTTTATCCGAGTAAGCTACACCCGGTACATTCCCTAAAGGGAGAATAGGATACATAGGGTTAATTAAGCTTGTTTTTATCATTGTTTTTCATTCCTTTGAAAAAAAGTGGCGGAGCAGCCACTTTTAAACTACTCCGCCTGAAATTTTTAAGTACCGTTAGCCTGCGTAGTTAAAAAGTTCCTGAATCTTCTGCGTTACCGTGGGCATAATCGTTGTGTTGAACAGAGCATAAAGACCGGCGAGAAGAAGGGCGCCGACAACAACTGCGATAAGGATTTTTACACCTGTATCGACATAAGCCTCGGCACGGATGCCGACGAGGAGCTTGAT
>JAZSPI010000067.1:0-11148 GCA_045537395.1 Acutalibacteraceae bacterium | reverse complement strand
TGTCCAATAAAAACTAACTCTTATTGTAGGCAGTACTTAACCGAAATGCACTATCTTTTCCCGTCAAAAAAAGCGGGGCTTTGCTTACTTTGCCGCCGCGAGAGCAAAGTAAGAGCCCAAGCGGCTCGAGCGTTGACGACTGATGGTTTAATTGAAACGGAAATTATAAAGCACAATGGTGTCACAGAAGTCAAATAGCGCTTTGGTGACGATGTAAGTCAAAAGTCACTCAGCGAAGCGTATCCCGACTAATGGTTTCCTTGAAACGTGAAACGCAATCGGCGTGGAGACGATTGCCCGATATCTTATGGTTTAAATAATAAGCCATTGTAACCTTCCGATAAAAATCTGCTTGGTTACAATGGCTTTCTTTTATTTCTTTACCATCTGTTTTCCACATACTCACAGAAGGCAAACAAATCTTTTATTTCGAGTTTCGTACCGTCATCCAAAGTGACATCACCACTCCACTTTCCGTAAATCTGATTGCAGTTCATCCGTGCCACAGGACCGAGATTCAGGTCACTGCGGTTATTGAAGGAAGGCTTCATCGTCATATTAAAACGTCCGTCTTCGGAAATGATTTTCCATTCCTCCATAAATCTGTCCTTTGGGAATTTTTCTACATCGACAGCACCGATTTTGTGTACCTTGCTGTCATAAAAAAGGCAGGTTTCCGTGGCGTGGCTTTCGTCACCGATTGCCCAGGTGATTTCGAAGCCGAAGATGTGTTTTTCTCCCTTTTCATCGGTGAGATATGTGGCACCGCTGCCCCAGTACCATACAAGTTCTCTTGGTGTGTTTACCTTACCCCAGTCTAGGGAGCAGAAGGATTTGTCCTTGGAAAATTCATAGGTATAATCACCGAAACGGAAAATGCCCGATGTAGGCATACAGTTCTGTTTTGTTGTCATAAAGAATTTTGTATTGTCGTCTTTGAAGGGGATAACAGTGGTAATATTTTCCAATCCTTCGGGAATATCCATTGAAAGGTCACAGGATAATTCCTTACCTTTGCTTTCCATTCTGAAATAAACAGTTCTTACTGTTTCCGTAGTGTTGAAGTCAAATTCCGTCTTGCCCGACTTATAGGTAAATCTTCCGGGTACATCAACCTTATTGAGGGGCAGACAGGTCTTTCCACCCACGAAAATTTTCGTTCCGTCAGCGTGAACCTCACCTGTGTGAAGGTCGATAAGACGAAGCCCCATAAAACCGCCGACGCCCACATTTGCAAAGGAAACAAGTAACTGTTTCTGCCCGTCGGTAACGGTGTAGTAGTCCCATTCTTTCTGACTTATGAGCCTTTCGCGCTTTACGAGAGTTCTGTCATATTCAAAAACATTGTGTCTTGCCCAGCCTTTTGCGTTGAGAGTGCCGTCTTTATTCAGCAGGGGAGTGGGCTTTGTGTATTCTGTCTGCTTGGATTTTTCCTTCCAATCTTTGAAAGGTATATATGTTCTTTTAAGTTCACTGCTCATATTTTCTTCTCCTTTAAAATCAGTCTTTACCACGTTTTTTATTTTATCATAAAGCAAATCGCTTTTCAATGAATAATTGATTGTATTTTACTTTCTGTGTTGGTATAATTAAAAAAGTGAAAAAACCGTGGACAATTCTTTTGTTATTAACGTCTTAATAAGTGAAACCGGTTTCAAATACAGGAAAAGAGAAAGAAATATGTCCAAATTATATGGCGGTTTATCTGCATTTAAGGACGGTGCCCTTACCTTTGATGAGGTGCTTCTTTATTACACAGATATGCCCTTATCTGTTTTCACTTTTGAGACTATAATTAATAAAAAGAAAGAAGGAAAAAATATGGCAAGAATTATTAATCAGGCTTATATTGATTTGAGAAACTTTACTCCGGATGCTCTCGAAAAAATCAAACGCATAGTGAATGTAGCACTCGTTATGTTACCTGAAAATCCAACACCCGAATTTACTGAGGCCTACGCTTCGATAAAAAAGATGAATGTAGCAAGTGAGACCAATATTTCAGCTGATGCCTCAATTTTTAACGGTATGACTATTCTTACTAAAGATGATCTTGCAAAAGACAGTATGATTGTATGTAACGGTCTTACAGTTTTAAGGGATGTGCCTGAAGAAATGAATATACGGGTGATTGTAAACGGCTCTTTGATAAAATCAAATAGTGTGTTTGTGAAAACTGTGAAAATCAACGGTACGGTTTACTCTATTGATGATGATGCAAAGTTGATAAGATCTGTACCGGAAATTAAAATTGATAATAATTTCATAAATAATCTTTCGGATAAAACTGCGATAATTGATTGCGGTAAAGTATATATTGAAGATGAAGTCACCGAAGAAAAACTGCGTTCAAAGGGAGTGACTTTTTATTCTGTAAGACAGGTTATTGCCAGAAAAGAACTTCACGGTTATATTCAGGCAAACAGTAATGCCGTGGGAAAAACCATAACCAGAGAAGATGAAAAAGAAAAGAAGAAAAAGATATTCGGGTGGAAATAAAATGGACTATATCCCTGCCGAAGCATTTGATGAGTTTTGGGAAAAATATAACAAAAAAATATATGTTTATTTCCGTAAACAGTTTGACGAAACTACTGCCGAGGATTTGTGTCAGCAGACCTTTATGAATGTATGGCGTTATCTTTCCTTTTATCAAGGAAGGGTGCGTAAGTCTAAATCATGGATTTTTGCCGTTGCGAAAAATGTAAGAAATGATTATCTGCGTACTGTTCAGAACAGAAAAATAAATTATAATTATGCGGAACTGTACGAAAAAGAAATCCCTATTGAGTATAACTTTGAAGAGGCAGTAAGCATACAGCGGGCTATGGAAAAACTGACGAAAGAGGAACGAGAACTTCTCTCTGTTTGTCAATACCTTTCAAGCAGGGAAACAGGCTCTCTTTACGGCATTTCAGCCTCAGCGGCACGAAGCAGAATACAGAAAGTCAAGGCAAAACTGAAAGAATATCTTGACGAAATGGAAGTAAATTTATAAAATCATGACTAACCGCTTTACTTTTTGCTTACGATAATTTATAATGACAGAAAATAACTTGACAGGAGAAAACATTATGTCATCATATTTATTTCCTCATTTTACCGACGGTAAAAACGGCGACAGAGAGTGCGTGTGGTTTGCCGTCAGCCGTGACGGACTTAACTGGACGGATCTCGGCGGCGATGAGCCTGTGCTTTATTCCTCCGTCGGCACCACAGGCATAAGAGACCCATTTATCCTTTATGATGAAAAAAGAGAAAAGTATGTAATAATAGCCACCGACCTTTGCACTACCAAGGGTGGCAGTTGGGAGGATTATTCTTCACGAGGAAGCCGCTGTATTGTAGTTTGGGAGTCTGACGACCTTATTCATTGGAGCAAGGAAAGACTTGTCGAGGTCGGCATACCCGAGGCGGGCTGTGTGTGGGCTCCAGAGGCTGTTTACTGCAGAGAAAGGGAAAGTTGGTTTGTTTTCTGGGCGTCAAGAGTGAAGGAAAACGGAGAAGACAAGCAGAGAATATACGGCTCTTTTACGAAGGATTTCATATCCTTTACTCCTGCATTCAAATATATCGATGCAGTTACCGATGTCATTGACACAAACATAGTATGGGATAAGGAATATTATTACCGTTTCTCAAAGGACGAGACTAATAAGATTATAACTGTCGAACGGTGTAAAAATCTTGTTCCCGAAGAGGGCGAGGATTTTGAAAGGCTTCCTTGTACTTTTCTTGACGGATTTTTCGGCCTTGAGGGTCCCGAAGCCTATCAACTCAATGACGGCAGATGGTGTCTTATCGCTGACCAATACCACACAAAGGGCGGATATTTACCTATGGTATGCGAAGACCTTTCAAAGGCTGATTTCAGAAAACTTGATGAGGGTGCATATAATATGGGCAAAAGAATTAAGCGTCACGGAAGCGTAATGAAAATCAGTGATGAAAAAGTAAAAGAACTTATTGAATTTTACGGAACAGACAAATAAATGAAACCTCACTTCATTTTGTGTGAAGTGAGGTTTTGATATGTAAATGTTTATCAATAACCAAAATAATCCTTACAGTATTCAAGCAGTTTTTGCTGATATTGCCTGTGTATATCGGGGTCATTGAGTAAAGTATGGTTGGAGTTGGGGTAAATTATAAAATCATATTTTGCTTTGGTCTTTTCAAATTTTTCTTTGATGGAGTAGTAGTTCTCCATAGAAATTACAACGTCCTTACTGCCGTAGGCAAATAAAGAAGGAATACACTTTGAACTGACATAGTTTACAGGTGATACGGAAGCGATGATTTTGTCCGCCTTTCCGCTTTTTGCCATAGAGGCAGTTACCGTTTTGCCTGAAAGACCGCTGACAATTACGGGACAAAGTTCTCCCCAGATGTCATAACTGAGATCAGTGGGGCTTACCATATTCGCCGTAAAGGCAAGTTTGATGGGTGAACTTTTAACTCTGG
This sequence comes from Acutalibacteraceae bacterium, assembly GCA_045537395.1. Lineage (GTDB taxonomy): Bacteria > Bacillota > Clostridia > Oscillospirales > Acutalibacteraceae > UBA6857. The sequence goes on along the minus strand of JAZSPI010000067.1, from coordinate 6,684 downwards.
TGTAAGAGTAGAGCAAAGATATATGACCGCCCGAAGAAAAACCGGAGGTTGCTGCTTTTGTTATGTTAAGATTTTTTTCTGAAGAAAAATTCTTGAGTTTCTTAAGAGCCAGACCTATTTCGTCAAGCATAACATTTACGGTAAATTCGGAGGCATTGGTTGGAGAAAAAAGCGTATAGTTCATTGTTGCCGTGATGTAGCCCTTTTTTGTCATTTCCATACATCTTGATGCCATCTCTTTTTTGTCACCGTTAGACCACGAACCGCCGTGAATGAAAAGGATGCAGGCATTTTCTTCGTTCTCGTGTGCATCTTTAGGAACATAAATATCCATAACTTCTCTCGGTTCGTTACCGTAACGGACATCGCTGTAAAGATCGTAGTTTCCGAGTGCCGGAAAAAGAAAGGAAACAAAGCCTGAAACATAGGTGATAAGGGCTAATAGAATTGAAAGTATTTTTGTCATTTTCGGTACCTCGCTGAAAAAAGTTTAACTGAGCATATCCCAAAAAAATAACTGCTGATAAAAAATTATTTAAGTATGCGTTGAGTTATGAAAGGAAACACCCGACATAATAGCAGATATTTGTCAGTATTAATCCTTTATCCCGGCTTCGAAAATGCCGATTGATTCTCTGCCACTTAAATTGTCGGAAACATTTCTCGCATTGAAATAAAGACGCAGATTACCTTTATAGTAAGTCAGACAACAGGCATAAACATATTGCGCCATCCAGTTATTGTTGCCGCATTTCTGTGGAACAAGAAAGTGCTTGACAAAATCAAAGTTTTCGCCGTCATCGGATTTAAGAAGCATAATTGCCGAATGACTTTTGCCGTCTTTTTCAAAAATACCGTTCTGAAGACCTATATAGCAGTCAGCAAGTTTATATACCTTAAGGCAGCCGGAACAGAGATTGAGATATTCTTTGTTTTTGTCGGGACTGATTATGGGTGCGGTGCGGGAGATATAGCCTTTTGAAATATCTTTGCTTTCTGCAAAACTTATGTGTTCAGGTTCGCTGAAGCCACAGTCCTTTATAAAGGTCTGTCCGCAGGAATAATAGAGGCGGTAAGTGTCGTCTTTTTTTATAAGAAACGGATTGGAAATTGCATAGCCTTTTCCTGCTTGTTCAAAAGGACGTGTTTTCTTTATGACAGGATAGGGGGCTGACCAACTGCTGAAATCTTCCGATTCCGTACAGTAGATTTCCGATTTCCATTTTACGCCGATAAGAGAGAGGGCATTAAGGACAACGGGGCGTGTTCTTTCAAAAAACAGATAATATTTTCCGTCAATGCGGTTTATGTTTGGGCGCATGGCACGGGAGACTATTTTTTGTGCCTTTTTGAAGGATATGCCGTCATCGCTTATGTATCTGTAAACTCCGAAAAAGGTGTGGCAGAAAAGGTGCCACTTTCCGTCGTGTGATTCGTCAGGGGTAAGAACAGACGGGTCAGCGATTACAAAACTTGTAAGCGGATTATGCAAAACAGGGTTATCTTTGTAAAGAGAAAAGTCTGCATTGACAATATCGTTGAAGGTAAGATTATTCATTTCGGTTCTCCTTTATTTTTTCTTTCTGAAAACTAACAGTTTTGAAAAGACATAGTTAAGAATGACAACAAGAACAGCAAGAATGATTTTTGCAATCATTTCTCCGCTTATAACAAAACTGAAAAGTGTTATATGATAATTCTTGAAATTCATGATGTCTACAAAAAGGAAGAGTCCTGCTTCTTCAATAAGGAAAGAAAAAACTCTTGCCGAAAAGAAAGAGGAGACTTCCCTGAAAAGTGTTTTTTTATCCCAACTTTTGCTTTCAAATACCCAGAGTTTATTGGTGATGTAAGCAAAAATTACCGAGGCAAACCAGGCGATGATGTTTGAAACGAGGTACAGTTCATTGCCCAGAATAAGATTGAAAAGTTTGAATGTTATGAGATTGACCAAAGTTGTGCATACGCCGAAAATAATATAGACAATAAGTTCTCTGTACTTAATTATAAGTTCTTTTATTTTATTCATTTAGAGCCACCTTGAAAAATGTTTACATTATATAATAATCCATACAGGAAAAAAATGCAAGACCTGAAAGCAAAAGAATAATTCTTTTGCAGTAAAAGTCACTAAAATTAAATAGTTATATTTGTTTAAAGAGGCAATTGAGACAGTGGGAAAGAAGGTGTTATAATATATTATTATACTGATGATATTATTTAACATTCTTTAAAATTAATTAAACTGTGAAAGGATGAAAGAAATGAAAATTACTCCCGAAAGCACACTTAAAGATGTTCTTGCCACACCGGTAGGTAATGACCTTGTGGCTATGGTTGCCTATCACACAGGAATCCCTGATGCAGTTATTCATAATCCTGCTGTTGGTATGCTTAAACTGAATATGATTCCGAAACTTTTAGGTGACAAGATGCCTCTTGAAACCATTAAGCATCTTTGTAATCTTCTCAGCTATACTCCCGAAAGAGTTGTGACAAAAAACGAAGTTGACCCTAAGTGGTGGAAAGAGTCTGTTATTTATCAGATTTATCCCCGTTCCTTTATGGACTCCGACGGAGACGGAATAGGTGATTTACAGGGTATCATTTCAAAACTTGACTACCTCAAAGACCTTGGGGTTGATGTTTTGTGGCTGAGCCCCATTTATGATTCACCTAACGACGATATGGGTTATGACATCCGCGATTACAAAAAGATTATGACCGAATTCGGCACTATGGAAGACTTTGACAAAATGCTTGAAGAAATCCACAGTCGCGGTATGAAACTTGTTATGGACCTTGTTGTAAACCATACCTCCGATGAACACGAATGGTTCCAAAAGGCACTTGCAGGTGATGAAAAGTATAAGGATTATTATATTTTCCGTAAGGGCAAGGGTCCCGGCATACCTCCCAACAACTGGACATCGGTATTTTCAGGCTCAGCATGGAATTACTATCCCGAACTTGACGAGTGGGCACTTCATATCTTCTCTAAAAAGCAGATGGATCTCAACTGGGAAAATCCCGATATGCGCGCCGAGGTTGCAGAAATGGTACGTTGGTGGCTTGAAAAGGGCGTTGACGGCTTCCGTATGGACGTTATAAACCTTATTTCCAAGGTTGAAGGTCTGCCCGACGGTAATCCTCTTGTTGGTGAATTTATCGGTTACGGCGGTGAACACTATTTCTGGGGACCCCGACTTCATGAATATCTTCACGAACTTAATGAAAATGCTTTCAAGAAATACCCCAACTCTTTCTGTGTAGGCGAGACAGGCGGTATCGGAGTTGAGATGGCAAAATATCTTGTGGATGATTCCCGCGAAGAAATCCGTGAAACTTTCCTTTTTGACCAACTCGAAACTCCGGGTAAGCAGAGATGGGACGACTACAAGTACAATCTTAAATATTTAAGAAATCTTTTCACTAAATATCAACTCGAACTCAAAGGCTCTTCATGGCCTGCACTTGTTATTGAAAATCACGATAACCCCCGTATGGTTTCAAAAGTTAATCCTGACCCTGCGTTCAGAAAGCCTCTTGCAAAACTTATCGGTGCCATGCTTCTCACAGGCAGGGGAACGCCCTATATCTTTCAGGGTGAAGAACTTGGTATGATGAACTGTGCTTTCAACGATATGTCAGAAATACGTGACGTTGAGTCAATCAACAAGTACGCAGAAATGGTTGAAAAAGGCACACCTAAAGAACAGGCGTGGAAGACAATTCTCGCCGGCAGCCGAGACAATTCAAGAACGCCCATGTGCTGGAATAAAAAGGAGAATGCAGGCTTTACCGCAGGAACTCCCTGGATAAGAGTAAACGGAGATTATCTTGAATGTAATGCGGAAAGTGAAATCGCCGACAGAACAAGTCCCTTCAATTACTATAAGGCACTTATCGCTTTGAGAAAAGAGTTCAAGTCTACTCTCGTTTACGGAGATTTCAAACCTCTTAAGACAGGGGACAAGACCTTCTGTCTTTACAGAGTAAGCAAGGACAACAAGTTCTACATTGAAATGAATCTTACCGAAAAATGGATAAGAAGAAGCCGTCACGCAGAGGGTATGTGCATTCTTTCTAACTACAGAGAGCCTACGGATAAACTTCGTCCTTATGAGGTTAATATCTACAGAATCAAATAAAATACATAAACAGTTTCGTATAACACTTTGCGGAGATATCCGTTTCTTCGCAAAGTGTTAATTTACATTCGATTCATAGTAACGGAAGAGTTACGGTGCAGAAGAAAAAATATGTTGTTGCATTTTTTGTATTGACAAACAGGAAACTTTATGATAATATATCGTAGCAATAGCAAATGGGGGCGTAGTTCAGCTGGGAGCGAGAAGCACTCAGAAACGCACCCCACAAAAAACTTAATAAATTAATTACTCAGTGTGCCCTTTTATGGGGGCGTAGCTCAGCTGGGAGCCCAAGGCACTCAGAAACGCACCCACATTGAGCAGTTGAAAAAATTTAATACTTGGGGGCGTAGCTCAGCTGGGAGAGCGCTTGAATGGCATTCAAGAGGTCAAGAGTTCGATCCTCTCCGTCTCCACCATGGAATACCGCAATCTTTATAGTTAGGTTGCGGTATTTTGTTTTTTATAGTATAATGAAAAAAGACAGTTACTTGTGGTGGAAAGTTTTACATTACAATACTATCAAAAAGGAATGATATAAATATGTTGATGGATGTGTTACAACAAATCTGGAATTGGATTACGACTAATATTACAATGATAAAAGATTTACTTTGGATTGTATTTACTTTTGTAGCAACTTTGGTTGCGTTTTTGACATATAGGAGAGCAAGATTCACTCTTTTACAACCTTTACGAACAGAAGTTATAAAGCGACAAACAGATTTACTTGTTGAGCTTTTGGCTTTTTTACATGATGATGGAGTGAAGTTTTTCTTAAAAGCTGATTATATGGGAATTATTGCATGTAATTCGTACTTTATAATGAAAGACTATGGATTTGTTTTAAAAAACGATGACTTTGGAGAAAACATCAAAGCTAACACATGTGGATTAATTATTTTAAAAGAAAGTGGGCAGTTGTCTTCTGTTGAGTTGCCAAAACTCTTTGAGCAAGAAAAGGGAGCTTCAAATGAGCAAGAGGAACTTTTGGCAAAATCGGCAGAAAAGTACAGGTTGGCAAAGCAAGGTGTTGTTGAATTAGAGTATTTACATTTAACAAAACAATTTGTAGATTGTGAGCAAAAACTCGAATATTTCATTAACAACCCATTTATGCCAAGTTCTATACAGAAACTTCTAAAAGAACTTTATGAAGAAATTCAGTATAATCTTAAGGTTGTTATGAAATCTACTCTTGAAGAGTTCGTTACACTTCTTTGTAACAAGAGTAATGATTTGAGTGAAAACAAACCGCTTTCCGTTCAATACCAAGCGATTTATAATAATTTTCAGCGAAAAAGTAAGCATCATGATACGAATATTGAAAAAATGCGAGAAATAACAAGGGATTATTTGATGGTTGATAAAAAGTGGAATTAAAGTTTAAAAATTTTAAAGTGGTTAATTTTTTTAATACATCTTATAAACAATAATGTTAAACCCTGCAAGGCGATTAAACCTGCAGGGTTTCTTTTTGTTGACAGTAATATGTCAGGCCACCTTATCCAACCCTACCATGAACTGCTCAAAGTCAATATTAAACTCAACTTTCAGCTTATATCCTCTGCTAACCTCAACCCGTTTAATCAGGCAGTTCACAATCATTTTCTTCTTTTCAAAGCTCGCTTCATCATAAAGCTCTGCCCAGGAAATTAGTTTATCAAAGCTATCGGATAAGTTTTTGAAAACACTTTCACCGTCGGCAACATCTTTTTTCAGCATCAGTACATAAATCAAAAAGTCTGCTGCACTCTTTTTCCGATTCTGCAATCAATTCCGAAAGAGTATCAGCCGAAAAAGAGCTTTCACCTTTGATAGCCTTAACAACCTCGGATTTCAGTATAGCAAGATTTTCAAACTCTTTACTGTAATCTGCTTTTACCATATTGAGCCTTGCTTTTCTAACTTCAAGCTCGTCAGCATAACGTAGCTTGATTACATCACTTTTTGACACTCCTTTCATTTTTCTAAAAACATCACGGACAATCTCGTCAATTAAATCATCAAGAATATGCAGGGTATAACCTGACTGACCGTCGCACTCTGTCTGTTTTCTGCTTTTACCGTAGCAAGCATACCTGATGCGTTTTGTTGTATCAACAGTTCCGTCTTTTCTTTTGCGGTATCTACCGCTTGTTGTAAGATTAAGCCTTGAGCCGCAATGCCCGCAGTAAACCTTGCCGGACAGAAGTGATTTTCCTTTAGTGTTAAGCGGTACTGTGGGATTTTCTTTCTTCCTGTCTGAACGTTCTTTCATAATCATCTGTGCTCTTTCAAACTGTTCAGGCGGAATTATCTGCAGATCGGGTATAACATCTGAACGAGCATCACCGCTACGAAGTACACCCGGATAAGTCAGGTTGCATAGAATACCTCTTATAGTAGCCTCGTGCCACATTTTACCTGTTCTTGCTCGGTAACCATTGTTATTAAGCCAAGTTGTAATTCTATGAGCACCGTAACCCTCTTGCGTGTACTTGTCAAAGATTATCTTAACAACAGTAGCTTCATCGGGATTAACTTTTAAATC
>JAZSPI010000011.1:0-15987 GCA_045537395.1 Acutalibacteraceae bacterium | reverse complement strand
GGGTATCTGCCTATATCGTGGGGGGCAAAGGCTTCTTTCCATAAGGGCATTGAGGCAAAGTGGAAAATACCCACAACCATAGCCCTGATAAGTTCGGGACAGTAAAGAAGATACATAGGCATAGCAGGGTAGGAAACGTCAACGGTGTTGATACAGCCGTTTGAGTGACATTCTTTTGAAAGATAAAGGAGTTGACCTTCGTTGTTTCTGACGAGTTTGTGGCCTGCCATAACCTGTCTTGCGGCGGCAGAAAGAATTTTCTGATAATCCTCGCCGAATTTTTCGCTGTCCTTGAGAATAGTTTCTTCCTGCTTTCTGATTCTTTCAAAAAGGCTGTCTCTGTTTGTTGTTGCAAAGCCGATTGCTTCCTCAGCGTCAATGAATTTTTCAGTCCAAAGGCCTTTTAACTTCTGACCGAAGTAATTTATTGAATAAACATCGTCATAGGCAATAATGAAACTGAAAGAGACTTCTTTTGCTTGGGCTTCAGCACTTGTGCTGATACCGACGGGCTTTGCCGAAACCTTTTCTCCGGAAAGGCATATATAGCCCCAGTCAGGAGCATAAGTGTCACCGGAATCGTTGAGAGGAGTCTGATTTGTAAGTCCCATTCTGACAATTCTTCTGCCTTCGACGGTCATAGTATATTTTGTGATCTGCTTTTTCTTTTTGCCGAGGCACAAATCATCGTATCCTGTAAATTCTACGGAAACACGGTGGTCTTTACCGTCAAAAGCCTTAACGTCGCATTCAAGGTAGGAGAGGGGTAAAGACATAATATGGAAATCGTCAAAAAGGAAAGGCGACCATGTGCGGAAGGTGAGAGCGAACTTTTCATTTTCAAAGATATATTCGCTTACAAAGGGAGTGATTTTAACTTCCTTTTGCTCAATTTTTCCTTCCTTGCCCAGACCTAAAAAACGGTAGGTTTCACCGTCAAAAGAGACTGTGCCGGTAATTCTCTTCTTAATACCGCACCAAAGATATGTATCACCCTCATTAAGATTATCTGTTTTTGACCAGATACTGAAATGAGGGTCTATTGTACTTATAGGGTATGCAGGTAACTTCATATTTTTTCTCCCTTTGCTTTTATTTCCTTTATGATAACATTACAGTCTTTTCCTGTCAAGAGTTTACCTGCAGAAAACATGTCTCCCGATTGTAGTAATAACAGGTCGTGAATGCATAAAACTGTTGCTGGTTTTGGCGGGGTTATAGTAGTAAATTGCTCCGCCGCTCGGGTCCCAGCCGTTTATGCAATCTCTTGCTGCTTTAAGTGAGGTTGAATTGGGTGAAACACTCCAGTTACTGTCGTTCACACAGGAAAAGGCACCTTTCTGATATATTACACCTGCCACCGTATCGGGAAAAGATGAATGGGAAACTCTGTTGAGTACCACGGCACCTACGGCAACCTGACCGGTATAACTTTCACCTCTGGCTTCGGCGGCGATAAGTTTGGCAAGAAGATTGACGTCACTGCTTGAATAAGTGCCTGAGGAACCGGATGATGAAGGGGAAAGACCTAAATATTTAAGGGTTTTCGGTCCTGCTACTCCGTCGGCGGTAATACCGCAGTTTCTCTGAAAAGATCTGACAGCTTTCTGAGTACCTGTTCCGTAGATTCCGTCAACACTGCCTTTGTAATAGCCGAGTTCTTTCAGTTTTTTCTGTATCTGACGCACCTCGTTACCGCGGGAGCCTATCTTTGAAAGGGTCTGGATCGAATCAGTATTTTCACGCTGAAGGTAAGAAGTGAAAAGAAGAACGGTGAAGGCTAAGAGGAAAACAATTGCCATTCTGTAACCCTTATAATTCCTGTTGGTTTCTTTCATTTAACAACACACCCTTTTTATGCTTTTCAATATCATTTCACTTTTGCTGTAAAATATACGTAAGGCCTTATAAGTGCAACAAAAAAACCATCATACACAGTCGGAATTAAATATCCGACGGTACGATGGTTTATAAACTGTTTAACGTTTCAGAATTTCTCCGGTCTTTGCATTGATGATATTGTTGAAAACGGAGATATGAGTAGTTGAAATGAATTTGTCAAGGTGAAGTGAACCGAAATACCAGTGACGGAATTCGCATATTCTGCTGACATCTTCAAGATAGGTATTTATCGCTGTGATACTTGCGTCGTTGCCTGTGTGGAGAGTGAGGAAATCCTTTATCTTTGCAGGAGGCTCGTGGGTGATGATGAGGTCAACCTTACCGCCGTATTTCTGCAGATTATCAACGCCCTCCATAAGTTCTTCTCTTGTGGGGATTTCCATATCCGACCATGTATTCATTTCAAAGCGAATATCAATATCGGGACTTTCACCGCCACCCATAGTAAAGATTTTTGTGCCTTCAATATTGAAAACCTGACCTCTCATAAGGTGGAAGATGTTTGATGCGATATGGTGAACTTTTCCGCCGTTCCACTTCTTTATTTTGAGTTTGGAAAGCATTTCAAAATTTTCGTGGGTACCGTCAACAAAGCAGATGTTATATTTTTTTTTGCTGAGTTTTTTCAGTATACTCATTTCTTCTTTCGAGCCGTTCCATATAAAGCCGAAATCACCGCAGACGATAAGTGTATCGCCTCTGTTTAGTTTTTTCAGTCTCGGATCGTCAAAACGTGAGGCGATTCCGTGTGTATCTCCCGTAACGTAAATCATTTATTTTTCCTTGCCTTGAGGCAGTCCTTTCTTTTTTGTTTGTAAAAAAGTTAATTTTATTTTAAAGTTTTTGATAATTGAAACAAAGGTCTATACATTTGTAATTCTTTTTGTTATAATATACAATGTATAAATTCAATTTGTATTCTATCATATTTTTTGGTGTATTGCAAACATAAAAGGAAAATTTCAAAAAATTTACATTTGGAGTGTTAAAAAATGAAAAAATTAACGGCGTTAGTTATCGCTTTACTTATAATTTTTACCGTTGTTTTACCTGTGGGTGCAGTTTTTGATTCGGGCACGGTTACGGCAAAACTGAAATCCGATGTTTACTATATGGAAAGCCTTGACGAAGATACGGCTTTCTTTGACAGGAAATCAACCAAGAAAGTTCCTGCGGCGGCTTTCGTAAAAATTCTTGCTGCCGTAACGGCGATTGAAAAATGGCCGGAACTTGACGAAAAGGTGAAAATAACTCAGAAGAATCTTTCTCTTGTGGAATACGGATACGGCATCAGAACTGCTCTTTACAAAGCAGGGGAAGAGGTAAGTAAAAGAGAACTTATTGACTGCCTTATTGTTTACAGTGCAAATGATGCAGCGAGTATCATCGCCTATGAAATTTCGGGTTCGCTCAAAGCGTTCATTAAAGAGATGCAGGCAACTGCCGATAAAATCGGCTGCACCTCAACTGTTGTAAAAAACATCCACGGTTTTGATGAGGACGGTCAGTATACAACAGCAAGAGATATTGCAAAGATTCTCAAATACGCCATGAACTATCCGGTTTTTGTTGAGGCTTTTTCTGCGTCTACCGTAACTCTGAAAAAAACCGAACTTAATGAAGAAAGAACATACAATGCCAGCAATAAAATGCTCAATGCCACCATTTCGGATTATTATCACAGTTCAGTAACGGGCGGTAAGCAAACTATGACCGACAAAGCAGGTGAATGTATAGCCGTTGTTTCTTCCAAGGACGGCTACTCATATCTTACAGTTGTCCTCGGCGGTAAACTCAAAGACATTGACGATGACGGAGTGGATGAAAACACCTGTATGACCGATGCGAAAAAAATGCTCAACTGGGTATATGAAAACATCAGATACAGAGTGGTTGCTTCCCCCACACAGCCTGTAGCCTTTGTTGAAGTTACATCAGGGAAAGGAACAGATAAACTCAGCCTCGTTCCTGAAAAGGAAACCTCTGCTCTTGTTCCTTCAAATGCAACTACTGCCTCCGTGCTTTTTGAAGTTGTGGAAGGTACAGTACCCGAAAAGGTAAAGGCTCCTGTAAAGGCAGGGGATGTAATCGGACAGGCAAATGTTCTTTATGCAGGACAAATTCTTGCAAAGATTAACATTGTTGCCGCAGAAGATGTGTCTCTGAGTTTTTTAGGACTCATAATGAATGGTGTCAGAGCAGTTATGACTTCCTGGTTTTTCATAATTCTTGTGGCTCTTCTCACTGTAGGCTGCGCGGGTTATCTTGTTATAAGTTATAACACCTATAAAAAGAGAGAAAGACAGAAGAAAGCCATCCAGGCAAGAATAAAAAGAAAACAGGAACGGCAAAAGAAACTCAATGAAAACAAAGTAAAAAAATGAGAATAAAATAATATTGGGAAGGATTGATACTATGAAGAAAACTAAAAGAATTTTAACTTTTGTAATTATGGTTTTCTGCGCACTTACCGTCTTCACCTTTAGTTCCTCGGCAGCGGGCAAATGGATTTCCACATGGAGTACCGCTGTTACGGAAATCGGCGTAGAAGGATATGACCACATTTCTGCATATGTAGGTGATGTCTGCACAAGAACTGTAATTACTCCCTCTGCTTCAGGCAGTAAAATAAGAGTAAAATTTTCAAATGTTTACGGCAAGACAGACCTTGTTATTGACCGTGTAACTGTTGCTGTAAGTACAGGCGATTCAGGTATAGACACTTCAACTCTTAAATATCTTACCTTTTCCGATTATCCCGGTGTAACAATCCCGGCTGGTAAGGAAATTTATTCCGACAGTGTTATTTTTGATACTGAAGCAGGTAAGGATATTGTTATCACAACCTATATCAGAGAGTTTTCGGAAGTGAGGACAATGGGTCTTTCCGGCGGCTCAACCTATCTTAAAGTTGGCGGCGGAACAGAAATGGTTGAAGCCGTGGACTTCAATCTGCTTTCAGACCTTGAACTTGAAGAACAGTGGGTATACGATATGCTCGACAAACTCCTCGGTTCAATAATAAATCAGGGTACACTTGAAATTCCCGCCTCCTATAATTTTATCGAAGTAGTCCCCATTATTGCCCAGGTGGATGTGCTCAATCCTAACGATGATGCTTTTTCTGTTGTTGTTATCGGTGACTCCACAATTTCAGATAATTTTCCCCTTTATCTCGGAGAAGCGATCAATGCGCAGAACATAACCGATATCGGTGTTGCAGACAAGGGTCTTATCGGTAACTGCCTTCTGGAGGACGGGCTCGGTTACGGCTCTCTTGTTTACGGCGAAGCGCTTGTTGACAGAATGAAAAAAGACATTATCGGTCTTGACGGAAAGAACAAAGCAAATGTCAAGTATGTTATCATCAAGGCTGGCTTAAACGATATTATATATCCCGTCAGTGAAGATATCAAAGAAATGTATCCCGGTATAAAACAGCCTACTGCCGATGATATTATTGCAGGATATAAAAAGGTGTTCAGTTTCTGCCACAAGAATGATATTAAGGTAATTGCCGTAGGAATAACTCAGTGGAAGGGTAATGACAGAGACTATCTTGGTACAGGCTCTAAATATATAAGAACATCAAAGCAGTTCAAAAAAGATTGGCAGATAGCTCTTGATGTAAACGAATGGCTCTCAAAAACTTCACTTCATGACGGATATGTGTCTTACAATAAAATCTCAGAGAATCCCAAAGATACGGCAGCCCTCCTTCCCGAATACACCGTTGACGGCGCACATCCTGCTGATAATCTTCAGAGAATATGGGCAGATGAATTTCCACTCAGTCTTATCGGTGTAAGTTCAAGGGCCGTCGGAGTCAGTATTTCCGACACAAAACTTACCGTTTATAAAGGCAGTTCAAAAACCCTTAAAGCAAAGGTTTTGCCCGAAGATGCGAAAAACCGTTCCGTTAAGTGGACATCTTCCAATCCTAAGGTTGCAACGGTCAATTCAAAGGGTAAAGTTACCGGTAAATCAAACGGAACTGCAGTTATTACCGTTAAAACAGCAGACAAAGGATACAACGGTAAAGGTTATTCAGCCACCTGCAAAGTTACGGTTAAAACCAAACCGGAATCAATTAAAATCAGCGGTAAAACATCCACAATCTATACAACAAAATCTCTTGCTCTGACTGCAAAGGTATCTCCTTCAGGTGCAGAACTTAAAGGAGTCAAATGGTCATCATCCAACGAAAAAGTTGCCACCGTAAACAAAAAAGGTGTTGTAACTGCAGTGGGAGCAGGCAAGGTTGTTATCACTGCAAAATCTTCGGATAACAGTAAAGTCAAGGGTACTTATAAAATAACTGTAAAGAAAAAAGTTCAGGTACAGGCTATCTATCTTAACTATCCCGAAAGAACAAGATATATAAACACCAAGTTTACTCTTGTTCCTACCTTTAATCCCGAAAAGGCAACATTTACCGATGTTACTTGGAAATCTTCCGACAGCAAGGTTGCCAAGGTTGACAAAAACGGTAAGGTAACTGCTCTCAAGCCGGGCGTAGCAATAATAACCTGTAAGTCTGTTGATAATCCTAAGGTGACTGCTACTTGTATTGTAACGGTAAAGGTAAAAACAACGGGAGTAAAACTTCCCACCAAAAAACTCACTTTGTACCTTTCACAGACAAAGACACTTAAAGCAGAAATCCTGCCCTCAAACGCAACATCAAAAAGTGTTACATGGTCATCTTCAGATAAGAAGGTAGCCACAGTTTCAAAGACCGGTAAGATTACAGCCAAGAAACCCGGTAAAAGTATCATTACGGTAAAGACAAAGAGTGGCGGTTATAAGGCACAATGCACCGTTACGGTTAAAAAATATGTTGCCGTTAAGTCTTTCAGTCTTAACAAGAAATCCGTCAGTGTTGATAACGGTAAAACATATACACTCAAAGCAGTATTCTCTCCCTCAAACGCATCTGTCAAGGATGTAGTGTGGAAGTCAAGCGACAAGAGTATAGCAACCGTTTCTTCCAAGGGCGTTGTCAAGGGAATAAAGCCCGGCACATGTACCGTTACCTGTCGCAGTAAAGAAACAGGCAAGACAGTAAAATGTACCGTAAAGGTAAAGAAGGTAAGCGTAAAAGCAGTTCTTTTTGACGAAAAGACATACACTGTAAAGGATAACGGAACTCTTCAGTTAAAAGCCCATATTTCGCCTGTTAATGCTACAAACAAAAAACTCAAGTGGAAATCAAACCGTCCCGAATATGTAAAGGTTTCTTCAAAAGGTAAGGTTACAGGTATGAAGGCAGGTAAAACAGCAACCATTACCGTAACTACCGTTGACGGAAAGAAAGTTGCTTCCTGTAAGGTAAAGGTTGAAAAAGTACCGCTTAAATCAATTAAACTGAACAAATCAACTGCAAATGTATATACAGGCGGTACAGTTACTCTCAGCCCGAAATTCACTCCTTCAAAGCCTACTAATCAGAAGGTAAAATGGACTTCTTCCGATACAAAACTTGCTACAGTTTCAGACAGCGGTGTTGTTAAGGCGCTCAAGCCCGGTACGGTTATAATAACCTGTATCTCCGATGACGGCGGACGAAAAGCAACGTGTAAAGTAGTGATAAGACAGGCAATCAAGCCTACGGGTGTAAAACTCAATAAAGAAAGCGTAGAGGCAAACGTGGGTGCACAGTTCAATCTTGTCGCAACAATTGAGCCGGAAAATGCAAGCAACAAAAAGGTAAGTTGGACTTCCACCAATCCCTCCGTTGCAACTGTTTCCGCAAACGGAAAGGTAACGGCACTCAAAGAAGGCCTCACCTATATCAGGGTAACAACTGTTGACGGCGTAAAGACTGATTCATGCCGGATTGATGTAGTTAGTTAAAAGTAAAAATCAAGAGCAACTGCGTGAGTAAAATTGCAGTTGCTCTTTTGTTTATTTATTTTTCAAGTCTGTAAATCTTTACACCGTGGGGCTTTATCATAGCAGATATTTCATTTTCTGCTTTTCCGCTTTCTCTTGTCCATAACTCCGTTGTCGTAAAACTGCCGTTAATTCCCTGCCCGGCAAGATTAATCTTGACCTTTTTCTCTTTGTCGGAAAGGTTGAACAGCGCCACAACATCATTACCGTCCTTGTCCTTGCAGTACCAGACGGCCTCGTCGCGGTTTCTGATTAACTGCTTGTTATCGTAAGAGAATTGATTGATTTCAAGGATATCTCTGTTGGTAATAACGTCCAGGTCTTCTTTCCTGTTTTCACGGAGTTCTCCGCCTAAAATAAGAGGCGAACGGAAAACCGACCAGAGAGTGAGCATTGTTTTCTGTTCATCGGAAGTAAAGTTTGTATATCTGTCTCTGTCACCAAGGCAAGAGCAGTTCTTGCTTATCTTGCCCAAAGGGAGCATATCACAGTCGGGCCAACAGCCTGTCTTTACATGAGGTGCCCACTTTTGGCATCTTTCGAACATACCGTAAAGTTTGTCCCAATGATCCCAGAAGTCACCTGTCATTCTCCACATATTGGCATTCTGTGAAAGGTGGAAGGCTTCACTCACTACGGCAGGACCGGGGGAAAGAGACAGCACCATATCTCTGCCGCACTTATCTATGGCCTTTCTTATCATTTCAATTTCTTCCCTTGCGCTGTAGGGATCATGCGGTTTATACTCCGTGTTTGCTATGTCGTCAACCTTGACGAAGTCCACACCCCAGCAGGCATACAGTTCAAAAATACTGTCATAGTATTCCTGAGCACCCTCACAGGAGCGTATACCGTACATATCAGTATTCCATGAGCATACGGAAAAGCCTGATGCTATATCCCGTGCAGTTTTATCCGTGCCTTTTATGGGAGTGTTCTGATGGACAGCCTGACGGGGGATACCTCTCATAATATGTATGCCGAACTTAAGCCCCATAGCGTGGATTTTGTCAGCTATAGCTTTGAAGCCTGCACCGTCGGCACTTGACGGAAAACGGTTTACGGCAGGGATAAGACGGCTATATTCGTCCATACATAGTTCGGTAAAGTTGTTATAGAAATTGCTCACAGCCTTAGGCTCATACCATTGAATATCGCAGGTAATGTACTCCCAACCGTATTCCTTAAGATTATCGGCAACGTACTGTGCATTACCTAAAAGTTGTTCTTCATTTACCGCCGCACCGTAGCAGTCCCAACTGTTCCAGCCCATGGGCGGACGGGAAGCAAATGTATCTTTTTTAAGCATAATGTTTTCTCCTTGGATAGTTTTCTTTATTTTAGCAACAAGGAAAGATAAGGTCAAGGGGTTTTGAGGAAAAATGTAAAACCTCTCCGGCAAGTTGACGGTTGAACCTCCTCTTATCCAAGGGGAGGCTTTTTATCACTCGCGTTAAGGCCTGATCAGCCTCTCCTTGTCAAGTAGAGATGGCGCACGAAGTGTGACGGAGAGGTTTTCCCTCTTGACATTTCCCATATATTGTTTAAAATATAATTATATTATTATTAAATGAGGTATTTTATTATGAGAGCAATTATCACAGTAACAGGTAAAGACCGTCCGGGTATCATCGCAGGCGTATGTGTCCTTCTTTCCGAAAGCAATATCAACATCCTTGATATCAGCCAGACCGTTATGCAGGACTTCTTTACCATGACAATGCTTATTGACCTTTCAGGTTGTGAGAAAGCCTTTGCCGAGGTAAGTGACAGTCTTGACGCAAAGGGCAAGGAAATGGGACTTATCATCCGTATTCAGAGAGAAGATATCTTTGACCGTATGCACAGAATATAAGGGGGGAGTATTCTTATGCATAATCAGAAAGAAATTTTAGCCACCATTGATATGATTGATAATCAGCACCTTGATGTCAGAACAATCACAATGGGTATTTCACTTTTAGACTGTTGCAGTGACAGTGTGGAAGTGACGGCAGAAAAGATATATAACAAAATCACCACTCTTGCCAAAGACCTTGTTAAGACAGGCGAGGACATCGAAAAGGAGTTCGGTATCCCCATCGTTAACAAGAGAATATCCGTCACTCCTATCTCTCTTGTTGCCGCCGCCTGTAAGGAGAATGACTATACACCCATTGCTAAGGCATTAGACAGAGCCGCTCACACCTGCGGAGTTAACTTCATCGGAGGTTTTTCTGCTCTGGTACATAAGGGCATGACCAAGGCGGACATTAACCTTATCAACTCCATTCCATCTGCCCTTGCCGAAACGGAACGGGTTTGTTCATCTGTTTCCGTGGCGAGTACCAAGGCAGGTATAAATATGGATGCCGTTAAACTTATGGGCGAGATTATCAAGCGGACTGCCGATAAGACTGCTGACAGAGGCGGCTTCGGCTGCGCCAAACTCGTTGTCTTTGCTAATGCTGTTGAGGATAACCCCTTTATGGCAGGCGCCTTCCACGGTGTAGGTGAGGCTGAATGTGTAATCAATGTAGGTGTAAGCGGACCCGGTGTGGTTCATCACGCACTTAAAAAGTGTAAAGGTCAGCCCTTTGATGTGGTAGCGGAAACTATCAAAAAAACCGCCTTCAAGATTACCCGTATGGGACAACTTGTGGCATCCGAAGCCTCGAAACGTCTTGGTGTGCCTTCGGGTATAGTTGACCTTTCCCTTGCTCCCACTCCCGAAAAGGGTGACAGCGTAGCGAGAATCCTCGAAGAAATGGGGCTTGAGGTCTGCGGTACTCACGGCACTACTGCCGCACTTGCTCTTTTGAATGACGCAGTTAAAAAAGGCGGTGTTATGGCAAGTAACCACGTAGGCGGACTTTCAGGTGCCTTTATTCCCGTTAGTGAAGACGAGGGAATGATAGAGGCCGCACTTAAAAATGCACTTACTCTTGATAAATTAGAGGCTATGACCTGCGTATGTTCTGTAGGTCTTGATATGATTGCCGTACCCGGCGATACTTCTGCGGAAACTCTTTCAGCCATAATCGCCGATGAGGCGGCTATCGGTGTGGTAAACACCAAGACTACAGCAGTAAGAATTATCCCCGCTGTGGGTAAAAAGGTAGGGGAGATAATCGAGTTCGGCGGACTTTTAGGTTCTGCACCGGTAATGCCCGTACACGAATTTTCAAGTGTGGACTTTATTGCACGCGGAGGCAGAATCCCTGCACCAATGCATTCTCTTAAAAATTAATGTAAATCAAGGTGATTTTAATGAAAATTATCGATATTATTAAAAGCGGTAAAACTCTGCTTTCTATGGAGGTGTTTCCGCCGAAAACAAGTGATACCTTTGATACGGTTAAGGAGGCGACGGAAAAAATCGCACTTCTGAAGCCTGACTTTATGTCAGTTACCTACGGCGCAGGCGGCGGTACAAGCGAATATACGGCATTCATTGCCGAAAATGTTCAGAAAAATTACGGCGTGCCTGCCCTTGCACATCTGAGTTGCATCTCCTCTAAAAAGGAAGACATAAAGCATCAACTTGACCTTTTAAAGAGTAAAGGCATAGAAAATATCCTTGCTTTAAGAGGGGACATACCCGAAGGAATGAGCAGAGAACATCTTGACTATCACTATGCAAGTGAACTTACAAGGGAGATAAAGGACTACGGCTCTTTTTGTATCGGCGGTGCATGTTATCCCGAAAGCCATCCCGAAAGCGCAACTTCCTTTGATGACATAAAATACCTTAAGGAAAAGGTGGATGCAGGCTGTGAGTTTCTTACTACACAGATGTTTTTTGACAATAATGTGCTGTATAACTTCCTTTACCGCATAAGGGAAGCAGGTATAAATGTGCCTGTTGTGGCAGGCATTATGCCCGTCACCAATCCTAAATCCATTAAGAGAATCTGTGCCATTTCGGGTACGGCTCTGCCACAGCGCTTTGTCCGTATAGTTGACCGTTTCGGTTCTTCTCCCGAACAGATGGCTCAGGCAGGTATTGCTTATGCCACGGAGCAGATTATTGACCTTTATGCGAACGGAGTAAATGCTGTTCATCTTTATACTATGAATAAGCCCGAAGTGGCAAAAAAGATTAAAGAAAACATTTCTTATATTATTAAATAATGAAAGGATGCCATATTTTTAAATTTAAGATATGGCTTAATCTGATTTATGAGCGATAAGGGATTGAACCTTTTTACCTGCACGGGAGAGGAAATATGTGTGAATAAAGACGAAGCCTATCGTTATATGGGGCTTAAACGTGACTACGAAAATCCCGAATTTGAAAAGATATACGGAGAGTGTCTTTGCGAATATTGCAATAATGTGTTTTACAGGGGAGTATACAGGGAAAGTTCTCTTGCCTTCGGTGAGGGGGATATGCTTCATTTTGACTTCTGCTCCTTTGAAAGCAAAGACCTGAAGAGAAATCTTGAAGACTGCAAAAGTGTTATAGTTTTTGCGGCTACTACCGGGATAAGTGTTGACCGTCTTCTTATGAAATACGCAGCTTTGTCCGACCTTAAACTGATGACAGCCGATTGCATAGCCTCTTCGGGAATTGAGTGTTTCTGCGATAAGTTCAACTCCGTTATTTCCGAGGGCAGAGCAACTAAACCCCGTTTCAGTTTAGGCTACGGAGATACGGATCTTAAATACCAAAATGATTTGCTTTCTTTTCTGGATGCGGAAAAGACTCTGGGAATCACTTTAAACAGTTCCATGATGATGACACCGAAAAAATCCGTTACCGCTTTTATTGGAGTGAAGTAAAATGAACATAAGAGATTATCTTAATAGTGAACGCCTGTATTCCGACGGTGGTTTCGGTACACTTTTACAGGCAAGGGGGCTTACGGCAGGGGAAAAACCTGAAATGTGGAATCTTACCCATCCCGATGACATAACTGCCATACATCTTGAATACCTTAATGCCGGCTCGGATATTATTTCCACCAATACCTTCGGTGCAAACTCTCTTAAGTTTGATTGTCTTGAAGAAATTATCTCTGCCGCTTTCTCTAATGCAAAAAAAGCAGTATTGCTTTCGGGAAAAGAAAAAGCCTTTATTGCCTTCGATATGGGACCGACAGGTAAACTTTTGGAGCCTTTAGGCGATTTGCCCTTTGAAAAGGCTCTGGAAATTTTTGCCGAAACGGTAAAAATTGCGGAAAAATATTCTCCCGACCTTTATATTGTGGAGACTATGAATGACAGTTACGAAACCAAGGCGGCAGTTTTGGCAGTAAAGGAAAACTCCGATAAGCCTCTTTTTGTAAGCAACGTATATGATGAAAGCAGAAAACTTATGACGGGTGCCTCTCCTAAGGCCATGATTGCTCTTTTAGAAGGTCTCGGAGCCGACGCAATAGGAATAAACTGCTCTCTCGGACCCAGACAGATGGTGGACATAGTTAAGGAATATGTGGAGTATTCATCGCTTCCCGTTATGGTCTGCCCTAATGCGGGACTTCCGAGAAGTGTTGACGGAAAAACTGTTTTTGATGTTGACAGTGAAGAATTTTCCGATTGTATGGCTGAGATTGCCGGAATCGGTGCAGGAATAATCGGCGGTTGCTGCGGCACCACACCTGAATATATAAGAAAAACCGTGGAAAAGACGGCTGACACACCTTTTGTTCCTGCAGTGAATAAAGAATATACCTTTGTTTCCTCTTATACTCACGTCGTTGAAATAGGGAACTCTCCCGTTTTAATCGGTGAAAGAATAAATCCCACAGGTAAGCCTAAATTTAAACAGGCTCTGCGTGAGGACAATATAAGTTATATTATCAATGAGGGCGTAATGCAGGAGGAAAAAGGTGTAGATATTCTCGATGTCAATGTGGGACTTCCCGAAATTGACGAGGATGCTATGCTTGTCAAGTGCATAAAAGAGTTGCAGACAGTTTCTTCTTTACCCTTGCAGATAGATACGGTCAAAGCCACGGCTATGGAAAAGGCTTTGCGCATTTATAACGGCAAGCCTCTTATAAACTCCGTAAACGGTAAAAAGGAGAGTATGGATTCTGTACTGCCTCTGGTTAAAAAATACGGCGGTACGGTTATTGCTCTGACTATTGATGAAGACGGTATACCCGATACAGCCGAGGGCAGAACCGCCATAGCAGAAAAAATAATAAATGAGTGCGCAAAATACGGCATAGACAAAAAGGATATTATCGTTGATCCTCTCGCTATGACTGTTTCTTCCGATAACCGAAGCGGAAAGATTACTCTTGATTCGGTGAAAATGATAAAAGAAAAACTGGGAGTAAAGACAAGCCTTGGCGTGTCAAATATTTCCTTCGGTCTTCCGTCAAGAGAGACGGTAAATTCTCATTTCCTCACTATGGCATTTACTTCGGGACTTGACTGTGCCATTATGAATCCCTATTCTGTCGCGATGATGGAAAGTTATTATTCCTTTAAGGCTCTTTCAGGTTTTGACGAAAACTGCACGGCATATATTAATTTCGCATCTTCTCTGAAAAAGGAAACAGTGACAGTTTCTGCTTCTTGTGTTCAGAATGACGGCGAGGATATGCCTGCTCTTGTCAGAGCCATAGTAAAAGGTATGAAGGATGAAGCGCTTCAAAGGGCAAAAGAACTTCTTCAGAAAGAAGAGCCTCTTACGGTAATAAATGAATATATCGTTCCTGCCCTTGATAAGGTGGGTAAACGTTTTGAAGAAAAGACAATGTATCTTCCTCAACTTCTTATGAGCGCCGAGGCTGCTTCCCGTGCTTTTGATGCAGTTAAAGAACTTGTCTGTGCTTCTGATGAGAGCAAGGGTAAAATAATAATAGCCACCGTAAAGGGCGACATCCATGATATAGGCAAAAATATAGTGAAGGTGCTTCTGGAAAACTACGGATACGATGTAATCGACCTTGGTAAGGATGTTCCTCCCGAAGTCATAGTTGAAAAAGCAAAAGAAGAAAAGGTTTCTCTGATAGGTCTCAGCGCTCTTATGACCACTACTACCGATGCTATGAAGGAGACAGTCAATCTTCTAAAAAAAGAATGTCCCGAAGCCTCTGCCGTTGTTGGCGGTGCAGTCCTTACAAAGGAATACGCAGATATGATAGGTGCAACTTATTATGCAAAGGATGCTATGGAAACGGTAAGATTTGCCGAAAGATTTTTCGGTGGTAAAAAAAATGAAATACGGTGAAATACAGAAGGCTGTCTTTCTTTCCCGACCTAACCGCTTTGTAGCAAATGTAAGTATAGGCGGAAAAGAAACAGCCGTGCATGTGAAAAACACGGGCAGATGCCGTGAACTTTTACAGGCAGGGGCAGAGGTTTTTCTTGAAAAAAGCAGTAAGTCTGACAGGAAATATATCTATTCCCTTGTTACGGTGAAAAAAGGTGAAAGACTTGTCAATATGGATTCGCAGACACCTAACAAAGCAGTAGGGGAATGGCTTTCCGACGGCGGTCTTTTCCCTGATATAAAGTTCATCAGGCCCGAATGTAAATACGGCAATTCACGCTTCGATTTTTATGTGGAGTACGGTGATAAAAAGGCTTTTATAGAGGTCAAAGGTGTAACCCTTGAAAACGAGGGAATAGTTTCCTTTCCCGATGCACCAACGGAAAGAGGAAGTAAGCATTTGAGGGAACTTTGTCAGTGCATAAAAGACGGCTATGAGGCTTATGTTATCTTTGTAATACAGATGAAGGATGTCCTTTATTTCACGGCAAACGAGGCTCACGATCCCGTTTTTGCACAAACTCTTAAAATGGCACAAAGCGAAGGCGTAAAAATTCTGGCTTATGACTGTCTTGTTACGGTAGACGGGATGATAATCAGAGATAAAGTTGAAGTGAAAATATAATAATCTGAACCATTGTAAAGGCTGAGGCTGATACAATGGTTTAATTGTTTTATCTCAAAAAACCGAAAGGCAGATGGCAATCGTCTCCACGCCGATTGGGATTTTCTTTTCAATAAAACAGAAAGGCAGATACGCTTCGTTGAGTGACTTTTGTGCTTGGCAAAAGTCACCAAAACCGCTTTTTATCTTCTGTCGCACCATTCTGCTCAATAATTTATGTTTCAATGAAACAATTAGTCGTCAACGCTCGAGCCATTTGGGCTCTTACTTTGCTCTCGCGGCGGCAAAGTAAGCAAAGCCCCGCTTTTTTTAGCGGGAAAAGATATTGCGTTCAATTAGGTAGTGCTGGCCATAA
>JAZSPI010000080.1:0-15174 GCA_045537395.1 Acutalibacteraceae bacterium | reverse complement strand
ATGGTGGAGTCGAAACGCTCTACAAGACCGCGCTGGCTTGCAGTGCGAAGATCAGCAGCCATTTCGCGTAAAGAGCCGTACATTGCTTTGCTTAATACGGAAAGGTCTTTTTCTGTAACAGCAACATCAGTATGCTTTACAGCACCGTTGGTGTCAAGGAATTCACGGCTGAGATTTGCGATAGTCTGACCCTTCCACTTCATAACCATGCGCTCTTCTTCTGTTACAACAGCCACACGGTAAGCTTCAAGGTTTTCTTCCTGAGCAAATGCGATAAACTTATCAGCATCCTCAGAGGCAACAACAACAGCCATTCTCTCCTGTGATTCGGAAATAGCGATTTCTGTTCCGTCGAGGCCTTCGTACTTCTTGCGGACTGCATCAAGGTCAATCTGAAGACCGGGAGCAAGTTCGCCGATAGCAACGGAAACACCGCCTGCGCCGAAGTCGTTACAGCGTTTGATTAAACGGGTAACTTCTGCGTTACGGAAAAGTCTCTGAATTTTTCTTTCTTCGGGTGCATTACCCTTCTGAACTTCAGATGCCATTGTAGTAAGAGATTTCATATTATGACTCTTTGAAGAGCCTGTAGCACCGCCGATACCGTCACGGCCAGTACGTCCGCCGAGCAGAACGATTACATCACTGGGGGCGGGGCGTTCACGGCGTACATTATAAGCGGGGGCTGCAGCAACTACTGCACCGCATTCAAGACGCTTAGCAACAAAGCCTTCGTGGTACATTTCGGCAACATGACCTGTGGCAAGACCGATCTGGTTACCGTATGAAGAGTAACCGGCAGCAGCAGTCTGACAGATCTTTCTCTGAGGAAGTTTACCTGCTAATGTTTCAGCGATAGTCTTTCTGGGATCGCCTGCACCTGTCACACGCATTGCCTGATGTACATAGGCACGGCCTGAAAGGGGATCTCGGATACAGCCGCCGATACATGTGGCAGCACCGCCGAAGGGCTCGATTTCTGTGGGATGGTTGTGAGTTTCATTTTTGAACATCAGGAGCCAATCCTGATCTTCACCGTTTACGGTTGCTGTCACATGGATGGAGCAGGCATTGATTTCTTCGCTCTCGTCCAATTCGGGGAGCATACCGCGCTTTTTCAGAGTCTTGGTACCGATGGTAGCAATATCCATAAGAGTCTGAGGGCGGGCAGTAGCCTTTTCTTCGCCGTAAACCTCTACTCTTGCGGCAAGGTAACGCTCATAAGCCTCCTGAACAGCAGGGTCGCTGATACGGACATTGTCAATATGAGTAGAGAATGTGGTATGACGGCAATGGTCAGACCAGTAGGTATCAACAACACGGATTTCTGTAATAGTAGGATCTCTGTGCTCGGTATCTCTGAAATAAGCCTGTAAGAATTTAAGGTCATCGAGATCCATTGCAAGGCCTTTTTCATCAAGAACGTTCTGAAGTTCTGCTTCGTTCATGCCGATAAAGCCTGTAACAGTAGCAACTGTTTCGGGCGCTGCATATTCGGCAGCGAGTGTTTCAGGCTTTTCAAGAGCAGCTTCACGGCTTTCAACGGCATTGATTACGTGATGCTTGAATGCTTCAATATCAGCATCTGTCAGTGCGCCGTAAAGGGCATAAACCTTTGCAGTACGGATGAGAGGACGATCACCCTGTGAAATGATCTGAATACACTGTGCCGCAGAGTCTGCTCTCTGATCAAACTGACCGGGGAGCGCTTCTACTGCGAAAACATATGCCTCAGGAATATCCACACAGTCGGATACATTATCCAACTGGGGTTCTGAGAAAACGGTTTTTACAGAGTAATTAAATAATTCTTCTGTAATATTTTCTGCATCATAACGGTTGAAAAGACGGATATCTTCCAGGTTTTTGATACCGAGCAAGTTTCTTGCTTCACCGAGAAGACCTTTTGCTTCATTGTCTAATCCGGCCTTTTTTTCTACATATATACGGTATACCATTTATTTTGCCTCCTTGGCTTTTTTTCCTATATCGTGTCTGAAATATGCGTTATCGAAATGAATTTTATCCACGAGAGCATAAGCACCGTCGATAGCCTTTTCCAGAGTGTCGGCAGTTTCAGTTGCACCTAAAACGCGTCCGCCTGCAGAAAGAAGTTTTTCACCGTCCTTCTTTGCACCTGCAATATAGACTTTGTCCTTGATTTCATCAGCGATTGTAATTGCAAAACCGCTGTCATATTTTTGGGGATAGCCCTTTGATGCCATAATAACACAGCAGGCGTGTTCTTTTTTGAACCTAACTTCTGTTTCGGCGAGAGTGCCGTTTGTTACGCTCTGCATAATTTCAAAAAGGTCGCTTTCCAAAAGCGGAAGAACTACCTGTGTTTCGGGATCACCGAAACGGCAGTTGTATTCGATAACCTTGGGTCCTTTGGGAGTGAGCATAAGACCGAAGTAAAGACAGCCTTTGAAGGTGCGGTCTTCCTTATTCATAGCTTCTACTGTGGGAAGGAAAATCTTTTCCATACATTCCTTTGCCACTTCTTCTGTGTAGTAGGGGTTGGGAGCAACAGTACCCATACCGCCGGTGTTGAGACCTTCGTCATTGTCGAGCGCTCTCTTGTGGTCCATGGAAGAAATCATGGGAACAACTGTTTTGCCGTCGGTAAAGGAGAGAACGGAAACTTCGGGGCCGGTGAGAAACTCTTCAATAACAACCTGACTGCCGCTTTCGCCGAAGATTTTATCTTCCATCATTGAATGTACGGCTTCTTTTGCTTCCTCTCTTGTCATTGCGATGATAACACCCTTACCGAGAGCCAGACCGTCAGCCTTGATAACTGTGGGAATGGGCGCGGTGTCAAGATAAGTGAGGGCTGATGCAAGGTCGGTGAACACTTCATATTCCGCTGTGGGAATACCGTATTTTTTCATAAGATTCTTTGAAAAGACCTTACTGCCTTCGATGATAGCCGCTTTCTTTTCGGGGCCGAAGCAGGGAATACCGATTCCGTTAAGAGCGTCAACGGCACCTAAAACGAGGGGATCGTCGGGAGCAACCACTGCATAGTCGATGTTTTCTGTCTTGGCAAATTCCGTTATTTTTTCTATATCCTTTGCGCCGATGTTAACACACGTTGCGTCAGCGGCAATACCGCCGTTACCGGGCAAAGCAAAGATTTCAGTAATCTTTTTGCTTTCTTTGAGTTTTTTGATGATGGCGTGTTCTCTTCCGCCGCCACCGATAACCATTACTTTCATAGGTGTTCTCCTTATTTATAGATAGGGAATTTTTTGCAAAGAGCCATTACTTCCTTTGTAACCTGTTCCTTGTTACCTTCGAAGTCTGTGATAACTGCCTTTATCCATTTAGCGATAAGAAGCATTTCATCTTCTTTGAAACCTCTGGAGGTTACTGCGGCAGTACCGATGCGCAGACCGCTTGTTACGAAGGGACTTTTGGGATCGTTGGGAATAGTGTTTTTATTTGTGGTAATGTGAACTTCATCAAGTCTGTGTTCGAGTTCTTTACCAGAAATGTCGAAATTCTGAAGGTCGAGAAGGATGAGGTGGTTATCTGTACCGCCTGAAACGATGTTGATACCTTCCTTTTTAAGTGCATCACAGAGTACAGCACAGTTTTTAACGAGTTGTGTCTGATAAGCCTTGAATTCGTCAGTAAGTGCTTCGCCGAAGGCAACAGCCTTTGCGGCTATGATGTGCATAAGAGGCCCGCCCTGTGTGCCGGGGAAGACAGCCTTGTCGATTTTCTGGGCAAGGTCGGCTGTGCAAAGGATAAGACCGCCACGGGGACCTCTTAAGGTTTTGTGAGTTGTGGAGGTTACAACGTGGGCATAGGGTACGGGTGAGGGATGGACACCTGCGGCAACAAGACCTGCGATATGTGCCATATCAACCATAAGGTATGCACCGACTTCGTCTGCGATTTCTCTGCAACGGGCGAAGTCAATAATTCTTGAGTAAGCACTTGCACCTACAACGATGAGTTTCGGCTGACATTCTTTTGCAAGAGAGAGCATCTTATCATAGTCAATGGTTTCCGTAACATCATTCACACCGTACTGAACGATATTCCAGTATTTACCGGAAATGTTAACAGGTGAGCCGTGGGAAAGGTGACCGCCCTGAGAAAGATTCATACCCATAACTGTGTCGCCTGCTTCAAGAAGTGCGAAGAAAGCGGCAAGATTGGCGTTGGCACCGGAGTGAGGCTGAACGTTGGCGTGCTCTGCACCGAAGAGTTTCTTTGCTCTTTCACGGGCTATGTTTTCCACTTCGTCAACGCAGTGGCATCCGCCGTAGTAACGCTTGCCGGGGTAGCCTTCTGCATATTTATTGGTAAGAACACTGCCTGCGGCTAAAAGCACAGCCTTTGAAACAATGTTTTCTGAAGCGATAAGTTCAATGAAGGTCTGCTGTCTGTCCATTTCTTTTTCGCAGGCAGCAAAAACTTCACTGTCAAATTCATTAAGTTGGTCAAAGTATTTAAGCATTTAAGGATCTCCTGTATTTTTATTAGTGGTGGAAAAGTCTCATTTTGGTGAAGGACATTACCATATTGTATTTATCGGCACATTCGATAACAGCATCGTCTCTGATGGAGCCGCCGGGTTCTGCGATGTAACTTACGCCGCTGCGGTATGCTCTTTCGATGTTATCGGAGAAGGGGAAGAAAGCGTCTGAACCGAGTGCTACGCCGCTGATTGTGGCAAGATAAGCATCCATTTCTTCTCTTGTGAAGGGTTCAGGTCTTTCGGTGAAGTATTTCTGCCAGTTACCTTCAGCGCATACATCTTCTTCGTTTTTATTGATATAGCCGTCGATAACGTTGTCTCTGTCTGCTCTGCCCAAGGTGGGAAGGAAGGGGAGATTGAGAACTTTATCAGCCTGACGGAGATGCCATGTGTCAGCCTTTGTACCTGCAAGACGTGTGCAGTGGATTCTTGACTGCTGACCTGCACCTACACCGATAGCCTGACCGTCAACTGCATAGCATACGGAGTTTGACTGGGTGTATTTGAGAGTGATGAGAGCGATGATAAGGTCGAGTTTTGCATCGGCGGTAAGTTCTTTGTTTTTGGTAACGATATCGGAAAGAAGTTCTTCGTTGATTATGAAGTTGTTTCTGCCCTGCTCAAAGGTGATACCGTAAACCTGTTTTGTTTCCTGTTCTGCGGGAACAAAGTTCGGGTCAATCTTAACAACGTTGTAGTTGCCGTTTCTTTTTGTTTTAAGGATTTCCAGAGCCTTTTCGCTGTAAGAGGGAGCGATAACGCCGTCAGAAATTTCTCTTTTGATAAGTCTTGCTGTTGTTTCGTCACATTCGTCAGAAAGTGCAATCCAGTCGCCGAAAGAACTCATTCTGTCGGTGCCTCTTGCTCTTGCATAAGCGCAGGCAAGGGGAGATTCGTCAAGTCCCTCGATATCGTCAACGAAGCAAGCCTTCTTAAGTTTTTCGGGGAGAATTTTGCCTACTGCGGCAGAGGTGGGGCTTACGTGCTTGAAAGAAGCGGCACAGCACATACCTGTCTGCTCTTTGATTTCTTTAACAAGCTGCCAGGAGTTGAAAGCATCAAGGAAGTTGATGTAGCCGGGTCTGCCCGATAAAATTTCGATGGGAAGTTCACTGCCGTCATGCATATAAATCTTTGAGGGTTTCTGATTGGGATTACAGCCGTATTTAAGTTCAAATTCTTTCATCTTTCTGTCTCCTTTATACTTTTAATTCGGATTTGATTTCGTCTTTATAATATCTTTCAAGAACGGGTGCTGCTTCAAGTGCGATAAATTCGTCAACCTGTGAAGGTGCTCTGCCCGTATATTTTGAGGGGTCAAGATGCTTGATAATGTCTTCTTTGGTAAGGGGGATTCTTTCATCTTCGGCGATACGGTCAATAAGGTCATTTGCTCCGCCTTCAAGTTTAACTTTTGCGGCAGCGGCGTGGGAGTGAACACGGATGATTTCGTGAAGTTCCTGACGGTTGCCGCCGAGTTTAACGCTTTCCATCATGATATTTTCCGTAGCCATAAAAGGAAGTTTTTCCATAACTCTGCGGGTGATAACCTTATCGTAAACCACGATACCCGAAGAAACATTGATGTAAATATTGAGAATTGAGTCAATTGCAAGGAAGGCCTCGGCAACGCTGATTCTTTTGTTTGCGCTGTCATCAAGAGTTCTTTCAAACCACTGTGTACCTGCTGTCATAGCGGGGTTGATATAGTCGGCGATAACATATCTTGCAAGAGAGGAAATTCTTTCACTTCTCATGGGGTTGCGCTTGTATGGCATAGCGGAGGAACCTATCTGTGTTTTTTCAAAGGGCTCTTCACATTCCTCGAAGGACTGCAAAAGTCTCATATCGTTGGAGAATTTGTAAGCGCTCTGTGCGATACCTGAAAGAACGGCAAGGAAGTAGGAGTCGGTCTTTCTTGAATAGGTCTGACCTGAAACTGTTACGCAAGCATCAAAGCCCATATCCTTTGCGATAAGATCTTCGAGTTTCTTTATCTTTTCTTCGTCCCCGTCGAAAAGTTCAACGAAGGAAGCCTGTGTGCCTGTGGTACCCTTTGAGCCTAAAAGTTTGAGGTTGTCGAGTTGATACTGAAGGTTGTGCATATCCTGGATAAGTTCATACATCCAGAGAGTGGCTCTTTTACCTACGGTTGTAAGTTGTGCCGGCTGTAAATGGGTATAGGCAAGACAGGGGAGAGATTTGTATTTTTCTGCAAATATGCTTAAGTTTTTGATAACCTGTGCGCATTTCTTCATTACGATTTCGGAAGCCTCGCGCATAATTATAACATCGGTGTTATCGCATACATAACAACTTGTGGCACCGAGGTGGATGATGCTTTCGGCCTTGGGACACTGCTTGCCGTAGGCAAAAACGTGGCTCATTACGTCGTGACGGCATTCCTTTTCTCTCTTTTCGGCTGTTTCGTAGTCGATTTCATCTTTAAAAGCAATAAGTTCGTCAATCTGCTCCTGAGTTACCTCAAGACCTAATTCCTTTTCAGCCTTTGCAAGAGCAATCCAGAGTCTTTTCCAGGTTCTGAACTTGAAGTTTTCGGAAAAGATTTCCTGCATTTCAGCACTTGCATAACGAGTGGAAAAGGGTGAAATGTATTTATCTTTATTTGACACCATTTTGCTGTCTCCTTATTTATTCTTGTTTACAACTCTTGTTTCGCTTTCGCCGCTTTCGATATCAATATATCTTACGAAAAGGGAAACTTTGTTGTCTTCGTTAAGGTTTGTCCAGATAAGGTCGGTAAGTTCGTCAATGCTTACGTCGGGGAGAATAAGGGTTTTGGGCTCACCTTCGAAAGAGGGAAGGGGATTGCCGTCGCAGTTATAGGTGTGGATGAACTTAGCCTTACCGCAAAGAGGATCGGAGTAAGCGTAAGTGAAGCGTTCACAGGAGGAATCGTCGCCTTCGGCACTCTTGAGGATGGACATAGCGAAGTTCATACCTTCCTTTTCGAGACGGATGATACCGGAAATACGGGGTGTGAAGTTGGGCTTGTCATCTTCAAATTCTCTGGTGCGAAGAGCCTGTTCAAAGGTCATCTGCTTGTCCATAAGTTCATAGATAGTGTCGGTCTGGTCGCCGTTTGTAACGATAGTCTTGTTACCTAAAACTCTTACGGGGTAGTAGATGATAAGGTGGGGGTCGGTCATTTTGCTTTCGTCGAAAGCCTTGGTGCGCATTGCGTCGCCCTCAAGAACGAAAACACGGTTACGGCTGTTTTCGCTTCTGCCCATGATAAAGTAAGCAGTAACTGCTTTTTTGCCGTCGGCACTTTTACCTATGATAATACCTCTGCCGTGATAGGCAAGAGAATTAAGTTCTTCTTTAATAGTGGAAACTTTCATTATTTACTCTCCTTTATTTCTTTTGATATTTTTTCTGCTGAAAGGGGAAGAATTATCCATTCTGCCTCTTCCATAACTCTTTTCTGCAAAATTTCGGGGGTGTCGCCCTCTTTGATTTCCACAGCCTTCTGCATAATGATTTCGCCGCCGTCGGGAATCTCATTTACGAAATGCACCGTGGCACCCGTAACCTTTACTCCGTAACTGAGGGCGGCCTCATGGACATAAAGCCCGTAAAAGCCTTTGCCGCAGAAGGAGGGGATAAGAGAGGGGTGAACATTGAGAATTCTTTTATCATACTGTCTTGTAAAGTTTTCGGAAAGGATGCTCATAAAGCCGGCGAGAACAATAAGTTCAATTTCATTTTCTCTGAGAAGAGAGACTATCTTTTCTTCGAAGGCTTCCTGAGAGCCGAGTTCCTTTTTGAGAACTACTTCACTTTTAATGCCGTTATCGGCTGCTCTCTGAAGAGCGTAGGCATTTTTATTGTTGGAAATAACGAGGGTGATTTCACCGCTTGTTATGATACCGCTTTTCTGTGCATTGATAAGTGCCTGTAAATTTGTGCCGCCGCCGGAAACGAGAACGGCAATTTTTGTTTTACTCATAAGCATTACCTCTTAAAGAATAGTAACCTTTTCGTCGGACTTGATGATTTCACCGATTACATAAGCGTCAATGCCGTTTTCTTTAAGAATGGAGAGTGAAAGATCTGCTTCGTCAGCAGGGACAACAACGCTCATACCGACACCCATATTGTATGTATTATACATATCGCGTTCGGGAATATTTCCCCACTTTGCAATCACATCAAAGATGGGAAGCACCTTAACAGCGGACTTGTCAATCTTTGCACACAATCCGTCAGGAATAGAACGGGGAATGTTTTCATAGAAACCGCCGCCTGTAATGTGAGATATTCCTTTTACCTTAACTTTTTCAATAAGAGCAAGAATGGGTTTTACGTAAATCTTTGTGGGAACAAGCAAAGCCTCAGCGATGCTCTTTCCGCCCAGTTCTTCACGCGGAACATAAAGTTCGGGATTGTTGTTGTCAATATCAAAAACCTTACGGCATAAACTGAAGCCGTTGGAGTGGATACCGGTAGAGGGGAGGGCTATAACCACATCGCCTTCAGCCATTTTGCTGTTATCAATCATTTTAGGCTTGTCTACTACGCCTACTGCAAAACCTGCAAGGTCGTAATCTTCTGCGGGCATAAGTCCGGGGTGTTCTGCAGTTTCGCCGCCGATAAGTGCTGCACCTGACTGAACGCAACCTTCAGCAACACCGCTGACAATTTCTGCAATTTTTTCGGGAACATTCTTACCGCAGGCAATATAGTCAAGGAAATATAAAGGCTTTGCACCGACACAGATAATATCATTGACGCACATAGCAACTGCATCAATGCCGATGGTATCGTGCTTGTCCATAAGAATAGCAAGTTTAACCTTTGTACCGCAGCCGTCAGTACCTGAAACAGAAATAGGATGTTCCATTCCGGCAACACAGCTCAGATCAAAGCAACCGCCGAAACCTCCTACATCATCCACAGAACCCTCATTACGGGTTCTTGCAACATGCTTTTTCATCAATTCTACTGCCTTGTAGCCGGCAGTAATATCAACGCCTGCTGCTGCATAACTTTCTGATTTTGAATTTAACATAATATGTATTTCCTTTCTCTCTGATTATCTTTTTTATTCTTTGCCGTTCCAGCAATATGTACATACACAGTCCGCGGGAAGACCGATTGCTTCGATAAGGCCTTCAAGGGATTGATATCCCAAGGTTGCAAATCCTAATTTTTTTGAAATAGTCTCCAGGAGTTTCTGTCCTCTTTCGGTGGAGGCGTCTGCATATTCTTCTAAATATTTATCTCCTTCTTCACCCTCGAGTTCGTGGATGGTTCTGCGGGCGATAAGTTCATCGTCGGAAGTGTTCCGTGAGAAGTTAAGGAACTTACAGCCGAACATAATCGGCGGACAGGCAGAGCGCATATGAACTTCCTTGGCACCGTTGCTGTAAAGGAAGTCAACGGTTTCCTGAAGCTGAGTGCCTCTTACTATGCTGTCGTCAACGAAAAGAAGACTTTTATCCTTGATAAGGTCGTGGACGGGAATCATCTTCATTTTTGCCACACGGTTTCTTTCCTTCTGATTGGAGGGCATAAAACTTCTGGGCCATGTGGGTGTGTATTTGATGAAAGGTCTTGCGAAGGGGATGTGACTTTCGTTGGAGTATCCGATGGCGTGGGGGGTACCCGAATCGGGAATACCGCTTACGAAGTCGATGCTTTTGCAAAGACCTTTCTTAAGGTCTTCTCTTGCCAGAACAGAGCCGTTTTTAGTTCTCATTACCTCAACATTCTTTCCTTCGTAGCAGGAGTTGGGGTAGCCGTAGTAGGTCCACAGGAAAGAGCAGACACGCATCTTTTTCTGCTTTTCGGCAAGAACGGTAACCTTTTCCGGTGTCAGTTCAACTATTTCGCCGGGACCGAGTTCTCTTAAAAATTCATAGTCAAGTTTTTCAAAAGCGAAGGACTCGAATGAGACGCAGTGTCCGTCTTCGTCCTTGCCTAATATGACGGGTATTCTGCCTACTTTATCTCTTGCGGCAATGATAGTGCCTTCCTGAGTGAGAATGAGAAGGGAGAGTGTACCTTCAATCTTTTCCTGCGCGTAGCGGATGCCTTCGCTGAAACTATCCTTTTGATTTATGAGGGCGGAAACAAGTTCCGTTGAGTTGATTCTGCCGCCGGTCATACCGGTGAAGTGACCGCTGTTTGAGGAAAGAAAATCTTTTATAAGTTCGTCGGCATTATTGATGATGCCGATGGTGGTTACGGCATATACGCCGAGATTAGAACGGATGATGATAGGCTGGGGGTCGCTGTCGCTTATACAGCCGATACAGGCGTTGCCCTGCATTTCATCGGTGATGCCTGCGAACTTTGTGCGGAAAGGTGAGTTTTCGATGTTATGAATATCTCTCTGAAAGCCTTTTTCCTCGTTTACGGCAGCCATACCGCCTCTGCGTGTACCTAAATGTGAATGATAGTCAACGCCGAAAAATACGTCTAAAACTACGTCTCTTTTTGATGTTGCTCCGAAAAATCCTCCCATAAAATACCTCCGATTGGGTGAATTAAATGCTCTTTAAAAAGTGGAAATAGCCGAATATCTTTCTTTAAAATATCCGGCTGGTCTGTTAAATTTTATTCACCGAAGACTCTCTTCATCATTTCTTTGTAAGCGTCTTCTACACCGCCAAGGTCACGGCGGAAACGGTCTTTGTCAAGTTTTTCATTTGTCTCTGCATCCCAGAAACGGCAGGTGTCGGGTGAGATTTCGTCGGCAAGAATGATTGTGCCGTCAGCAAGGCGACCGAATTCAATCTTGAAGTCAACAAGTTTTACGCCGAGGGAAAGGAAGTATTCCTTAAGAACTTCGTTAACCTTGAAGGCCATAGCCTTGATTGTTTCGATTTCTTCCTTCGTTGCAAGTTTTAATGCAAGTGCATGGTAAGCATTGAGGAGGGGGTCGTGGAGGTCATCGTTCTTATAGGAAAATTCGAGAGTGGGCTCGTCAAAAACAATGCCTTCTTCAACACCGTACTTCTTTGAGAAGGAACCTGCGGAAATGTTTCTGATGATAACTTCAAGGGGAACGATGCTTACTTTTTTTACGACGGTTTCTCTGTCGTTGAGTTCTTCAACGTAGTGAGTGGGAACACCGTTCTTTTCAAGAAGCTGGCAAAGGTAGTTTGACATACGGTTGTTAACTACGCCCTTACCCATAATCTGACCTTTCTTAAGGCCGTCAAATGCGGTTGCATCGTCCTTGTAGGAAACGATTACTAAATTTTCGTCTGCTGTTGCGAAGACTTTCTTTGCTTTGCCTTCATAAAGTTGTGCCATTTTTTCCATTGTGATAAACCTCCGTTTTATAATTCAGTTATTATATTCAAGTTCTGTCTTTTTGTTCTTTTCGAGAACTGCTTTTGTGTCATTATCTCTTTTAGCCTTGAGTTTGAGAGCGAGTTCTTCATCGGTAACTGCCAAAATTTCGATGGCTAAAAGTGCGGCATTTACTGCTCCGTCGATAGCCACTGTGGCAACGGGAATGCCTGAGGGCATCTGAACGGTGGAAAGAAGAGCATCAATACCGTCAAGATATTTTGATTTCATGGGGATGCCGATAACGGGCAGAGTAGTGTTGGCGGCCACAGCACCTGCAAGGTGGGCTGCCATACCTGCGGCGGCGATGATTACACCGAAACCGTTTTCACGTGCAGTTTCGCTGAACTGTTTTGC
This sequence comes from Acutalibacteraceae bacterium, assembly GCA_045537395.1. GTDB lineage: Bacteria > Bacillota > Clostridia > Oscillospirales > Acutalibacteraceae > UBA6857. Next base: position 2,996 of record JAZSPI010000080.1, on the reverse strand, counting down.
TTCTTCGGGTGTACGGTGTGCGGAATAAATGTGCATTTCACAGGGGACACCGAACTGCTTGAGTGTGTCGCAGGCTTTTGAAACAACGGGTAAATCGCTGTCACTGCCCATGATAATAGCAACTTTTTTCATTGAGTAACCTCCTGAAAATTATACTGTAAATAATTTTAAAACAAAAAAGGGCACACTTACCTAAGGTCAGTCCTTTGATAAGTTGCCCAGACGGTCGACAGGAAAAATAAATATTCTCCGTAAAAGTTCTTTGATTCACCGTGGTACTCCACTTAAATCCGTCAGTTTCAAAGAACGGTCTTTTTTGTTTTATCTTTAGGTGTTTTCTGAAGACGAACACCTTGGAAATTATAGCATAAAAGCACCTTTTTTGTCAATGATAAATATGGGTAAAAAGGCTTTTTGGTAATAAGGACAAATTTGCCCTTAAGAGGTGGATATTAGTTGTTAGTTTTGTATTTATAAAAAGTGTTTTCAAACATATTGACAAGGTTAAATTTTGATGATAAAGTTAAATCGATGACTAAACGAATGTCACAGTGTCAATAATGCACACAATATAATTTAAGGAGGAAATCAATATGGAACTTAAAGGTTCAAAAACCGAAAAAAATCTTATGGCTGCTTTTTCCGGTGAATCTGAGGCAAGAAACAAGTACACCTACTTTGCTTCTGTAGCAAAGAAGGAAGGTTATCAGCAGATCGCCGCCATTTTTGAAGAAACAGCAAACAACGAAAAAGAACACGCTAAATTATGGTTCAAGGCTTTGGGCGGTCTCGGTGACACAGCCGCAAACCTCAAATCAGCTGCAGCAGGCGAAAACTACGAGTGGACAGATATGTACGCTACTTTTGCAAAGGAAGCAGAAGAGGAAGGTTTTACGGAACTTGCCGCTAAGTTCAGAATGGTTGCCGAAATTGAAAAGAGCCACGAAGAACGTTATCTTAAACTTCTCGACAATGTAGAAATGCAGGCTGTTTTTGCAAAGAGCGAAGAGATTATGTGGGAATGCCGTAACTGCGGTCATCTTGTAATCGGTAAAAAGGCTCCCGAAATCTGCCCCGTATGCGCTCATCCTCAGAGTTATTTCGAGGTAAGAAAAGAGAATTATTAAGATTAGGATATTTTTTGCACACAAAAGAGGCAACAGCGCAGTTGTCTCTTTTTTTGTTTTCTTATTGCTATTTTAAGTTATTGGTAATATAATATAGTGCATCATTAAATTAAAACGGAGGCTTATCAGGTGGCTCTTAATATAAAAGTTAAAGTTAAAGATAAAGACGAAGAAGATTCTTACTTAAAAAAAGAGGTTTTCGTTCCTGACACAAGTTCCTTGGAAGAAGAGATAAAAAGGGAAGTTTTTATGCCCCGTGAAGTTTATATTCCCGCGGAAAAAGAAATGACTGATGTTTTTTCCTGCGTTCCGGAAAAAGATGAACTGTTCCCGGAAGAGGAAAAAGAGAAATCAACGGCAGAGCAGGATTCTGCATACAGCCGAAAAAAGAATATCATTTTCTATTTTACCGATCAGCAGAGATGGGACAGTTTTACCGAGGATATTATGCCGAATCTCACCGCACTTGCACAGCAAGGTATAACATTCGATAACTGCTTTACCTGTCAGCCTGTTTGCGGACCTGCAAGAGCCTGTCTGCAGTCGGGTGTTTATGCTACGGAAACGGGATGCTTTAAAAATGACATAGCCTTGCCGGAGGATACTCACACTATTGCCGACTGCTTCAGCAGTGCCGGTTATGAAACGGCGTATATCGGCAAATGGCATCTGGCTTCCGATAAGGATAACGATTACAGAAAAACGCCCATACCTGCACAGAGGCTTGGCGGTTATGATTATTTCAGAGGTGCAGATGTTCTTGAATTTACTTCCGACAGCAGAGGCGGATATGTCTTTGATGAAAAGGGGGAAACTATAGAGTTTTCGGGATACCGTGCGGATTGTATAAATGACTTCGCTCTGGAATATATTGATAATTATTCTTCGGATAAGCCATTCTTTATGTTCATTTCTCAACTTGAACCCCATCATCAGAATTCAAGTCGCCACTTTGAAGGTTACCCCGATAGGGTGCAGGATTTTGCTGATTATCCCGTTCCTGAGGAACTTACATACTTTAAAGGAAATTACGAAAGGGAATATCCGGATTATCTTTCGGCAGTCAACAGGCTTGACTATAATTTGGGACTGCTTATTGATAAACTGAAGGAAAAGGGTATTTACGAAGACACTATAATTGTCTTTACCTCTGACCACGGCTGTCACTTCAAAACAAGAAACGCCGAATACAAACGCTCCTGCCATGACAGCAGTACCCATATCCCACTCGTTATAAGAGGCGGAGAGTATATGGGAGGTCTTATCGACAGAAGACTTGTAAGTCTTATAGATTTGCCTGTTACTCTGCTTTCGGCGGCAGGAATAATACCGCCGGGACATTTCCGGGGAATTGATCTTGCAGGTGACAAACGCAGACAGGAAGTGTATATACAGATAAGTGAAAGTCAGTGTGCAAGAGCCGTAAGGACAAAAGAATATCTTTACAGCGTAAGCGTACCCGGTATTGTTGCCGGCATGAGCGCAAAAACTTCTCCCGTATATACCGAAGAATATCTTTATGATATCGAAAACGATCCTATGCAACTGAATAATCTCATAAAGGCGCCCGAATACAAAATAGTACGCTCTGCCATGAAGAAGATTTTGCTGGAGCAGATGAAAAATGTAGAGGGTGTAAAGGCCGTGATTTTACCTGCAGTGACGGTTAGAAGGAAGTAAGATTCAATGAAAAATCAGGGCGGGATGGTCTCATCCCGCCCTGATTTGTTTGGTGCATTTATGCGTGGAAATAAACCCCCGGTTCTACTGGGGGTGAAGAAGGCTTCTAGCAAAGCCAAAACGGGCGAGCTCAAAGCAAGCCCAAGACACTTGCCAATAAATTAAACCTCCATATATAATAGTAACGGT
>JAZSPI010000053.1:0-101629 GCA_045537395.1 Acutalibacteraceae bacterium | reverse complement strand
GACGGTGTTCTTTTCACAAAAGATAAAAAAGAACTTATCAAATATCCTGCTCAGAAGAGTGATAAAGAATATACAATTCCGTCAACTGTTGAGACTTTGAGACAGTGTGCATTTGAGAATTGTGACAGTCTTAAAAAAATTAAACTCAATGACGGTTTAAAAGCAATCAACTATTTTTCATTTAAGGATTGCGACAATCTGAAAAAATTAGATATTCCTAATACTGTTACGAGTATTACTTACAGTGCTTTCAGTGATTGTGACAGTCTTGAAACTGTCAGCATCGGCAGTGGCTATGAATGTTTGGCAAGTATTCCTTTGTTTGATAATTGCGACAGTTTAAAAGAGATAAAGGTAAGCAAGAAGAATAAAACTGTCACTTCAAAAGACGGTGTTCTTTATAATAAGAAAATGACAGCAATTATTGACTATCCTTATAACAGCCCTATTGAAACATTTAAAATTTCTAATGATGTTGTCAGTGCTTATGTTGTAAACGGCATTAACCTTAAGAGTATTGAAGTTGGCTCGAAAAATAAAGAGTATTCTTCTGAAAACGGTATTTTATATGACAAAGAAAAAACTTGGATAATTTCTTATCCTGACGGAAAAACAGACAAAACATATACTGTTCCGGCAAGTGTCAGAAATGTAGACATTAGTAATAACAGGTATCTGCAGAGTTTTAAGGTTTCCTCAAAGAATAAAGAGTATTCAGCCAAAGATGGTATACTTTATGACAAGACAGGAATTTGCATGATTAAAATTCCACCCAAATATAAAAATAAAACTGTCACCATTCCCAAAAAAGTAACGGCTTTAAACTGGAGAGTTTTTGATAACTGTACAACAATTGAAAAGTTTGTAGTTGAAAAAGGTAATAAAGATTTCTTTGCTAAAAACGGAGTTCTTTTCGTAAAGAATGGTGATGTAAGTTTAACCAAATATCCAACTGCCAAGAAAAGTAAGACATATACCTTACCTGAAAATACAGATGTGAGTTATGATGCATTTGATGGTGCAATATATCTTGAGAAAATTTATGTTCCAACCGAAAATACATCTGATGCTGTTGAAATTAATGCGCCTGAAAATATTAAAGTCTATTACGGACATGCAAAGCATAAAACAACAGAAAAGACAACTAAGGCTACTCTTAGTAAAAACGGTGCAGTAAAAAATGTTTGCACAATCTGTGACGAAGAGGTAAAAACCGTCAGCACAATCTACCGTCCCAAAACAATCAAACTTTCCGCAACAAAATACACCTATAACGGCAAAGTAAAAACACCCACCGTTACCGTTAAGGACAGTAAAGGCAAGACTTTAAAGAAGGACAAAGACTATACTGTTAAGTATTCCAAGGGCAGAAAGACACCGGGCAAGTATTCTGTAACAATTACTTTCAAAGGTAAATACAGCGGAAAGAAAAAACTTTATTTCACTATTATTCCTGCTAAGGTGACTCTCAGCAAAGTGACAGCCGGTAAAAAGACTGCAACTCCCGCATGGAAGGCAGTAACAGGTGCATCCGGCTATGAAGTACAGTACTCAACATCAAGTAAGTTTAAAAAAGCAAAGAAAGCAACTGTCAAGAAAGGTTCAACCAAGAAGACTACAATTAAAAAACTTACAAAAGGTAAGAAGTACTACTTTAAAGTCAGAGCATATAAGACAATCAGCGGAAAGAAAGTTTACGGTGCATGGAGTGTTGTGAAGAGTGTAAAAGTAAAATAAGATTCAAGTCGGGCGTTAAAACGTCCGACTGATTTTTATGTATGTTCAATTATTGCTTACCGTTTTCATTGACTTTTATGTATTATGATAATATAATATTTATTGAGGAATTTTTTCTGTTAAGTTGTTTGTTTTAAAACTCAGCAAGCCTTTGGAGGTATTTGGTTTGAAAAATATTGTTTGCGAAAATAAATATGACATAGGATTTTTAAAAATATTCATGTTCACTTCTCCGTTTTTATTTGGCGGATTTCATATATGGGTATCAGCGATTTATTCTGTATGTCTTTGCGCATACATGATTTATAGCGCTGTAAAAGTTAAGTCTGAAAAAATAATACAGGGAAGTTTAACCCTTTTCTCTTTGCTTCTTATTCCGCTTTCATATCTTACGGTTTCGTTATGGGCGGTAGATAGCGGAACGGCTGTTTACGGATTTGTTAAGTTTCTGCCTGTTGCGCTTTTCGGTTTAATTGTATCGGGATTAAGTGTTAATGAAAGAACCGAAATTCTTGATGTTGTACCTTACAGCGCTGTTGCTATGGGTGTGCTGTCGTATGCTCTGTCTTTTATCGGACAACTTTCATCGTATTTTCTTGTTGCCACAAGATTGGGCGGATTTTTTCAGTATCCCAACAGTTTTGCTGTATACTGCCTTGTCGGTCTTGCTGTACTGCTTACTAAAGAAAAAATCAAACCTAAACATTGGGTTCTGGCTGCACTCATTTTAGGAATTATATTACTTACAGGCAGCCGTACCGTGTTTGTTTTTCTTGTGGTAACAGTAATAATCATTCTGTTTAAAATTCAGTCCGGTAATAAAATTCGCTTGCTTGCTCTTTTTGGCGGGGCGATTGCATTAAGCCTGGTAATTGTTATCGTAACTGATAATGTGCAGACTGTCGGACGATTTCTTACCATATCTCTTGATTCAAGCACGCTTCAGGGCAGATTGCTTTATTATAAAGATGCGCTTCCGGTTATTCTGAAAAAACCTTTTGGTTTAGGATATTTCGGTTACTATTTCACTCAGGGTTCTTTCCAGACAGGTGTTTATTCCGTAGCGTATATACATAACGATTTTCTTCAATTGCTTCTTGATATCGGCTGGATTCCGTCTCTGATTTTATTTTTTGTAATCGTAGGCTCTTTCTTTTCAAAAAATATACCTTTCCTTATGAAAACTGTAATATTTGTAATTACAGGTCACAGTTTCTTTGATTTCGATCTGCAGTTCATTTCAGTTTTCCTTGTGTTGATTCTTGCTCTTGATTTTGATATTTTCAAGCAACACAAATTTAAACTGAAGAAAAATATAACTGTGATTGTGGCAGGTCTACTGATTGTTACGAGTGCGTATTTTGCATTGATAAATTCATTATTCTTGCTTAACAAACACGAAGCAGTTGAGAAGATTTACGGCAATGACACACAGTCTCAGATTCTGCTTATGACAGATTCTGATGATTACGAGGTAATAAACAGATATGCTGACTCTATAATTTCAACTAATAAATATATCGCGATAGCATATGACGCGAAGGCAAACTATTCTTTTATGAACGGCGATATCCAATCCATGATAGAATACAAATGGAAAGCCCTTGACAGTGCCGTTTATTCAATCGAAGAATACAATGATTTCTGTGCTAAATTAATTTCAGTAATAGAACCTTACAGAAATATGGGTGATGAATCAAGCGCTGATTTTTGTGAAGATACTCTTATTGAAATTGAAAACAGACTTAGTGAAGTTAAAGAGAGAACAAGTTCCTTTGCTTGGAAAATCAAAGATAAACCGGAACTTGAACTGCTTGAGGAGTATGAAGAATATATCGCGAGGATCGAAAAATGAAAGAAATATCATTAAACAAGATCATTATAATAGCCTTTGTATCCGTATGTCTGGTTATTGGTGCTGTGACAGTAATTTTGTTTTTTTCAAAGAGCGATAATACGGCAGTGTCGGTGTTTGATGCACAGGGGAATGCTGTGGCTGAAGTCAGCAGGGCAGGCGATAGTTTTGAAATTTCTGCTGAAAATGATGTATACGGTGAGTATGTTGAAATTGCCGTTAAGGAAGCCATTGATTTGTATGCGGAAAAGTGTAATGTTTCTACTGATGAAAAGAACGCTGCTTTTTTTGAAAATGTACGCAAGGTGAATACTTATCTCATACCTGATTATCTTTTAAAAGTAAAAGAAGCAAAATCCGCTTCAGCACTTAAGGATAACACACCTTTTGCTTCTGTTGTTATCTCTCACAGCGGCGAATTACTTGCGATATACGGTTCCGCTGATTCGGAAGGTAATAACTATTCTCAGAAGAAAACATATGCAGGCTCTACCATAAAGCCTTTGAGTGTTTACGGGCCGTTGATTGAAAAAGGAAGTGCTACTTGTTCAACTGTGTTTACGGATTCACCAATAAAGAAAATTGCTGATTCTGAAGGCAGGTACATTGACTGGCCTTCAAATGCATCGGGGGATTATTCTTACAGAGAAATTACTGTTGCTGAGGCTCTGCATAAATCTCTCAATACAATTGCAGTTCGCGGTTTACAGGAACTGTCTGTTACTAAGTCAGTTTCATTTCTGGAAGAAAACTTTGGTATCAATCTTGAATATGAAAAAGAGACGGTGAAAAAAGCCGGTGAAGAGGAAGTCCTCGGCAACATTGCTCTTGGGTATCTTTATGAAGGTGTAAGTCCTGTTGATATGGCTGGGTACTATCAGGTTTTCGCAAACGGCGGAACTTACACTTCTCCTCATTGTGTTTCGTCAATTGAAACTGCTGACGGCAATGCATATTCACAGGAAAGAAAGGCTAAAGAGGTGCTGTCACTGGAAACATCCTCGATAATGAGAGAACTGCTTAAAGGTGTTGTTACCCGTGAAGGAACTGCACAAGAGGCCTTTGTTGAAGATGTTGAAATTGCAGGTAAATCGGGAACTTCCGACGGTTACGCAGATAATTGGTTTGTAGGTTTTACAACCGAGTATATCTGTTCGGTCTGGCACGGTTATAATGAAGTGCCTAAGAACAGTGCCGCAAAAATGTTTTCTGAAATTGTATCAAGACTACCTGCATATGATGATGGTTTTACTTTGAGTGATGGTATCGTGCGAAAACTTTACTGTAAAGAAACAGGTTTGCTTAAAGGAAAATTCTGTGACAAAACTGAAAAAGGTTTTTACAAAGTTGATGTTTACCCTGAAAGATGCACAGACTGCGAGTAATATCTATACAAATTATCTATAATTTCTGTATATTTATTGACTTGTTATGAAGCAAGTTGTATAATTATAAAAAATCATTTAAGGAGGATAATAATGAAAAAAGCAACTAAAAAACTAATTCTTGCCATTGCCTTTATAGTTCTTATATCGGCGATGCTGTGCTTCGGTGTAAGCGCAAAAACCTATGGAGATTATGAGTATACCATTGTTTCCTGTGAAGACTGTTATGACGAATACGGCGATTACATTGACGGTCATGTTTGTGAAAAAACTGCTGTTATAACGGGCTACAAAGGTAAAGCAGCCTCTGTTAAAATCCCTTCCAAAATTAACGGCAAAAAAGTCTCGGGTGTTTCTGATGACGCTTTTTACGGTTATGAGAAATTAAAGACCGTAACTTTACCTGATACTATAAGCAGTCTTGCTTACAGAGCTTTCGGTGATTGTACCTCTCTTGAAAGTGTCAACATTCCCGAAAAGGTAAAGAGCATAGACCCTCTTGCCTTTGATAACTGTCACAAACTTAAGAAAATCTCGGTGAGTAAGGATAACGAATATTTTTCATCGAATAAGTCAGGTGTTATATTCAATAAGGATAAGACTTCCTATCTTATGTATCCTTCAGGAAAACAAAAAACTACCATCACTATACCTGACGGTGTAAAAACGATAGAGGAGAAAGCATTTTACGGCTTCACTAATCTTGCCGAAGTAAAGTTACCTTCCGGTCTTAAAAAAATCAACAGTTCTGCTTTTTATGCTTGTACAGGATTAAAAACACTTAAATTACCTTCAAGTTTGAAATTTTTAGGATATTATTGCTTCAGTAAGTGTACAGCATTAAAATCGGTAACTATACCCAAAAATATTGAAGAATCATACGGTTGTGCATTTAAAGATTGTACAGGTCTTGTGTCTGTTAAATTTGCATCAGGTGCAAAATATGTATTTACTTCGATGTTTGAGGATTGTACAAAACTTAAGAAAGTCACCCTTCCCGACAGTATAACTACAATTGACAGCAGTGCGTTTGAGGGCTGTGTTAAGTTAAATGAGATAACTATTCCTAAAAATGTTCAGTACATCTACGATGATGTATTTGAAGATTGCGCAAGTCTTAAGTCAATATCTATACCCAAAAAAGTTGAACAAGTTGGTTCAGGCGCCTTTACCAATTGTACGAGTCTTGAAACCGTAAAAATAGCTAACGGTGTTAGTTATATCGGTAGTTCAGTTTTTGCAGGTTGTACTGCACTTAAATCTATTACAATTCCTGACAGTGTGACTGAACTTGGCGGTTCGGCTTTTGCAGGTTGTACATCTCTTAAATCTGTAAAACTTTCCAAAAAGATAGAAACACTTTATGACGGTACATTTGATAATTGTACTTCCTTGAAATCAATAACAATTCCCGATAAATTATCGTACGTTCATGATAATGTTTTCAATAATTGCGCAAAACTTACTGAATTTAAAGTTAGTTCAAAAAATAAGCATTTTTCTGCCGATAAATACGGCGTGTTCTTCAATAAGAACAAAACTACTCTCATCAGATACCCCGAAGGAAATGAAAGAAAATCATATACTATTCCTAAGGGTGTAAAGAAAATAGTTGTAACTGCCTTTAACGGTTGTTTTAATCTTGAAAAGTTTGCTGTTTCATCAGGCAGTAAGAGTTTTTACGCAGATAAAAACGGTGTTTTATTAACCAAGAATAAGAAAGAATTAGTAAGATATCCTGCAGGCAGAAAGGCAGATTCATATACTATTTCAAGTAAAGTAAAGACAACTGCCGATTTCGCATTTTATGATTGCATAAATCTTGAAGAAGTAAAGATTCCTGACGGATTCAAACATATAGGTTACAGAGCCTTTGAAAACTGTACAAGTCTTAAATCAATTAAAATTCCTAATAATGTTGAATCCCTTGTGTACTTACCCAGATTTACAAACTGTACTTCTCTGAAAACCATCAGCCTTCCCGCGTCTCTTAAAAGTATTAATGGCAATCAGTTTACGGGATGCAGCAGTCTCGAAGAAGTAAATGTAAGTTCAAAGAATAAAAACTTCTCTTCTGACTCTGACGGTGTGTTCTACAACCGTAAAAAGACTGAACTTTTAATTTATCCTCAGGGTAAAACAGCAACTGCCTATGCTATTCGCGAGGGAGTAAAATTTATAAATTATTATGCCTTCTATGAAGATGTAAATCTTAAATCGATTTATATACCAAAGAGCATAGAAAATCTGGAAGATTATTATTTTGCCAATATGAAGTCTCTGAAAGACATATACTATCCTGGTTCAAAGAGTGAATGGAAAAAACTGTTTGAGTGGGGATTTAATGTTCCCGGAGTCAAGGTTAATTATAACCATAAACATTCCTATAAAACTGTTATTGCACAAGAAGGCACCACTGAAGAGAATGGCAAGATTGTTTCTCAGTGTGTCTGCGGTAAGATAAACTCTAAAAAAGACCCTGTTACTATTTACAAAGTTAAGTCTGTTAAACTCTCAGAAACCAAAATTACTTATAACGGTAAAGTTAAAATACCTTCTGTAACAATCAAAGACAGCAAGGGCAAAGTTCTTAAGAAGAATAAAGATTATACCCTTAAGTATTCAGAAGGCAGAATTAAGCCGGGTAAATATACTGTTACAGTTACTTTCAAGGGTAATTACAGCGGTACAGCAAAACTTACCTTTACAATCGTTCCCGCAAAGGTTACTCTCAGTAAGGTTACATCCGGTTCAAAGAGTGCAGTGGTTGCTTGGAAAAAGCATTCCGGTGTGACAGGTTATGAAGTTACATATTCAACTTCAAGCAAATTCAATAGCGTTAAGAAAGCCACTATAAGCGGTGCCTCTAAAAAGAAGATGACTATTAAGAAACTCTCAAAAGGTAAGAAGTATTATTTTAAAGTCAGAGCTTATAAATCTGTCAGCGGAACAAAGGTTTACGGTCCTTACAGTTCTATTAAGAGTGTAAAAATCAAGTAAAATCAGTGTGATAAACTATTGAAAGAAACAGGAACAAAACTCAGGTTTTGTTCCTGTTTAAAGGTATTATTATGAAAAAGTACATCAAAACTGCAATTGCATTAATTTTTTCTGCTGTAATATGTTTATTTTCTCCTTTGGCAATATATGATGGGACAGTTTACGCTGCCGATAATGTCAATTTCTATCAGAAAGAGATAAAGATTGCCTCTGACGGCTCTACAGATTTTTATAATTCGTTCTTTTCAAAAACACCGGAGATAGTATCTTTCATTGACTGTAAAGGTTTTTACAATGTAGTCAGTTATGTTGAGCCGAATTTATATATTTATCGTTATGACAAAAATTTAAAACTGAAATCTGAGGTTAAAATTAAAGGAACATATAATCTTTTCGGCAACATTGTTTGTGATGATTCGGGTAATTATTATGTCTGCTGGGGACGTGAAGACTTATCAAACGATAACATTACCGTATTATCGGTTACAAAATATGATTATAGCGGAAACATACTTGCAGAGATACTGCTTAACGGTTATGACCTTGCAAATTACAGTCCTGCCGAAGAATGGGGAACCAGGATTCCTTTTGATGCCGGAACATGCTCTATGGCAATTAATAACGGAATACTTGCTTGTAATTTTGCAAGAGAAATGTACTGCGAACATCAATCTAATTATGTGTTTTATATTGATTGCAGCAACATGACAAGAGTATATGAGCCTGTTCCGTATTGCTCACATTCTTTTTCGCAGGACTGCATAGCGACCTCTGATGGCGGCTTCCTCATGGCTAATCACGGAGATGCTTATTCGCGAGGTTTTCTTGTTTCAAAAATTGACTGCGAAAGCGATGCAAGATATGATAAGTACACCTTCCATTTCAGAGAAGGTACTAACAGGGATTTCGGTTATAACGAGACGTATGCACAACTTGGCGGATTGACGGAAACTGAAAACACTTATGTTCTTTGCGCAAGTTCCGAACGTACACTTTCTCTTGATGTTGCACCGACTAAAGATTATTATTGCTCATACAGCGAGGCGCGTGACCTGTTTGTCCAGATTCTGAAAAAGGATTTTTATGACTATGCAGGTGCCGAGTCGTACTATGTGACCGGAGAAGAGAGAGAACTAACAGGCTCTAAACCTGAATCTGCCGAAACAGAATTATATCTGACTGAAGATGTGATGGATTACGGTGTAGTATGGCTGACAGAATATAACGATGAATGTTTTGCTGCCAATCCCAAGGTAGTAACTGTTGATGGAAATCGCATTCTTGTTATGTGGGAAAAGAGAACTTATGATAATCTGCTGCTCAAAGGAACATATTATATGATTTTGAGTGAAGACGGTTCTGTTTACAAAAAGGCTACTAAAATCGGTAATGTAAGTCTACCTTCTGATGCTGATATTGTATTTTACAATAATAATCTGTTCTGGACAACTAGCGGCGAAGAAAGTTTTATAAATGTGCTTAATATCAGTGAACACAAGTATACATATACTGTAACAAAGGAATCTACTTGTACAAAATCAGGCAGTGCATCATATATTTGTACAGACTGTTGTGATGTGTGGTCTTTTGCAACCGGAATTGCTGTTAAGAAAAAAGACCACTCGTACAAAACCGCAACTGAAAAGGCAACTCTTACAAAGAACGGTAAAACAGTTACGAAGTGTACCGCTTGCGGTAAAATATCAAAAACAACGGCTATCTACTACCCGAAGTCAATGAAACTCTCTAAAACTTCATATACGTATAACGGTAAAAAAGTTGCTCCTTCTGTAACGATAAAGGATAGTAAAGGCAAAAAATTAAAAAAAGATACCGATTATACAGTTAAGTATGAAAAAGGAAGAAAATCTCCCGGAAAATATACCGTCAAGATTGTTTTCAAAGGTAAATACAAAGGCACAAAAAGATTGTATTTTACCATCAAACCGTCAGTAACAGGTAAAATAACTGCAACACAAACTACGTCTTCCATTACACTTAAATGGAGAAAAGTTACAGGTGCGGACAGTTATATTGTTTACAAATATAACTCGAAGTCTAAAAAATATGTAAAAGTCAAAGAAGTTGCAGGCACTGCCTTGAAAATTACAGGTCTTAAATCAGGTGTTGCGTATAAGTATAAAATCAGAACTGTCAGAAAGGATGAAGGTGACATTATCGGTGGCTATTCATCTGTTTTCGAAACAGCGACAAAGTGTTCCACGCCGAAGATTAAAAAGATAAGTTCTTCTAAAGGAAAAGTAACACTGAACTGGACAGATGTAGCAGGAGAGAAAGGTTATCAACTTTATTACTCCGGTAAAAAAGACAGCGGTTACAAGAAAGTTAAGTCATATAAGGCTAAAAAAGGTTCGATCAGTAAACTAAAAAAAGGAAAAAAATATTACTTTAAAGTCAGAGCCTATAAGAAGACTTCGAGCGGAACTGTTTACTCTTCATGGAGTAAGGTTAAGAGCATTAAGGTTAAATAATACTTGAGCCATCGCTGGTTGCGGTGGCTTGTATTTTATCTGATAACGATAAAACCGACAGGTTAAAACCTGCCGGTTTATGGCGGAGACGGTGGGATTCGAACCCACGAGCCCGTTAAGGCTAACGCATTTCGAGTGCGCCCCGTTATGACCACTTCGATACGTCTCCGTATATTTAATTTGCAACTATCACATATTAACAAAAAAAAATCTTCTTGTCAACCTTATTGTTTTTGATTTGTTGATAATTTTCTTTAAATATTAGCGAAAAACTGTTGGCAATTAAAAATACTTTGTGTTATAATATAAAAGATATATTATGGGTGATTATAACTTGTATCGGATAGAACAGGAAGTTTAATATATAAAGGAGGATGTTCCATGTCAAATTCATTGAATCCCGTTTTTGGTGAATGGTATACAGATAAACAGATAGGAACAGGAACTGACGGGAAAGTTTTCAGTATTTACCGTGAAAAATATGACTCACAAAAAGAAACGTCAATTCTTAAAATAATCAGGCTTGGAGAAAACAGAAATGAGAGAAAAACTTTTGATCTTAATGCCGATGAATATATGGAAGAATTTGATGATGATTATGAAAAGATAATTAAGAGTATCAAAAAGAATATCAAGTCCGTCAGAAAGTCTGACGGCGGCAAATGCTTTGTAAATTATGAGGATGTTGAACTGCGCAAAGCAAGCGACGGAAAAGGCAGATTGATATTAATAAAACTCGAAGAATGCCGTTCGCTTACTGATATACTCAAAGAATTGTCTTTTACACTTGATGAAACTCTGAGACTCGGAATAAACATTTGCAATTCACTTATAAAATGCAGATCGTTTGGTTATATCTACCCTAATCTTAAACCTGAAAATATACTTTTTGATCGTTCAGGAAGATGTAAACTCGGAGATTTCGGCACTTTCAGTTGTCTTGAACCGTCAAAAACTTCAATAGCATATAAGCGTACTCAGTATTTTATGGCTCCTGAGTTTATTAAAACGGGTAACGTTAACTGCACGGTTGATACTTATTCTCTCGGCCTCATTCTCTATATGCTTACTAATCGAAACCGCCTGCCTTTTATGGAACCGTTCCCTGAAAATGTTACCATTAACTCATATAATACTGCTACGCAGATGCGTGTTAACGGAAATGAAATTTCCCGTCCCGCACTTGCAAGCGATGACCTATGGAAAATAATTAAAAAAGCCTGCTCTTTTAATATCAATGAAAGGTATTTCACACCGAATCAAATGCTTTCAGATTTGAAAAACGCACTTGAGAACAAACCTTTCGAAGAAGCAGTATATGATGAGGTTTATTCAGTTGCGGAACCGGATGATGAAAATACCGGAGAGGATATTATTATACCCGAAGTTGAAGAATATGCTCAGAAAAAAGAGGATGTAACACCTGTTCTTTCTCTGAGAGAAGAAATAACCATACCTGAAATTTCACCTATATATAATTCAGATATTCCTCAGAAAAAAAGACGTACAGTTAAACATCCGCAATTACCTGAAATAAAGAAAAGAAAAAGCGGTGATGTTACTGCAATAAAAAAGATGTTGCTTCTTGCACTGGCGGCTGTTGTTTTTTTCATACTTCTTGTTATAGCGGTTGTTATGAAGTTCAGCCAGGAAGATGCTGAAAGTACAACTCTGATGTTGAACTGTTTTTATTTTCTCACCGAAAACTACGGAGGTATTGTAATAAATGGCTGCTGATATGATAAAGACGGTTCTTGCTGCTGAAAATGCTGGCAGAGAAATGGAAGCAAAAGCGGCAAAGACCGCTGAAAAGATGCTCAGTGATGCACGCATTCAGGCAAATATCATTATTAAAACTGCCGTCGAACAAGCCGAAAAAGAGGCTAATATTATCCTCAGTGATGCTGAATACACATCAGTCGGAGTTGTAAAACAGGCAGAAAAACTCGCTGAACTCAGAGAGAGAAAATCTATCTCTGATACTGAGAAGTTATACGAAAAAGCAATTAAAATGATTTTTGACGAAATCATGAATTGAATATATTGAAAATTACAGAAGGGGAGGTGTTGTATTGGCAAAGGTTAAACTTGTTCATTTTGAAATTATATCTTTACTTGATGAAAGCAAAAAACTTGTTGAGTTTCTTCAGAAGTCAGGAGTTGCTGAACTTGAAAATATTGACGATGAAAAACTTGTTAAGTACCGTACAGATTATATTGTAAATCAGTTTATGAAAAAGCACGATAAATCTGTTCGGGGTTTTAAGATACTTGAAAAGTATTGTAACCTGAAGAAGTCTTTTGTTGAATCGTTTAATGATATTAGTGAAATTGATTACAGTGAATACAGGCTTATTTCTGACCGTTCTGATGAACTTTTAGGAATCTGTAACAGAATTATTGATCTTGAAAAACAGATTGACACTCTGTATGAAGAAATTTCAATTAATGAATCCTTATCGGAATATTATAAGGCGTGGATAGGGCTCGACATCCCGATGGCATCAAAGAGAACAATGACTGCCAATATTTTCATCGGCACCTTTCCTCAGGAACTTACAAAAGACGAAATTTATTCTCTTATCGGCTCTGCAGAAGATTGTCCGGAAGATGTTGAGATTGAAATTGTTTCAAAGTGCAAAATGCTCACTTGCGCCGTTATACTCTGCCATCAGAGCAGTGGAGAAAAACTTTTGAAAATTTTAAGAGATAACGGTTTTGCCCTTCCTGACAGGACATCTCCTAAACTCCCTGATAAAGCGATAGAAGATTGTAAGGAAAACATTTTATCGCTTAAATCTGAAATCGCATCAGCAATCACGCAGATTAAAGAATATTCGGATGAATACAGAGAACTCAGGTTTTTGAGTGACTATTATTTAGCACAGGCAGATAAGTATACTGCGGTTGAAAATGCTGCGACAAGCGAAAGCATTTTCTTTATAAAGGGATATATTCCCGAAAGAGTCGCTGAAGAAATCAAGTTTGAGATTGAACGGCAGTTTACTGCGCAAATGGAACTTACGGAGCCCGATTATGAACTTGACGATGTGCCGGTTCTGATTGAAAACAAAAGTTTTCCTGCCGGTGTTGAAGCCATAACAAATATGTATTCGCCACCATCAAATAAAGATATTGACCCCAATCCCGTAATGGCATTTTTTTATTATGCCTTCTTCGGTCTTATGCTTTCCGATGCAGGATACGGTGTGTTAATGGTTATATTTGCTCTTGTTGCCAAATTAAAATTTAAAGTCAGAGGCAATTTGAAAAAGAGTGCCGATATGGTTCTTTACAGCGGTATATCGACTGTTATATGGGGAGCCCTGTTCGGCGGATGGTTCGGCGATCTTATTCCGACAGTATGTACCACTTTTTTAGGCTTTGAAAAACCTCCTAATCTGGCATTATGGCTGGAACCTATGAATAACAGTATGGAACTTCTTATGTATTGTTTCATTTTCGGTGTCATACATCTTCTGACAGGTCTTTTATTAAGATTCTATATTCTCTTCAAAGAAAAAAATTATATATCGGCAGTATTTGATGTGATACCTGTATGCATCTTTGTGGTTGGTTTTGCAATTTTTGCCGGCGGGTTTATATTTACTTTTGATGAAAGAATAAAATCTTCAGGTGCACCTTTATTGCTGACTGGCTCTCTTCTGATTGTGCTTACCTCAGGAAGAAGCAGTAAGAATATTTTAGGAAAACTCGGCGGCGGACTTTACGGACTTTATAATGCTGCTTCCGGATATCTCGGTGACATACTTTCATATTCGAGACTTCTTGCCTTAAGTCTTGTTACGGGAGTAATTGCGAATGTAGTTAATCTTTTAGGTGCAATGTTCAATAATGTGTTTATTTTTATTCTTGTGTTCATTATCGGACACACAATAAACATTGCAATTAATCTTATCGGAACTTATGTACACACTAACCGACTTCAGTATGTTGAATTCTTTTCAAAGTTTTACGAGGGTTCAGGTAGAGTGTTTACACCCTTTAAAATCAATTCAAAATTCTTTACAATCAAGGAGGAAAATTAAAATGGATAATCTTGGTATAGTTCTTGCAGTTTTAGGTGCGGCTTTGGCTGCCGGTTTTGCAGGTGTAGGCTCAGCAAAAGGTGTCGGCCTTGTAGGCGAGGCAGGTGCAGGATTGCTTACAGAAAAGCCGGATTCTTTCGGTAAAGTGCTTATTCTGCAGATTCTTCCCGGTACGCAGGGACTTTACGGGTTCCTTGTTGCACTTCTTATTTTTATAAAAACAGGTCTTCTTGCAGGTGCACCTGTAGCACTTACATGGACTCAGGGATTTTATTTCTTCGTTGCATCTCTTCCAATAGCAATTGCAGGTTATTTTTCTGCTATTTATCAGGGAAGGGTCGCAGCTTCTGGTGTTTCAATGATAGCAAAGCAGAGCGATCAGACCGCTAAGGCTATGACACTTTCTGCCTTGGTTGAAACATATGCAGTTCTTGCTTTGCTTATTTCCTTTATCGCAGTTTTCAGAATAACTGTTTAATTTACCCGATCATCTTCAAAGGAGACTTCTCTATGACAGGTCTTGAAAAAATAATTCAGAAAATTGAAGAACAGTCACGCGAAAACTGCGAAAAACTTTTCGCTCAGACGCAACTGAATATAAAAAAAATGATTGCTGAGGCAAGAGAAGAGGGAAACAGACGTGCTAATGAAATTGTTGCTTTGGCACAAAAAGAGGCCGACAAGAAAAATGCTGTTTCCAAAAGCACGGCCGAGTCAATAACGAGAAACCGTTATCTTGAAATTCGAAACGCCATTCTCAATGATATAATTTCTGCTGCCTACCTTGAAATCGAAAATTTCAGTGATGATGAATATTTTGATATGATATTTTCTCTTTGCAGAAAGAACATACAACCCGGTGAATGTACAATGCTTATGAACGGATATGACCTTTCAAGACTTCCTGTTGATTTTGAAACAAGAATTAACAGTGAGGTTTTCGAAACAGCCGCCGTAGTAATCAGTAAAAAGGCTGTGGACATTGAAAACGGCTTTATACTTGATTACGGTAATGTCCGTGTAAACTGTACATTCCGAGCAGTTTTTGATGAGAATATGGATCGACTTAAGGATATGCTCAGTAAAGAACTGTTTGCTTGACGGAGGTAATATGAAAAATCTTGATTATGCTTATTGCGTTGCAAGACTCCGCGCAAATGAAACATATATGCTTGACAAGTCATTTATGATGAATCTTTGCGAATGTGAGAATTTTGAAAAAGGCGTTTCTGTTCTTGTTGAACACGGATGGCTTAATGAAAAAGGCGGTATAAAGGAGATAACCGATAAAAAAAATCGGGAATTGTGGAAACTTCTGAATGATTGTGTGCCCGATAAAAAAGAACTTGAAGTTTTCTGTATCCTTAATGACTTTTTTAATATAAAAACAGCAGTAAAATGTTTTTTTACAGGGTCTGACCCATTCGACTATTTTATCTACCCTACTTCAGTTGACCTTTCGTCACTTGTGCAGAAAATCAGAGCCCATGATTTTTCTTCTCTTAAATTTAAAGAGGCTGCCATTACTGAAAAAGCATATAAAACTGCATGTATTACGGAGAACGGTCAGAGTGCTGAAATAATCATAGACAGGGGAGCGATTGATTGCCTCAGTTTATACGCCAAAGATAAAACAGGTTCTTTGGTTAAAGATGTATGCGGATTTTTGTGCGATACTGCCAACATTAAAATTGCTCTGAGAATCAACGCTTTAAAAAAGAACCGTGATTTTGCCGAAGAAGCGATTGGAAATTGTTTCGGACTTGACAGAAGAACACTTGTTAATCTTTCTTTGGGCGATTCAGAAATTCTTTATAACTACCTGCACACCACTGTATACAGCGAAGGGGTTTCTTTGTATTCTCAAAGCAGTACATTGTTTGAAAAGTGGTGTGATGATTCTGTTATAGATATCGTTTCAAAAGCAAAATATACATCTTTCGGTTTTGATCCTGTATGTGCTTTTTACTACGCAAAACAAAACGAAATAAAAAGTATAAGTATTATCCTTACAGCAATTAAATCCGGTTTATCTGCTGACAAGATTAAAGAAAGGGTAAGGTTGCTTTATGCATAAAATTGCGGTTTTGGGAGACAGAGAAAGTGTTTGCGGTTTTGCCTGCCTTGGAATTGATACGGCTGTTGTCAGTGACGAAGAACAGGCAAGGAGTGAATTCCTCCGTCTTGTCAAAGAAAACTACGGAATAATATATATAACGGAATTTTGCGCAGAATTTCTGAGAGAAGAAATATCCTTATACAGCGACTTGGTAACACCGTCGGTGATACTTATTCCCGGTGTCAGAGGAAACACGGGCGAAGGTATGAAAAATATTGCGAAATCTGTGGAAAGAGCCGTAGGCTCATTAATTCTTGATTAAGTTGAAAAGGTGATGTAATGAACTTCGGAACAATTACAAAAATTTCCGGTCCTCTTGTTGTGGCTTCGGGTATGAAAGATACAAATATGTTCGATGTTGTTAAAGTCAGCGAACTGAATCTCATAGGTGAAGTTATAGAGATGCATGGAGAAGATGCATCAATTCAGGTTTACGAAGAAACCTCAGGACTGAAACAAGGTGAAAAGGTTGTGTCAACCGGTGAGCCGTTGAGTGTTGAACTCGGTCCCGGACTTATCGGCAGTATCTTTGACGGTATACAGAGACCGCTTAAAAAGATTGTTGAAGTTGCCGGTAGCAACTTACCGCGAGGCATTGAAATTCCGTCTCTCGACAGAGAAAAGCAATGGGTTTTTGAACCTTCGGTTACCGTTGGCGAGCGTGTTTTTGGCGGTGATATTATCGGGACAGTGCAGGAAAGTGATGTCGTTTCACATAAAATTATGCTACCGCCGGATTGCAGCGGTATTATTAAAGAAATTACAGGCGGTACTTGCACAGTTGACGATGTTGTTGCTATTGTTCTTGATGAAAAGGGGCAGGAACGCGGTGTCGGGATTATGCAGAAATGGCCGGTCCGTAAAGGCAGACCGTACAGTAAGAAACTGTCACCTAAAGAACCTCTTATTACCGGGCAAAGAGTAATTGACGCTCTTTTCCCGATTGCTAAGGGTGGTGTTGCGGCTATTCCCGGACCTTTCGGAAGCGGTAAAACTGTTACACAGCATCAACTTGCCAAATGGGCCGATGCTGACATAGTTGTTTATATAGGTTGCGGTGAACGCGGTAATGAAATGACTGATGTACTCAATGAGTTCCCCGAACTTATTGATCCACGTACAGGAAAATCACTCATGGAAAGAACCGTACTTATTGCCAATACTTCTGATATGCCTGTTGCTGCCAGAGAAGCATCCATATACACAGGTATCACAATTGCTGAGTATTTCCGCGATATGGGGTATAATGTTGCTCTTATGGCCGACTCTACTTCACGTTGGGCTGAAGCTCTTCGCGAAATGTCGGGCAGACTTGAAGAAATGCCGGGCGAAGAAGGTTATCCTGCTTATCTCGGCAGCCGTCTTGCTCAGTTTTATGAGCGTGCAGGACGCGTTGAATCTATAGGCAAAAACGGGAGAGAAGGAACTCTTTCGGTTATCGGTGCCGTTTCACCTGCAGGCGGTGATATTTCTGAACCTGTTAGTCAGGCTACATTGAGAATTGTTAAGGTGTTTTGGGCGCTCGATTCTGCTCTTGCTTACAAGCGACACTTTCCTGCCATTAACTGGCTGACAAGTTATTCTCTATATACCGGTTCATTAGGGGAGTGGTTTGACAGTAATATTTCTAAAGAATGGAATAATTTGAGAGAGACAATAATGCGTCTTCTTTCCGAGGAAAACGAACTCGAAGAAATGGTCAAACTTGTGGGTATTGATGCGCTTTCACCGGTTGACAGACTTAAAATTGAAGCTGCACGTTCCATAAGAGAGGATTTCCTTCATCAGGCGGCTTTCCATGAAATTGACACCTACACTTCATCTTCGAAGCAGTTTTTGATGATGAAACTTATGTGCGAGTATTATAATAATTCCCTTGCTGCACTCCGGAACGGTGCTGATATCGCTTCTGTTTCATCACTTGCTGTAAGAGAAAGAATCGGCAGATTCAAATATATCGGCGAGGAAAATATACAGAGTGAATATGATGAAATAATTGATGCTCTTAAATCAGAACTTGAAATGAAGGAAGAAAAGGAGGACTGACATAATGCCGAAAGAATACAGAACTATAAGTGAAGTTGCAGGTCCTCTTGTTCTTGTTAAAGGTGTTACAGGCGTTTCTTATAATGAACTTGGAGAAATAGAACTAAAAAACGGTGAAAGAAAGCGTTGCCGTGTGCTTGAAATTAACGGAACAGATATCCTTGTTCAACTTTTCGAATCATCTGTCGGTATTAATCTTTCCGACAGTAAAGTAAAATTTCTCGGTAAGCAGATGGAACTTGCTGTGTCTGAGGATATGCTCGGCAGAGTTTTTGACGGACTCGGCAGACCTGCCGACGGTGGCCCGTCAATTATTCCGGATAAACGTCTTGATGTAAACGGTACGCCGATTAACCCTGCTGCAAGAAAATATCCCGAGGAATTTATTCAGACAGGTGTTTCTGCTATCGACGGACTTAACACTCTTGTAAGAGGTCAGAAACTTCCTATTTTCTCTGCTTCAGGTCTCCCTCATGCAGAACTTGCGGCTCAGATTGCACGACAGGCGAAAGTGCTTGGCTCAGATGAAAAGTTTGCAGTTGTATTTGCTGCTATGGGTATAACCTTTGAAGAATCTGATTACTTTATTGAATCTTTCAGAGAAACAGGTGCCCTTGACAGAACGGTAATGTTTACTAATCTTGCTAATGACCCTGCAATTGAAAGAATAGCAACTCCAAAAATGGCTCTTACCGCTGCGGAGTATCTTGCTTTCGATAAAGGTATGCACGTACTTGTAATTATGACTGATATAACCAACTATGCTGATGCTTTGCGTGAGATTTCTGCTGCGCGTAAAGAGGTACCGGGCAGACGCGGTTATCCGGGTTATATGTATACGGATCTTGCCTCGATTTATGAAAGGGCAGGCCGTAAAAAAGACTGCGAGGGCTCAATAACCCTCATTCCTATTCTCACAATGCCGGAGGATGACAAAACACATCCCATTCCTGACTTGACAGGTTATATTACCGAAGGTCAGATTATTCTTTCCCGCGCCTTGCACAGAAAGAGCGTAATTCCGCCGATTGATGTTTTACCGTCTCTTTCCCGACTTAAGGATAAAGGCATAGGCAAAGATAAAACAAGAGAAGACCACTCCGACACAATGAACCAGTTGTTCTCTGCGTACGCAAGAGGTAAAGATTGTAAGGAACTTATGGTTATTCTCGGTGAAGCGGCACTTACTGATATCGATAAACTTTATGCAAAATTTGCCGATGAATTTGAAAAAACTTATGTTTCTCAGGGAAGTCAGACTAACAGAACTATTGAGGAAACTCTGAATATCGGCTGGGAACTTCTTAAGATACTTCCGAGAAGTGAACTTAAGAGAATTTCTGACAAGTATCTGGACGAATATTACGGATAAAAGAAGGTGATTTTATGGCAGTGATGAACGTTAATCCCACGCGTATGGAACTCACAAACTTAAAAAGAAAACTTGTTACTGCCAGAAGAGGTCACAAACTTCTTAAGGATAAGCGTGACGAACTAATGAGGCAGTTCCTTGAACTTATCAGAGAAAACAAAAAACTCCGAATAAAGGTTGAGGAAGAACTTTCAAAGGCAAATGAATACTTTTCAATGGCTTGTGCGTCAATGAGCGAGGAGAAACTTGCAGTATCTTTAATGATGCCCTCACAGAAAATGTCCGTCGAAATTAAAGAAAAAAATATAATGAGTGTCAAAACTCCGGTTTTTGTTCCTGAATATAAATTTGCTGATGCAGGTCAGATTTACTCTTACGGACTTGCATTTACATCAGGGGATCTTGATGACGGAGTCCGGATTCTTTCCGAGATTATGCCCGATATGTTACGTCTTGCGGAAGTAGAGAAAACCTGTCAACTTTTATCTCAGGATATTGAAAAAACACGAAGACGAGTTAATGCTCTTGAATACGTTATGATTCCCGATTACGAAGACACAATCAAGTATATTGCAATGAAACTTGACGAAAACGACAGAAGCAACACTACAAGACTTATGAAAATCAAAGATATGATGATTCAAAGATAAAAGGATTTATTATATATGCAAGAAAAAGATGTGCTTATTTCACATTGTCTGGATAATAAGAAAAAGGCTTTGGACAATTATATGATCACGAATTCCAATTTTCTTTCAGTTGATGAGGGAAGTTTTCTCAAAAATTTTGAAAGAGAATATAACGCCGATGTAAACACATTTTATTTTGGCGGTTATGATGAAGCCGAAAGAACAGTTGCTTTTTTTATTCCGTCGATGTTTAATATTGAAAGTATTGAAAAGTACTTTTATGAAAATCCTGATGATTGTCCTTTTTGTCTGATAAAAATTTCAAAAGACCGTTTTTCAACCCTATCTCACAGAGACTATCTCGGTTCAATTATGGCTTTAGGTGTGAAAAGAGAAACCATCGGAGATATTATTGTTGCTGATGATTGTGCCTATGTTTTTGCTCTCAAAAGTGTATGCGGGTATTTATGTGAAAATCTCACCAAAGCCGGCAGGGGAACGCTGAAATGTGAAATATGCAGTATAAATGATTTCTCTCCCAAAGAAACAGAGACTGAAACGGTTTTTGCTTCGGTGGCATCTCTTCGTCTTGATAATGTTGTTTCGTCAGCTTTTAACCTCTCGCGCACTAATTCATCTCTTGCAATAAAAAGTGGATTAGTATACATCAATTCTGTACAGATTATGAAGAATGATTTTATAATAAAAGAAAAAGACAAGATTGTTTTGAGAGGCAGAGGTAAAGTAATTCTGGATGAAATAATCGGCGAAAATAAAAAAGGCAGAATACATATAAACTTAAAAAAATATAAGTAGCCTGATAAGTTTCGGGCTACTTTTTTCATATATGAGTATTTACAGGTAATAATATTATCGGTGATTGTATGAGTGATTTTAATAAATCCTATAGTGAAAATATAAAAATGATAAGTAAAAAGTTGAGACTTGGTGAAAGTTATGATATTGTTCTGAAAAAAATCAAACTAGCCGACAGAGAAGCATCTCTGTTTTGTCTTGACGGATTTCTTAAAGATGAAATGCTTGAAAGAAACCTCGAATATTTTACAAATTTGAAGAAAGAAGATTTGGAAATATCTGACACGGCAGAAAAGTTTGTCGATAGTTTTATACCGTATATTGAAGCAACTGTAGTTGACACTGTTGATAAATTTATTACTTTTGTTTTATCCGGTGCTGTGGGGATGATAGTTGAGGGCTTTACCGAAGCAGTAATTATTGATTCGAGAACTTACCCTGCAAGAACAGTTCAGGAGCCTGAATCCGATAAGGTTTTAAGAGGCTCTCACGAAGGTTTTGTGGAAACTATAATTTTCAATACAGCCTTGATTCGGCGTAAAATCAGAAATACCAACCTGACAGTAAAATCTTATCAGATTGGCAGTGAGTCAAAGACAGACATAACAGTATGTTATCTCGAAGATGTTGTTGACAGAAAGCAACTTGAAGTAATAACCAAAAAACTCGAATCCATTGATGTGAAAAGTCTTCCGATGAGCCATGAGAGTTTACGTGAATGTTTGTTGCCGTCACAGTTATGGAACCCGTTTCCGAAGGTAAGATATACGGAAAGGCCTGATGCGGCTGCTGCATGTATTTATGACGGAAATATCATTATTCTGACCGACGGCTCACCGACTGCAATGATTTTTCCAACGGGAATTTTTGATTTTATTCAGGATATTAATGATTTCTATTTTGCTCCTGTAATAGGTTCTTTACTCAGGTTTATACGGGTTGCTGTATTTGGTCTTTCAATGGTCTTTATACCGATATGGTACTTGCTTATGCAATATGAAGAATCACTTCCGGAAAGTCTTAAGTTTATGCTGATAGAAGAGAAAAATTCTGTTCCGATAATTCTGCAATTATTAATTGTAGAATTTGTAATAGATACCCTAAGGTTAGCCTCGGTAAACACGCCAAGCGCCCTAAGCAGTTCCTTCAGTGTAGTCGGTGCTTTGGTTCTCGGTGAGTTCGCAGTAAGGTCAGGTTGGTTTGTTGCGGAAGTTGTTCTTTTTATGGCTTTCGTAGCGATATCTAACTTCACGCAGCCGAGTTACGAATTAGGCTACGCAATCAAAATTTCCCGCACACTGATACTGATTTTGACTGCGCTGTTTAAAGTTTGGGGATTTGCTGCCGGTATCATTATGGTATTGCTTGTAATATTTTTTACGAAAACAATAAGCGGTTACACATATTTATATCCATTGATACCTTTTAATAAGGAAGCCTTAAAAAATCTTCTTTTCAGACATCAAATTAAGTTCAGTTATAAAAAATAACAGAAGTGCAACCTTCTGTTAAATCTCAAAATCTTCTTTTTTAAAGTCGTTCTGTATAACTATTCTGTTTGGAATACGTTTTAACGGGTCATATTTATAGTGTCTGCAAGTTGAATCTGCTTCGACAATTCCTTTTCTGCTGCAAAGAACAACAGTTTTATCTTTTGGTGTTCTGCCGTAAAGACAGTTTGAACATGATGCTGTATATTTCTTTTTATTAATCATCTTTTGTTTCATTTTTTCACCTGCTCTTTTAACTTGGTTGTATTTTATCATATAAAAGAAAATATTTCAACTGAATTTGATTATTTACTTGCTTTAAAACTTAATATATGCTAAAATCAACAGGAAAAATATCAGGAGACGCAATATAATGAAAGAAGTAACTATATATACTGACGGTGCTTGCTCGGGAAATCCCGGAGCAGGAGGATGGGGGACCATCCTTGTTTATAAAGGCAAAGAAAAAGAAATGTCGGGCGGTTCTGCCGAAACAACAAACAACCGTATGGAACTCACAGCGGTTATAGAAGGCCTTAAGGCTTTGAAGGAATCTTGTAAGGTAACAGTTGTTACCGATTCTCAATATGTTGCAAACGGAATTAATCTTGGTTGGGCTGTTGGCTGGAAACAGAACGGTTGGAGAAAAAAAGATAAGAAACCTGCGCTGAATCCTGAGTTATGGGATGAGTTACTTTCTCTTATTGAAAAGCACGAGGTCAATATTGAATGGGTAAAGGGTCATGATGGTCACCCCGAAAACGAAAGATGCGATAAATTGGCAGTTGCAGAAAGTCAGAAATATTTATAAATGTAAAAGCAGCCTTATTCGGCTGCTTTTATTATGTCTTTGATAACTTCACCGGCAATTATAAGTCCTGCCACGGATGGCACAAATGCTATACTTGCGGGCACGGGTTTTTCACTCTCAGCAGTTTTTGGTTTAACAGGTTCTTCTTTTGAAAAGAGAACCTTTAATTTTTTTATCCCTCTTTTTTTGAGTTCGTGTCTCATAACTCTTGCCAAGGGACAAACAGAAGTTTTATAAATGTCTTCAATCTCAAATTTTGTAGGGTCGGTTTTGTTTCCGGTTCCCATAGATGAGATTACAGGTATATTTTCTGTTGTTGCCTTTTCAATTATGGCAAGTTTTCCGGAAACTGTATCAATTGCATCTACAATATAATCATATAAAGAAAAATCAATCTCGTCTATGTTTGAAGGCAAGACAAACATATTGTTTTCTTTAATTTTAATATCGGGATTAATATCTTTAAGTCTGTTATGAGCGACGGTAGTTTTAGGCATTCCGACAGTTGAGTGCAGAGCAATAATTTGACGGTTTATATTTGAAGGGGAGACGGTGTCGTTATCAAAAAGGTCTATGCTTCCTACGCCGCTTCTGGCAAGTGCTTCAACAACATAACTGCCGACTCCTCCAACACCAAAGACTGCCACACGGCAGTCTTTGAGTTTTTTGAGAGAATCTTTTCCTATTAATATTTCTGTGCGCGAAAATATTTCATTCATTATTTTTTTCCTTTACTGAAGGGATTGCCCCAGAAGATGAAAACGAAAGCAGGAATCAGACTTAACACTAAAAGAACAAGCATACCGATATTGTTAAGAAAATAGTTGTACATTGAAATGAAAGCCTCAACCTGAAACATAATCACAAGGCCGGTAATTATTGCAAAGATAGCCGAAACTAAAACGGCACCGGCTGCGGCATCCTTTGCCACTTTCCCGTATTCAGTGTGTTCTTCAGATGCAAGATTGACTGCGTTTTCAACGGCTGTGTTAATAATTTCCGTAGCAACAACAAGTGCAGAAACTACAACGAGGACAGCATAATCGCTTCTTGTAAGCGTAAACCAATCTGTTGAAAGCAAAATGCTGAACATATAAATGATAAATGTCAGATGTATTCTTAAATTGCGTTCATTTTTTACACAGTGTTTTATGCCATTGAAGGCATAGACAAAACTTTTTAACAAATTTTTGATTTTTTCCATATCAATTTTCAGTTGTGTAGTAACTTCCGCTTCTGACGAGACCTAACTGTGTGAGAACAGCCTCTTCCTTTTCGCGCATACGAACCAGATCGAGGCCGCCGGGTTCGTGATCATAGCCTAAAAGATGAAGCATAGAATGAACGGTTAAAAAAGCAATTTCTCTGTCAAGACTGTGACCGTAAAGGTCGGCCTGTTTGTAAGCGTGTTCTATTGATATTACAATATCGCCGAGCATTCTTGCCCCTGTATCATTATTGATGTCATAAACACCGTCAACACCGAGAGGGAAGGAAAGAACATCTGTAGGTCTGTCAATACCTCTGTGCTTCAGGTTCAGTTCGTGAATAGATATATCATCTACAATTGTAACACTGATTTCAGCGGAGCCTTTAAAGTTTTCATTGACTAAAACAGCATTACAGCAACGGCGTATGAGCATACGCACACCGGTAGGAATACGTACTGTATTCTGACCGTTAGTGATAATTACTTTGATTTTGTCTTTCATTTCTTTCTACTCTCCTCATATTTTGTGTATGCCTTGATTATGTCCTGAACAAGTTTATGCCTTACAACATCTTTTTCTGAGAAACGTATTGTTTCGATATCGTCTACATTTTTCAGTATTTTAATAACATCTACAAGTCCTGAGCGTTTTCCGTCGGGGAGATCTATTTGAGTGATATCACCGGTTACAACGATTTTTGAACCGAATCCGAGACGGGTGAGAAACATTTTCATCTGCTCGGGTGTGGTGTTCTGTGC
Source organism: Acutalibacteraceae bacterium (assembly GCA_045537395.1). Lineage (GTDB taxonomy): Bacteria > Bacillota > Clostridia > Oscillospirales > Acutalibacteraceae > UBA6857. Next base: position 75,859 of record JAZSPI010000053.1, on the reverse strand, counting down.
TTCATCCAGAATTATAAAACTGTCATCAAGGGTTCTTCCTCGCATATATGCAAGCGGGGCAACTTCGATATTGCCGCGCTCCTGGTATTTCTGGAAATTTTCAGGCCCGAGCATATCAAAAAGTGCATCGTAAAGAGGTCTTAAATACGGGTCAACTTTTGATTGCAGGTCACCGGGAAGAAAGCCGAGTTTTTCACCTGCCTCAACGGCAGGGCGGGTGAGTATGATTCTGTTGACTTCCTTTGCTCTGAAAGCGCTTACAGCAAGTGCAACCGCCAGATAAGTTTTGCCGGTACCTGCCGGACCAACGCCTATTACAATGGTGTTGTTTTTTATGGCATCAACATATTTCTTCTGACCGAGGGTTTTAGGTTTAATGGGTTTACCTTTGGCGCTAATACATATACAGTCGGAATTGAGAGATGTCAACTTATCGTCGTTTCCTTCTTTTACCATAGCGATTACATAGCGAATATTTTGTTCGTTGATGGCTTCACCTTTATTGATAAGAAAAAGAAGATTTTTTATAACTCTTTTTGCTTTATCGATATTTTCTTCATTACCCTGTATTTTAATGTCGCTTCCGCGACAGATAATTGCAACGGAAAATTCTTTTTCAATAAGTTTGATATTTTCGTCGAAAGAACCAAAAAGCGTGACAGCGTGTTCCATTCTTTCTATACTGAATGTTTGCTCGATCAAAATTTGCACCTCAAATTACTAAAAATCGTTATATCCTTTAAAATTTTATCACATATTTTCAAAAAAGTGAATAGTTTTACTGAAATTTTTGTGTAATTATTTTTGATTATGAGACAAAATAGGCTTTTTTTCACCGATAAAATCAATTAAAGTGTATTTCCATTTATATATAAATGTTCTGTTTTCGGTTGAGATATCTTCATTTTTTTGTACAACGGTTGAGTTTCTGTAGTTATTGTAAACGTAATTCTGCATTTTTTCGTAGGCTATAATTGAACTTTTTTTCAGATCCGCTTTGGTTTTGCCATGCTCATATAATACTTTTTTTTCGATGTAAAACGGTAGTTTATATCCGTTTATACAGAGTGTATTTTTACCTTTAAAGAAAGTTGTATTGCTGTTGAAGTCGGTTGAATTTATTGGAAAATCCACTCCGAATAAGCCGGAAATTACAGATGTTTTTTTACTTTTTAATGTACCCATAATCAAATCCTTTTCAATCGTATATTGGCTTTCTTCTTCGTGAAGAGCAGTGAATTTTCCGTCTGATGCATAAAAGGTTGTAGATAAATCTTCATTGATAATAGCACCGCTTATAAGCATATCACCTTTTTTTACACCGTCACCGATTTTAACAACACAATCACCGCAGAAGGTATCATTAGTAAGTATGATGCCGTCGAAATCAGCCACTATATTACAGGGAGTTTCTTCATAATTGTTTTCTATCACCTTATTGTCTTCACGCAGTTCAATAACAGCAAGACTACCTTTAATATTTACCGATAACCATGTAATTTTTCCGTCATATGACGAGGCAATATTTCTTGCTGTTCTTATTTCATCAAAACCAATCTTCAATCTACCCGGAACCAAGCCGTTGATTTCTGCTTGTGACATAATGTTTGTTTTACTGATTTCTTCGTTGCCTTGCACTTCAACACACCATACAAACATACTCAGCAGCAGATGTATCACCATAAAAAAAGTTATTCCTGTCAAAATTCCGATTCTCTTGTTATATTTCCTGTATTTATATATTAGACCTGTTTTCTTTAGTATGGCTATTTTGACTCCTGATTTTGCAGCGATTGGTCTTAATTTCAAAAAATGACTTCTGCTTATACAGGCATAGACTTCGTTGTTTTTAACGAATATGTTCCACATGTTTATTTTTTTACCGGTGCACAGATTCAAAAAACGCTCGCAGAAACCTCCGGTAACTTTGATGTGGGCATACCCCTTAAAATATCGGAGCAACATAACTGCATATTTCATCCTATTACACCCCAACAAAATCAAGGGAAATTATATCGCCGAAAATGCATATCTGATTTATTGAATCTGCTTTAATGGTAAGTTCTTTCCCTTCGACTTTCAAAATTATATCTTTACAGTTTATTCTCACAAGTTCAGAAGTATATTCTATGATTCCGCAGCATCCGTCAATGAATACCTCTTTATTCGAACATAAATCAATTTGCGGTGTGAGCAATTCATTGGCGGCAAGAGACGAGATATTATTAATCTGATTCCTTACATTTCTTAACATTAAAAATCACATCGTTTCATAATAATATAGTAATATTTATGAAATTAGTTTGACTAAAATACACAAAACTTAAATATATATACTATGAGGTGTTGAACATGAAAGTTTTAAGACGAAGCCAATTGAGTTTATCATATGTTTTTGTTTTAAAGTATATTTTTGGCTCATTTGCTGTGTTTTCTTTGGCTTTTATTTTCATAAAGTTTTCGGAACTGTCTGCTCAAGGGGTAAAGAAAGGCATTGATATGTGTCTGAAAAGCATAATTCCAAGTCTTTATCCGTTTATGATTCTGACAAATATATATGCATCTTCCGATCTTGTGAATGTAAAAGTTCCTTTATTTAATAGGCTTATCGGAAAGGTGTTCCGGATTCCGGAGAATAGTGCAGGCATAATACTTTTTTCCTTTATAGGCGGTTTACCTGTAGGTGCAAAAATGACTGCAGAACTTTATAAAAGGAGACTTATATCTCAGGAACAAGGCGCAAGGATTATGTGTTTTTGTGTCAATCCCGGTCCTGCTTTTCTCATATCATTTATTGGTGCCGATTTGCTGGGTTCACGAAAAACGGGTATCTTAATTTACATAAGTCTGATTCTTTCGTCTGTTTCCGTTGGTGTTTTATCGAGATTTTTTGCAACTGGACATACCGATGGTTTTTGCACTGAAATGAAAAATATAAATAATGTGATAAAAACTGACAAAAGAACGCTTGAAAATGCAGTAATCAACAGTTCTAAGACTCTCTTTGTAATATGCTCATGGATTGTAATTTTTTCGTGTATAAGTGAATTGATTCTATGCTCAGATATTCAAATAGGCATTAAGAAATTTCTGCTTTGCACACTCGAAATGACTAATGGCAGTATAGTTGCGGCAGAACATTTTTCTGCACCGATAGTTGCTGCTGTGATAGGATTCAGCGGAATATGCGGCCATTTTCAGTTGTTGGATTGCGTTAAAAGTGTAAAACTTGAGTATAAGTATTTTCTCGTTAGCAGAATAGTAAGTGCCGGTCTTTCGGTTGTATATTGCAGTTTACTTACAGAACTTTTTCCGATTGTAAATGAAACATTTGCCATGGGGACAAGGCCGGTTATAAAAGAATCATCCGGGTCAGTATTGTTATCCGTTATGATGATAATAATGGCATTGTTATTTATTGTAGGGGATAATTTCAGATTTTCAAAGAAAAAACTTTAAAATAATAAATATTTTTTCAAAAAAACTATTGACAATGATACAAGGAATGTATATAATAATGAGGCTGTGTGAAACACAGCAACATCCGGGTGTGGCGCAGCTTGGTAGCGCGCTTGACTGGGGGTCAAGAGGCCGCAGGTTCAAGTCCTGTCACTCGGACCAGTTGAAAGAGATTGCTTGAGAGAGCAGTCTCTTTTATTTTTTTCGGCCGATTGACCCCCAAGGGGGTCAGGCACAGAGCACGACCGCCGCCGGTGGCAGATAAAGGGAGTGTGATTGTGGCGCAGCGGTCAAAATCGCTCGGCCTCCAAGCCGAAAAGTGATTTTGGGAACCGCAAGAGGTAGCCGCAGGTGGGGGTCCTGTCACTCGGACCAGTTGAAGAAGAACTGCTTGAGAGCGCGGTTCTTTTTTTGTTTCTTTGTATTTATGTAATACAACATCTTTTGCGGTTTTTTATTCGACTGCAAACAAACTGTTGCTTTACATTTTGTGGTGTTTAGTGTATAATATAGTTGTAGGGTGGTGTTTTTTATGAACAGAAAAAGCAAAAAGTCAACACAAATTTTTCTCGGCATTTTAACAAGCATTGGACTTTGGATTATAGGTCATTTGTTATCAGGAAGATTTGCATTTGTTGAAGATATTGAACTTTATCCCGCAGGACCTTTGGTTATTATTTTTCCTTTTGTTTTTGCGGCCGCCTGTATATTAGTGGTAAAATATTCTGTCAGCGCAGGAAAATATACATATTATAAAACTTCGATGATTGTTTTCACATTACCTGCTGTTTGTTTTTTAATATGCAATTTGTTCTCCTATATAGTCGAATTAAGAATTCCTGTTGTATCCTCTATAGCAGATTTTTTTGTAGTTATATTTATGATTCCGACCATTGCTATGTTTTCGATATATTATCAACTGTTGGATTTGATAGGAACAGGTACAGATGGTATAAAGTTGATTTTAGTAAAGACGGCATACTTTTTCCCTATGCTTGCAGGTATGTTAATTTCATTTAAAATATATAAAGACAGTTCTAAAGATTAATATTGTTTTGCTTTTTCGGAGAGAGCCCTGTTGAAAATCTTTGAATCCTTTGGTTTCTTTAAGGATTCAGAGATTTTTATTATTTTAAAATTAGTTGAAAAATTTAAAGTGTACTCCTTGATTTATTAATTTTTAAGCGTATAATATTATTGAAGAAAATATTGAAGTGAGAGGATTTTCCAAATGAATGACAATACAGTAATTTTTGACCACCCTTTGATTCAACACAAACTTTCCATTCTCAGAAATAAAGAAACAAGTTCAAAAGATTTCAGAGCCCTTGTTTCTGAAATTGCAACTCTTATGTGTTATGAAGCAACCAGAGACCTTCCTCTTGAAGAAGTTGAAATCGAAACACCTATTTGCAAGATGACAGCAAAACATATTTGCGGTAAAAAACTTGCGATAGTGCCTATTCTCCGTGCCGGTCTGGGTATGGTTGAAGGTATCAGTTCACTTGTTCCTTCCGCAAGAATAGGCCATATCGGACTTTACAGAGATGAAGAAACGCTTACACCTGTGGAGTATTACTGCAAACTTCCTAAAGATATAAGCGAAAGAGATGTTATCGTTGTTGATCCCATGCTTGCAACGGGTGGTTCAGGCATTGATGCTGTATCGCAGATAAAATTAAGAAACCCCCGTTCAATTAAGTTTATGTGCATTATTGCTGCTCCTGAAGGCATTGAAGCGTTCACAAAGGCTCATCCCGATGTCAGCGTATACTGCGCGGCGCTTGATGAAAAACTTAACGAGAAAGGCTATATTGTTCCCGGTCTTGGTGATGCGGGTGACAGAATTTTCGGTACAAAATAATACTGGTTGAGCACCTCTTGATTGGGGTGCTTTATTTTTGAGAAAATTAGTAAAAAACTATTGACAAAATTATTGGTTAGTGTTAGAATACTCAAAAATATCTTAAATGCGTTGAAGAAATTATGGATTATCTTCCAGGCTTTCAGAGAGTCGATGGATGGTGTAAATCGATAGATGGTGATAATTCAGTCTCGTTTCTGAGCAGGACTGTTGAAGACTGTTGTAGTTGTGTAGGCGGTCACGGTTGCCCCGTTATCATGGCTAAAAACTTGTCTGAGTTTTGAAAAGTGACTGTCGCTTGACAGTAAACAAGGTGGTACCGCGGATATATTTCGCCCTTGAAGTTACTAGGTAATTTCAAGGGCTTTTTTCTTGGAAAAGTTTATTTTAAGGAGTCATAAGCATGGAAAGATTGTTAATTACAGATGTTACTTTAAAAGAAATAGAAAAATCTTCTGATTTTTCGCTGTCATTCAGAGAAAAAATAGAAATTGCAAAACTGCTTGACAAAGTTAATGTCAGCGTTATTGAATTATCGGCAATAAAAAAAGAAAAGACTGATGTTCTTCTTATTAAGTCAATCGCATCTTGCGTTAAAAACAGTATTGTTGCTGTACCTGTTTCTCTTGGTGATGAAGATGTTGACAGGGTTGCAGATGCTCTTAAAAATGCTTCTAAGTCAAGAATTCAGATTGTAGTACCTACCTCAACGGTACAAATGGAATTTGTTTGCGGCAAAAAGCCGCCGATGGTTATTGAAATGATTGACCGTCTTGTCCGAAAAGCGAAGAGTTATGTTTCCGATGTTGAGTTTATTGCTGAGGATGCAACGCGCAGTGAACCGGAATTTTTGACAAAGGCAATCAACACTGCAATTTCAGCCGGTGCCACAACAATAACTCTCAGCGACGCCGCAGGCACAATGCTTGCCGACGAAATAAGTGTGTTTATTGACGATGTAAAGTCAAGTGTTGCTGACAGCGATAAAGTAAAATTCGGTATGCAGTGTATCGATACTTTAGGAATGGCATGTGCTTGCTCAGTCACAGCCGTTAAGTCCGGTGTTAATGAGATTAAAACATCAGCAATCAGCGCAACCAATACAGCATATCTTGATTCCATATGTAAAGTAATGGGCGTTCATGGTGATGAACTTGGTTGTGTATGTGAAGTGAAGACAACAGAACTTCAAAGAGTATCAAAGCAGATTGAGTGGATAATTTCATCTAAGAATACGAAAGGCTCTGCGCTTAACAGTATTTCAGATTTTTATGCTGATGATTTTCTTCTCAATGAACACGATGATATTACTGAAGTTACAAAGGCAGTAAAAATGCTCGGTTATGATCTTTCACAGGAAGATATTTCCAAGGTCTTTGAAGAGTTTAAACGTATCAGCGGTAAAAAGAATGTAGGCGCAAAAGAACTTGATGCCATTGTTGCTTCTGCTGCTCTTCAGGTTCCTGCTACCTATATTATTGACAGTTATGTCATTAACAGCGGTAACGTTATTTCAGCAACGGCAAATATCACTCTTAATAAAAACGGCGAAAAAGTTCGCGGTCTCAGCATCGGTGACGGACCTATTGATGCATCTTTCCTTGCAATTGAGCAGATTGTAGGTCATCATTATGAACTTGATGATTTCCAGATCCAGTCTGTTACTGAGGGTAGGGAAGCAATGGGTTCAGCACTTGTAAAACTTCGCTCAAACGGAAGGCTTTATTCCGGTAAAGGCATTTCTACCGATATTATCGGCGCAAGTATAAGAGCATATCTTAATGCTCTTAACAAGATTGTTTACGAGGAGGCATAAGTAATGACAAAACTTTCTTTTTCCATTAACGGTTGGAAAGACTATTCCTGGCAGGATTTCGTTACTCTTGCTGAAGAAAACGGTTTTGGCGGAATAGAACTTCATAATATAATCGGTTCTTCTTTTTCCGAAAAAGACGGTCCTTTCCATAAATACAATTCGGCCGCTACTGTACGTGCATTAAATGACAAAGGTATATCCATACCTTGCGTTGATATCAGTGTTGATGTTTCTGATGATAATATTACAGAAAACAGAGAGCATATAAAAAAATATATTGAATTTGCTTCTTCGATTCGTTCACCTTATGTACGGGTATATGCTTCGGGAGAAAGTGAAAACGCAAAAGAAAATGTTCTCGGATGCCTTGGTGAAATTACAGATTTCGCAAACGAAAAAAACGTTACTGTCCTTATCGAGACAACAGGAATGTTCAGGAATACTGCGGCGCTTCGCGATATTCTTATTGAATTTGCCTGCGACTCTGTGGCTGCTTTATGGGATATGTATCACACCTTCTGCGAAGAAGGGGAGGATCCTGAAAAAACCATTACCAATCTCGGTGCATATATCAAACACGTCCACATCAAAGACTCTGCGGCAATTGACGGCAAACGTGAATATTGTCTTATGGGTGAAGGTGAAATACCAACAGAAGTAATGATCAATGCTCTTGCTTCTGTCAATTATGACGGTTTTATTTCTCTTGAGTGGAATCCTGACTGGATGGAAGACCTTAAAGAAATAGATGTCATTTATGCTCATTATTTTCAGTATATGCAGCAGTTCCAGACACCGTCCAGAAAGAAGAGCCACCTCTATTGGAACAAAAGGGGAAACGGTAATTTCGTATGGAAAAAAGAAGCACTCATTAAGAAAACTTTCTCTCAGGTTCTTGATACTATGGTTGAAGAGTTTCCCGACCAGTATGCTTTCAAATACACAACTTTAAATTACACCAGAACCTACGCACAATTCAGAGACGATGTTGACGAGTGTTGCAGAGCATTTCTTTCTTTAGGTGTTAAGCCCGGTTCCCATGTGGCTGTTTGGGCAACTAATATACCTCAATGGTATATTGCCTTCTGGGCTGCGACAAAAATCGGTGCCGTGCTTGTAACAATGAATACAGCATATAAGATTCACGAAGCAGAATACCTGCTTAAGCAGTCCGACACACATACTCTTATTCTTGTCGAGGGCTACCGTGATTCTCATTATGCAGAAATTATCGGTGAACTTTGTCCCGAACTCGACACACTCGAAGCAGGCAAACCATTGCACAGCAAAAGACTTCCTTTTCTCAGAAACGTTATTACTGTCGGTTTCAGAAAAAAAGGTTGTCTTGAATGGGATGAAGCAATTGCAAGAAGTGAAAATGTTCCCGTTGAAGAGGTTTACCGTATAGCCGCAACTGTTAATCCTGATGATGTTTGTAATATGCAGTACACTTCAGGTACCACAGGCTTCCCTAAAGGGGTTATGCTTACTCATTATAATGTAGTAAATAACGGTAAGTGTATCGGTGACAGAATGGATCTTTCCACTGCCGACAGAATGATGATTCAGGTACCCATGTTCCACTGTTTCGGAATGGTACTTGCTATGACTGCATCTATGACTCACGGCGTAACTCTTTCACCTATACCTTACTTTACACCAAAGCCGGCTCTTGCTTGTATCAATCAGGAAAAGATTACCTGCTTCCATGGTGTACCGACAATGTTTATCGCTCTTTTAGAGCATCCCGATTTTGAAAAAACTGACTTCTCTTATATGAGAACAGGTATTATGGCAGGTTCACCTTGTCCTATTTCTGTTATGCAGGATGTTGTTAATAAGATGAACATGAAAGAGATTACCATTGTTTACGGTCAGACGGAGGCTTCTCCCGGATGTACTATGAGTTCTACCGATGACTCTCTTGAAGTGAGAGTAAGTACGGTTGGCCGTGCACTTCCTGAAATTGAATGTAAGATAGTGGATCCGGAAACAGGGGAAGATATGCCTGTGGGCGAAACCGGTGAATTTGTTGCGAGAGGCTATAATATAATGAAGGGTTATTATAAAATGCCTAAAGCAACTGCTGCCGCTATTGACAAACAGGGTTGGCTTCATACCGGTGACCTTGCCTGTAAAACTGAAGACGGAAATTATAAAATCACAGGCAGACTTAAAGATATGATTATCCGCGGCGGCGAAAATATCTATCCGAAGGAAATCGAAGAATTTATTTATACCCACGATAAAGTCAAGGATGTACAGGTTATCGGTGTTCCCGATGAGCAGTACGGCGAAGAGATTGCTGCATGGATTGTACTTAAAGACGGTGAGACTATGACAGAAGATGAGATGAAACAGTACATCCGTGACCATATGGCAAAGCATAAGGTTCCGAGATATATTGATTTCGTAGACGGTTTCCCGATGAATGTTGCAGGTAAGATTCTCAAATATAAAATGCGAGAAGAGGCTGTTAAAAAGTACGGCCTTCAGAAGGCAGATTCCGTGGTAACAGCATAAGGGTGAGATATTATGAATTTTCCCATTATAGACTGTCACTGTCATATTTACCCCGATAAAATAGCCGATAAAGCCGTTGAAAGTATCCGCAGTTTTTATGATATTGATATGGGATATGACGGCAGATATTCCACTCTTATTGAAAACGGCAGTAAAAACGGTGTCAAGCATTTTATTATCTTTTCTGTAGCAACTACTCCAAAACAGGTGCAGTCAATAAATTCTTTTATTGCTGATGCAGTTAATAAAGGCGGCGGACTTATGACAGGTCTTGGTTCTCTGCATCCAGATTCAGATGATATTGAAGAAGATTACAGACATATCAAAGAAATCGGTCTTAAAGGCGTAAAACTTCATCCCGATTTTCAAAAAATCTCAATTGATGATAAAAGATGCGAGAGAATTTACGAACTTTGTAGGGGTGAAATGCCCGTACTTCTTCATACAGGTGACTGCAGATATGATTTTTCCAATCCCGACAGGTTAACGCCGATTTTGGAAAAATATCCTGACCTTACGGTTATCGGTGCACATTTTGGCGGATGGTCTGTATGGGATGAAGCCGTAAGCAAACTTTCAAATTATCCTAATTTTTATGTGGATTGTTCATCTTCTTTATACGGTATGTCTGCTGAAAAAGCAAAAAGAATTGTCAGAACTTACGGCGCGGACAAAGTATTATTCGGTACGGATTTTCCTATGTGGCCTTATGAAGGTGAACTTGAGAGATTTTTTGAAATGAACCTCACAGATGAAGAAACCGAGAAGATACTATTTAAAAATGCTGTTAGGCTTTTTGGCATAGACCAAAATAAAATTTTATGATTTTTTTCGGAAAAATATCTTTTAAATATTGACAAAGATATTTTAAAGTGTTAAAATCTTCTCAATTGAATATAAAGGCTGTGACGAAGACGGATGAAATGGAACTTTAACAGAGAGCCGACGGAGCTGGAATGTCGGTAAAGCGAATTTTCAAATCCCATCGCTTCTGAGCCGAAAGGGCGAAACTGCAGTAGTTCTTTCCGTGAATGCTACGTCAGTGCATAGAACTTGTAAGAGTTTGAAGGGGCGGTTGTTCCGCAATTTGAGTGGTACCGCGGGTATTGTAATTATACTCGTCTCAAAGTTATACTTTGGGACGGGTTTTATTTTTCTTAAAATACTTATTAAGGAGACAGATTTATGGAACTTAATAAAATGAATAATGAACTTAAAGAGGTTGCTTTCCGAATAAAGGAAATGCGTGAAATCGCAGGCTATACACCTGAAGAAATGGCTGAAAAGGTTGACATAAGTACCGAACAGTACATTTCTTATGAACAGGGCACGGCAGATTTTCCGTTCTCTTTTATTCATAAGTGTGCTAAGGTTTTCAATATCGGTAAAACTGACCTTCTTGAAGGACGAAGCAGTAATCTTTCATCTTACACCGTAACCCGTAAAAATCAGGGTAAGATTACATCAAAAGAAGACGGTATAGAAATCAATCATCTTGCTCTTCTTTTCAGGAAGAAACTTGCCGAGCCTTATCTCGCTAAATATGAATACAAAGAAGAACTTCAGGATAAACCTATAAAAACTATGACTCACAGCGGTCAGGAGTTTGACTATGTTCTCTCCGGTAAACTTAAAGTGAGGGTTGGTAATCATACAGAAGTCCTTGAGGAAGGCGACAGTATTTATTATAACAGTTCAACTCCTCACGGTATGATTGCTGTCGGCGGTGAAGATTGCACCTTTATTGCTGTTGTTGTTGCAGGCGAAGAAACCAAGGTTGAAACCGAGGATGTTGAATCGCTTCACTCAACAAAGGTTTCTCATGAACTTGTGGTTAAAAAGTTTATTGAAACCGAAGAAAACGAAAAGGGTGTTCTTACGAAACTCGACTACAAAAACGAAGATGAATTCAACTTTGCTTTTGATGTGGTTGATGCTGTAGCGGATAAATATCCCGATAAACTTGCTATGCTTCATATTTCGGGTGATAAGACTGAGAGAAGATTTACCTATAACGATATGAAGAAAGAGTCCGCACGTGCTGCTAACTACTTCATCAGTATCGGTATCAGAAAAGGCGACAGAGTAATGCTTGTTCTCAAGCGTCACTATCAATTCTGGATATGCGCTCTTGCCCTTCATAAAATCGGTGCAATTATCATTCCGGCCACAAATCAGTTGGTTGAACATGACTTCGAATACAGGTTTGAAGCAGCAGGAGTTTCTGCTATTATCTGCACAAGCGACGGTCAGACATCGGCTCAGATTGAAAGAGCAGCTGAAAAATATGATGGTCTGAAGCATAAAATTATTGTAGGTACTGATAAAGAAGGATGGCATAATTTTGATGTTGAGTATAAACGCTTCAGAAGCATATATGACAGAACTTCCGAAAGTGCTTGCGGTAATGATACTATGCTTATGTTCTTCACTTCGGGTACAACAGGGTATCCCAAAATTGCCGCACATTCCTATAAGTATGCTCTCGGTCACTTCATTACTGCTAAGTATTGGCATTCAATAAAGCCTAATGATTTACACCTTACTATTTCCGATACGGGTTGGGGTAAGGCCATGTGGGGTAAATTCTACGGTCAGTGGATGTGCGAAGGCGCAGTCTTTACTTATGACTTTGACCGTTTTGATGCATCAGAAATTCTTCCGATGTTTGCTAAATATCAGATTACTACTTTCTGTGCACCGCCAACAATGTACAGAATGCTCATTAAGGAAGATCTTTCCAAATATGACCTTTCTTCAATCAGATATGCAACTACAGCAGGTGAGGCACTTAACCCTGAAGTATTCCATCAGTTCCATAAGGCTACCGGTCTTGTGATTATGGAAGGTTTCGGTCAGACAGAGACAACTCTTACGATTGCAAACCTTGTAGGCACTACTCCGAAGCCGGGTGCTATGGGTAAACCTGTTCCTTGCTATGATATCGCTATCGTTGACCCGGACGGAAATGAATGTGCTGTCGGTGAGACAGGTGAAATCGTAGTAAGAACCGATAAAAAGGTTCCTTGCGGTCTTTTCAAAGGCTATTATAATGCGCAGGATAAAACAGACGAAGTATGGTATGACGGTATGTATCATACCGGTGACACTGCCTGGTGTGATGAAGACGGATATTTCTGGTATGTCAGCCGTATTCATGATGTTATCAAATCATCCGGTTACAGAATCGGGCCTTTCCAAATCGAAAATGTTATTATGGAACTTCCATATGTTCTTGAATGTGGTGTTTCGGCTGCTCCTGATGAAATAAGAGGTCAGGTAGTAAAAGCAAGCATTGTTCTCACTAAAGGAACGGAACCTACTGAAGAACTTAAAAAGGAAATTCAGAATTACGTTAAGAAAAACACGGCTCCTTACAAATATCCGAGAATTGTTGTATTCCGTGACGATCTTCCCAAAACAATCAGCGGTAAAATTCAGAGAAATAAACTTTAATAATTTTTCCGTCAGATGTTGAAATAACGTAATAATTGTAATATAATAAAGGGTATGTTGTTATGACAGACAAGAGAATAGTTCTTTTCGCAGGTCATTACGGAAGCGGAAAAACAAATATTGCAGTTAACTATGCAATTAAACTTAAAGAAGCAGGCTTTCCGGTACTTATTGCGGACCTGGATATAGTCAATCCTTATTTTCGCACAAAAGACAGCGAAAAGGAGTTGGCGGAAAAGGGAATAGAACTTATTTGTTCCGAATTTGCCAATACAAACCTCGACATTCCTTCACTGCCTAAGAATATGTACCGTGTGGTCAATGATAAAAATTTCCGTGCAGTTATGGATATCGGCGGTGATGATGCAGGTGCTGTGGCTCTGGGCAGATTTGCTCCATACATCAACGATGAAAATAATTATGAAATGATTTTCGTTGCAAATTTCTTTCGCCCTCTTACGCGAAAAGCGAAGGAAGCGTATGAGGTTATGAAGGAGATTGAAGCTGTGTCATCGCTGAAATTTACTGCTATTGTCAACAATTCCAATCTTGGTGAAGAGACAACCGCAGATGATATAATATCCACTTTTTCTGAAACGGAAAAACTTTCTGCATTAAGTTCGTTGCCGATACTTTTTACAAGTTGTAAAAGTGAAGTGTGTGAAGGTTTAAAAAATTCGGGAACAGAGATATTCCCTCTTGAATTACAAAGTAAATTATTTTAAATGGAGGTATTATTGTGCCTAAAGTAACGTTTAAAACTGATATGTGCAAGGGTTGCGGTTTATGCGTAATCGCTTGTCCGAAAAAAATTCTTGTTATTGCAAAAGACAAAATTAATGCAAAAGGTCATTCACCTGCTGAAATGACGGATGAATCAAAGTGCATCGGTTGCGCTTTCTGTGCAACTATGTGTCCCGATTGCATTATAAAGGTTGAAAAGTGAGGTGCTGAAAATGGCTGATAAAGTTCTTATGAAAGGTAACGAAGCTATTGCTGAGGCTGCTATTCTTGCAGGCTGCCGTCATTACTTCGGTTATCCGATTACCCCTCAGACGGAAATTGCCGCATATATGGCAAAGAAGATGCCTAAAATCGGTGGATGCTTCCTTCAGGCTGAAAGCGAAGTTGCCGCCATCAATATGGTTTACGGTGTTGCAGGCACCGGTAAGAGAGTTATGACTTCTTCCTCAAGTCCCGGAATTTCCCTTAAGGCTGAAGGCCTTTCCTATCTTGCAGGTAGCGATCTTCCTTCACTTATTGTTAATGTTCAGCGCGGTGGCCCCGGTCTCGGTGGCATACAGCCTTCACAGTCTGACTATTTCCAGGCTACAAAAGGTGGGGGACACGGTGATTTCAAAATGATCGTTCTTGCTCCTTCTTCAGTACAGGAAATGGCTGATCTTACAATAAAAGGATTTGATCTTGCTGAAAAGTACAGAATGACCTCTATGATTCTTGCTGACGGTACAATGGGTCAGATGATGGAACCTGTTTCTCTTGAAGAGGTTGCTGTCAATGAATATGATAAATCCTGGGCTGTTACAGGCACAAAGGGCGAAAGAAAGAAGAATATCATTAATTCCCTTTCTCTTGTTCCCGAAGAACTTGAAAAGCTAAATTTTGCAAGATATGAAAGATACAAAACTATCGAAGAAAATGAAGTTATGTATGAAGAGTATATGATGGAGGATGCAGAAATCTGTATCGCTGCTTTCGGTATTGCTGCAAGAGTTGCCAAAAATGCAATCAACTCTGCAAGAAAAGAAGGTATAAAGGTTGGTCTCATCAGACCTATAACACTCTGGCCTTTCCCCAACGAAGCATTCAGAAAAGCCGCGGATAAGGTTGACTGTTTTATTTCTGTTGAACTTTCAATGGGACAGATGATTGAAGATATCAGACTCGCTTCCGAATGTAAGAAGCCCGTATATCTTTGCAACAGAGTAGGCGGTATGATTCCTTCACCCGAAATGGTACTCGAATCAATTAAAGCACATTCCAAAGGAGGTACAAAATAATGGTAGTATTTGATAAACCCAAATCACTTGCTGATGTTCCTCTTCACTATTGTCCCGGCTGTACACACGGTATTATTCACCGTCTTGTAGCCGAAACTATTGACGAATTAGGTATTGAAGGAAAAACTATCGGTGTTGCGCCCGTTGGCTGTTCTGTTCTTGCATATAATTATTTCACCTGTGATATGGTTGAGGCTGCTCACGGTAGAGCACCCGCTGTCGCAACAGGTCTCAAGCGTTCAGATCCCGATAATCATATCGTCTTTACATATCAGGGTGACGGTGACCTTGCTTCAATCGGTATGGCTGAAACAGTACACGCCGCCGCAAGAAACGAAAACATCACTATCATTTTCGTTAATAATGCTATCTACGGTATGACAGGCGGTCAGATGGCTCCTACCTCACTTCCCGGTCAGGTTACACAGACCTCACCTTACGGCAGAGATACAAACCACTGCGGTTTTCCTGTAAAGGTTTCCGAAATGCTTTCCCAACTTGACGGTGCAGGATACATCGAAAGAGTGGCAGTTAATAACGTCAAAAATGTAAGAAATGCTAAGAAGGCTATCAAAAAAGCTTTTCAGAATCAGATAGACAAAAAAGGCTTCTCTCTTATTGAGGTGGTTTCTACTTGTCCCACAAACTGGGGCATGACACCTGAAAAAGCACTTGAATGGGTAGATGAAAAAATGATTCCTTATTATCCATTAGGTGTTTATAAAGACAGAGATGCTGAAACTAAGGCTGAATAAGGAGGGGACACAATGAGTACAACACAAATATTAATTGCAGGTTTTGGCGGTCAGGGTGTTCTTTTCGCAGGTAAATTTCTCGCATATAATGGTCTTTTAAGCGGAAAGCAGGTTTCCTGGCTTCCTTCATACGGTCCCGAAATGCGTGGCGGTACAGCCAACTGCAGTGTTATAATAAGTGATGACCCTATCGGTTCTCCTATTGTAACTGCTCCGGATTGCCTTGTTGCCATGAACCTTCCTTCTCTTAAAAAATACGAAAATGATGTTGTGTCCGGTGGCATTATAATCATCGATTCAACTTTAATAGGCGAAATGCCGAAAAGAGAAGATGTGACAGTTTTTGCTGTTCCTGCTACCAAAATGGCTAACGACGAAGGTTTTTCTACTCTTGCCAATATGATTCTTATGGGCAAACTTATAAAAGAAAGTGAGGCATTTTCTTTCGATAACACAGAAGATGTTCTTAAAAAAGTAGTGCCTCCCAAAAAAGCAAACCTTACCGAAATTAACCTTAAGGCTCTTAAAATGGGCTATGATTATTGATTAAGAGGTGTATAAAATGGAAATTAAAATTACCAGAACAACTTCACCTAAAGTAAAACCTGCTAAAGGTGAAAAACTTGGATTCGGTCACATTTTCACAGATCATATGTTCATTATGAACTACACAGAGGGAAAGGGTTGGCATGATGCAAGAATTGAGCCCTACGGCGACATTTCTCTTGCTCCCAGTGCTATGGTTTTCCACTACGGTCAGGAAATGTTTGAAGGTCTTAAAGCATATCGCGGTGACGATGACAAGATTTATCTTTTCCGTCCTGATATGAACGCTAAAAGAGCAAATGCTTCAAATGAAAGACTTTGCATTCCCGAAATTCCTGAGGATGTTTTTGTTGATGCTGTAAAGGCTGTTGTTGATATCGACAGAGATTGGGTACCTTCCGATGAAGGCACATCACTTTATATCCGTCCCTTCGTAATTGCAACTGACGAGTTTCTTGGTGTTGCTCCTTCAAAGACATACCTTTTTATTATCGTCCTTTCACCTTCAGGTGCTTACTATGAAAGCGGTCTTGCTCCCGTTGGTATCTGGATTGAGGATGAATATGTACGTGCCGTAAAGGGCGGTATGGGCTTTGCAAAAACAGGCGGTAACTATGCAGCATCTCTTATCGCACAGGTAAAAGCACATGACAGCGGTTATTCACAGGTTCTCTGGCTTGACGGTGTTGAAAGAAAATACATTGAAGAAGTCGGCGCTATGAACATTATGTTCAAGATAAACGGAAAGGTTATCACTCCTGCTCTTAACGGCAGCATCCTTCCCGGTATAACCCGTAACTCTATTATTAACGTCTGTAAGGCTTGGGGTTATGAAGTAGAGGAGAGAAGGGTTTCTGTTGATGAAGTTGTTGCTGCGGCAAAAGACGGCTCACTCGAAGAAGTGTGGGGCACAGGTACTGCTGCTGTTGTTTCTCCTGTCGGTAAACTTCGTTACGTTGATGATGTTATGACAATCGGTAACGGCGGTATCGGTGAACTTACACAGAAACTTTATGATGAACTTACAGGCATCCAGTGGGGTAAGAGAGAAGATCCCTACGGTTGGAGAGTAGAAGTTAAATGATATTTTTACAGGGGGCTGTTAATAACAGCCCCTTAATTTTTACCTTACTATTGATTATTTGGTTAGTTTATTGTAAAATATATCTGTTATATAAATCGTTGTTTCCCCATAAAATTAATTGGGTGATGTTATGAAAAACGGTTTATATTTTACTTTCAAATTCAAAAACGCTTTGAGTTATACCGTAACATTCGTTCTGTTCTTCTCTCTTACGGTAATGTTGAATTTTGCCGGCAAGCTTACTGATTCCGTGACTGCTGCAGCCGATGCTATCCCTGTAATAATAGTTGATGCCGGACACGGCGGGGAAGATGGTGGAACACAATCGGCTGACGGAACATTGGAAAAAGAGATAAATCTTGATATATGTCTTAAAATCAATAATATTCTTCAAGAAAAAGGTTTCGAAACAGTTATGACACGTGACGGAGATTATATGATTTATGATGATTCTGCATCTAGTCAGCGAGAAAAAAAGGTTTCTGACATTCATAACCGAATGAAAACAGTTGAAGAAAACGGCAACTGTATTCTTCTTTCTGTGCATCAGAATTATTTTACAGAGAGTAAATATAGCGGTACTCAGGTTTTTTATTCAAAAAATAACCCTGACAGTAAACTTCTGGCTGACGAGATACAAAAGTCTGTTGTTTTTTCTCTGCAACCCGATAATACAAGACAAATCAAAGAAAGCGGTACTGATATTTATTTGCTTTATCATTCAAAAGTACCGGCGGTGATGGTTGAGTGCGGATTTATGTCAAATGAAGCAGAGGCTGAAAAACTTAAGAGTGAAGATTATCAGCAAGAAATGGCACAGTCAATAGTTGACGGTCTGATAGAATATATAGAAAGCAACCCTGAAGGAGATAAAAATAATGGCAGTGAAAACAAAAAGTATTTTCGTGTGCAATAATTGTGGCTACGAAACTGCGAAATGGCTCGGAAAATGTCCTGAATGTGGCGAATGGGCGAGTTTTGAAGAAGAGGTAAGACAAACCGAAACATCAAAATCAAAGGCTTCTAACCCTCTTAATGCTAAAAGTGTGGCATCCTATCAGCTTACACAGATTGAGTCAGGCAATGAATTTCGTTACAAAACGGGTATGGGTGAGTTGGACAGAGTTTTAGGTGGCGGTATAGTCAAAGGTTCGCTGGTTCTTCTCAGCGGTGACCCCGGTATAGGTAAATCTACAATTCTTTTACAGATATGTCAGCAACTCGGAAAAAATTTAAAGATTTTGTATGTTTCAGGCGAAGAATCATACAGCCAGATTAAACTGCGAGCAGACAGGCTTAAGGTTAAAACAGAAAACCTTTTTATACTTTGCGAGACTGATGTTCAGGCTATTTGTGAACACATTCACTCAACAACACCTGACCTTGTAATTGTTGACTCAATACAGACTATGAATTTTACAGAACTGAATTCCTCTCCGGGTTGTGTAACACAGGTGAGGGAGTCTTCAAATCTTCTTATGCGCACAGCGAAAACTCTCGGCATTCCCGTGATATTAGTCGGTCACGTGAATAAAGACGGAAATATTGCGGGTCCGAAGGTTCTTGAACACATAGTCGATGCAGTTCTTTATTTTGAAGGTGAAAGAAACCTTTCATTCAGAATATTGAGAGCAGTCAAAAACAGATTTGGTTCAACTAATGAAATCGGTGTTTTTGAAATGTATGATACAGGTCTTAAAGAAGTAGAAAATCCTTCTGAAATGTTGATTTCCGGCAGGCCTAAAAATACCCCCGGTTCCTGTGTCGCTTGCGTTATGGAGGGAACAAGACCTCTTTTGGCTGAAATTCAGGGACTTGTCACTGCCACCGGTTTCGGTAATCCGCGCCGCATATCCAACGGCTTTGACTTTAACCGCCTTGCCATGTTGATTGCGGTTTTAGAAAAAAGAGGCGGATATTTTTTCGGCAATATGGATGCTTATATCAATGTTGTCGGCGGTATGAAACTGGACGAGCCTGCATTGGATTTAACGATAGTTATGGCTCTTGTCTCTTCTCTCAAGGATTATGCACTGAGAGATGATGTTCTTGCCTTCGGCGAGGTAGGTCTTGCGGGCGAGATAAGGGGCGTTTCGCACTGCGAACAGCGAATCAAGGAGGCCTCGCGTCTCGGTTTCAGTAAATGTATTGTTCCTTATGCGAATTTGAAGAATGTGTCAGCAACCCTAAAAAAAGAAATCGAAATTGTGGGCGTTAAAACAATCAGACAAGCCTTTGAGGCTATAATACTATGAGCACATTTATAGAAAAAGCGAATCTACCCGAAGGTCAGGTTTCCACGGTTATCTGTGGTGGGCTCAACAAACAGGTTGTTGATTACCTGGAAAACAGGGGAATAGAAATAATATATACCAAGAAAAATGTCTTCGTAGAGAAATCTGTCTCGGAACATGCCGATATTTCTGTTTTGTGTCCGGGTGAAAAGAAAATAATTATTGACTGTGGTCAGAGGGAACTGATAAGCAAATTAAGAGAAATGGGTTTTTATGTTACCGAAAGTGAAAAAAGTGTTTCAGGTGCCTATCCTTATGACTGTATACTTAATCATACTATTATCGGTAAATATATAATCGGAAACAGTAAAATTTTTGATAATGCTGTAAAAGAACTGTGTCATCACTTAGAAGTAATTGATGTCAATCAGGGCTATTGTAAATGCTCGGTTCTTGTTGTTGATGAAAAATCTGTTATAACTGATGATGAGTCTATTGCTCGTAATGTACTTAAAAAAGGTATAGACTGCCTTCTCATCAGTAAGGGCGATGTTTTTCTCGATGGACATGAATATGGCTTTATAGGCGGTGCAAGCGGTAAAATATCAAAAAAAGAAATAATTTTCTTCGGTGATATTACAAAGCACAGAGATTATAAAAAAATCAAAGCATTTATCGAAGACAGGAAGATGGACATTGTTTCCTTTGATTTCCCACTTACCGATTTTGGCGGAATTATTCCCATTAAAGAAAACATTTTATAAATATTTCATTTTTGATATTCATTAATCAAATTAAATATGCTACAATTCTGAAAGAAAGGATGATAATATGCAGATGGTGGTGCTTACGGCTCTCGGTGTCGGTGGTGCTACGGTTATAGGAGCGCTTCTCGGATTTATATTCAAAAAAATGAGTCATAAATTTAGCGATATCGTTTTGTCTTTTGCGGCGGGTGTAATGCTTTCGGCTGCTGTTATCGGTCTTATAATTCCTTCGCTTGAGTACGGTGGCAAATTCAAACTATTAGTTACGGTTGCAGGCGTTTTTTGCGGTGCTGTGTGCATAAATCTTATTGATAAACTTGTTCCGCATCTTCACTCACTTACAGGTGTCGATACTGAAATTCATCCGGGAAAACAGGAACAACTTAACAAAATTCTGCTCTTTGTTATTGCAATTGCAATTCACAATCTTCCTGAGGGTATTGCGGCGGGTGTCGGCTTCGGTACGGGAAATGTAAACGATGCTATGATGATTGCCTCAGGTATAGCACTTCAGAATATACCCGAAGGTATGGTTATAATCGCACCTATGCTTGCGGCAGGTATGAGTCACGGCCGAACTTTTATTGCGGCGGCTCTTACCGGTGTTATAGAGGTTATCGGTACTCTTATTGGCTATTTTGCCGTAAGCATTTCGAGTGTAGTCTTACCTTTTGCTCTTGCTTTTGCCGGCGGTACAATGATTTATGTTATTAGCGACGAGATGATTCCCGAAACTCATTCCCACGGAAATGAAAGCGGTGCAACTTTTTCGCTCTTGGCGGGTTTCTGTCTGATGCTTGTTTTTGATGTATTATTAGGTTAAAAATTAATTTAAGATAAAGGAGTTAAAAATGGTTACAAAGGATATTAAATATATTGGTGTCAATGACCGTGAGATAGATTTGTTTGAAGGTCAATATTATGTACCTGAAGGTATGGCATATAACTCTTACGTTATTATTGACGAAAAAATTTCTGTAATGGATACTGTAGATAAAAACTTTGGTGATGAATGGCTTTGTAATATAAAAGCAGTTTTAGGCGACAGAAAACCTGACTATCTTGTTGTACAGCATATGGAGCCTGATCACTCAGCAAACATTCTGAATTTTATAAATGAATATCCTGAAGCAGTTATAGTTTCTTCAGACAGAGCGTTTAAAATGATGCAGAATTATTTTGAAAAAGATTTTGCCGAAAAGAGAATAGTTGTAAAAGAAGGTGACACACTCGTTCTCGGTAAACATACATTAAACTTTATTGCTGCACCTATGGTGCATTGGCCTGAAGTAATTATGTCCTATGACTCCTTTGACAAAGTTCTCTTTTCTGCTGACGGCTTCGGCAAATTCGGTGCTCTTGACGCCGATGAGGATTGGGCTTGTGAAGCAAGAAGATATTATTTCGGTATCGTAGGTAAATTCGGTGCACAGGTACAGAATGTTCTTAAAAAGGCGGCAAATCTTGACATTGAAATTATCTGTCCTTTACATGGACCTGTTCTGAAAGAAAATCTCGGATATTATATCAATCTCTACAATACATGGTCTTCCTACGGTGTGGAGAGTGAGGGTGTAGCAATATTCTATACTTCCGTCTACGGTAACACTAAAAAGGCTGTGGGACTTCTTGCGGATGAACTTGAAAAATCAGGTTGTCCCAAAGTAGCAGTAACCGATCTTGCCCGTGATGATATGGCAGAGGCTGTAGAGGATGCTTTCCGTTATGGCAAGATTATCCTTGCAACTACTACCTACAACGGCGAAATCTTCCCCTTTATGCGTACCTTCATTGAAGAACTTACGGAAAGAGGTTACAGAAACAGAACTGTCGGTTTTATGGAAAACGGCAGTTGGATGCCTGTTGCAGCAAAGACAATGAAGAAAATGTTTGAAAACAGCAAAGAAATTACTTTTGCAGATACTACTGTTTCGATTCACTCAGCAGTTAAGGATGAAAACATTCAGCAAATCAAAAGTCTTGTAAAAGAAATTTTACAGTAAATATTTAACGGTGCGAAAATCCGCACCGTTTTAATTTTATCTCATATTATGATTATAGCGTTGTAATCTGAGGTGAATTATATGTTTATGAAAGTATTTACAGGCATTATGATACCCTTTATCGGCACCCTTATCGGTTCATCTGTGATTTTTATTATAAAAAAAGAAGTTTCACCACATATCAAAAATATTCTTTCGGCTCTTGCTGGTGGCATAATGTTTGCGGCGAGTGTGTGGAGCCTTATTATTCCGTCGGTAGAAATGAGTAACGGCGAAGGCATAATGAAGGTGTGTCAGACGGTGGCAGGTTTTCTGGTGGGTGTATTTTCTATGATTTGGACAGACAGAATAATAGATAAATCTCTTAACAGATGTGATAAGTATACGCCTTACGCCACGAAAACTCTTATGCAGTTGATTGCCGTAACTGTTCACAACATCCCCGAAGGTATGGCTGTGGGAATGGTATTTGCCTCACTTTTGGCACAGAATGAAACCAAAGATTTTACTTCGGCGTTTTTGCTGGCTTTCGGTATTGCTGTGCAGAATATTCCCGAAGGTGCCATAGTGACCATGCCTGTTATGGCGGAAAACAAAAATAAAAAAAAGACCTTTTTGTGGGGATTTTTTTCGGGAGCAGTTGAGCCGCTGGGTGCAGTTGTGTCAATTATTGCTTCAAAATTTATGGCCGTTACATTACCTTTCTTTTTGTCATTTGCAGCCGGTGCTATGGTATATGTGGTAACAGAGCAGTTAATTCCCGATATGTATGAGGGAGAGGAGCGAAAAAAGGGGAGCATTACCGTGATTTTTTCAGTTGGCTTTCTGCTGATGATGTCTCTTGATGTGATATTCGGATAATGAAGCAAGCGACCAAAATGGCCGCTTGTTTTTATAAATTAAAAAGTCTCTTTGCATTTTCTGTGCAGGTATTTATTAACTGCTGTACATCAATATTCTTGATCTCGGCAATCTTCTCTGCCGTATATGCAATATGTGATGAATCACATCTCTTGCCTCTGAATGGAACGGGTGTCATATAGGGAGCATCGGTTTCGAGTAAAAGTCGGTCAAGGGGTAAATTCTCAACTACTTCAATAGGTTTACGTGCATTTTTAAAAGTTACGGCACCGCCTATACCAATATACAGACCGAGTTTGAGAATTTCTTTAGCCATTTCGGCGCTTCCGGAAAAGCAGTGTACCACGCCTTTTGGTTTGAGTCCCTTTAAGATGTTTAGGGTGTCCTCATGTGCCTCTCTGTCATGTATAATAACAGGAAGACCGAGTTCATTGGCAGTTATAATCTGATTTCTGAAAAATTCAATTTGCCTTTCTCTCGGTGAAAAATCATAGAAATAGTCAAGACCGATTTCACCAACGGCTACTATCTTTTCGTTCTTGTAAAGTTCTTTAATTTTTTCGAGATCCTCTTCGGTAGTTTCTTCTGCTTCGTGAGGATGAACACCGACGGCACCGTAAAGAAAGGAATGCTTTTCGGTAAGTGCGACGGTTTTAAGTGAAGATTTGAGGTCACATCCACAGTTAATGATTCCGCTTACACATCCGTCAGAAAGTGAAGTGAGTAGTTCGTCTCTGTCTTCGTCAAAGCGGGAATCATCATAATGAGCGTGAGTGTCAAAAATATTATTGTACATTATCTTACCTTTGATCCTTCGGGAATGCCGTCAACGAAAATAACCTTAACATCATCTTCACTGCAGTCAGCGGCGAGAATCATACCTTGGCTTTCGACTCCGCAAAGAACGGCAGGTTTGAGATTAGATACAACGATAACACTCTTACCGATAAGGTCTTCGGGTTTATACCATTTAGCAATACCCGATGCAACTGTTCTGGGAGTACCCGTTCCGTCGTTTAGAGTGAGTTTCAAGAGTTTTTTTGCTCTTTTTACAGGCTCACAGTCGGTGATTTTAGCAACTCTTAAATCAACCTTTGCGAAATCTTCTATACCTATCTGTGCAATACCTTCAATTTCGCTGAACTTCTTTTCGTTAGACTGTGCTGCCTTCTGCTGCGCGGTGATTTCTTCCATCATCTTTTCTGCATCAATACGGGCAAAGAGGGGGGTAGCTGTGCCTACTGAGTTGCCTGCTTTAAGTGCGCCGAAAGAAGAAAGACTGTCATAGTTATCAATATCGCAGTTAATCTGACCGAGGATTGATTTTGATGTTTCGGGCATAAATGAAGATAGAAGAACAGAAATAAATCTGATACCCTCAAGAAGATTGTAAAGAACTGTACCCAGTCTTACCTTGTTTGCTTCGTCTTTTGCAAGAGTCCAAGGTGCGGTTTCGTCGATGTATTTGTTACAGCGTTTAGCAAGATTCATAATCGCTTCCACGGCATCGGCAATGTGGTAGGTTTCCATCTTGTCCTCAACCTTCTTAACGGTTTCGAGAGCAAAAGCCTTAAGTTCATCGTCTATAGCATCGCCGCAGGTGGGTGCCATAACTGTTCCGCTGAAGTATTTGTTTGTCATAGCAACAGTTCTGTTAACAAGATTACCGAGAGTGTTGGCAAGATCGGAATTGAATCTTTCGATAATAGTGCTGTAAGAGATAGAGCCGTCATTTGCATGGGGCATTTCGGCTAAAAGATAATATCTTACTGCATCAACACCGATAAGTTTTGCAAGTTCATCTGCATAAATAACGTTGCCTTTTGACTTTGACATCTTGTCTTCACCGAAAAGAAGCCAGGGATGACCGTATACTTGCTTGGGAAGTTCCTCACCTAAAGCCATAAGCATAATGGGCCAGTAGATGGTATGGAAACGAACGATATCTTTACCGATAATGTGTACATCGGCAGGCCAATATTTTTTATAAAGGTCATCGGAGCCGTCAGGGTCATAGCCTAAAGCGGTGATATAGTTTGAAAGAGCATCAATCCATACGTAAATTACGTGCTTGTCGTCAAAGGAAACGGGAACACCCCATTTGAAGGTACTTCTTGAAACGCAGAGATCCTGAAGTCCGGGCTTAATGAAGTTATTAAGCATTTCCTTTTTGCGACTTTCGGGATAAATGAATTTATCGTTGTTTTCAATATAATCTTCTAGTTGTTTCTGATACTTTGAAAGGCGGAGGAAATATGCCTCTTCCTTCGCTTTCTTTACCTCACGTCCGCAGTCGGGACATTTGCCGTCAACAAGTTGTGATTCTGTCCAGAATGACTCACAGGGAGTGCAGTAGAGACCTTCGTATTCACTCTTGTATATATCACCCTGTTCATAGAGTTTCTTAAAGATTTTCTGAACAATTTTTTCGTGGTAATCGTCTGTTGTTCTGATGAATTTATCGTAGGTTGTGTTAAGAGTATCACATATACCTCTGATTTCACCTGCAACCTTGTCAACATACTCTTTTGGAGAAATACCTGCTGCTTTAGCATATTCTTCTATTTTCTGACCGTGTTCATCGGTACCGGTAAGAAAATACACGTCATAACCCTGAAGTCTCTTATAACGGGCAATTGCATCAGTAAGAACGATTTCGTAACTGTTACCGATGTGAGGCTTTCTAGAAGTATATGCAATAGCGGTTGTTATATAAAACTTGCCTTTATTCATATAACTACTTCCTTTCAATATATAAAATTTCAACATATATTTTAACAATATTATCTGTCTTTTGTCAATATATAAAACAAATAAAGAGTCCGAAAAGACTCTTTATCTCATTACATATCTTTAAATGTAATCACTGACTTGTTCTTTATTATGTAGTCAACAAGAGAGATGACCGTAAGAGCAACTGATACATACATTACAATCTGTCCTAAAATATATAAAGCGGGAACTTTAATCAGAATTATAATTATCATTGCCATTTGCGCAATAGTCTTACTCTTGCCCCACCAGGTTGCTGCAATTGCAACATTGTTATCAGCCGCTACAAGTCTTATACCGCTTATAGCGAACTCTCTCCCGATTATCAGAATTGTAACCCATGCCGGAACTTCCTTTGTTGCAGTCAGACATATCAGTGCTGAACATACAAGCAGTTTGTCCGCGATCGGATCCATAAACTTGCCGAAGGTAGTAACCATATCGAATTTATGTGCGATTGTTCCGTCGAGTTTGTCGGTTATTGTTGCTGCAACGAAAATTCCGAAAGCAATCCATCTGTTGAAAGTCCAGAAATCCGTCAGCATAAATATAACGAAGAACGGAACAAGAATTACTCTGAAGATTGTTAACTTATTTGCAATATTCATTTTACACCTCTAATTTCATTATTCAGATTTGTCAAAGTATAACACAAAGTCTGTGCATTTGTCTACAGAAAAGAATTTAAATAACATATTTTTTACATTTTACAAATTTTACCTGCGCAACGGTCTTGAATTTATGTTGGAATTACTGTATAATTAGGAAAGATTTAATTGTGGAGAGTAATTATATAATGGCTGAGAAAGTAATAGTAATCGGTGCCGGTGCGGCCGGTCTTATGGCTTCCGGTGTTGCCGCCGAAAACGGAAACGAAGTTATGCTTGTTGAAAAGAACGATAAGCCTGCACGTAAGGTTATGATAACCGGTAAAGGCAGATGCAACGTTACGAATAATTGTAACCTGATAAATGATTTAATAGCAAATGTTCCTACTAACGGTCGTTTTCTTTACAGTGCTTTTTCACGGTTTATGCCTTCAGATACAATTGATTTTTTTGAAGATATGGGCGTTTCACTTAAAGTCGAACGAGGGGAAAGGGTCTTTCCTGAAAGCGACAAAGCATCTGACATAGTTGATGCACTTAATAATTTCAGTCAGCGGGCAGGAGCCAAGAGAGTAAAAGGCACCGTCAGCGAACTGCTTGTTGAAGATGAGGCTGTAAAAGGTGTCGTATTTGAAGACGGTTCAAAGATGTCAGCCGACAAAGTAATCGTGGCAACAGGCGGCGCATCTTATCCTCTGACAGGTTCTACCGGTGACGGATATAAATTTGCACGCCAGGCAGGACATACAGTAACAGATATTAAACCATCTCTTGTTCCGCTTGTGTGCCATGAAGGCTTTTGTATGGATTTGCAGGGGCTGTCACTCAGAAATGTTGAAATTACTGTTTTTGACACGGAAACGTATAAGGAAGTTTATAGGGATTTCGGTGAGATGCTCTTCACACATTTCGGTGTCTCAGGTCCTCTTGTTCTGAGCGCCAGTGCCCATATGAAAGATATGAAGGAACGGAAATATGAAATTCATATCGACCTTAAGCCTGCTCTTACATATGAACAACTTGACAAAAGAATTCAGAGAGATTTTCTTGAAAATTCAAATAAAAATTTTATAAATGCTCTTGATGCTCTTCTTCCTAAGAAGCTTGTTCCTGTAATTGTAAAACTTTCGGGAATTAAACCTTCAACCAAAGTAAATCAGATAACAAAAGAGATGCGCGCAAAACTTGTCAATATACTGAAAGATATGAAAATTACGGTGCTGAGATTCAGACCTATTGAAGAGGCAATTATTACCTCGGGTGGTGTCAGCGTAAAGGAAATTGACCCGAAAACAATGGAATCTAAACTCTGCAAAGGTTTATATTTTGCGGGCGAAGTAATAGATGTTGATGCCTATACAGGCGGATTCAATTTACAAATAGCGTTTTCTACGGGAAGATTAGCCGGTGAAAGCGTATAATAAAGGAGAATGAAATATGAGTAAAGTTATCAACGTTGCAATTGACGGTCCTGCCGGCGCAGGAAAAAGTACGATATCCAAGGCGGCTGCTTCCAGACTCGGTTATATTTACATAGATACAGGTGCCCTCTACAGAACCGTAGGTCTTAATGCTGTGCGTATGGGCGTTGATGTTAAAGATACCGCTGCTGTTGTATCTACTCTTACAGACGAACTTAAAATTGAATTAAGATTTGTTGACGGCGAACAAAGAATGTTCCTTAACGGGGAAGATGTTTCCAACGATATCAGAACACCTGAAGCATCAATGGCGGCATCGGCTGTATCTGCCGTTCCTGAAGTAAGAGCATATCTTTTCGATTTGCAGAAAAATCTTGCGAAGAATAACAACTGCATTATGGACGGAAGAGATATCGGTACGGTTGTTTTGCCTGATGCTGATGTTAAAATTTTCCTTACTGCTTCACCTGAAGCACGCGCTAAGAGAAGACATCTTGAACTTATTGAGAAAGGAATGGATGCAAATTATGAGGATGTTCTTGCCGATATGATTGAGCGTGACTATAATGACTCTCATAGGGCAATTGCACCTTTGAAGCAGGCTGATGATGCCGTTCTTGCCGACACAAGTGAACTTGATTTACAGCAGTCTATTGAATTAATAATAAGTATTATTGAGGGTAAAATATAATCAAATATTTATTAAACGAGAGTTGATTTGATTGTATTTTGATTATTCCAAAGAGCCTGCTGAAAGTAAATTGTATTTCATTGGGAAATATTTTGCATGGTTTTTATCTCATTTAGTTTATAAGAAACTTAAAGTAGTAGGCAAAGAAAACATTCCTCAGGAAGGTTCGCTTATTATTGCAGCAAACCATATTGCGTTTTCAGACCCTGCCGTAATTGTTGCTAATTGTACCAGAACTGTACATTTTATGGCAAAAAGCGAATTGTTCGGGAAATGGTATAAAGCCTTGTTTATGCGGTGTATGAACGCTTTTCCTGTTAAGAGAAATCATTTTGACAAATCCGCATTGCGCTACGGAATGAAGATTATTAAAAACGGATGGGTTTTAGGAATTTTTCCCGAAGGAAGAAGGGTGAGAAATTCTTCTCCTACCAAATCAAAGAACGGTGTAGCATACCTTGCAAGACTGACAGGTGCAGATATATTGCCGGTTTGTATTTACAGAGCGCCGGATGACAATGGTACATGGCACAGTCTGACCTTATCCTATGGAGAGGTAATAAAAAATTCTGAACTCGGCTTTAAGGGGAAAGATAAATCTACTGAACTTGCCAATGCTTCGGAAATAATTATGAACAGAATCAAAGAATTGTGGGAGGCAGAAAATGAACGTAACGGTAGCTGAAACAGCCGGTTTTTGTTTTGGTGTAGACAGGGCTGTCAGTTTTGTTTATAAATTTCTCGATGAAGGCAGAAAAGTCGCCACGCTCGGCCCCATAATTCATAATCCAATAGTAATTAATGATCTGAAGCAAAAAGGTGTAATTATTGCTGATACCCCCGAAGAAGTGCCCGAAGGTTACGAAGTTATTATAAGAGCTCATGGCGTTACCAAAGAAACTGTTTCAGAATTAGAAAATCTTTCTGTTAAATATACTGATGCAACTTGTCCCTATGTTTTGAAAATCCATAACATTATAAAAAAACACTCAACAAAAGACAATGTAGTTCTTATAGCCGGAGATGACAAGCATCCTGAAGTCTGCGGATTCAGAAGTCACTGCAAAGGTGAGTCTTATGTGTTTAAAAATGAATCAGAACTTGAATCAATACTTGGAAGATATTCTTATTTAGAAAATAAAGAAGTAATCTTTGTCTCGCAAACAACTTTTTCTGTAAAAGAATGGAAAAATTGTGCAGAAATTATTCAAAAAGTATGTACAAATTCAATTTCTTTTGATACAATATGTAAAGCGACTCAAAACAGACAGGCAGAAGCGGCTCATCTTTCACATAAAGTTGACTGTATGATTGTTGTGGGCGGCCGGTTCAGTTCCAATACCGTTAAACTCAGAGATGTCTGTCAAGAAAACTGTAAAACATATCTGATAGAAGATGTCGAAGAACTTAAAGAAATTGATTTTACAGGTTGTAAAAAAATTGGTATAACAGCAGGTGCTTCCACACCTGCACGTATAATAAAGGAGGTTGAAGTCATTATGACCGAAAACTTTAATGAACAAAAAATCACAAAGGAGACACAGGATCAGGAGCTGTTCTTAGCAGCCGTTGATAGCATTGACGATACAAGTGATAACCCCAATGTTGTTGGTATTGTTGTTGGCATTGCACCCAACGAGATTCAAGTTGACATTGGTAGAAAATATGCCGGTTTCATCCCTGTTGAAGAGTACAGTAACGATCCCGCAGCCGATCCCTCAAAGGAACTCAAAATCGGCGACGAACTCAATCTCATTATCATGAAAACAAATGATAATGAAGGCACCATGAAACTCTCAAAACGTCTTTATGACAGAAGAGCATCATGGAAAAACATTGTAGCAGCCAAGGAAAACGACGAAATTCTTGAAGCAGTTGTTTCCGAAGTTGTAAGAGGCGGTATAATTGTTTACCCCTTAGGCGCAAGAGTATTCATCCCTGCTTCTCTTACGGGACTCGGCAAAGATGAAGACCTCACACAGCTTCTCAAACAGACAGTTAAGTTCAGACTTATTGATCTTGACGAACAGAAGAAGCGCGTTGTCGGTTCAATCCGTGCTGTTCTCAGAGAAGAACGCAAAGCAGCAACAGAAGCTTTCTGGGCTGATATTGCTGAAGGTCAGGAATTCACAGGTACCGTTAAATCTCTTACAAACTACGGTGCATTTGTTGATCTTGGCGGAGTTGACGGTATGGTACATATTTCCGAACTTTCATGGAAGCGTATTAAGCATCCCTCTGAAATAGTAAATGTTGGCGATACTGTTAAGGTTTATATCAAGGCTCTTGATACCGAAAAGAGAAAGATTTCTCTTGGTTATAAGAGAATTGAAGACAATCCATGGGAAATCTTCAAGAGAGATTATGAAGTTGGTTCAGTCGTTGAGGCTACAGTTGTCGGTCTTACAACATTCGGTGCATTCGCAAGAATTATTGACGGTGTTGAAGGTCTCATTCATATTTCTCAGATTGCTAACCGTCATATCGCATCTCCGAAAGAAGTTCTTTCAATCGGTGATGTTGTAACAGTTAAGATTACAGATGTTGATTACGATAAACATCGCATCAGCCTTTCAATCCGTGTTCTTCTTGAACCCGAAGTTGTTGAAGATGTTGAAGAAACAACTGAAGAGACAGTTGACGAAGTGATTGCTGAAGAAGCAGTTGCTGAAGAAGCAGTTGCTGAGGAAGTAGCAGCAGAGGTTGTTGAAACAGAAGAAACTGCTGAATAATTTAATTCATATTTAAGTTGCGGCATAACCTGTAAAGGCTATGCCGCTTTAACTTACTTTTGCATAAAAAATATACCTGCCGTTATGACAGGTATATTTTTCGTTAGGATTATTTAAGGTCATATTTTTCAATATATTCCTGAATTTTCTGTATCGGGTTAAGGAAGGGACTCACTGATCTGTCATGGTTAAGTGTGTCAATGATGAGCGCAACATACTTTGACATATCAACTGAATAATACCACTCTTTCTTGAGTAATTCAGGTGTCTGATAAATAAGGTTTGTTGTAAAGATTTTATCGAAAATACCTTCTTCATAAGCTTTATCAAATCTTTCGAGACCTGAAGAGAAGAGACCAAATGAAGAGAAAACAAAGATTCTTTTTGCTTTAAGGCTCTTAAGTTGCTTACAAACGTCTATCATTGAGTCACCGCTTGAAATCATGTCATCAACAACGATAACATCTTTGCCTTCAACATTGTCACCGAGAAATTCGTGAGAAATGATGGGGTTTCTTCCGTCAACAATTCTTGTGAAATCTCTGCGTTTATAGAACATACCGAGTTCAACGCCGAGAACCTGTGAATAGTATACGCATCTGCCCATACCGCCTTCGTCGGGGGAGATCATCATGGTGTTTTCAGGTCTGAACTTAATATCGTTGTTGAGGCTTTTAGCAATTGCTTTAATCATCTGATA
The DNA here is from genome assembly GCA_045537395.1 of Acutalibacteraceae bacterium. GTDB lineage: Bacteria > Bacillota > Clostridia > Oscillospirales > Acutalibacteraceae > UBA6857. The sequence goes on along the minus strand of JAZSPI010000053.1, from coordinate 43,546 downwards.
AGTGGGGGATACACTTTCAAAACCAATTCTGATTGAGTTCTGAACTCTGGGATCATGAGCATCAAAAGTAATGATGTTGCTTACACCCATATTTTCAAGTTCCTGAAGTGCAAGAGCACAGTCAAGAGATTCTCTTGCCGAACGTCTGTGCTGTCTGCCTTCATAGAGCATTGGCATAATAACGGTGATTCTTTTAGCTTTGCCTGCACATGCTGAAATAACTCTCTTAAGATCTGCAAAGTGGTCATCGGGACTCATAGGAACCATAAGAGGATTACCGTCAGCGTCCTTAAGATCATACATTTTGTACTTCACACTGTAATTGAAGCAGTCAGCAATAATGAATAAATCGTAACCGCGGATAGATTCATTGATAACACCTTTACCTTCACCTGTTGAAAAACGAGGGAACACAGCATCGATTATGTAAGAATCTCTGTGATAACCTTTCAGATGAAGATTGTCATCATCCTGCTGAAATTTTGCGCGGCATTCAAGAATCTGATCGCTTACTTTCTTTGCGAGTTCTTCGCAACCTCTCATTGCGATGATACCGAGACGACCTTGCGGAATTGTGTCAAGGTACTCAATTAACGAATTGGACATTTTGGTTTACCCCCATATTATACATCTTAATCCGACATTTTATTTGTCACAATATATTTTACTGTTTTTATGAAACTTTTCAATAGATTTCTTCGAATATTGACATAGAATTATATTCAATATTTATGGTATCTTTTGTGCAAAATCACAATCACTACACATTATATTGAAAAATCAATTATTTACAATACGGACATCCATCTGATTGTAGGGGATGGTAATGCCGTTTTTATCAAAAGCGATTTTAACATCCTCCTGCATGGCAAAGTATACATCCCAGTAATCAACGCCTGAACACCACATTCTTGCCACGAGACAAAGTGAATTTGATTCGTGGGAATTGACATAAACAACTGGCTCGGGATCAGCGAGAATTTTCTCGTTTGATTTTATGACATCAAGTATTACGTTTTTAGCAACCTGTATATCATCTGTGTAACTGATAGAGAACATAAGGTCAACGCGTCTGGTGTTTTCAGCAGAATAGTTGATAATATGATTTGTTGTAATGTGTGAGTTTGGGATGATAATTTTTTTGTTATCTACTGTTTTGATTACCGTGTTCATAAAACGAATATCAGCAACCGAACCCGAAACGCCGTTAAGTTCTACAAAATCACCTGTTTTGAAAGGATGGTTAATAAGAATCTGTATACCGCTTGCAAATTGTGCTACGCTGTCCTGCAAACCGATACCTGCGGCAAGACCGGCACCGCCAAGCGCAACAAAGATAGAGTTTATATCGTAGAACATTGAAACTGCAAAAAGAATGAAAATAAATTTGATTCCTGCAGATACAAATCTTTTTATAAAGTTGTACACTGATGGGTCAACATGATTTGAACTGAGGGTTTTCACTATAATTTTAGATGCAAGTTTTGCTAAGACAAAACCTAAAACAACAAGGCATACAGCGATAATGATAGCCGGAAGAGAAGATATGAGTTTATTTACAATATCCCACTCTTTCCATAAGGACTCAATGTTGCTTACCGCTTCAGATGCATCAACAAACTGACCGTTTTCATCGAGAAGTGGATTGCTGGTTGTTGTTGATTCAAAATTTTCTGCAACTGATGTTGCTGTTAAAAGAACAGAAGATATTAAGTTTTTCATTGTTATGACCTCCTTTTATGTTGATGATACCATATTAATTTGTTTTTTTCAATTTATTCCTGCTTTTTTTCTTGACAATATTTAAAAAATTATTATAATTTGAATTTGAAAATCAATTTCAGTTTATGAGGTGCTTTATGAACTCTACTTACAACACTAAACAGAAAAGAATCATCGAATCTTTTCTCAGAGAAAACATAAACGGTCAGTTTACTTGTGAAGAAATTGCTGATTCACTCAAAAGACGAAGCACACCCGTAGGTAAAACAACCGTTTACAGATATCTTGAGTATCTTGTTAAAGATGGAAAAGTTCGCAAAATCACGGGTGGGACAAGTAAAAGTGCCCATTTTCAATATATTGATGATGAAATGAACTGCGGCAGTCATATGCATCTTAAATGCCTTAAGTGCGGTGATTTTATTCATTTGGGCTGCAGCTTTTTAAAAGATGTAAACGAACATATATTTGAACACCATCGTTTCATAGTTGATAATTCGACAACCGTCTTATACGGTTTGTGTGAAAAATGTGCAGAGTGATCACAGGAGAAGGTTATGGCATTAATAAGTTGTAAAAACGTGTGTCTCAGTTATGAGAATGTAAGCGTTATTGAAAATCTTAATTTTTGTGTAAGCAAAGGCGATTACCTTTGCATCGTTGGCGAAAACGGAAGCGGCAAGAGTACACTTATAAGATCCATACTCGGTCTTAAAGATACCGCGTCGGGACATCTTCATATGGGGGACGGATTAACTTCAAAAGAAATCGGATACCTTCCTCAACAAACAACTTCACAGAAAGATTTTCCCGCAAGCGTATATGAAGTTGTATCGTCAGGTTGTATTTCACAAAAGAAAAATAAAATATTCTTTGGAAAAAAAGAAAAAAATATTGCTTTGGAAAATATGAAGAAACTTGATATTCTTGACCTGAAAAACAAGTGTTACAGAGAACTTTCAGGAGGTCAGCAGCAGAGAGTTCTTCTTGCAAGAGCACTTTGTGCAGGACAGAAAATGTTACTTCTTGACGAACCGGTAACAGGTCTTGACCCAATAGTTACTATGGAACTTTACAGACTAATAAAGAAATTAAATAACGAACTCGGTATTACCATAATTATGGTCTCTCATGACCTTCATTCGGCGGTGGCAAATGCTGATCATATTCTTCATCTGAGCAAGAGAAACAGTTTTTTCGGAACAACATCAGAATATCTGATGTCTGATGTTTATGAAAAATTCGGAGGTGAAGAAAATAATGGCTGATGTTCTCAATCTTATCTTCACTCAGGATTTTTTGATAAGAGCTCTTATAGTGGGTATACTTATTTCGCTTTGCTCGGCTCTTCTTGGGGTAAGTCTCGTTCTCAAGCGTTTTTCTATGATTGGTGACGGACTTTCTCATGTAGGCTTTGGCGCTATGGCCATTGCTTGCGCTGTTAACGTCGCGCCCCTATATTTTGCTTTGCCGATAGTGATTATATCTGCATTTCTTCTCCTTAAAATGAACGAAACGGGCAAAATTAAAGGTGACGCTGCTATTGCTTTGATTTCAACCGGTGCACTTGCTGTCGGCGTTATGGCTACATCTGTTACCACAGGTATGAATATTGATATTTATAACTATATGTTCGGCAGTATTCTTACGATGACGAGGGATGATGTTTTTATTACTGCTTTGCTTTCTGCTGTAGTTATTGTTCTGTTCGTGATTTTTTATAATGAGATTTTCGCAGTTACTTTTGATGAAAGTTTTGCTAAGGCAACAGGAACAAAAACATCATTTTACAATATGCTCATTGCTGCTCTTACAGCCGTAACTATTGTAATCGGTATGAGAATGATGGGTGCTCTTCTTATTTCTTCATTGATAATTTTTCCGACAGTCACTTCAATGCGTGTTTGTAAGAGTTTCAGAAAAGTGATTATATTCAGCATTATAATATCTGTATTCTGTTTTGTTTCAGGTTTGCTGCTCTCCGTTAAATATGAAACTCCGACAGGTGCATCTGTTGTTTGCTTCAACATTTTTGTCTTCGCCGTATTTTTTGCTGTGAAGACAGTTCTGAGCAGTAACTTTTATGGCAGAAAATACTTAAATAAGCTTTTTGCTGTGTTTATCGCTGTTTTATCTTTGATTTGTTATTTTACGGTAATGTTAACCGGTGAAAATTATAATTTGCTGAAAAAAGAAAAAATAACTGTAGTTTCAACTGCTTTTGCGCAGTATGATTTTGCTAAAAACATAATTGGTGACAACGGCGAGGTATATATGCTGTTATCACCGGGAGAAGAAAGCCATACCTATGAGCCCACTCCTTCTGATATACTCAGAATCAAGGAATGCGATCTGTTTATTTACGGTGGGGGTGAGTCTGAGAAATGGGTTGACGGTATTCTTGCTTCATTTAATAAAGAAATAAATGCTGTGCGTATGATGGATGTCGTTGAACTTTACGAAGAAGAACATACCGATTCTGAAAATCATAATCATCAACACGAACATCACTATATAACCGAAGAATACGATGAACATGTATGGACATCACCCTATAATGCAATCAGTATTTCACAGGCAATATGTGATGCGCTTGCAGAAATTGATACCGATAATTCTTTTACTTATAAAGATAACACAGAAAAATATATAAACGAACTCCGGAAACTTGACAATGAGTTTAAAAGTGTTGTTAAAAACGGCACGAGAAATTTAATAATTATCGGTGACAGATTTCCTTTGAGATATCTTACCGAAAGATACGGTATAGATTTTTTATCCGCTTATCCGGGATGTTCTGCACAGGCAGAAGTTAACCCCGTTACCGTAGCAAATCTGATTGAACACATTAAATCTGAAAAAATACCCGTTGTATTCAAAGTTGACCTCAGTACGGGAAATGTAGCAAATTCAATTTCGGAGGCTACAGGGGCAGATGTTTTGTCTTTATATTCCTGTCACGTAATTTCTGCTGAAGATTTTAACAATGGCGAAAGTTATATCAGCCTTATGAAAAGGAATTTACGTAACATTGAAATTTCACTCGGATAAAATCATTGTTCAAAAAATTAAAAGATTAGATGTTGATTTAAAGTGAATATTGATGTATAATCAACTGAATTATTATTTAAAAATCAAAGGAATTGATTCAATGGCGATTAATGTTATTTATAAAAATATACCTACTGTTGCTTTGAGAGGAATTGTTGTTTTTCCGGGTATGCGACTTCATTTTGATGTGGGAAGAAAGAAATCCATAGAAGCAATTAAAGAGGCAATGTCAAGAGAGCAAAAAGTTTTTCTTGTTACCCAGAAAGATGTATCAATCAATGACCCTCAGCAGGATGATTTATATAATCTTGGTGTAGTTGCGACAATCAAGCAGGTTATCAAGGCTCCCGAAACAGATTTTATGCGTGTTGTTGTAGAGGGAGTCAGCAGGGCTAAAACAGATGATTTTGTACGTTTTACTCCCTATATATCAGCAAATGTAAAGGAGAAGAAAAGCAAATCTCTGAAGAATGCTGACAATACTGAAATTGAGGCGCTTATACGCAAAGTCAAGGATTCGTTTGACGAATATCTTCAGATAATGGCAAGAGATGTCGAGGATGTTGCGGCAAGAGTGTTTTTCTCGGAAAGTCCTTCTGAAATTGCCGACATAATCGCAGGTAATACGATTCATAACTTCAAAGACAGACAGGAACTTCTTGAAGAGTTAAATCCGGTTACACGACTTCACAAACTCTATTCAATGTTGGTAAATGAAGTCAATGTTTTGAAAATCGAAAATGATATCGAAGATAAAGTTGAATCTCAGATGGAGAAAAATCAAAGAGAATACTATCTTCGTGAAAAGATTAAAACCATATCCGAAGAACTCGGTGAACATGAGGATTCTCTCAGCGAAATTCAGAAATACAGAGAAAAGATTAAAAATTTAAATTGCGGCGAGGAGGTAATAAACAAACTCTCGTCCGAATGTGATAAACTCTCTAAACTCCAGAGCGGAGGTGCAGATGCATCGATTATCAGAAGTTATCTTGATGCCGCACTTGGTCTTCCCTTCGGAGTTTATACTACTGATTGTATTGATCTCGGCACAGCCAGAAAAATTCTTGAAGAAGACCATTTCGGACTTAATAAAATCAAGGAGCGTTTCATTGAAATGCTTGCCGTTAAAATGCGTTCTGAAAATCTGAAAGGTAATATTATTTGTCTGGTTGGTCCTCCGGGTGTCGGTAAAACTTCCATAGTCCGTTCTGTTGCAAAGGCGATGAACAGAAAATATGTGCGTCTTTCTCTTGGCGGTGTAAGCGATGAGGCAGAAATCAGAGGACACAGAAAAACTTATGTCGGTGCTATGCCCGGCCGAATAGTTAACGCACTTACTCAGGCTAAAACTTTTAATCCTGTTATTCTGCTTGATGAAATTGATAAACTTGGGAAGGATTACAAGGGAGACCCCGCTTCTGCTATGCTTGAAGTTCTTGATCCTGAACAGAATTTCAGTTTCAGAGATAATTATATGGAGTTTCCGATTGATCTGAGCAAGGTACTTTTCATTACTACTGCAAACGATGTATCAACAATTCCGCAACCCCTTTATGACAGGATGGAAGTTATTGAACTTACAAGTTATACCCCTGAAGAAAAATTCAGTATTGCAAAAAATCATCTCGTAAAAAAGCAGATTTCTGCTCACGGTATGAACGGTAACGATATCAGATTTAACGATACGGCTATCAGATTTATCATTGATTCATACACTCGCGAAGCCGGTGTCAGACGTCTCGAACAGACAATTTCAAAGATTTGCCGTAAGGCTGTTGTCAAACTCAGCGATGAAAGTATCAACAGAGTCACAGTAAACTGTGAACTGGTAAAAGAGTTTCTCGGTCCTGAGAAGTATCAGAAAGAAAAACTGCTTTCAAAAGACAGTGTTGGTGTCGTTAACGGTCTTGCATGGACGAGCGTTGGCGGAGAACTGCTTCAAGTTGAAGCGGTTATAATGGACGGAAACGGACAACTTGAACTCACCGGTTCTTTGGGTGATGTTATGAAGGAATCTGCAAAAGCAGCATTCAGTTATATCAAAAGTACAGCCGATAAATACGGTATTGATGTCGCTTCTTTAAACAAGAAAAATATTCATATTCATGTTCCGCAGGGAGCAGTGCCTAAGGACGGACCGTCAGCAGGTGTTACAATTGCAACGGCGCTTTTGTCTGTTATTACAGGGAAACCTGTTGACAGGAAAATTGCAATGACCGGTGAAACAACTCTTACGGGCAGAGTGCTTCCGATAGGTGGACTTAAAGAAAAATCTATGGCTGCATATAAAGCAGGTGTAAAAAAGATAATCATACCTGAAAATAATCTAAGTGACCTTTGGGAAATTGATGATGTTATTAAAGAAAACATTGAGTTTATCGGTGTTGATAAACTTGATGATGTATTTATGTATGCTGTCAAAGATTTTTCCTATACGAGCACAAAAAGCAGTGTAAAATTTTCACCGCACGATGTAATTTTAAATGGCAGGAGAGATGCAGATGAAATTCGATAATGCAGTTTTTGAAACCTCTTTTGGCGTTGCTGCTCAGTTGAGAGAATCGGATTTGCCTGAGATTGCTTTTTCCGGGAAATCAAACGTTGGCAAGAGTTCTCTTCTGAATAAAATTTTAGGCAGAAAAAATATTGCAAGAGTAAGTTCTATGCCGGGTAAAACTGTAACCATAAATTTTTTCAAACTTGATAATTGCAGATTCGTAGATTTGCCCGGTTACGGTTATGCCAAGGTTTCCCACAGTGAAAAACTCAGATGGGCAGAACTTATGGAATCCTACTTTTCTTCGGGAAGGGATATTCGTCTTGTTGTTCAACTTATTGATATGAGGCATAAACCGTCACAACAGGATCTTGATATGATTGAGTATATGAATGTCAATAATATACCGTTTATTGTTGCACTGACCAAGTGTGATAAACTCAATAAAACCGATCGTATGAATCAACTTGAGTCAATTTGCGCCGTTCTTGCAAAATACGGTAATATAAGTGTTGTGCCTTTTTCAGCATTAAAAGGTGACGGCACAGAAGAACTGAGAAGACTTATTGAAAATTCATTGAATTGAAGAGGGGATAATATTGAAAAATACTTTTATAAGAAACCTTAACAGTAATCCTGTTATTGCCGGTGTTAAGAATATTTCCGATTTTGATACTGTATTAGAATCGTCTTGTGAAATTATTTTTCTTCTTTGCGGTAACATCTTTAATCTTAAGGAATGTGTGAAAAAAGCAAAGGATAAAAATAAACTTATATTTATCCATGTTGACCTGATAGAAGGTTTTTCTCGTGACGCTGTAGCTTTAAAATATATAAATGAGGAAATCCGACCTGACGGTATAATCTCGACGAAGAATAATCTTCTGAAAGTCGCTAAGTCCTTAGGCATGCTTACCGTTCAGCGAATATTTATTATAGACTCTCTTTCCATCGACACGGCTATAAAGGCATCTCAGATGATTAACCCTGATGCTATCGAAATAATGCCGGGAATTATGCCCGGAATTACTAAGCAAATCAGTTCTTCGCTTGACGTACCGGTAATTGTGGGTGGTCTTGTCAGCAGTGAAAAAGAAATCAGTATGGCTCTCGAAAACGGTGCCTTGGGCATATCCACTTCATCAAAAAAATTATGGAGATGACAAATATGTTGAATGTAAGAAGATATGAAAGCAAAGATAAAGCAAATCTCAGAAAGATTTGTATTGAAACATCGTCACTGCCTGTTGAAACAGAGAAGCAAAGAGAGTTTCTGTTTCTGATGTATAATGATTATTATGCTGAAGTTGAACCGTACAATGTATTTGTTGCCGTTAACGAAACAGATAATGCGGTCGGTTATATACTTTGTGCTGAGAATTTCGATAAATATCTGTCTGATTTTAAGCAGCATTATTTACCTCGTATAAAAAAATTAGGCTATAAATATTATTCAATGGCCATCAGCGAAATTATGGTTCATAAAATCTTTTCTAAAAAATATCAGGCACACCTTCATATTGATATTTTAAGCGACTGTCAGGGCAAAGGTACAGGAACAGCACTTATGAACGAATTAAAGGCGCACCTTAAAAGTAAAGGAATCAATTCACTGATGCTCTCCTGCGGTGCGGGAAACAAGAAAGCTATAAAATTCTACAAGAAGAATAATTTCAAAATTTTGAAAAATATTTTAGGAAGTTGCATTATGGTTTGCGATTTTTGATGTATAAGCATCTTTTTTCAGGATAAAATACTTGTAAAAGGAGTTGAGAAAAGATGCTTGATAAAATTGCACTGATACTTACAATAATCGGTGGTATTAACTGGGGCCTTATAGGAATTTTCCAGTTTGATCTTGTAGCATGGATTTTTGGCAGTCAGAGTTCCATAATTGCAAGAATTGTTTACACGGTAATTGCTCTGGCTGCAATATGGTGTGTTTCGCTGTTATTTCACGATTGTGGCAGAACAGTTAAAGAAACAGAATAAGAACAAAATTTATTTAAAATAATTTGACTGAACAGATTAACAAAACAGGTATTATTGAAGTTTTTGAACTTTAATGCCTGTTTTTTTGTTTTTATTTATTGATTTTTGAGAGTAATTGCTCTATAATTATATGGATTATATTATTATGGAGGTAGTGTTTCTATGGAACTGAAGAAACTGTGCTTTGCTCTTGCTTCACAAGTCGGTACGTCCGGCGATGAAAAGGAAGCATCTCTTTTTGCAAAGTCAGAACTTGATAAATATATGAATGCGGAAATCGATACTTTAGGTAATGTTTTAGGTTCTTTCGGTAATGGTAAATTACATATTCTTCTTGATGCACATATTGACCAGATTGGTCTTGTTGTCAGAGGCATTGATGAGAAAGGTTTTGTTCTTGTTGACCGTGTCGGCGGACCTGATGAACGTATTCTCATAGGCAGTGAAGTTATCGTTCACGGCAAAGAACCTCTTTTCGGAGTAATCTGTTCAACGCCGCCTCACCTTCTTTCTGCCGAAGATAAAAAAGCAGGTGTCAATATAAGAAAAATGGCTGTTGATGTGGGGCTCAAAAAAGAAGATGCAGTAAAAATCATTGAAATCGGGGATAGAATTACACTCAGAAACAGTCAAAGTGAGTTGCTTAACGGCAATATTGTTTCAGGTGCCTTTGATGACCGCTGTTCTGTTGCTGTTATATTAAGAGCGCTTGAAATAGTGCAGGGTAAAATCAATAATCTCACTGTAACTGTTCTTTTCAGTGTTCAGGAAGAAACAGGTGGCAGCGGTGCAAAAACAGGTTCGTTCTCAACGATGCCTGATTATGCTATAGCAGTTGATGTCGGTTTCGGTGACGATCCGTATACCGATAAATCTATGACAATTAAATTGGGCTCAGGACCTTCTATCGGTATAAGTCCTACTCTCGATAAAGATTTTACAAAAGAACTTAAAGACATCTGCAAAGACAAAAACATACCTTTTCAGCACGATGTTATGGGTGGCAGAACGGGAACAAATGCCGATTCTATTAACAATACGGGTAAAGGCGTTAAAACTGCACTGCTTTCCGTTCCACTTCGATATATGCACACCGGAATTGAAGTTATAAATATTGATGATATAGAAAGCACAGCCCAATTAATTGCAGAATATCTTTTGAAAAAGGAGGCAGAGTGTAATGCTTGATTTACTTAAAGAACTTTGCCTTATTGACGGCATTTCGGGAAGAGAAGACAAAGTCAGAGATTTTATTATATCTCAAATTAAAGATAAATGTGAATATGAGATTGACCCGATGGGTAATATTCTTGCATTAAAAAAAGGAAGGAAAAGGGCTCTGAAGAAAGTTATGCTTTCTGCCCATATGGATGAAGTCGGTTACATCGTAACTTATATCTGTGATAACGGATTCTTGAAATTTACCAATGTGGGCGGTGTTGACAGTAAGGTGACTCTCGGAAAAAGAGTTACTGTCGGCGATAATGGTACAAACGGTGTAATAGGAAACAAGGCTATTCATCTCTGTCACGGTGATGAAGAAACAACAACTCCTGCTCTTGATAAACTCTATATTGACATCGGCGCGAAAAATAACGAAGATGCCGAAAGATATGTTGAAATAGGTGACAGTGTTCATTTTTGCTCGGACTTTGTTTCTTTCGGTAAGAATAAAATCAAAGCAAAAGCAATTGATGACAGATTCGGTTGTGCCGTTATGCTTAAAATGATTGAGGCTGACCTTGAATATGATACATATTTTGCCTTTCTTGTTCAGGAAGAGGTTGGTTGCCGTGGTGCTTCGGCTGCCGCATTTACAATAAAACCCGATTATGCAATTGTTCTTGAGGCTACGACAGCAGCAGATGTTGCTTTTGTTGATGACGCGGATACCGTGTGTCAACAGGGCAAAGGTGCGGTTGTATCCTTTATGGACAGATCTACAGTTTATAATCGTGATATGTTTAAAGGTGCTTTTAAACTTGCAGGTGATAATAATATCAAGATTCAAACAAAGACAACCGTTGCAGGCGGTAACGATGCAGGTGCTATCCATAAAAGTAACGGCGGAGTTTACACGATCGCGATTTCTCTTCCTTGCAGATACATTCATTCTGCAACATCTGTTGCCGATACGGAAGATATGAAATGTTGTTTTGACCTTGCTGTTTTGCTCTCGGAAAATTATGCTCAGAATAAGATTAGCTGATAAAAACGATATTCCGGCGATTGCTTCAGTATGTAAAGATAATGTTTTAGGAACAAAGATTTTGTGCCAGATTAATGCTTACGGTACTGAACGCAATTTTCTTGATGTTTGGTGCTGTATTGATGAAAGTGGCAGAGTCAGCGCTGTTATTTCAAAATTTGAAGACAGCATAACTATTGCTGATAACATGTCAGAAGATTATGAAGATTATGAAGATTTGAAAACTTTCCTTGATATGTTAGGTTTTAAGACGCTTTGCTGTACATTTTCTACGGCACAAAAATTAAGTTATCTTCATGCCGTTAATAAGAAAGCCTATAAATTTAAAGGTACATATAACGGCGAAATTATCTCTGAATTAGAAGAAAAGTACTATAAGTCCTGCTATTCTCTTATTTGCAGTAACATTCCCGATTCTTTTTCGGATACTACGGAAGCGTATTATTCTTTTCTTTCCGATTTCACTTTCAGAAAAAGAAGGGGACTTGCAAGAATCAAAGGTTTTACAGATGAAGAAAAAGTATATTCATGCGCTTTAACCAGCGCTGAAACAGATGATTCTGCAATAATAAGCGGTGTAGCATGTGATATAACAGCACGGAAAACGGGTCTTGGAAAAAAGACAGTTTTAACACTTGCAAACGAATTACAGAGCGAAAACAAAAAAGTATTTGTAATTGCGCTTAACGAAAGTGCGGAAGGATTTTATGAACATATCGGATTTGTATTCCATGATAAAATTTCATTTATCGAAAGGATTTTATAATGTTTCCCTTTAATAATAAAGTTAAAGAACTTTCAAAAAATGCGTTAGAAAACGCAAAATCAGAATTTGAAGTGATTGAAGATATCACTGAATATAATCAGCAGAAAATGCTTAAAGCGTTCATTGATAACGGGGTAAGTGAAAACATTTTTGCTGAAAGCACCGGTTACGGCTACGGTGACAGAGGAAGAGAAATCATTGACCGTGTTTTTGCACAGGCAGTAGGTGCTGAAGATGCCATTGTCAGACATAACTTCACTTGCGGTACGCATACTCTTGCTGTTGCGTTGTTTGGTATTCTTCGTCCGGGCGATACAATGCTTTGTGTTTCCGGAAGACCTTATGATACCATTCAGCCTGTAATCGGTATAACAAAAAAAGGCGAAAATATGGGTTCTCTCGCCGATTATGGCGTAAAATATGAAGAAATTGAACTTAAAAATGAAAGACTTGATTACGAAGCCATTGAAGAACGCCTTACAAAAGGTAACGTGAAAATGGTCTATATTCAGCGTTCAAGGGGATATAAACTTCGTCCGTCACTTTCCGTTGCTGAAATAAAAAAAGTAATAGATATCACTAAAAAACACACAGATGCCGTCGTTATGGTTGATAACTGTTACGGTGAATGGACAGAAAAAATTGAACCTACCGATGTAGGCGCCGATATTATTGCAGGTTCGCTTATTAAAAATCCCGGTGGAGGTATTGCTAAAACCGGCGGTTATATTGCGGGTAAGAAAGAATGCATTGACCTTTGCGCATACAGGCTTACTACTCCGGGTTTAGGCAGAGAAGTAGGTGCAACTTTGGGGCAGAGCAGGGATCTCTTCATGGGAATATTCAACGGCCCTCATGTTGTTGGTGAGGCGCTTAAAACTGCTGCATTCACTGCGGCGCTGTTTACCCTTATGGGCTTCGATCCCACTCCGTGCACAGGTGAATCAAGACACGATATTATTCAAGCGGTAAGACTCAGAGAAGAAAAAAATCTTATTGCTTTTTGTCAAGGCCTTCAGAAAGGTGCACCTGTTGATTCCTTCGTAACGCCCGAACCTTGGGAAATGCCGGGATATGACAGCAAGGTTATTATGTCTGCAGGCGCCTTTACTTTGGGTTCATCCATTGAACTTTCTGCCGATGCACCTTTGAGAGAGCCTTATGCGGTATGGCTTCAGGGTGGTCTGAATTTTCACAGTGCAAAGATTGCCGTAATGTATGCTGCTCAGGAAGTTCTTAAAATTAACGGTATTGAGGACTGATATCATGGGAATGAATTTTAAAGGTTTTGATGTCGACGGATTTATGCTTCTGGAACTTAATAAGTTTAATGACAGCAAAGATTTTTATGAAACCGTAAAAGAAGATATAAAAAACAAAGTTATAACTCCTATGCGACAACTTGCTTTGGATTTAAGCGATGAACTTATTGCGGTAGATGATAAAATGGTGCTTATTCCTACCAAAATGGTGTCAAGAATAAGAAGAGACACCCGCTTTTCCAAAAACAAAGAAATGTATCGCTCAAATGTCTGGTGTATGTTTATGCGCGACAAGCACCAATGGAGGTTTATGCCCTGTATGTGGTTTGAGGTTTTTCCCGACAGGTATTCATATGGCGTAGGTCTGTTTCACGCTCAGCCGTCAGATCTCGTAGTTTTCCGTAAAGTTCTGTCCGAAAAACAGAAAGAGTTCAAGTATGCCCTAAGGCAAATGGATGTTGTCGGTGCGATTCCTTACGTTGATTCTTTCAAGAAAGATAAACCGGGGACGGAAAATATTGACAGTAGTCTCAGAGGCTTTTACAATTCACGTTATTTTTTATTTTCATATACGGGAACAGAATTGTCAAAACTATTTGACGGTACCATTGAAGAAGAATTAATATATGCTATCAGAGCTTTCACTCCGATGTATAAATTTTTGCTGAATGTAACTGAAGAAATATACGAAAAAGGGGAATGATTATGAATTCATACCTTCATCTTAAAAGCGGTTCAGATATAAGAGGAACTGCTGTTAAAACCGAAAAGGGAGAAATCGAACTTACTGACGATGCAGTGTTCAAAATAACTGTTGCTTTTTGTAAATGGCTCAGTGAAAAAGGTTATTCAGGCAACAGAATAGCTGTCGGCCATGATTCAAGAATATCTGCAGAGCGAATAAAGAAACAGGTTATTAACGGTCTTGCACAGTTTGATAAGGAAATATATGACTGTTCATACGCATCTACTCCGGCTATGTTTATGACAACAGTAGATGCAGGTTGTGTGGCTTCCGTTCAGATAACGGCAAGTCATCACCCTTACGATAAAAACGGATTGAAGTTTTTCACTGTTGACGGAGGTCTCAATCCTGAAGATATTGAAAAAATTCTTATCCTTGCAGATGAGGAATATAAAATTAAAGAAGTTACTCCTGATGTTAAAACAGTTGATTTTATGTCTGTTTATGCCGAAAGGCTCAGAAATATGATTAAGCAGGGCGTTAATGCTGACGATTATGAAAAGCCTCTCAAAAATTATAAAATTGCAGTTGATGCAGGTAACGGTGTTGGCGGTTTTTATGCCACCGATGTTCTCGCTCCTCTCGGTGCAGATATAACCGGAAGTCAGTTCCTCGATAAAGACGGTATGTTTCCTAACCATACACCTAATCCCGAGAACAAACAAGCTATGGAATCAATTTGCTCTGCCACTGTAAAGAACAAAGCAGATTTAGGTATAATATTTGACACAGATGTTGACCGAGCAGGTTGTGTAGACGAAAAAGGTAAAGAAATCAACCGCAACCGACTTGTTGCTCTCGCGTCACTTATTGCTTTGGAAAACTGTGAAGGCGGTACGATTGTTACCGACAGCGTAACTTCAACAGGGCTTACGGAGTTTATAAACGATACTCTCGGCGGTGTTCATTTAAGATTTAAACGCGGATACAGAAATGTTATCAACAAACAACTTGAACTCGAAAAAGAAGGTGTTTCATGTCCGCTTGCTATGGAAACTTCAGGACACGCTTCTTTCAAAGAAAATTATTACCTCGATGACGGTGCTTATCTTATTACTAAGATAATTATCAAAATGGCTCAGATGGGTAAAGAAGGAAAGAAACTTGATTCACTTATTTCATCACTGAAAGACCCGGCAGAAGCACTTGAAATCCGATTTAAAATCAAGGAGACTGATTTTAAATCCTACGGTCTTAATGTGATTGATGAACTTAAAAATTATGCGACGGATAAAGCAGATTGGCGCATAGCCGAAGACAACTACGAAGGCATAAGAATATATTTTGATTCGGAAGAAACCAAGGGTTGGCTTCTTCTCAGATTGAGCGTTCATGACCCGATTATGCCGTTGAACATTGAGAGTGATGTAGTTGGCGGAAACAAAAGAATTGCCGAAAAATTTTACGGATTTATCAGTAATTATTCAGGTCTTGACCTTTCAGTTATAGAAAATATTATTGAATGACAGGAGGTATACTATGTCAGCAGAGAAAGAAAAAATTCAGCACAAAACCTCAATAGGCGGACAGGCTCTCATAGAAGGCATTATGATGATGCATCCGAAAGGAAAAGCCGCCGTTTCTGTCCGAACACCAAACGGTGAAATTGACACTGAAATACTCGAAGTAAAGCACATAAAAGATAAAATTAAATTTTTAGGTTGGCCACTTATCCGCGGTGTGGTTAATTATATCGAATCGATGATGTTCGGCTATAAATGTCTGATGATTTCTGCGGAAAAATCAGGCCTTGAAGATATAGAAGAAGAGGAGAATCCGTCAAAACTTGACAAATGGCTTAATGAACACATAAACAAGAAGGTAATGGGTGTAATTACAGCAATCGCATCGGTGCTCGGCGTTGGTCTTGCTTTTTTACTTTTCTTCTACCTTCCTACAATTTTAGTTGATTTTATTAATAAACTTGCAGGTGAAACTCTTACAAATTTCAGAGCACTTTTTGAAGGTATTATAAGAATGGCTATTTTTGTTGCATACATAGCCCTGGTGTCGCTTATGAAGGATATAAAACGAACCTTTATGTATCACGGTGCAGAGCATAAAACTATATTCTGCTACGAAGAAGGTCTTGAACTCACGGTTGAAAATGTAAGAAAGATGTCAAGATTTCATCCCAGATGCGGTACAAGTTTTATATTTGTAATTATCATAATCAGCGTTGTGATTTCTTCTGCTGTTTCTGTTGCTTTTCCTGAACTCAGAAATCATACTCTTGTGTGGATGGCAATAAAACTTCTTATTCTTCCGCTTATTACAGGTATCAGTTATGAGTTTATAAAATATGCAGGTAAACATGATAATCTTCTTGTTAAGATTTTAGCCGCCCCCGGTCTCTGGATGCAGAGACTTACTACAAAAGAACCTGATGATTCTATGATAGAAATAGCACTTGCATCATTTAAGGCAGTTCTTACCGATAATAAAGAGGATGATGCAGTATGACTCTGGACGAACTCTACAGAAAGTGTCTGAAAAAACTTGACGGTATAGAAAACAGTGCTACTGACTTGAGGATTATTTTAAAACACGCTCTTCATTTTAATGAGACCGAGTTTTTATTAAATAAGCAAACAGAAATTTCTGAGGACCAGGAAACTGAAATCCTTTTTATGGTTGAAAGGCGCATTTCAGGAGAGCCTGTTCAGTACATAATAGGGGAGTGGGACTTTTACGGTACTACCTTTAAGGTTAACAAAAATGTCCTTATACCAAGACCTGAAACAGAACTTCTCTGCGAAAATGTGATTGATTATCTTAAAAATAAAGGTTGTCCGCGCGTTGCAGATTTGTGTGCAGGCAGCGGTTGCATTGGCATAACCGTAAAATTGCATACACCACAAAGTGAAGTTATCCTTGTGGAAAAATCACCCGAAGCATCACGGTGTTGTCTGGAAAATATTAAAAACATTCTTGGTGAAGGTGCTGTTGAACTTCGTACAGCCGATATATTCTATCCTGAAAAAATCGGAAAATTACCGATTTTTGACCTCGTAATATCGAACCCGCCGTATATCAAATCCTCGGAAATACCTCATCTGCAATCAGAGGTGCTTTTTGAACCCGAAATTGCTCTTGACGGCGGCGAGGATGGACTTGATTTTTATCGTGTTCTTTGTGATAAGTGGACAGATTATCTTGCCGAAGACGGTATGTTTGCTTTCGAGTGTGGAGAGGAACAAGCCGATGAAATCAGAAGTATGCTTGAAATTAAAAATTTTGAAGTACATTTTTTGAAAGATTATAATAATGTTGACAGATTTGTTATAGGAAAGAGGCGATTGCAATGATTTTTGATTTAATCCGTAACGGTTTATCATTTGATTTGATTGTAAATCTTATGGTAAGAGTTTTTGTAATTTTCTGCGTGTTACCCATTCATGAATTTGCTCATGCTTTTGTTTCCCACAAACTCGGTGACGATACAGCAAGACTGAAGGGTAGAATGACCACTAATCCGTTGGCTCATATCGATCCTATCGGTGCATTGATGATAATTCTTGCCGGGTTCGGTTATGCTAAGGCAGTACCCGTAAATATCCGTAATTTTAAAAACAGGAAATTATATATGGCTGTTACGGCTTTTGCCGGACCGGTTTCAAATGTAATTATGTCGTTGATTTTTATGTTTTTCGCTTTTCTTGTGCAAATGAAAATGGTTATAACCGATGGAAGTTTTGCCTATTATATTGTTGTATTTTTGTTAACGGCTGCACAGATAAATATTTCACTTGCTGTATTTAATCTTCTTCCGATTCCTCCCCTGGACGGTTCAAGAATTTTCAGTCTTATTATTCCCGATAAATACTATTACACAATAATGCAGTATGAAAGATACATTATTTACGGTGTACTTGCTCTGGTATTTTTAGGCGTACTTGACGGACCTATAAATTTCCTTTCAGGTATGTTATTTGATCTTATTTACAAAGTTGCATCATTGCCTTTCGGCATTTGATTACAGGTGAAAGATGGAAAAAATTCAGTATAAAATAGATGTGTTTGAAGGACCGATGGATCTTCTTTTGCATCTGATAAACAAACATAAACTTAATATTAACGATATACCCATATTTGAACTTGTCGAACAGTACACGGAATATGTCCGCCAGATGAAAGAAGCAGACATGGAAATTGCCAGTGAATTTTTAGAAATGGCAGCAAGACTGGTGTATATAAAATCTGTTTCTCTTCTGCCGGTTTATGAGGAAGCCGAGGAACTTAAAAGAGAACTTTCAGGTGAACTCATTGAATACCGAGACTGTAAAATTATGGCAGGTAAAATCTCTGAAACCGCAAAGGGTTTCGATTATTTTTACCGTGATCAGATGAAAATCGAAACAGATAAAAAATATGAAAGACTTCATGAAAGTGATGAACTTTTCCGTTTTTATATGTCGGTATTAGGTAAAAGCAAAAGAAAACTTCCCCCGCCGATGGAGGCTTTTACGGCTATTGTTTCAAAGAAAATTGTTTCTGTTGCCTCGCGGATAAGCGGGATATATCATAAATTCAGAAACAGAGGTAAGCGCAGATTTACGGACTTTTTTGCCGATGCATCTTCACGCTCTGAAATGGTGGCAACCTTTCTGGCAATGCTTGAATTGATAAAGGCCAACAAAATCAAAGTTGATGATGAAAACGGACAACTCAACGTATCAGTGTCTGAAGATACAGATATGGATGATACGAGTTTTGTCAGTGACTTCGAAGAGGAAAGTATTAATTCTATGGAAACGGACGGTGAAGACGATGGATAAAAACCTGATAGCAAACCTAGAGGCGATTTTATTTGCGGTGGGAGAGCCTACAGAAATCTCCAAAATCTCTCAGGTATTAAATGTGGATGAAATCGTTCTTGAAGAAGTTATTGAAATTTTGCAGGCAAGATACAACAAAGCTGATTCCGGGATTTGTTTACTTAAACTTGAGGATAAATATCAACTGTGTTCCAAAATGGAGTTTGCTGACAGTATAAGAAAAACAATTGAAGTTAAAAAGAATACCCCGCTGTCACAGGCTGCATTCGAGGTGCTCGCTATTATTGCTTACAACCAACCTGTAACTAAATCTTTTATAGAGCAGATTCGCGGTGTCGACTGTTCTGCGGTAATTTCAAACCTTTGTCAGAAGGCTCTTATTGAAGAAAAGGGCAGACTTGATTTGCCGGGCAGGCCTGTAATTTACGGAACTACTCCTGAATTTTTAAGATGCTTTTGTATTTCTTCTCTCGATGAGTTGCCTCCATTGCCCAAAAATGATGAAGAAACCGTAAAAAATGAGGAAATGGATGAACAGATTTCAAATTAACAGTTGACGAAATCTTATTTTTGAGGTAACATATTATTGATGAATTTTGAAAGGGTGAGATTGTGACAGGTTTTCAGATATTTTTATTGGTTCTTCTCGGAATCGGTTTATTCTTCGTTTCGGCTTTGTCGGTACCTGTTAAAGTGTCTCTTGCCTATGATGATAAAATAAGGGTTTCGGTTAAATATCTTTTTGTTAAGATTAATATTTTGCCTGCCGGTCCCAAAAAGAAAAAAGATACCCAAAAGAGTCAACCTCAGAAAAAAGAGAAAAAACCGAAAGACGAAACTGCTCCGAAAGAAAAAAAGCCTAATCCTTTACTGGAAATGGTTAAGGCAAACGGTCACGATGGCATGATTACCGTAATCTCAAGTCTCGGAAAAGTTTTAGGTACATATAGCGGAAAAGTATTTAAAAGTGTTGTCGTTGACAATTTGTATCTTAACATAACTGTCGGCACAGGCGATTCGGCTGCTACTGCAATAAAATACGGAAAGATATGCCAGAAAGTATTTCCTGTTTTAGGATATATCTGTTCGAACAATGTTGTCAAAAGATATGACATAAACGTTGAACCGGATTTTCTTGCAAATGAAACAGTAGGCAGTTTTTCGTGCGATATGTACGTATGTGTCAGAAAAGTAACCAACGCTTCCATAGCAATGGTTGTAAGATTGATTTTCAAAGTGCTTTTAAAATTTATTTCGGGCGCTAAGAATAATAAAGAAAATGAAGAAGTTATTACACAAACAATGAAAGGATGATATACAATGTCAGAAAAATCAGCAGGTGCTATCCTCTCTTCAACAATTGAAAAAATCCGTGATCTTGTTGATACAAGCACAATTATCGGTGAAGCAATTTACGCAGAAGGCGGCACAACAATTATTCCTGTTTCTAAGGTTACATACGGATTTGCTTCAGGCGGAGCTGACTTTCCCTCAAAAGGTTCAAAAGAACTTTTCGGTGGTGGCGGCGGAGCCGGTGTTACAATTACACCCGTTGCTTTTCTTGTAATTAATAACGGTGAAGTTACACTGAAACACATCACAGCATATGACAATGCTGCTGAAAGAGTTGTTAATCTTGTACCCGAAATGTTTGATAAGGTTACAGGTCTCATCAACAAAACAAAGAAAGATACTCCCGAGATACCTACAGAAGAAGCGTAATTCAAACTTCTGATTTATATTAATTTTAATACAACCGCCTGCATATATTATATTGGCAGGTGGTTGCTTTGTTAATTAAAAAGATTATTATTATACCGTTTTTTACATTTGTGTTGGGTTTAAATGTGGTTATTTCACAGGGAATCGACATAAGTGCGTCGAGCGCTGTTGTAATTAATGCGGATACAAAAGAAATCGTTTATGAAAAGAACGCTTTTGTTAAACGCTCTATGGCCAGTACAACAAAGATTATGACAAGTATAATCGCCATCGAGTCCGGAAAATTGAACAGCACAGTTACTGTTACGTCTTCAGCAATGACCGAAGGGTCATCCGTCGGTCTGAAGGAAGGCTACAAACTTACGCTCGACTCTTTGGTTTACGGAATGATGCTTGAATCTGGTAATGATGCAGCAAATGTCTGCGCTCTGTTTTTGGGAGAATCCTTTGATAAATTTGCTAAATTGATGAATTACAAAGCAAAACAAATCGGTATGAATGATACTAATTTTGTAACCCCTTCAGGACTTGACGCAGAAGAACACTATACAACAGCATACGATATGGCATTACTCGGAGCGTACAGTATAAAGAATCCCGTGTTTCGTGAAATAGTTTCAACAAAGAAAAAGAAGGTAGGGATTATTGAGCCTGAAATGTCATTATATTTCAGCAATCATAATAAACTTCTGGATACTTGCGAAGGTGTTTTCGGTATTAAAACCGGTTTTACAAAAAAGAGTGGCAGATGCCTTGTTACTTCCTGCGAAAGAGCAGGGGCAACTTTGGTTTGTGTAACTCTTAATGCCGGTGATGATTGGAATGATCACCGGAAACTTTATGATTATTGTTTTTCTGAACTCAATATGTCAACTCAGAAAATTACAGATGTTACAAACGTCAGAATTTTTGGCTCTCCGAGTAAAACTGCGGAGGTTTTCACTGAAGAATACTTGTATCACTATAAAGACTTCGATGAGATATATAAACAGATAATACTGCCGGAAATAATATATGCTCCTGTGAAAAAGAATGAAATTATCGGAAAAGTAAATTATTTTTCCGGTGGAAATTTAATACACACATCGTTTATTTACTCAAAAAACGATGTTCCGTCCGCAGAGGAAACATATAAGAAAAAATTTGGATTTAAAGATTGGATTAATAAATTATTTGATAAACGAAAGGAAAATCACTATGACAGACGGTAAAGTCAGGCTTCAAAAATTTCTTGCTGAATGCGGTATTGCCTCACGCAGAAAAAGCGAAGAGTTAATTGACCAGGGAGTTGTCCGTGTGAACGGGCAGGTTGCTTCCATTGGCGACAAAATTAATCCTAAAAGTGATACTGTTACAGTAAGAGGTAAGAAAATCGTAGCGCAGAAATCACACACATATATTATGCTTCATAAACCAAGAGGTTTTATCACAACAATGAGTGATGAAAGGGACAGAAAATGTGTTGCTGAACTTATAAAGGATGTTCCGGGCAGAGTCTATCCTGTAGGGAGACTTGACAGAGACAGTGAAGGTATGCTTCTTTGCACTAACGACGGAGAATTTGCCAACGCTATGACGCATCCAAGGAAACATGTGCCAAAAACTTACCGCGTTACGGTAAGACCTACGGTTACCCAGGAGCAGATTACTGAACTTACCACAGGTATTGTCATTGATGACCGGATGACTGCTCCTGCTGAAATTCGCGTTGTAACGAGGGAAGAGGGCAGGGTAGTACTCGAAATAATTTTATATGAAGGCAGAAACAGACAAATCAGAAAAATGTGTGAAGCTGTTGGACTTGAGGTTGCAAGACTTAAGAGAACGGCAGTCGGTTCTGTAAAATTAGGTATGCTTAAGCAGGGCGACTGGCGCAATCTTACGGAAGATGAAGTCAGAAAACTGATGATTGCTGCCGGAATGGAAAGAAAGAAGAAATAAGTATGATAATATTTAAACCTAAAAATCTTACTGAAAGTACTGTCAAATTCACAGCTTGTGAGGATGATGTAAACTTTGGTTACTGTCTTATGAAAACCGATGAAAATTTTGCTGAAGTTTACGAACTTGATTACAACAAGGACAAGCCTTATATTGTTGAAGGACTTTTGCGTTCATCATTTAACTATGCTTCTTTGAGAAATATTTATATGGGAAAGTGCAGTTGCGTAAATATAACGGAATTTCTTGATAAAATGAATTTCGAAAAACACGGCGAGTGCTATATTAACGATATACCGTCAATACTTATGGGTTCTTGTTGCAAATGAATAATGGGGAATTGTTTTTATTTGACAAAAGCGCTAAAACATTATATAATTAAAAGGATATCCAGTGTTATTTCACTGTAACGGAGGAAAAACAAATGATAAGAAGTATGACCGGTTTCGGCAGAGCGCAGGAAACCATTGACGGCATGAGTATTACCGTTGAAATGAAAAGTGTTAATCACAGATATTTTGACTTTTCGTCAAGAGTTCCCCGTACCTACGGTTTTCTTGAAGAAAAACTTAAATCATATATTCAGTCACACGTTTCAAGAGGAAAACTTGAATGTTATGTTCAGATTGAAACCCTTGAAATTGAGGATTGTGTTGTTTCTGTGAATCATTCACTTGCTTCGGGATATATTGATGCTTTGAAAGAACTTGCTTCTAAATATAACCTTACCGATGATATTACCGTCACATCCGTTGCTAAATATCATGACATTTTTTCAGTTCACAAGACCGAGGCTGACGAAGAAAGAATATGGAATGCGGTTAAGACAGTTGCTGACAAAGCACTAGATTCTTTCGTTTCAATGAGAGAAAGAGAGGGCGCCAAACTCAAAGATGATATTCTTTCCCGCTGTGATACAATCCTTGAAAATGTAAAGTTCATTGAGGAACGCTCACCGCAGACGGTTGTTGAATATAATAATAAACTTCTTGAAAGAATGCGTAATGTTCTTGAGGATGTTCAGGTTGATGAACAGAGACTTCTTACTGAAGCGGCTATATATTCAGATAAGATTGCTGTTGCCGAAGAAACGGTAAGACTCAGAAGTCATATTGAACAGATGCACGAGTTTATGAACAGCGAAATTGCTATCGGAAGAAAAACTGATTTCCTTATTCAGGAGTTTAACCGTGAAGCAAACACAATCGGTTCAAAGGCTCAGGATGTTGAAATTGCTCGCAAGGTTATTGATATTAAGGCAGAGATTGAAAAAATCCGCGAGCAGGTACAAAATATAGAATAATCGGTGAAAAATAATGAAATTGATAAATATCGGTTTTGGTAATATGATAAATGCACAGCGTCTTGTTGCTATAGTAAGCCCTGACTCTGCGCCTATAAAAAGAATTATTCAGGAATGTAAAGAGCGTGGTACGCTTATTGATGCCACTCAGGGAAGACGTACCAGGGCTGTAATAATTATGGACAGTGACCATGTAATTTTGACTTATTTACAATGTGAAACTGTTGCCAACAGGCTAGATTCCGATCAGGATGATATCTGTGAGGAGGATGTAAATTATGAATAAAGGTTTACTTGTTGTTGTTTCTGCTCCATCCGGTTGCGGTAAGGATACTGTTATTGCAAAAGTTCTTGAACAAATGAAGGACGAAGCGTATCTTTCCGTTTCAATGACTACAAGACAAATCAGACCCGGTGAAACAGACGGAGTTAATTATTATTTCATTTCAACTGCCGAGTTCGAAAAAAATATTAAAAACGGTGAAATGCTTGAATATACCCGTTACGGAAACAATTATTACGGCACACCCATCAGACCTGTAAAAAAACTTCTTGATGAAGGAAAAATTGTATTTCTTATCATAGAAGTCGAAGGCGGAGAAAATGTCAGAAAGATTTTTCCTGAAGCGAAAAAGATATTTATTATGCCTCCCTCACTTGAAGTTCTGGAGCACCGTCTCCGAAATCGTGCAACTGACAGCGATGAGGCAATTAAAGCAAGATTGCTTATTGCTGAGACAGAACTGAAAAGGGCTTATGAATATGATTATATCGTTGAGAATAATGTTCTCGACGATGCAGTTAAAGATGTTATGGCAATAATAAGAGCAGAACAGCTCAAAATTGATAATATGCAAAATAAATTAAGAGAGGTAAATAAAAATGCTTAATCCGGATTTAAGAAACTTACTCAAAGATAACACAAGCCGCTATTCGGTTGTAACTGCAGTAGCAAAAAGAGCAAGAGAAATTTCAGAAACACCCGAACTCAACGAAAAGTGCGGAACAGAAAAGCCTGTTTCATATGCTCTTGACGAATTCCTCAGCGGTAAACTTGAAATTTGTGAGCCTGAAGAAATAAGAAATATATAAAAGGGAAGTGAAATGATATGAAACAGTTTCTTGCTTTGGTTGCCGTAGAAAATGTTGCATATCATTTTGACATTCTTTACGGTTATACAGTACCTGAAGAATTTGCAAATATCGTCAAAGCAGGAACAAGAGTTCTTGTTCCTTTCGGCAAAGGTAAAAATGTAAAAAGACAGGGTGTAGTTTTTTCTTTCTCGGAAACGCAAGAGGATAAAGAATATAAAAGTATAATTTCTGTTCTTGACGATACAGAACTCATTTCCGGTGAAATGATTGAAATTGCTTTGTTTCTTAAAGATAAAACTTTCTGCACTTATTTTGAAGGTATTAAAATTCAAATTCCGTCCGGTTTTAACTTTAAGACATCAGCCAGATATTTTGCATTAAGCCGTGAAAATTGTGAGTCCCGACTTACATCCGATGAACGACAAGTCTATGAATATATGCTTTCTGTTGACGGATTTCTTACGAAAAAAGAAGTTTACAGTGCTCTTGGTTTTTCACAGGACTGCGACATAATTGACCGTCTTCTTGCGAAGAAACTTCTGACTAAGGATTATGATGCGGTAAGAAACGCAAAGGATGCCACTGTAAAGAATGCAAGACTGGTTTTAAGTTTGGATGAAATTGAAGAAAAGCATCCCAAACTTACACCGAAACAAAAAAGTGTTATAAAAGTCCTGAGTGATGTCGGAACGGCAAGCATCAAGGAAATTTGTTATTTCACAGGTGTTACAGCGTCGGTTATTAGTAATCTTGAGAAAAAAGGCGTACTTGAAATATGTGATATTTCAGTGTATCGTATCCCCGAAACCAATCTGACTTTTTCAAAAGCAAAAGAAGAAATTATTCTCACCGAAAAACAGCAGAAAGTTTTCCGCAATATTTACACACAATATAAATCGGGTAGCGGTGTCAGCCTTTTATATGGCATAACAGGCAGCGGCAAGACGTCGGTATTCTTATCACTTATCGATAAAGTTGTGGCTGATAACAGACAGGTAATTGTAATGGTGCCGGAAATCTCACTTACACCGCAGATGATGGCACTTTTCAAAGGCAGATACGGTTCTCAGGTCGCAATATTCCATAGCGCTCTTTCGGTAGGTGAAAGAAGAGATGAATATAAGAGAGTAAAAGACGGTCTTGTTAAAATTGCAATAGGTACACGTTCAGCCGTCTTTGCTCCTTTTGATAATCTTGGTTTAATTGTTATTGACGAAGAGCAGGAGCACACCTATAAATCCGAATCTTCACCCCGTTATCACACCATTGATGTTGCAAAGTTCAGAGCAAACACACATGGCGCGTTGTTATTGCTGTCCTCTGCAACACCTTCCATAGAAGCATATTCTTACGCTTTAAAGGGAAGTTACACAGTCAATATACTTGATGAACGGTACGGAGACGCAATTTTGCCCGAGGTAGAAATTGTTGATACAAAAATTGAACGGCAGAAGGGCAACCGATACAGTATAAGTTCAAGATTGCTCGAACTTATGGAAAATAATCTCAAGGAAAAAAAGCAAACTATTCTTCTTATTAACAGGCGAGGCTATAACACTTTTGCGGCTTGTGACAGTTGCGGGAGTGTTGTGACTTGTCCTTCTTGCAGTATATCAATGACATATCATAGTGCAAACGGACGTCTTATGTGTCATTATTGTGGATATTCGGTACCTTTTACAAGAGTTTGTCCCGAATGTGGTAAAGATGATGTCAGATATGCAGGACACGGCACTCAGCGCATAGAAGAAGAAATATCAGAACTCCTGCCTGATGCAAGAGTTTTAAGGATGGATACTGATTCTACAGCCACAAAAAACGCTTTTGAAAAAGGTCTTATTGATTTCGGTGACGGTAAGTTCGATATTATGCTCGGTACACAAATGGTGGCGAAAGGTCTTAATTTCGAAAATGTAACACTTGTAGGAGTTATAAACGCTGATCAGCAACTTAACAATGATGACTTCAGAAGCCAGGAGAGGACTTTTGATCTTCTGACGCAGGTTGTCGGCAGGTCGGGACGCGGTAAAAATAAAGGTTTTGCTGTCATTCAGACCTCAACACCTCATAATCACGTTATAAGACTCGCGCAAAAACAGGATTACCCTGCGTTCTATGATACAGAAATCGGCATAAGAAAAGCGATGGTATATCCGCCTTACTGTGATATTTGTTCAATTATGTTCATAAGCACCGATGAAGTTAAAGCACTCAACTGTTCGAGGAATTTCCTTGACGAATTGCGCAGACTTACTGTCGGAAAATATGAAGATGTAAAAATTATTGTTCTCGGTCCGATGCCTCCGCGCATTTCAAAAATCAACAATAAATTCAGATACAGATTAATCATCAAATGTAAAAACAATCGGGAATTCAGAAGTATAATTAAGGAACTTTTGATAAAATCCGGAAAAGACTCCGCATACAACGGTGTATCGGTTGTTGTGGATATTAATCCGGAAAATCTCTATTAAGTGAGGTTGTATTTATGGCTATCAGAAAAATTGTAACAGTAGGAGATCCTGTTCTCAGGAAAGTAAGCAGACCTGTTGAAAGGTTCAATGAAAGACTTTGGGAACTTCTTGACGATATGAAAGAAACAATGTACAAAGCGGATGGTGTCGGTCTTGCTGCAGTGCAGGTTGGCGTTTTAAGAAGAGTAGTACTCGTTGATGTTGGTGACGGTCTTCTTGAACTTATCAACCCCGAAATCGTTGAAACAAAGGGTGAATACGAAGATATGGAAGGTTGTCTGTCTGTACCCGGTCATAACGGTATGGTCAAAAGACCTGAATACTGTAAAATAAGAGCGCAGAACAGAAAAGGTGTCTGGCGATTTTATGAAGGTACAGGACTGAAGGCCAGATGTTTCTGTCATGAAATAGATCACCTTGACGGTGTGTTATATACGGATAAACAGTCAAAAGAACTTTCCGCCGAAGAAATAAAAAGAATGAGAGAAGAAGACTGAAAGGACTGATAGTATGCGTATAGTTTTTATGGGTACACCTGATTTCTCTGTTGATTGTCTTAAAGCACTCGTTGCTTCAAAACATGAAATAGTCGGTGTTTTTTGTCAGCCTGATAAGCCCGTAGGAAGGAAGCAGGAACTTACTCCGCCTGATGTTAAGGTTGAAGCACTTAAACACGGTTTAAAAATTTTTCAGCCTGTATCCTTAAAGAACGGAACAGGTGTTGAAATTCTTAAAGAAATAAATCCTGACCTTGTTGTGGTTGTAGCATATGGGAAGATTTTGCCCGATGATTTTCTTTCTTATCCAAGATATGGCTGTATAAATGTCCATGCTTCAATTCTTCCAAAATATCGCGGAGCTTCTCCCATCCATTACGCTGTTCTTAACGGTGATAAAATTACAGGTGTTACTGTTCAGCAGATGGATTCCGGGATAGACACAGGAGATATATTAGGCATAAAAGAATGTGAAATAGGTATAAATGATACAACCGAATATATGTATGAAGTTCTCGCTCCTTTAGGTGCCGAGGTATTAACGGAAACTATTGATCTTATCGAAAAAGGTGAACTCAATCCCGTCAAACAGGATGAGTCAAAAGCATCAAAAGTCGGTCTTCTTACTAAAGAAATGAGTAATATCGATTGGTCAGATACTGCTTTTAATATTCATAATAAAATCAGAGGTTTGTATTCATGGCCCGGTGCATCTACAAAATTAAATGGTAAAACTTTAAAGATTCATTCATCGGTTTTATCTGATAAAAAAGGGAATAATAATCCCGGTGAAGTAGTTGACAGCAACGGAAAATTAATTGTGTGTTGCGGTGACAATAATACTGTTGAACTTAAAGTAATTCAGCTTGAAGGCAAAAAAAGAATGGATGCCAATGTTTTTCTGAACGGTTATTCCATTGAAAAGGGTACTGTTTTAGGCTGAAAGATTATAAGGAAGTGATTCTGTGTTTTGGTATGATTATTATTATATAATCCTTGTAGTGCCTGCAATTATAATTTCTCTTATCGCACAGGCAAAGGTTAAAAGCACATACAACAAGTATGCGCAAATTTCTAACACAAAACATATTACAGGTGCGCAAGCGGCGTATAACGTTCTTGCTCATTACGGTATAAGAGACGTAAAAATTGAGTGTGTACACGGCAAACTCAGCGACCATTATGATCCGAGAGTAAATACAATAAGACTTTCACCTGAAGTTTTTTCGGGTTCTTCCATCGCAAGTATCGGTATTGCCTGTCATGAAGCGGGGCATGCAGCCCAACACGCTCAGAACTATGTTCCAATTAAAATCAGAAATCTTATTTTGCCCGTTGCGAATTTCGGCTCCTCTGCTGGTGTATTTATCGCAATCATCGGATATTTCCTCGGATTCGGATTGCTCGTTGATATCGGTATAATCCTTTTTGCTGCAGTTGTAGTATTCCAACTTGTTACTTTACCTATCGAATTTAATGCAAGTTCAAGGGCACTCAAAGTTATTGAAGAAACCGGTATGCTTTATGATGAAGAAAGAAACGGAGCAAAGAAAGTTCTGACAGCTGCAGCAATGACTTATGTTGCTTCTCTTCTTGTTTCACTTATGTCACTCATCAGACTGATTTTAAGGACAAACAACAGAAGGCGCTGACAAAAGAGGATTTACGATGATTAATACAAGAAGAATTACTTTCGATATTCTTATGAAACTTGAAAGAGATTCAGCGTTTTCAAACCTTACATTGGATGCTGTTCTTAATAAATATGAAATGGAACCGCGAGATAAATCCTTTGTTTCCGCTTTGTTTTACGGAGTGATCGAGAGGAAATTAACGCTCGACTATAACATTTCTTTGTATTTGCAAAAGCCTCTTAATAAGTTAAAACCTGAAGCAGTTATTATTCTGAGAATGGGTGCTTATCAGATTTTGTTTATGGATAAGGTACCCTCATCGGCTGCAGTAAACGAGAGTGTAAAGTTGTCAAAGAAATACTGCTCTTATGCCTCCGGAATTATTAATGCTGTGCTGAGAAAACTCGACAAGGCAGGTTTATGTCTGCCGGATGAAAAAAATTCCGCCGATTATCTGTGTATAAAGTATTCATGTAAAAGATGGCTGTGCGAAAAATGGATTGATGAGTACGGTTTTGAAAATACAGAAAGTATCCTTGAGGCTTCTCTTGGCTCACCTGATATTTTCATTCGTGTCAACACTACAAAAATTCTTCCGGATGAGTTAATAGTAGAATTGAATAATTATGGTATTGATTGCAAGAAATCTTATCTCGATAATGCTATTAAAATCAATCTTAACGGAAAAGATATAGAAAAAATACCGTCATACATCAATGGTTATTTTCATGTTCAGGATCTTGCATCTCAGTTATGTGCCAAAGCCGTTGGTGCCGCAGCAGGGGACACGGTTTTTGATTTGTGTTCAGCTCCGGGAGGCAAGGCATATACTGTTGCCGAATATATGAATAATACGGGAACGGTGCATTGTTTCGATAAATACATCGGTCGTGTTGACCTTATAAACAAAGGCGCACAGAGACTTGGACTTAATATTATTAAGGGTGAAGTTTCAGATGCTCTTGTCTATAGTGACAAACTCGGTTTCGCTGACAGGGTATTATGTGACGTTCCTTGTTCCGGAACAGGAATTATCAGAAGAAAGCCTGAAATTAAGTATAAATCGGAAGAAGAATTGAAAGATTTACCGGAAATACAGTATGCTATTCTCAGGAACGGCTCAAAATATGTAAAAAAGGGCGGAAGGATTGTCTATTCAACTTGTGCACTTTCAAAAAAGGAAAATGAAGAAGTTTGCGAAAAATTTCTTAAGGAAAATCCTGATTTTACCGGCGTAGTGCCACTGCCTGAAATCAGCGATAAATCATTCCTTACCCTTATGCCGCATATTAATTCAAGTGACGGGTTCTTTATTGCCTGTTTCGAAAGAAAGAGTGATTAAGTGAAAAATGATATTAAGTCTTTAACGGTTGACGAGCTTAAAACTGAATTAACTTCTCTTGGTGAAAAACCTTTCAAAGCAACTCAGATTTATTCGTGGTTACATAAACATAATGTTAACAGTTTTGAGGAAATGACAAATATTTCTAAAGATTTAAGGTCAGAACTCGAAAAAAATTATGACATTTACACCTGTGCTATTGAAAAAAAATTAGTTTCGGTGTATGATAATACAGTTAAGTATTTATTCAGACTTAACGATGGAGAACTGATAGAATCAGTTGTAATGAAGTACAAGTACGGATACACAATATGTGTTTCAAGTCAGGTTGGTTGCAGAATGGGCTTCAACTTCTGCGCTTCAGGTATTGCCGGATTTATAAGAAATCTGACACCGTCCGAAATTCTCTCGCAAATTTATGTTGCGCAGAAGGATTTATCGGTAAGAATTTCTCATATAGTTATGATGGGTGTAGGTGAACCACTGGATAATTATGACAATGTTATAAGATTTCTTGGGATGGTTTCTGATGAGAATGGTCTTAACATTGGTATGAGAAACATATCGTTGTCAACTTGCGGTGTTGTCAGCGGTATTAAAAAACTCATGGCTGAAAAACTTCAACTTACTCTTTCTGTTTCTTTGCACGCTCCGAATGATGAAATCAGAAGCAGAACAATGCCTGTAAATAATAAATGGAACATCGAAGAACTTCTCGCTGCTTGTAAGGAGTATACCGCGGAAACAAAAAGACGTATTTCATTTGAATATGCTATGATAAGCGGTGTTAATGACAGTGATGAATGTGCACATGAATTGGCAGGTCATCTTAAAGGTATGCTTTGCCACGTTAATCTTATCCCCGTAAATTCCGTTAAAGAAAGAGAT
Organism: Acutalibacteraceae bacterium; assembly: GCA_045537395.1. Classification (GTDB taxonomy): domain Bacteria; phylum Bacillota; class Clostridia; order Oscillospirales; family Acutalibacteraceae; genus UBA6857. Next base: position 11,625 of record JAZSPI010000053.1, on the reverse strand, counting down.
TACAGAAAAAGTAACAGAGACAGAATAGTCTCTTTTATAAAAATTTTAGAGAAAAACGGTATTAATGCAACTGTCAGAAGAACTTTAGGCAGTGATATTAATGCCTCCTGCGGTCAATTGAGACGAGGAGAAAAATAATTAGGAAAGGAAACAGGTTTTATGATTATAACCGGTAAAACTGATGTAGGCGCCGTCAGAAGCAAAAATGAAGATGCTTTTGATTACGGGATTTTACCCGACGGAACGGCCTGGTCTGTCGTTTGCGACGGTATGGGTGGTGTCCATGGCGGTAAAGTTGCCAGCACGGCTGCAATTGAAATGGTAAGTGAAAAAATCAGAAAGTGTTATAATCCGTCTATGTCCGTATCTTCACTTGAAAACCTGCTTCTTTCTTCAATTACCACAGCAAATGTGAATGTTTTTGACAGAGGAATTTATGACAACAGTCTTAAAGGTATGGGTACTACTATCGTTTCTGCTGTAATTAAAAACAATGAAGCCTGTATTGCTCATGTCGGTGATAGCAGAGCTTACATAATACGCGGGAACACAATTGAGCAGGTCACCAAAGACCATTCACTTGTTCAGGAGATGCTCGACAAAGGACAAATAACTAAATCTGAATTTGAAAACACTCCAATTAAAAACATCATCACCCGTGCTATGGGTGTTGATGAAAGTATAGACATAGATTTTGATTATGTGTGTATTAATGAAAACGATGCATTGATTCTTTGCACTGACGGACTTAGCGGTCTTGTAAGTGACAAACGAATTTTAGAAATATATCAGACTACTGATTTTGATTCTCTTGCACAAAGATATATTGATGAAGCCAATAACAACGGCGGTAATGATAATATAACAGTTGTTATCATGAAAGGGTAAGGTAGAAAAATATGGAAAATTATGTAGGAAAAAGAATTGACGGCAGATATGAAATAATCGAAATAATCGGTGTAGGCGGTATGGCTGTCGTATATAAAGCTTTTGATAATATTGACCACAGAATAGTTGCAGTTAAAATTCTTAAAGATGAATTTCTCACAAACGAGGATTTCAGACGCCGCTTCAAAAACGAGTCAAAGGCAATTGCTGTTCTTTCTCACCCTAATATTGTTAAGGTTTTCGATGTCAGTTACGGCAACATGATTCAGTATATAGTCATGGAATATGTTGAAGGTATTTCTCTCAAAGAATATATTGAGCAGCAGGGCAGAATCAATCCCCGTGAAGCAATTTATTATGTTACACAAATTCTTCGCGCCCTTCAGCATGCCCATGATAAGGGTATTGTTCACAGAGATATCAAGCCTCAGAATATTATGCTGATTTCTGACGGTACAATAAAAGTTACTGATTTCGGAATAGCAAGATTCAGCAGAAGTGAAACCAGAACAATGACCGACGGTGCAATCGGTTCAGTTCACTATATCAGTCCTGAACAGGCAAAAGGCAGTCTCACAGACGCAAAAACCGATCTTTATTCTGTCGGCGTTATGCTTTACGAAATGCTTACAGGCACCTTACCTTTCCAGTCGGATAACGCTGTCTCTGTTGCTCTTATGCAGCTTCAGAATGACCCTGTTAAACCCCGTGAAATTAATCCGGATATACCTGTCGGACTTGAGCAGATTATCATCAGAGCAATGCAGAAAAATCAAACAGACAGATACCAGTCCGCTTCCGAGATTCTCAGAGATATTGAAGAGTACAAAAAGAATCCTAATGTCAAATTCGATTATTCGTATTTCAATGATACTCAGCCGGCTAAAACAGTCCAATCAGATGAAAACATTAAAATAGCAGCACCCGTTGTTACTAAGGCAGAAACTATAGTTGCAAAAGTATCCGAAGAGGTGGGTGCTGTTGACAATAACGAATATACTGAGAGAGGAAAAAAGAAAACCATTGCTGTGCTTTGCGGAGTACTTGGTGCTCTTGTTGTTTTCGCAGCTATTCTTATTGCTATCTTTCTTCCCAACTCCAACAAGGTAAGCGTACCCAATATTGTAGGTTTGAATTTCTATAATCAGGTTATGAATCAGCCTGCGTATGCAGATTTCGTGTTCAATCCGGTTATAGATGATGAAAGCGATGCCGAAGCAGGCACGATTCTCAGACAGGAGCCTGCAACAGGTAAGATCAGTAAAAACTCGACAATTACTGTTTACATTTCGGATTCATCATCCAAAGTAGAAGTGCCTGATGTTTACGGCTATGAGTTCACATCTGCCGACTCACTTATTCGTAGCCTTGGATTGGAAACTTCTATACTTAAAGAAAAAAACATAGAATTTGATGTCGGTTCCGTTATAAAAACTTATCCGGCAAAAGGAGAGAAGGTTGCGGCTGGAACTATAATTACTCTTTATGTCGCAACAAGCGAAGATGTTGAACCTATTGCTGTACCTAACCTTATAGGTATGACTATATCTCAGGCGAGAGCCACTCTGTATGAAGTAGGTCTTGATCTTGACACAGCAAGAACCGAATACAGGGGTAGTGTTGAACCGGCAGGAAGAATTATCGGACATGAGTATATCGGTGAAATGGTTCCTCCCGGAACAAAAATTGCTATATATGTAAGTACGGGTAAAGTTCCTGAAGAAACAACGGAGGAAGAGACAACGGAGGAAGAGACAACTGAAGAAGAAACCGAAGAAGAAACAACAAAGCCCGAAAAAACTACCAAACCTGAAAAGACAACTAAACCTGAAAAGACAACTAAGCCTGAAAAGACAACCAAACCCGAAAAGACAACTAAGCCTGAAAAAACAACTAAGCCTGAAAAAACTACCAAACCTGAAAAGACAACTGAACCGGTTTCAGTAAAACCACCGAAAACAACAGAACCTGAAACAACCAAACCTCCAAAAACTACTGAGGCCAAAACAACCAAGCAGGAGACGACTAAACCTCCTAAAACCACAAAACAGGAAACCACCAAGCCTCCTGAGACAACTAAGGAAACTACAACTAAAGTTCCTTCTACCACAGCACCTGCAACCGTAACTACTACAGCGGCAACAACGGTTACTACCACCGCAACAACCACGTCTACAACCACACAGCAAGATGAATCTCCGGAGCAACAGGTGGCTCCGGAACCAACTGACGAAGCAGTTGAAGTTGTAAACGGTGAAGAATAATGAATTTTGAAGGATTAATTATCAAAGGCATCAGCGGTTTCTATTATGTTGAAACCGCCGATGGTGTTTATGAATGTAAAGCAAAAGGTAAGTTCAGAAAAGAAAAAATTATACCTCTTACGGGCGACCGTGTTAAAATCACTGTAAGAGATGATGAAGAAAATACTATCGATGAAATTCTTGAGCGAAAGAATAAACTCATTCGTCCACCTGTTGCAAATATTGATAAACTATTGATTGTTGTTTCAGCAGCAAAACCTGTACCGAATTATCTGGTTATTGATAAAATGATAGTGCTTGCAGAAAAAAACAATATTGAGCCTGTCATTGTTATCACTAAAACTGATCTTACAGATTTTACCGAACTTTATAAAACCTATAAATCTACCGGCTACAGGACATATCTTTTCTCAAGTGTAAGCGACAGCACAATGCTCGATGCTATACGTGACGAATTATGCGGTTCTCTGACTGCTCTGACGGGTAATTCAGGTGTCGGAAAGTCAACTCTTATTAATGCACTGAGAAGTGATTTAAACCTCGAAACGGGCGAAATAAGCGATAAATTAGGCAGAGGAAGACACACAACAAGGCAAACTGAGATATTTCATATAGGTGACGGTTCTGTAATTGATACAGCGGGGTTCTCAAGTATTGATTTTTCAAATGATAATGTGATTTTTTCGGATGAACTTGATTTATACTTCAAAGAATTTTCCGAACATATCGGTGAGTGCAGATTTACGGGATGCTCCCACCTTGGAGATAAAGGATGTAAAATCTGCGAACTTGTTGAAAAAGATGTAATCAGTCGTAACAGATATGAAAGTTATGTGGCTCTGTATAATGAGCAGAAAAATCTGAAAAAGTGGAATTTATAATTATCACTCTTTTATTCTCTTTACGTATAATGTTAATAGTCATATAATTTATACGGAAGGGGATGATAGCATGGCAAAATACCGTCCATGTTCCAAAGGACTTATCTTTACTGCTTTTGCAGCCGGAATAGTGCTTGCATTATGTTTTCCGGTCAAAGTTATGCTCTTCATCCTTGCTTTGATGCTTATCATTTTAGGAATTACCTATTCCTTTAAATGAACGGGTATTTTTGTATGGAGGTAGATATATGAAAGTTGTAGTTGTAAAGAGTCCTAAAATTCTTAAGAATATTCTCAGGATAATTTTTAATATTAAAGACAGTTAAAACAAAATAGAAGGCAGGTGGTTTTAATCGCCTGCTTTTTTAAGTAGGAAGTGTATGCATATGGAAAAACATATCGAAGTAGAAAGAAGTATAATAAAAAAATACCGCAAGGAAATATGGAAACGTTTTATTGCAGGTATAAATGAATATGAAATGATAAAGCCGGGAGATAAGATTGCTGTATGTATTTCAGGCGGAAAAGACTCAATGCTTCTGGCCAAATGCATTCAGCATTTACAAAAACACAGTGATTTTCCTTTTGAAGCAAAATATCTTGTTCTTGACCCGGGATATTCCGCTGAAAATAAGGCTCAGATAATTAACAACGCAAAAATGCTTGACATACCCATTGAAGTCTTTGAAGCCAACATTTTCGGTTATGTGGTTGATGTTGAAAATTCGCCTTGTTACCTTTGCGCAAGAATGAGAAGGGGACACCTGTACAAAAACGCACATAAACTCGGTTGCAACAAAATTGCCTTGGGACATCATTTTGACGATGTAATTGAAACTATTCTTCTCAGCATGATTTACGGTGCTGAAATTAAAACAATGATGCCAAAACTTCACAGCACAAATTTTGAAGGAATGGAACTTATACGACCTTTATATATGGTGAGAGAGTCAGATATAAAGGCATGGGTAAGGTATAATAATCTTCAGTTTTTGCAGTGTGCCTGTAAGTTTACTGAAGAATCAGAAAATGCTCAGTCTGATATGGAACTTCTTTCTAAGCGTAAAGAAATGAAGGAGTTGATTTCTTCATTCAGAAAAATCAACTCCAATATTGAAATGAATATATTCAGAAGTGTTCATAATGTCAATCTCGAAACTGTAATCGGTTATCATAAAGGTGATGTAAAATACAATTTTCTTGATGACTATGATGAAAAAAATCAAGCAGGGGAATAAAGATTCTCTTCGTAAAATTTGCAGAGTTCGTCTACTCTGTGTTCGAGAAAATCGATAATATCGTCAACCATATCCGGATTATTTGCCTGTATATACCATTTTAATATACCGACAAAAGCACCCGAATAAAAGATAGATGAAATCTCAATCCTGTGTGCAGGTGCAGTAAGCACCGAGTTAAGTTTTTTTGTACAGAAACTGTTGAGCGCATTGTCGAAGGAAGAAAGAAAAGCATAAGACTGCTTTTCAATGCATGCAGAAGTGAAAAGTTTTCTGTTTTCGTCAATAAAACTCAGTATACAGTAAACAAAATGCATAATATTTCTTTTAATAATCTCAGGAGAAGAACCTATTTCAAGAGTATCAAAAGATATGGTATTGAGGAGCGAATCAAAGCAGAAATTAAGAAATTCATACTTATCATTGAAATGTTTATAAAAAGTAGCCCTGTGAACTCCTGAAACTTCACAGATTTGTGAAACAGACACATCATCAAAACTTTTCTCGTTAAGCAGAGCAATAATTCCGTTAATGAGATTATTATATGTCCTTTTTACTCTGATATCACTTTTGTCTATGTTTTTCATTTAAGATTCTCCTTACTGTTTTTCTTCGCCTTCGTAAATATTTGCTTTGATATCATCAATTATATCCTTAAGTTTTAATAGTTTATTCTTTGTAAGTTTTTCAAAAGTAGGGTTGTTATAAAACAATCTGTTTGAAAAACTTTTTTTATTTTCTTTGGGTTTCTTTTCAAAATAAAGGAACTTTTCTGCTTCATCAGCAAGGTCATCAAGTTGATATTTAAGTTGAGTAAGTTTATCAGTTTGTTTAATAACAACTTTCTGGATAAGAGTATATTTATCCTCAACTGTTGATTTGATGATTGAAAGTTCATCGGACAAAGTTTTTGTAAGTTTATTAATTTTCATCTGAAGTTTTCTTACATCAAGCGCTTTTCTGACAGCATTAATAAGGTCAATGATAAATACAGTCATTACAACTATAAGTATAACAATCAGATATCTGCTTTCAATTTTATTGTAAAGATTATCGACAGCAGGATGAATGGTCTTGACGAATATAATCGATATTACGCCCCAGTAAAGAGTGTGCTTCAGGCAGATTCTGCCGCCGATATTCATAAACTCATAAGTGTAATCCCACCATCTTGCACTGAACAGTTTTTCCATAAGATAACTGGTTATATACTCAACAATATCACAAAGAATAATACCAAGAATAAATATGGCTAATGGGTTATCTTTGTATGGATTATATATGAGAATAACCATTACAAGAGCAGCAGTTCCGTAAATAGGGCACAACGGTCCTGTCATAAAGCCTCGGTTAACGAATCGCCTTTCTCCGATTGAGCAGTAGAGGGATTCAAGGCACCAGCCTGCAGCACTGTAAAAGAAAAAGAGTAAAATGTATTTTGTAAGCATTTCCATAATCAGATTCCCTCTACATCAGATAAAAATTTTTTCTTATATTTTTTACTCAAGGAATACATAAGTTCTTTGGTTGCGCAGTATTTGTCAGCAAAAATAATTACATATCCTTCTTTATACTTTGGCAATTTTATCGTAAGAGGCCACATATGTTTCAATATAGCATCTGCTTCGACTCTATTAAGATCGGGGCAAAGTTCTTTCGCATTCATACATGCAAGACGGGGATGTTTATATCCGTGAAGACGATGCCATCCTCCTGTTTCTCCGTCGCGCCAGTCGTAATATACAAGGTCATGCATAATTCCTGCTCGAGCAGCAGAGGTGAAGTCCCAACCGTAATTTTTACATAATCTGTAACTGAGGTAAGCAACACCTAAAATATGCTGAAGTCTGTCAATTTCAAGATGCTGTTCGTACTGTTTGAGTGATTGGATTTCTTCGGTTTCAATAAGGTCTCCGACAACTGAAAAGAAACCGTCCGAATTTTCAGGCGTAAGTTTATATGTTTTTAAGTATTCATTATAAATTCTAATCATTTAAATCTCCGAAATAATTATTTAAAATATATTCTGCAACAGAATTTTTGTCGTTTGATCCGATAATACCTGTTGCGCTATTTTTTAAGTCCTCATGTCCGTTCTCAACAGCATAAGATTCGTTTGCCGCTTTAAACATTTCCATATCGTTAAGATTGTCCCCAAAGGCTATTACTTTGTCTGCACCGGCTATCTTTTTTACTTCAAGTACGCCTGAAGCCTTAGATACTCCGCAAGCAAAAATTTCAAGAAAATAACAATCGGTATAATTGTCTCTGTAAAAGACACAAGATATGTCTTTGATTTTTCTGATATCTTCGTACAGCGGTAGAATCACTTCGTATTTATCAAGAGTAACAATATAGATTACTTCACTTTTTCCTTCTGCAGTGAAAACAGGGGAGTATACAAATCTTTTGCCGGTGGCTTCTGTACGTTTATCAACATATCTCATCTGATATGGATTATCTGTGTTATAATACTCTATTTCAAGTAAATCCTTTTTGCATCGATAAACAAGCGGATATATGGTGTGTTTTCTGTAAACATCGAATACTTTTTCGATAGTGTTATTGCTTATACTGTGGCAAGACAGAATCCGCTTATCTTTGGGATCATAAAGCATTACGCCATTCATAAGCACAAGTGGAAGTTTCAGGTCAACATCTGAAAACATCTGCATAACAGTAGCAAAAGTTCGCGCTGTGGCAACAGAAAACAGAGCACCGCCGTCGGTTACTTTATTTATATATTCTTTTGATTTTTCAGTAAGCACTGCATCGCTGTTAAGTAAAGTGCCGTCAAGATCTGTGATATAAAGCGTTTTCATATTTAGTCTCTTTCATTTTATTTAGTATATTATATCACTTTGATATCTCTTTGACAATACAATTAATATTTTTTTGAAGCGAACAGTTATTTTTAAATGAAAATCTATTGAAAAAATCTTTTAAAGTGTGTATAATAGTCCCATATATTCTGTGCGGAATTTAAGGGTTAACCTGAAAATAATTCTGCATTTTGTGAAGAGGAGACATACTATGTTAGGCAAATTTGTCAAAGTTCGTGTTACGTCTCCGATGTATTCCTACAACAGCCGTTTCGGATTTAAGTACAAACTTAATTACGGAATAATTGAAGGATGTAAAACAAGAAAAAATTCCGTTCAATTTGCTTACATTATGGGTATCAATCACCCCGTAAGGAATTTTGACGGTCGCGTTATTGCAATTGTAAGACGTCATGGCGGTAAAGGTGTTGTATGGGTTGTTGCGCCGAAAAGTACCCGTTATATCGTAAATGATATAAGGGAAGCAATTGACTTTGCTGAAGGAAGCATCGGATATAATATTGAGTGTTTATATGAAAGTTCCTGCGGTGCAGTTATTTTCAGAGATGATGATTACGCCAAAAAATATCTTCTTATCAGAAACAGGAGAAGCGCACACTGGGGATTCCCGAAAGGACACATCGAACCCGGTGAAACTAAGGAAGAAACAGCAATCAGAGAGGTTCTCGAAGAGACGGGGCTTGACATTGAAATTATCCCCGGTTTTGTAAAAAATTCTGAGTACAGTATACAGGGTAAAATTGAAAAATCCGTGTCGATTTTTCTTGCAAAAACAATGCAGACTAATTATACTCTTCAGGAAGAGGAAATCGAAGAGTGCGGATGGTACAGATTTGAAGAAGCTCTGAAAATACTCAATTACGAAAATGATAAATTTATTTTGAATGAAGCCAAGCGTTTCATTACAGAAAACAATTTATAAGAGGTCAATTATGTCTGAAACAATCGCTGAATATCTTGTCAATACCCTCGGTGATAAGTTTTCTCCTGAAGTAGTTGCTTTTATAGTTTCGATGATGCCTATTCTTGAACTTAGGGGTGGTCTTTTCGCCGCAAAACTTATGAATGTTGAATTTTTTAAGGCGTTTATAATTTGTTTTATCGGGAATTTATTGCCAATACCCTTTATTCTCTTGTTTATACGTAAGATATTCAATATAATGAAAAAAATTCCTAAGGTAGAAGAATTAATCAATAAACTTGAAGCAAGGTCATTGAGAAAAGCCGATAGTGTCAGAAAATACCGTCTGTTGGGATTACTGCTTTTCGTTGCTATTCCTTTACCGGGAACAGGTGCATGGACAGGAGCATTGATTGCAGATTTACTTGATATCAGAATTAAGCATTCTATGCCTGTTATCGTCGTCGGTGTTTTCATCGCGGGAGTTATTATCTCAATATTATCCTACGGTATTCTGGGTCTTATAGGTTTTTAAAAAATCACAGCAGTAACTTGTACGGTTACTGCTGTATTGTTTATTGCGAAACAAGATTTTCCCATTCTTCCATTTTTTCAAGAAGTAAAATTTCGGTACTGTCAATTTCCTCCTGAAGCTCAGTCAGACGAATATAATCAGACTGATTTTCGGGTTTATTTATTTCATTTTTCAGTTCCTCTAATTTGCTTTCAAGAGCAGAGATTGTTTCTTCCGTTTTTTTTATGGATCTTTCACGTTTGGCTTTTTCTTTAGCCGGGGTAGTATATGTCTTTTTTTGCTTGTTTTTTTGGATTTCAGGAATCACAGCAGGGGAGAGAAGTCTATTGTTTTTACTGTTAAGATACTCATCATATCCGTACTCATACCACTTTGTTGTTCCGTCTTCAAAGGACAGAATGTTAGTAGCGACTTTCTTTATAAAATATCTGTCATGAGATACAAATACAAGTGTGCCTTCATAGTCTGCCAACATATTTTCCAGTGTTTCCTTACCGAGAATATCCATATGATTTGTCGGCTCGTCGAGGATGAGGAAATTGGGTTTTCTTTTAAATATTTTGCACAGCGCCAGGCGTACTCTTTCTCCGCCTGAAAGCATATCTACAGTTTTGAACACATCGTTTCCTGTAAAAAGGAACGCACCGAGGGCGCTTCTGGCCTCAAAAGACGTCAGATGGGGAAACGCAGACATAAAATCGTCAAGAACAGTAGACTTACTGCTGAACTGTGCCATTTGCTGGTCAAAATATCCAATTTTCACTTCGCCGCCGATAACGTAAGTTCCGCCAAGAGAGGGGATAGCACCGACAATCGTTTTAAGAAGTGTTGATTTTCCGAGTCCGTTACCGCCTATGATAGCCACATGCTGACCTCTTTTAATATCAAAATTGACAGTTGAAAGAACCTCGTTGTAGCCGATTTTTAAATCTCTGACAGTAAGCACATCTTTAACGCTTCGTCTGTCCGGTTCAAATTCAGCAATAAATGTTTTGCTGTCATATACTTCCGGACGTTCAATAAGTTCCATTCTGTCAAGATATTTGATTTTGGATTGAGCCATAGCAGCCTTATTGGCTTTATATCTGAACTTTTCAATTGTTTCGTTAAGTTTTGCAATTTCTTTTTGCTGTTCCTCATACATTTTCGCTTGTTGCTGACGTATGAGTTTTTTCTGTTCAACAAAAGAAGAATAGTTTCCGGGATATCTGTTGGTTTTACCGTGTTCAATCTCATAAATAATGTTAACGGTTTTATCTAGAAACATTCGGTCATGGGAAACGATTACAACAGCTTTTTTATAACCGAAAATATATTCTTCAAGCCAGGCGACAGCCTCAACATCAAGATGGTTGGTAGGCTCATCAAGAAGTAATAAGTCCGGTTTTGAAAGCAGTAATTTGAGAAAGGCAATCTTGGTTCTTTGTCCGCCCGAAAAATCGGAAAGCGGTTTAATTTTATCTTCTTCAGTAAATCCGAATTTTTTAATGGCGGCTTCATATTCTTTTTCAAAATAAAAACCGCCAAGATTGGTAAAGTGATCGAGTTTCGATGAATATTCAGAGATTATCTCGACATCGTTGCAGGTTTCCATTAAAGAGTTAAGTTCATCCAGTCGGTTTTTAAGTTCAATGATTTCTGAATATGCACTTTTTATTTCATCAATCATAGATATGCTGTTGTCCTTGAAAGTCATCTGTGACATAGAACCGATAACAGGTTTGCCTGAAACAATATGATAACTGTCGATATCCGGATTGTCTTTTGATATAGAAAGTTCACCGTTTATAAGCCTTAGCAGCGTAGTTTTTCCGCATCCGTTTCTTCCGACGATACCGATTTTACTTTCAGTATTAATTTCAATATTAACTTTTTTTAAAATCGGCTCACCGGATAAATCTACAATACCGTCCTGTATTCTTATCTGCATTTCAATTCTTCCTTAGTTTAACTTTGTATTCTTGATTATATCATAACTTATTTGAAAATACAATGGCTGAAAATTTTTGTATTATTAAGAGGAGAGCGTGTAAATAACTACAATGAACTATACAAAATCAATATTTTATATAGTG
>JAZSPI010000051.1:0-59661 GCA_045537395.1 Acutalibacteraceae bacterium | reverse complement strand
CCCGCTTTGGCTAAAAATATCCCGCCGGCATATTTTTCCCGCTGCTACGCAATGCGGCAACGGGCTTGTCGAATCCACGTCAAAAAGCCCCACCACGCAAAAATACCACCCTATTGGGCGGTATTTGATGTTTACATTAATTTGGCGACACGCTCCTGACTGCTCTGCTAACACAGCGTAAATCCACGCCCGAAAAATATGCCGCCGGCATATTTTTGCCCGCCTACGGCATGGGCAACGGGCTTCCTCATCCACGTCATAATGCCCCACCACGCAAAAACACCACCCTATTGGGTGGTGTTTTTGCGTGGTGGGAGCGGGTGGATTCGGACCACCGAAGTCAGTGGCAACAGATTTACAGTCTGCCCCCTTTGGCCGCTCGGGAACGCTCCCATATTAAGTTGTGTCAAAAGAGAATGGAGCCGGTGGACGGACTCGAACCCCCGACCTGCTGATTACAAATCAGCTGCTCTACCAACTGAGCTACACCAGCGTCTTACTTATGCGTTCAACGCTCGAATATAATAACACAAGTTTTCGGGTTAGTCAATAGTTTTTCTTAAAAAAATTGACTTTTTTTGAAAAAAGTTTTCGTGCCGAAACAGTGGTACTTTGGCGGAATTTTTTCTTTGGTGTTTTTGCATATCTTTTTTCGTTTATTGATGAAAGTTTTTGAACGAGTGGCAGAATTTGAGGGCATTTTTTTGCGAAAACTATTGATAAGTTTGTCAAATATTGTTATTATTCTTTTGACGATAAAAATCGTTTATCTTTTTTTAAAAGAAGAGAGGTTTTTAATCATGACACTGTTTGATGTTTTATCGCTCATCGGAGGACTTTCACTTTTCCTTTTCGGTATGAACCTCATGGGCAATTCTCTTGAAAAAAAGGCTGGCGGTCAACTTAAATCTGTTCTCAGCAAAATGACCGATAACCCCGTCAAAGGATTTATTCTGGGACTTGTCGTAACATCTATTATTCAGTCTTCATCGGCTACAACGGTTATGGTTGTCGGCTTTGTAAACTCGGGTATTATGACACTTCATCAGTCTATAGGTATTATTATGGGAGCCAATGTGGGTACCACCGTAACAGCCTGGATTCTCTCTCTTACGGCTATTAAAGGCGGAGGAATTATGGATCTCTTCAAGCCCGATTCCTTTGTTCCCGTTCTGGCGCTTATCGGTATTTACCTTCTTATGTTCAGTAAAAAGAGCAAGAATAAGGATACTGCTATGATTCTTTTAGGTTTTGCCACTCTTATGACAGGTATGTCGGCTATGTCCGATGCTGTGGCAGGTCTCAAAAATGTTCCCGAATTTACTAATATCCTTATTGCATTTTCAAACCCCGTTTTAGGTGTAATTGCAGGTGCAGTTCTTACAGCCATCATTCAATCCTCTTCCGCTTCTGTCGGTATCCTGCAGGCTCTTTCGACTACGGGTGCCATTACCTACGGAGCCGCAGTGCCTATCGTTATGGGTATGGCTATCGGTACCTGTGTTACAGCTATGCTTTCGGCAATCGGTGCCAACAAAAACGCAAAACGAGCCACATTTGTGCATCTTTATTTTAATGTTATCGGTACGGTTATGGCTCTTATCTTCTTTTACGGAGCAAACGCGATTTTCAAATTCGGGTTCTTTGAAAGCACCGTTAGCGAGGTTGAAATTGCTGTTATCAATACTCTCTTCAAGGTGTTCTGTACCGTTCTTTGGGCTCCTCTTATCAAGGTTCTCGAAAAAATCGCTACTATTACGGTCAGAGATGCAAAAGAAAACGAGAAATACGAAATGCTTGACGAAAGACTTCTTGCCACTCCCGCTGTTGCCGTTGAACGTTGCTTCAGTGTGACACAGACTATGGCTGAGATAGCCACAGAGTGTTTCCGCCGTGCCGTAAAACTTCTTGACGGCCATAATCAGGAGGATTACGATTTCGTTATCAAGGCTGAAAAGAAGACCGACAAATACGAGGATATTCTCGGAAGCTATCTGGTCAAAGTTGCTTCACTGGAACTTACTGATGAAGACGGTGCCGAGGCAGCAAAACTTCTTCATATTATCGGAGACTTTGAAAGAATTTCTGACCACGCTGCAAGTATTCTTAAATCAGCCGAAGAACTGGGCGAAAAGAAGATGAGATTTTCCGGTGAGGCAGGTAAAGAACTTAAGGTTATGGTCGATGCAGTTCTGGAAATAATGAACCTTGCATACAGAAGTTTCACTGAAAATGATAAAGAGGCTATCAAACGCGTTGAACCCCTTGAACAGGTGGTTGACGATCTTAAGGCAGAACTCAAAAGTCAGCATATCCGCCGTCTTACCAAGGGCGAATGCACCATCGAGCAGGGATTCGTATTCGGTGACATTATCACAAATCTTGAAAGAGTTGCTGACCACTGTTCAAACATTGCCGGCTGTGTAAGAGAGACTGCACACAGTGAAATGGATATGCACTCCTATGCTAAAAAGGTCAAAAAGGAAAATATCAGCCATTACAACGAAAGATACGAAGAGTACAAGGCTAAGTACTCCATCTGATTTTCGGGTTAAGATTAAAGTACAGGTCAGGCGGCTTGTCCTTTTTGTTTTCTCATACCGCTTGACTTTTTCCTTGGAACAGAACAAAAAAGTGGCCGCAAGTTTTCAGCGACCACAATGATTTATTATCCGATATTAGTTTATTTGTTCCATAAGGGTGCGGGATAAACTCCCTGCTCTGTCTTTTCCTTGAGGGCATCCATTACGGACTGCTTGTCCTCTTTATAGGTGACACCGTACCACTTTTCAGGAGTTTCGAGAGCCTTTACCTTTGCTTTTCCCTCTTTAACAAGTTCGTCAACTACGAGGGGAATGTAAAATTCGCATTTGAGAGGATTGTCTGTATTCTTTTTAAGGAAAGCAGCGAAACGGTTTTCGATTTCCGTGATGATTTCAGGAGTGAAGCCCCAGAGATTCATTGAAACGGGAGTACCTTTTGAGATTTCTTCCCAGGTTTCTTCATCTTCGGTGAACATAATCTTTCCGTCACGGTACATTATCTTTGTTCTTTCCACAATGTCCGTCATATAGCCGTCTTCGATTTTGCACACGCCTCTTGCCACGTGGCCGTTTTCCGTGAGGGTGTTTTCGATTCTGAAGCCCACCATGGAGAAGTTATAAACATCGGTGGCTTGTTTTTCTTTTGTAAGTTCGTCATACATTACCTTGAAGGTTTCCACACCGTAATAGTCATCGGCATTTATAACAGCGAAGGGGCCGTCAACAAGGCCTTTGCAGGAGAAGATTGCATGAGCAGTACCCCAGGGTTTTGTTCGGCCTTCGGGGACAGTGAAGCCTTCGGGAAGATTATCTAATTCCTGGAAGGCATATTCTATCTTTATATTTTCGTCATATCTTCCGTCTGTTATTTTACGGAAATCTTCTTCAATTTCTTTCTTTATAATAAAAACAACTTTATCAAAACCTGCACGGACTGCATCGTAAACCGAGTAGTCGAGAATAATCTCTCCGCAGGTGCCGACAGGTTCAATCTGTTTCAGTCCGCCGAATCTGCTGCCCATACCGGCAGCCATAATAACAAGAGTTGCGCTTTTGTTCATTTTATTTTCTCCTTATTTGTGAAAGTTTACGGAGGCATCTCCGTATGCCATTATATCATCATTGGAAATAAATAGCAAGTAGCAAAAAAAACAATGTTTTTGTCGATTTTTGTTGACAGGAAAAAAATGTGAACTTATAATTGTTTTATATACAAAGAGGAGGCAGTAAAATGAAAAAAACAGTAAGATTTTTCTTTTTGGTATCAGCAGTTTTGCTTTCGGTTGTTTTGTTTTGCTCAACTGCTTCCGCTAAAGGGAAGATAAATCTTGAACTTAAAAAAACGGCTGACGGGGTTTCTCTTGAATGGAACGGAAAGAAAAAAGAAACCTATACTGTTTACAGGAAAACAGGAAAGGGAAAATATGTAAAAATAAAAACGTTGAAGGGCAAAGAATATCTTGACAAAAAGGTTACCAGCGGTGCAAATTATTCTTATTATATAAAGAATACAGACAAACAAAGTGAAGAGAAAGTCATAACTTTTATTTCCGTTCCCAAACTTAAAACGTCAAAGGTAGACAGTTCCGGAATAACTCTTAGATGGAAAGGGGTTGACGGTGCAGAAAAATATGTGGTTTACCGTATGGAAAAGGGTAAAAAAACAAAACGTCTCGGCTACACAAAGAAAAAATCTTTTCTTGATTCCGAAGTGAAGAAAGGAATTGTTTATACATATATTGTAAGAGGTGTAAAAGGCAAGTACACAAGTGCTGCGGCTATTAAAAAAGTAGGCAGACTTAACAAACCGGCTCTCGTTTCTCTTGAAAATACTGAAGACGGGCTCTTGCTCAAATGGAAAAAGACGAAAGGAGCACTGAATTATGTAGTGTTCAGAAGAGTAAAGGGCTCGGATAAATGGAAGAGATTGGGGCAGGTTGACGGCAAGGTGCTTTCTTTTGAGGACAAAAGTGCTGAAAGCGGAAAAAAGTACTCATATTTTGTAAGAGCAGTTGCCGGAGACAGCAGAAGCCTTTATGATGAGAAACATCTGAGCGCAATACGGCTTGAAGCACCCGGAAAATTTTCTTTGGAAAAAATGGGTAAAAAGATAAATCTCAAATGGAATAAGGTAACCTCAGCAAAAAAATATCAGGTCTACAGGAAAACCGATGACGGCAAATGGAAAAAGATTAAAGAAATTAAAGGACTTTCATATGCGGATACGCCAAAAAGTCTCGGAGTGAATATTCAGTATAAAGTAAGAGCCGTTAATGAGAAAAACAAGAGTACCTTTACTGAAATCAAATCCAACAGAGATGTGGATCCGAAAAAGCCTATGGTTGCACTGACATATGATGACGGACCTCATCCCGTAAATACTCACAGAATACTTGATGCTTTGGAAAAATACGGAGCAAGAGCGACTTTCTTTGTTGTAGGTCAGAGAATAACTGCTTACAATGACTGTCTTGTAAGGCAGAATAAATTAGGCTGTGAAACAGCAAACCACTCCTTCTCACACGCATCCTTAAGCAAAAGTTCAGATAAAAAAGTTCTTGAAGAAATTGAAAAGACAGATGCACTTATTGAAAAATACACAGGAGAACCGCCTGCCCTTATCCGTGCACCCGGCGGTTCTGCGGGTAAGGCGTCAAAACTTGCAGATAAACCTTTTATTTACTGGTCTGTTGATACTCTCGACTGGAAAAAACAGTCAAGTCCCTACGTTGTAAAACACATAAAGAAAACTGTCCGTGACGGGTCGATAATTCTTATGCATGATCTTTACGGATTTACTGCCGGCGCTTCCGAGAGTATAATTCCCTGGCTGATTGAAGAGGGTTATCAACTTGTAACTGTTTCTGAACTTTTTGAGGCAAGAGGAGTTAAACTTGAAAACGGAAAAACTTATTATAACGGTTATGCGTAAAAGTTAAAAATATGTTAATTCCCACTAAACCTATTGACTTTATAGGGATTAACAAATATAATTGAGACAACACAGAAGTTAAAAGTTTGTTTACAATGTTTACATCTGTGAAAAACAAATAACAGAAAAGAGGTAAGAAAAATGAAAACAAGAAAACTTTTATCCGTATTTATGGCAATTATGATGCTTTTCGGTTGTCTCAGCGTCAGCGCATCGGCTCTCGATTTACCCGCTGAACTTGGTGCAGGTGTGGCAAATTTCAGAGGTATTGCCACGATTTCAAGTGCAGAAATCCCCGTTGCTGCCGCATACACCGAATTGGCTGCAGACGCAGTATTCACCATTTACTATTCCGTAGAAAAAGAAGAGAATATTCTTGATGTTTTCAATCGTAAAGAGGTCGGAACTATTGGCTCAGGCGATGCTTATCTTAAAGATGGCGTTCTTCATCTTAACCTCAAAGGACTCGGACTGGCTGATGAGGGTTACTACTACATAACAATTGGCGGCGGTGCGCTTAAGTATGAAGGTCGCTATAATCTGACAAACACTACAGAAGGTGTTCTCTATCAGTTCAAATCTCTTGAAATCGGTGATAAGATTGCTGCCATCTTTGATTTTATCTTTGGCATCCTCGGAAACCTTTTCACAAACGGTAAAGTTTATTAATCTTATTGGGAATTTAATATAAACTCCGGCTTCGGTCGGAGTTTTGTTTTTTAGAGTGGTTAATCTTGACTTAAACTTTACAATGTAATATAATATAGTATCAAAAGCAAAACACACTACAATGATAATATAAGAAAAGAGGATGATTACAGTGAGTGATTATAAAATTGCCACAAAATGTATCCATTCGGGATATACACCGAAAAACGGTGAACCCAGACAGATTCCCATCTGTCAGAGCACTACATACAAATACGATTCAAGTGTGGAAATGGGCAAACTTTTTGACCTTGAGGCATCGGGTTATTTCTATACCCGTTTGCAGAATCCGACCAATGATGCAGTAGCCGCCAGAATTGCTGACCTTGAGGGCGGTGTTGCCGCTGTGCTTACTTCTTCGGGACAGGCTGCAAACTTCTTCGCAATTTTCAATATCTGTTCTGCAGGCGACCATGTGGTTGCATCCACGGCTATTTACGGCGGTACTTTCAATCTTTTCAATGTTACGATGAGAAAACTCGGTATTGAATTTACCTTTGTAACACCTGACTGCACAGAAGAAGAACTCAATGCAGCATTTAAAGAAAACACAAAGGCTGTTTTCGGTGAAACCCTTTCAAATCCCTCTCTTCAGGTTCTTGATATTGAAAAATTTGCCCGTGCCGCACATTCTCACGGGGTACCCCTTATCGTAGACAATACCTTCCCCACACCTATCAAATGTCAGGCATTCAGATACGGTGTAGATATCATCACTCACTCAACTACAAAATATATGGACGGTCATGCTACACAGGTTGGCGGCGTAATCGTTGACAGCGGTAATTTCGACTGGACAAAGAGTGACAAATATCCCGGTCTTACCACTCCCGACGATTCTTATCACGGTGTAACTTATACGGAAAAATTCGGTAAGGGTGCATATATCACAAAATGTGTTGTTCAGCTTATGCGTGACCTGGGTTCCATTCCCGGTCCTCAGAATGCTTTCCTCTTAGGTTTAGGTCTTGAAACTCTTGCTTTAAGAATGGAAAGACACTGTGAAAATGCTCTTAAGGTTGCAAAATATCTTGAAAAGAGTGACCTTGTTTCCTGGGTATCCTATCCCGGACTTGAAAGTGACCCTCAGTATGCTCTTGCCAAAAAATATATGCCTGACGGCACCTGCGGTGTTATCTCCTTCGGTGTCAAGGGAGGCAGAGAGGCCGCAACAAAGTTTATGGACTCTTTGTGTCTTGCTTCAATCGTTACCCATGTTGCAGACAGTAAGACCTGTGTTCTTCATCCTGCTTCAACAACTCACCGTCAACTTACGGACAAACAACTTGAGGAGGCGGGCGTAAGAAGTGACCTTATCCGCCTTTCCGTAGGTATTGAAGACGCAGACGATATTATCGCAGACATTGAGCAGGCACTCGTAGCGGCGACGACCGAGTAAATGCAAAATGCAGAATGGTCGGCGAGAACTTCGGGAAATAACGAACGATACACCGCCGAATTAAAGCAAATAAATGTAGGGCGGGATGACCCTATCCCGCCGAAAAAGATACGAATATTATATAGGACACGGCTTGCCATGTCTGCAAAAAAGCAATAAATTAAAAACACTTCGTTATGCGGACAGGAACTAAATCAAGAAAGTTGCTCCCACGCAATTCCAAATTCTTAATTCCGCATTCCGAATTTCTAAAGAGGTATAATATGAAATTAGGTATAGTAGGTTTGCCCAATGTAGGCAAAAGTACACTTTTCAATGCAATCACCAATGCAGGTGCACAGAGTGCAAACTATGCTTTCTGCACCATTGAGCCCAATGTGGGTGTGGTTGCCGTCCCAGATTACAGACTTGAAAAGTTAAGAGAGATGTATAACCCCGTTAAGTTCACCCCTGCCACTATCGAATTTGTGGATATTGCCGGACTCGTAAGAGGTGCATCAAAGGGTGAAGGTCTGGGCAACAAATTCCTTTCACATATACGTGAAGTTGATGCTGTTATCCACGTGGTACGTTGTTTCGAGGACGATGACATCATCCATGTTGACGGCTCCATAGACGCAAAGAGAGATATGGAAACCATAAATCTTGAACTTATTCTTTCCGATCTTGAAATGATTGACAGAAGAATTGACCGTGTGTCAAAGGCTATGAAGGGTGACAAGAGCCTCGCTTCAGAACTGGATTTTCTTAAAAGAGTCAAAGAGGCTCTTGAAAATGAACAGCCGGCAAGAAGTGTTGAGTGCTCTGACGAGGAAAAGGCTATTCTTGACAATGCGGCGCTTCTTACCTCAAAGCCTGTTATTTATGCCTGTAATATGAGCGAAGCAGACTTTGTTTCCGGTATCGACACCAACGAAAATTACAAGGCAGTATGTGAAGTGGCAAAGGAAGAAGGCTCGGAAGTTCTCCCCATCTGTGCAGGTCTTGAGGCTGAAATTTCTTCTCTTTCAAAGGAAGACAAAGAAATGTTCCTTACTGATTTGGGCGTGGAGACAAGCGGTCTCGACCTTCTTATTCAGAGAAGTTATAATCTTTTAGGTCTTATTTCTTATCTTACGGCAGGTCAGCCTGAGGTAAGAGCATGGACAATAAAAAAAGGCACTAAGGCTCCTCAGGCGGCAGGTAAGATTCACTCAGATTTTGAGCGCGGATTCATCCGTGCCGAGGTTGTTTCTTTTGACACTCTTATGGAACTCGGATCTCTCGCTGCGGCAAAGGAAAAGGGTTTGGTCAAGAGTGAAGGTAAGGAATATGTTATGAAGGACGGCGACATCGTTCACTTCCTGTTTAATGTTTAATTCGGAATTATAAATTAAGAGTTATGAATCGCGGGGAAGATTTCAGGCGTAAAGACATGATGCACCGCCACTTTTACCGCTGGAAAAATACCGTAGTTGATAAAGGCTCAAAACTCGTTAAGGAGTCTGCATCATTCTTTGAAATGCTTATTGCGTTTATCAAAAGTATTTTTGAGAAACTTTTCTCTTTCTTCAAATAATAAATAGTGGTTTAAAAGGCTGTTGCACCGAAGTGTGACAGCCTTTTTTACAGACCGTATAAAAAGCGGTTACTAAGACCTCTCCGTCAGCCTTTCGGCGCGTATGGTAGGGACACAGCGTGCTGTGTCCGCCAAATCGACAGAAAAAAACCTCTCCTGAAAGGATAGGTGGCACGGCTATGACGTGACGGAGAGGTTTACTGCGGACGCGGCGAGCCGTGTCCCTACGGTATGTAAATTGAGTCCGGTTGTCTTTTTTATAATTTATTCTCTCTGACGCCGTTTGCATCTCTCTGCGGACAGCATAAAAAAGTGGCCACGAGATTTGCCCGCGACCACAATATTCAATTCATTCTTTATTCATCATTCATTCTCATAAGTTTCCGACTTATGAGTTATGTCTGCTCATAGCCTTATCAATATCGCCCGTAACCATAATTTCCACAGCGTCGATTACGTTTTCGGCGCATTTTTTTATTTCATCGGCTTCCTTTTTTGTAAAGCGTGAAATCACCCAATCTGCAAGGTCATATTCGGGGTTGGGCTTTGCACCGACGCCTACTCTTATACGGGGAAACTCGTTGCTTTTAAGGTGGTAGATAATGTTTTTCATTCCCCTCTGACCGCCGTCACTGCCCTTTCTTCTGATGCGCATTTTACCCGGCTCAAGGCTTATGTCATCAGAGATAACGATAATTCTTTCGATGGGGATTTTATAAAATTCTGCCGCATCTCTTACTGCTTCACCGCTTAAATTCATAAAGGTCTGCGGCTTGAGAATGAGACAGCGTTTGCCCTCAATTCTGCCTTCACACATAAGGGATTTGAATTTGAGTTTGTTGATTTTAAGGGAGTATTTTTCTGCAAGGGCATCGACACAGATAAAGCCTGCGTTGTGCCTTGTACCCTCGTACTGTCTGCCCGGATTACCCAGACCGACTATCATATAATCAAATGTTCCTGTATATTCTTTGTTTCTTTTAAATATCATTTTTATCTCTCTCACTTAATTGTTTAGTTATCCAACATTATGCCAATTTTTCTGTCAATAATCAAGTAGTTTTAAGTAATTTTAGTTTTTTGGAGAGAAAATATATTTTTTAAAGGCAGTGGTATAGTTATATTTCTAATTAAGAAATAATTTTTTTTCTCTTTATGTTATAATTAACCGATTATAGATATTTGTATATTCTGCTTTCCTTAACGGAGGTTTTATTATGGAAAAAGATAACGAAAGACAGAATTCGGATTTAATTATCGGCAGAAATGCCGTGTCCGAAGCGCTCAGAAGTGAAAGAGCAATCGACACCCTGCTTGTTGTAAAGGGTGAAAGAAACGGCTCCATCGGCAGAATTTTAGCCGAATGCAGAGAAAAGAAGATTGTAATAAAAGAGGTTGACAAAAAGAAACTCGACTTTATGTGCGGTCAGGGCAATCACCAGGGTGTTGCTGCCTATGCCGCCGCCCACGAATATGCAGAAGTAGAGGATATACTTTCTCTTGCCGCAGAAAGAGGGGAGGATCCTTTCATTATCGTTTGTGACGGAATTGAAGATCCTCATAATCTCGGCGCAATTATCAGAACGGCCGAAACTGCAGGCGCTCACGGAATAATCATCCCCAAAAGAAGAAACGCTTCTCTTACCTGGGCTGTGGGCAAGGCATCGGCAGGTGCCGTTGAATATATGCCCGTGGCTCGCGTGGGTAATCTTGCCTCAACTCTTGATGAACTCAAAGAAAAAGGAATATGGGTTTATTCTGCCGATATGGACGGAAAAAATTGGTGCGAAACTGACTTTTCGGGGGGAGTTGCCCTCGTTGTCGGCTCGGAAGGAAACGGTGTCAGCCGTTTAATAAGAGAAAAGAGCGATTTTATAGTTTCTCTGCCTATGAAGGGCAAGATTACTTCTCTGAACGCTTCCGTTGCCGCAGGTATTCTTATGTATGAAGTATCAAGACAGAGATCAGGCTTCAAAGCCAGATAATCGGTCATTTTAATAAATAAGACGAAAGGAATGTATTTTCATTATGTCAGAAAAGAATAATCCTTCAGATCTTTACGATGAAGAATTTTTAAAAAAGAAACAAGAGTTTTATTCCGGTACGGAAGGTGCAGGAGCCGATTTGTCATCAGCACAGGAAGATGACGGAAGTTTTGAGAGCCTTATTGATGATTTTGCCGACAGCGACCTTGTGTCAAAACTCAGTTCAAAGAAAGATAAAAAAGAAAAAAAGAAGTTCGGCAAAAAAAAGAAAAAGGATGATTTTGTTGACACCCCCGAACCCGAGTATGATATTTTTGACCTCGGAGAAGACTTCGGTGTAAAGGATAAAAAGAAGAACGAAAAGATAAAGGACAAGAAAAAGAAAAAAACTCAGCAGCAGAAAAAAACTGTTCCCCGGAAGCCGAAAGAGCCTCTTAAGCCTTTTGTTCCACATACTCCTGTTGAACCTGTCAAAGCAGATGTCTATGTAAAAGATGAAAAACTTTACGAGGAGCAGAATGTTGATATTGATGAACTTCTCAAAAATTTAGGCATACCTACGGCTGAAGAAATTGAGCAGGCAGAAACAGAAGAAAAATCCGATAACGGTGAAGACAGGGCGGAAATGGAGGATATTTCTTCAGTTTCCGATGAAAAACCTCTTTTTGATGAAGACGTAAAAAGTTATTCTTCTGAAGAAGAAAAGAAAAATATTGATGACGATCTTTCTCATACGAGATATTTCAGCACGGAAGTTGAGAAAAACGAGAGTGCTGACAGCGGTGCAACAAGGCATTTTAATCTGAAGGATTATATCCGTACAGCCGGAAACAACATACAGGAAAGCCAGAAAAAGAAAGCAGGTTTTACCCAGCATTTCCGTTTCCTTAAAAATAAGGAATCTGACGAAACAATCCTTGAAGCGGCACCTACGGGAAAGGGCAAAGACAGTATGATGGATTCTGTCAGAGCAGCCGAAGGAGAAGACATTTTTTCCGCCGTAGAAAAGGCACAGAAAAAGAAAAAAAGATCAAAACTCAATACCAGTCAGAACTTTATCTCTCTTAAGGACTACGATGATAAGTTGACAGGTAAGATAAAAGCAAACAAGAAAAAACTTATCTTTGCAGTTATTGCTTTGGTTGTCAGTGCAATTCTTACCGTACCTTTCTCAGCCTACGGACTCAAGGATGCTCATCACGGCCTTATTTACAGCCTTATTAATCTTGCTGTGGCAGTTCTTATTGGTGTGATTGCAAGAAATGAACTTGTTCTCGGCTTCAATAATATCCGTTATCTCAGTCCCGACCAGAATTCAATAACCTTTATTTCCTGCGTGTTCGTAGTGCTTTTCAATATCATAACAATGCTGTTCGGCAATCTCGGTGCAGACGGTATAATTCCCTATACCTTATGCTTTGCTTTCGTTGTGCTTGCACGCTTTACAGGGGCATATCTTGATGATGTTACTGCGAAGAAAAGTGTAAAAGCACTTTCTGAAAAAGGTGAATATGAGGGTATACATTATGTTTCCGGTAAAAACGATGCTCTTGTAATTGCGCACGGATTGAGCGAAAACAAAGTTCCTACAGTACTTTATGCGGCGGAAAGCCGTGTGGATTCCGGTATAAGAGAAGATAAAGCACCTAAAAAGGATGAGGATAAGTTTTATTCATTTACATCTGTTGCAGTTCTTGTGGTAGGTTTTGTAGCCGGAATAATTCTTATGTCAAGAAACAAGGATGCAGTTTCGTTTGTAAGACCTCTTGTTGCCTGCGTCTGTTTGGGACTTCCGGTAATGAATGAACTGGTAAGCAGTCTGCTTTTCTTCGGCTCTGCTTCACGTCTTTCGGAAAAAGGCGCATCAATAAATGATACGGAGTCCCTTGAAGTTCTTTCTCAGGCAAGAGCCGTTTCTGTTGATGCAAAGGAACTTTTTACCTGTGAGGTGTCTTCTTTCAGAAAAGTTAAAGGCTCCCATATCTCAAAAAGCGATGCTGCAGTTTTTGCTGCCGCAACACTCAAGGCAGGCGGTTCAATGGCAGGAGACTGCTTCAGCGAATTTATCGAAAGTCTTGGGTTCGAACTTCCTCAAGTAAGCGATATCCAATATGAAGAAAAGTTAGGCTTTTCATGCTGGATTGCAGACAGAAGAGTTCTCGTCGGTAACCGTCAGATGCTTGTGGAACACAGTATAGAAGCACCGACTCAGGCGGAAGAGAAAGCCTATGCCGGCAAGAGGAATGTTATGTATGTTGCAGTTGAAGGTATGCTTGTTGCGTCCTTCCTTGTAAAATATAAAGCCGTTCCTTCTTTCAGAAAAATTGCTGAAGATTTTGAAAAGACCGGCTTCGTGCTTCTTGTTTGTAGTAAAGAACCCTGTCTTGATGAGGAAAACTGTGCGGCGAGACTTTCACTGGATGTAGTGGCAGTCAAGATTCTTTCGCAGAAGGCAACCTCTCTTGTTAATTCCTACAGAGAAGACAGTGAAAAAGGAAGAGCCCTTTCTCTTATTTGTCTTAAGAAAAAATACAGCCTTACTGAATTGGTCGTAAGTGCACACCGCCTTTATCACAGTGACCGTCTGGCTTCAATTCTTCTTGTTTGCGGACAGGCCGTAGCGCTTGTAATAAGTCTGCTTTCCGTTATTCTCAATATGCCCATTTTCTATAATCCCGTTATAATTGCAGTTCTTCAGGTTTTGTGGGCATTGATGTGTTATACTGTGGTATCGGCAGAGTTCAGAAAAGCAATCATAAATAAAATCGTAAATCTTATTGCGAAAGGAAGAAAAAGCAAATGAGCATTATCCATGTTTCTTCTTTGAAAAAAGCATACGGCAGAAAAACAGTTCTTGACGATATAAATTTTGAAATTGCCGAAGGCTCTGTTGTGGGACTTCTGGGTCCCAACGGTTGCGGAAAGACAACTCTTATTAAGATTCTTACGGGGCTTATAAAAGACCATTCGGGTACGGTGAGAATCGATAACGAAGAACCGGGTTCTTACACAAAGAGCATAGTGGCTTATCTTCCCGATAAATCGTATCTTCCCGATTGGATGAAGCCAAAGGATGCAATCACTTATTTCAGCGATTTTTACAAAGATTTTGACAAAGAAAAAGCAGAAAAAATGGTAAGAGATTTCGGACTCGATGAAAATCAGAGGTTTAAAACCATGTCAAAAGGTCAGCAGGAAAAGTTGAATCTTATTCTTGTTATGTGCCGCAGAGCAAAACTTTATATTTTGGATGAGCCTCTGGGCGGACTTGACCCGGCTGCGAGAAGTTTTGTGCTGGATCTTATTCTGGATAACTATGCCAAAGACTCAACCGTTCTCATATCCACTCACCTTATCGGTGATGTGGAGCGTGTATTTAACCGCGTTCTTATGATAAGCGGGGGCAAACTGATTGTTAATTCCCATGTTGATGAAATAAGGGAAACGGGCAAGAGTGTGGAGGAAGTTTTCAAGGAGGTATTCAGTTATGCTTGGTAAACTTATAAAACATGAACTCCGTCATTCGGCAAGATATACCATGGCTGTTTATACGGCTGCGGCAATTCTGTCATTGATAATGGGATTGTCTCTGCTTTCATCGGCTACATGGCTGGGCGTTATGAGTTGTTTCGCTTTGTATGTTGTAGGTTTTGGCGCTGTTATAGTAACTCTCGTTTCCGTAATAAAGAATTTCTACGATACCCTTTTCGGAAGACAGGGATACCTTACTCTTACTCTTCCCGTAAAATGCAGCACACTTCTTATTTCAAAGGTAATAGTTTCCTTTATATGGATTGTGGTTTCCTTTGCCGTTATGGCACTTACACTTATTATGATTTTCTTTTATGCCAAAGAAAAAAGTTCCGGCTATTTCACTCTCGTATCCGATGCTATCAGTTTAAGCGGTATTCTGGAGGTGCTTCCCTCTGCTTCAACGGTTATAAAATTATTGCTTGTTGCGGCATTATGGGCAATAATAACAATTTTCACCTATGTGGGATTCGTTTATTTTACCGTTACAGTTGCCAATACAAGAGTGCTTCAGTCTCATCCCAAAATTCTGGGCGGAATAGTGTTTCTCTGTATTTTCAGTATAACAAACAATATAAGCAATATCCTTACACAGATTGTTCCTTTTTCCTTTAACGTAGGTAACGATACGGTTTTCTTTGCTTTTGAAAAGATGGGAGAAAACCGGGAGGTACTTTTGTCTTACGGTGTAGGCGGAATAATCTTCAGCGGACTTGTTGCCTTCGGACTTTTATGGCTTACAGGCTACATACTTGAGCATAAGGTCAATCTGAAATAAGGAAAGGATGGGGCAGTAATTATGTATAAAGAAATCAACGGTTTTACCGAATGGTACAGTGAACCTGCCGTTACGGGAATAAACAGACTCCCTTCAAGGTCAACCTTTATGCCTTATGAAAGTTTAGATGAAGCAAAAAAAGGTGAAAGATATCTGTCAAAGAGATACTTTGACCTTTGCGGAGAATGGAAGTTCAGACTTTTTGATACATACAGAAAAAAAGAAGAGAACTTTTATGCTCCTTCCTTTGATTGCGGTGAATGGGATACTATTCCCGTGCCGTCTTCGTGGCAGACGGAAGGATACGACTATCCGATTTATTCTAATGTCCAGTATCCCTGGGAAAAAATTCAGGAGCCTGAGCTGCCTTTTGCACCCACTGAATATAATCCCGTAGGCTGCTATATTAGAAAATTTACTCTGCCTGAAGATTTTAAAAAGGACAGAGTTGTTATTACCTTCGAAGGCGTGGAAAGTGCCTATTATCTTTATGTAAACGGGGTAAGATGCGCCTACAGTGAAGGCACATTCAGACACAGCGAATTTGACATTACCGATTTGCTTACAGAAGGTGAAAACACTCTTGCAGTTGAGGTTTACCGTTGGAGTACGGCAAGTTGGATGGAGGATCAGGATTTCTTCCGCCTTTCGGGTATATTCAGAGAAGTTTATCTTTACACAACAGGTAAGCAGTATATTGCTGACTTTAAAATAGAGGCAATCCCCGATACTACTGATTATAAAAACGGTACTCTCAGCACACAGGTTTTTCTTGGCGAAAAGGCTGAATATACAGAGTTTGAACTTACGGTTTATGATATGAACGGTGACATAGTTGCTACCGATTCGGTTTCTGCAGAAAATGCAGATAAAGTAAACCTGAAAGCAACTCTTCCCTATATCAATCTCTGGAGCGCAGAAAATCCCTATCTTTACAACGTGGTAATTTCCATAAGAAACCGTGACGGTGTGTATATGGAATATGTCAGTTCAAAAGCAGGGTTCAGACATATTGAAATCAAAGACAGTGTTCTTTACTATAACGGAAAAAGACTTATTCTTAAAGGCGCTAACAGACATGAGTTTTCCTGCGATACGGGCAGAACTGTTTCGAAGGAACTTATGATAAAAGATATCCTTATTATGAAACAGCATAACATCAATGCTGTGCGTACCTCACATTATCCCAACCATCCGATATGGTATGACCTTTGTGATGAATATGGTCTTTATGTTATAGATGAAAACAATCTCGAATCTCACGGAACACGCTTTATGGCTATGGGCGAGGATACACCGCTTCTTCCTGACGGCAGAGAGGAATGGCTTCCCTCCTGCATGGACAGAATAGAGTCCCTTTACGAAAGAGATAAAAATCATCCCAGCGTAATTATATGGTCCCTCGGTAACGAGTGCAGTGCAGGTGAGAACTTCCTAAAAATGCATGATTATCTGAATGAGGTTGACCCGTCGAGACCGGTGCACTACGAATCAATATGGGGTGAAAAGGAACTTTTCGGCTTCAATAAAAATGTCACAGATATTTACTCACAAATGTACCCGAAGCCTTGGGATCTCGAAAAAGATATCCTTGCACATTCCGAAAAGCCGTGGATGCTTTGCGAATTTTCTCATTCAATGGGTAACTCCTGCGGAGGAAATGAGAAATACTTTGATCTTATGGATAAATATCCCTGTTTCTTCGGCGTTTTTGTCTGGGACTTCGTTGACCAGGGTGTAAGAATAAAAAGAGATGACGGCACTTCCTTTATCGGTTACGGCGGAGACAGCGGAGAGAAAACTCACGACGGCTCCTTCTGCGGAAACGGACTTGTCTTTGCTGACAGAGAACTGAAGCCTGCCATCAAGGAAATGAAGCATCTTTATCAGAATGTTTCATTTAAAGAGATTGATGCAAAGAAAGGTATTTTTGAAGTAACCAACAACTTCCTCTTTACCAATCTCAATGAATACAATTTCCATTGGCAGATTGTCAGTGAAAACAGAGTCAATGCAAGCGGAGACCTTTGTGTTGATCTTGCGCCGGGTGAAAGTACAAAAATAGAACTCGGACTTGAAAATGTTCCCTCAACAGAGTGTTATCTCAATGTGATGTTTGAACTTAAGAGAAGTTGTATATGGGCAAAAGCCGGACACACCGTTGCAAAAGCACAGTTTGTCATAAACGAGTATATCTTCGGCAAGACAGAAATTGAAGATGCTCAAATGGATGTGAAGATAAACTACGGCACAGTGAAGGTTTACGGCGGAGATACAGAGGTTTGTTTCTCAAGAAGAAATCATAAACTTTATTCAATCAGATATAAAGGAAAGGAACTTCTTGCAGGTGATGTTGAACTCAATTTCTGGCGTGCACTTACAGATAATGACAGAGGCAACAAGCAGGCTGTCCGTTGCGGATGCTGGAAATATGCAGGCAAGTTTGCCGGTACAGGCATCGGTGAAGTGAAAAATCACGGCACTAAGGTTACTGTGGAAATGGGCTTTTCTGTGGCAACCACACCTAAATGCACAGGTAAAATAATTTTCTCAATAGGCAGTAAAGGTATACATGTTGATTATAGATTCACCGCGGAAGAAGGTTTGCCCGAAATTCCTGAAATTTCTCTTATCTTCCCACTGTCTGACGAGTATGAAAGAGTGGAATATCTGGGAAGAGGACCTGAAGAAAATTATATTGACCGTAACAAGGGGTCCTATATCGGTCTTTACAAAACAACAGTCAAAGATCTCTTTGTAAACTATCAGAAACCTCAGGAACACGGAGAAAGAACAGGAGTACGAAGGGTTACTTTGAAAAAAGGTGACGGTACTTTACCGGTTACTTTTGTGGCTGATAAAGAAATGGAAATAAATCTTTGTCACTATACTGCCGAAGAATTGGAAAATGCAAGTCACATTCACACTCTTCCCGAGAGCAACAAAGTATATTTCAGGGTAATTGCGAGACAGATGGGTATCGGTGGCTATGACAGTTGGGGAGCCCATACTCTTGAAGAATATAAAAATCTTTCAGGTAAGGAATATAAATACGGATTTACAGTGGCTTTTTAAATGAAAGAAAGGCGGATGTTAAAATGAAAAAACAGTCAGAACCCTTAGCAACTTTTATGGCATTCGGCACACTTATCATTATCGGTGTTTCTGCAAAACATTGCATGAAAAAATACACCGGTGGTGGCGGTAAGCGCCGTTTGAAATTTCTTTTCAGGAGATAAGCGGTGAAAAAGACAGTGAAAACACAGAAAAGGGGCAAGGGTAACGCCTGCCCTTTTTACAAAAAATGCGGCGGTTGTCAGTTGCAGAATATGACTTACGAGGAACAACTCAGTTTTAAAATGGCAAAGACAATAAAGTTCCTTGGAAGATTCGGTCATGTGGAAGAGATTATCGGTATGGAAAAACCATATCATTACCGAAATAAGGTACAGGCTGCCTTCGGATTCCAAAGGGGCAGAATTATTTCAGGTGTTTATCAGTCATCAAGTCACAATATTGTACCTATAGAAAAATGTATGATTGAAGACGAAAAAGCCGATGCGATAATAACGGATATAAGAAATCTTCTGCCGAAGTTCAAGTTAACCTCCTATAACGAAGATACGGGCAGGGGCTTTCTTCGTCATGTCCTTATCAAGAGGGGATTTGCCACGAATGAAATAATGGTTGTTCTTGTTACGGGCTCCGGTATTTTTCCGAAAAAGGATGAGTTTGTCCGTGAAATTCTTGAAAATCATAAAGATATAACCACGGTTGTATGGAATATAAACAGTTCAAAAACAAGTCTTGTCCTTGGCGAAAAGGAGACTGTTCTTTACGGTAAGGGATATATCACGGATATTCTTTGCGGCAAGAAATTCCGCATTTCTGCAAAATCTTTTTATCAGATAAATCCCGTACAGACGGAGATACTTTACGGCAAGGCTATGGAATTCGCTTCTCTTACAGGCAAGGAAAGAGTTTTTGATGCTTACTGCGGAATCGGAACAATCGGTCTTGTTGCTTCGGATAAAGCCAAAGAGGTAATTGGTGTTGAACTGAATGCGCAGGCAGTCAGGGATGCCAAGAATAACGCCAAACTCAACGGTGTGGAAAATATATCTTTTTTCTGTGACGATGCAGGAGCGTTTATGGTTGCTATGGCACAGGAGAGAGAAAAGGCAGATGTTCTGTTTATGGATCCGCCAAGAGCAGGAAGCGACATAAAATTCCTAAAAAGTGCAGTCACTCTTGCACCGAAGAAAATCGTTTATATTTCCTGCAACGTGGAAACCCAGGCAAGGGATCTCGCATACCTTTGTAAAAATGGGTACAAAGTACAGAGGATACAGCCGGTTGATATGTTCCCGCACACGAATCATGTCGAATGTGTTGTTTCTTTGTCCCACAAATAATTCGAATGTATGCTTAAGAGCAAAAAGGAGAAACTAACAATGAAAATAGCAGTAACTTATGAAAACGGTCAGGTTTTTCAGCACTTCGGTCACACAAGTCAGTTTAAAATTTACGAGGTTGAAAATGATACAGTAAAATCAGCCTCGGTTGTAGATACCAACGGAAGCGGACACGGTGCTCTTGCAGGATTTCTGACAGCGAATGGTGTTGATGTGCTTATCTGCGGCGGTATCGGCGGCGGTGCACAGATAGCTTTGAAAGAAGCAGGGATAAAGTTTTACGGCGGTGTTATGGGCGCAGCGGATATGGCTGTGGTGAGTTTCATTGCAGGCAATCTTGCTTATAATCCCGATGCGAAATGTGACCATCATGACCACGAACACGGTGAAGGTCATACCTGCGGTGAACACGGCTGCGGAAATCATTGAGGTTATAATGAATACTTTTGATAAAATCTATGCGGTAGTAAGACAAATTCCAAAAGGTAAGGTTGCTTCCTACGGACAAGTTGCCCTTATGGCGGGCAACCCCCGTTGGTCAAGAGTTGTCGGCTACGCCTTACATTCAAATCCCTTGCCGGGAGAAATACCCTGTCACAGAGTAGTTTTTTCTGACGGCAGACTTTCAAAAGGTTTTGCTTTCGGCGGAGAAGAGATGCAACGTGCTTTGCTTGAAAGTGAGGGCGTTACTTTTGACAGGGAGGGGAAAGCCGAAAGGGAATGCTTTTGGAATTCAAAATGCTGAATGCAGAAAAACTATCCGTGACGGCATAGCCGTGCCACCTCTCCTTTTAGGCAGTGTCATTAACTTAATGTTCAGTTTGTCATCTTGAGCATAGCGAAATATCTTAAAACTCTATCTTCTGCAAAGATCTTTCACATTCGTTCAAGATGACACTTCCAAGGAAGTGTTTCTTAAGTTAATTACATTGCCTTTTAGGAGAGGCTTTTTGTTTCCTTCAGTCACTTCGTGACAGTCCCTCGGAGAAGGAGCCGATCAGCCTCTCCTCGGTGAGGAGAGGTGGCACGGCTTTGCCGTGACGGAGAGGTTTTATACCGCCGTAAATATAAATATTACATCGTAGGGCGACCGTTGGTCGTCTGTTTTTTCACCATGATTAAACAATCCACAAATACAAAGGGACAGGTTACTGTGCATCAAGCACACAGCAACCTGTCCTTGTTTTGTTGTTATTCCGATTGTTATTACCGTCCCAAATAAGTTTTGAATCCGTAATAGACTGAATTTCCTTTATCATATATAAATACATACCAATTATCGGAAATGGAAGTTTCGCTGTAATGGAAAGGACGTTGATATCCCGTATAGGAAGACACATAAACTTCATCGGAAAGGTCAAAATCTTTTTGCCAAACTCTGCCTTTTAAAAACGAAGCGTAAAAATAGTCGTGTACGAAGAGTTTCTTATCATCACTGTCTATCTTTGCCCAATAGCCATTATTCAGTTCTTTTTCTATTTCTGCAATTTCTTCATCGGTAAGTCTGTATTCATATATTTCCCAGTCCTGAAAAAATGAGGCAGAAAGTTCTTTGTATTTATTAGTGTTGCCTTGGGGAAGAAAAACTTTGATATCGCAGTTTTCTGTTCTGTGGCTTAAACTTCGCGGCATCATCATAAATAAACTGAAAGCGATAATAAGAACAGAAAAAACAGCAATAATAATCTTTGCCTTTCTTTTCATAAATCTTCACACCTTTGTTTTTAACTGTAGCCACCTTTTGCCTCGGGAAGGTCAGCGTATTCGGGTGTATTATAATATATTTCCTGCATAAAGTCAACGAAGGTTAAAAACCTTTCTGTCTCGTCATTTTTATCTCGGTAGTTCACAGCCGTGGCGTCACCACTCAGATAATAAGTGTTTCCGTGGAAAGTAAAACAGACATTATATTCATTCAGCGGAGTCATATTAATCTGCTCTTTTGAGGAAGATAAAACCGATGAGGTCATTTTTGTTTTGATTGCCGTTAAGTCAAGTTCAAGGATTTTATTATAAATCTGCGTTACCTGTTTTTCGCCGGGAACAAAAGAAACGGTTTTTGTTCCGTTTGAAACAAGGTCTTTTGTAATTGTGTTTTCGTAAGTGTCATAAACATTTTTTAAGTCCACACCGAAAGAAAATTTTATATCAAAATCTGTGAGTATTACCTCGGTTTCACCTGTAATATAATACGCTCTTGTTGTCGGTGCTTTGTTATGTTGTCAAGCGCTGTGCCGCCGCGAGAGCAAAGTAAGAGCCTTTACTCTTGCGGTTCCTAAAGTTCATTACGGCTTGGAGTATCAGGCTCCCTCTTTGAGGGAACTGTCAGCAAAACTGACTGAGGGAGTACTTGGACCGCTGTGCCATCCTCCCTCGCTTCATCGCCCACCGGGCGCGCTTCGGTGATGATGCCCGCGCCTTCGTCGCTCGAGTTCGAGGTGTATACAGAAAACAAAAAAATAAAGGTAACCGTTTCAGTTACCTTTATCGTGGCGGAGTAGGAGAGACTCGAACTCTCGCGCCGGTTACCCGACCTACGCCCTTAGCAGGGGCGCCTCGTCACCAACTTGAGTACTACTCCATTCAGTGCCTTAAATAAAAAAAGATGGCGGAGAGAGTGGGATTCGAACCCACGGTACGCGCAAACGTACGACGGTTTTCAAGACCGTTCCGTTATAACCACTTCGGTATCTCTCCGTATTTGCCTAATGATATTACCATATACTTTGAAAGTTGTCAAGTGGTTTTCGGTAAAAAGTTGAAGTTTTTCCACATCATTTCGATATTATATCTTATTTTGTATTCAGATAAACAATCAAAATAATTATCAAGAAAACGACTATAAAAGAAACAGAAAAGATAGTGTCTAAAGTGTTTCTGTCTATACCGAAAATAGTTTTTTTATAACCGTATTCCGTTTTAAAAAAATATCTTAATAAATCAAATTTTGTGCATTTGCAGATGCGTACGGCACTTTTCTTTTCTGCTGATTTTAAAACTTTTCGAATTCTTTTTTCTATTTTGTTGAGGACAGTTTTTTCGTTATATATTTTTTCCTTTGGTGAAAAACCTTCTTCGTGGCGGAAAACTTCATAAAGAGCAAAAGCGTACTCCTTACACTCGGATTTTTTAAGAAACTCTTTATTGGCAGGACAAAAGCAGAGTACGGCACAATGCTGGCGGTTGCGTTGATGCTTGAAGTATTTGCTTTCCCTTTTGTAAGCGATATGCCTGAAAATATTATCAAGTAAAGTATAACTATGATGTGAAGAAAGAGAAACCTTGGTTTCAAAGTATTTTTTCGAAACAGAGCATATCAAACCCTTCTCTAAAAGAGCATCTTCATATTCTTCGACAAGAGTTTCAATTTTATCCATTACCTGTTGCATATAAGCCTCCATTTTTAATCTACACCTACATTATAACCTGTCTCGATAAAAAAGAAAAGAGCAATAAGTGCAAATTTCAAAAGGAAAAACTACAGGAAATGAAAAAAGCCGACATTTCTGCCGACTGTAAATCACTGTTTATCCTTACTCTTGGCGAAAACTGATACCACCAGACCGCAGATAACCGCCGCCATAATGCCAACGGAAGCCGAGGAGAGGGGGCCGCTTAAAATACCCATCATTCCTTCTTCAGCGATGGCTTCTTTTGTCCCCTTAGCAAGATTATATCCGAAGCCCGTGAGTGGGAGAGTAGCACCTGCACCTGCCCATTCGGCTAAAGGCTCATACAGTCCGATGCCACCCAAAATAACGCCGATGACAACGAAGGAAACGAGGATTTTTGCGGGGGTGAGCCTTGTAAGGTCGATAAGAAGTTGACCGACGGTGCAGATAAGACCGCCCACGGCAAAGGCTTTCAGGATAGAGAGAAATAACTCCATCATATCATCTCCTTAAATTTTTTCATCAGACTGTTATTGCCTGAAATCAGACTGAAACCTGCTATGACAGCAATAGATATTGCAGTAATGCAGACAGCCTTTTTTATAAAATAAAGATATTTACTGCATTTGACAAGACAGAAAAGACATTTCAGAGCAGAAGTAATACTCATTTTCTTTCACCCCTTTTAATATTTACCAGATGTGCGATGCCGGGAATGCTTTCTCCCTCTTTTGAAGATACGGGGGACATAAGTGCGCCCGTCGCCATAAAGAGAATATTACTGTATTTTCCGTCCTTCATACTGTTTAAGATGTGTGAGCAGAGTACACTTGCACTACAGCCGCAGCCCGAGCCGCCTGCATGAACATCCTGACTTTCCCGGTCATAAATCATAAGACCGCAGTCGAAGTAATTTTTATCGAGAGTTATCCCGTATTCTATCTTCATAAGTTCTTTTAACAGTTCCGAGCCTACAGAGCCAAGGTCACCTGTAAAAATGGCATCGTAGTCATCAGGTGAGGTTTTGGTGTCCCAGAAAAATTCAGAAAGGGTTTTGCATGCAGCAGGTGCCATTGCCGCACCCATATTTGCCGCATCTGTAATACCCAGATCCTCAATGGTACCGATATGCACTTTGTCTATATATGGAAGGTTGGTGTTTTTCTCGTCGGACAGGACAGCGGCTCCCGAACCTGTAACCGTCCACTGGGCTGTGGGAGACCGTTGGCCTCCGTATTCGAGTGGGAAACGGAACTGTTTTTCTGCCGAACAGAAGTGTGAACTTGTGGTGGCAATACAGGTGTTCATACCTCCGCTTTCGATGGCGAGAGTAGCGCAGATAAGACTCAGCGCCATGGTTGAACAGGCTCCGTAAAGTCCCGTAAAGGGCATACCGAACTCCCGCAGAGCGAAGGCTGAGCCGGTGCATTGATTAAGAAGGTCACCTGCAAAGACAGCATCGATTTCTTCCATTCCCTTTCCCGCTTTTTCCACGGCGGTCATGACGGCATTTTTCATAAGGACGCTTTCGGCTTTTTCCCAACAGTCCTGACCTAAGGTGGTGTCCTCGAAAATCTTATCAAAATCTTTTGCAAGAGGACCTTCTCCCTCTTTCTTGCCTACAACAGCAGCCGAGGCTATGATGCAAGGTTTCTTTTCGGTGATTATCGTTTTACCTTTACGTGTTGCCATAGTCTGCCTCCCTTTTTTAATACAATTTCAAAAGATAGATGATTAGTCCGTAAAGGGCGGCACTCGAACAGCCGAAAACTATTACAGGTCCTGCAATTGAAAACATCTGTGCGGCAGTGCCTGTTACGGTACCCTCGGCGCGGAACTCCATGGCAGGCGAGACGATGGAGTTGGCAAAGCCCGTAATAGGAACCATTGTTCCTGCACCTGCGTGTTTTGCTATATTGTCAAAAACACCGAAACCGGTAAGTATTGCCGTAAGAGCGATTATAACGAGCATAGCGAGAGTTCTGCTTTCATCTTCTGTCATTGAGGCTGAAAACCACAGGTTAAGACCTTCGGCAAAAGCACATATTGTTCCGCCGATTAAAAACGCTGAAAGACAGTCTTTGCCCACGGGAGAAGAGGGTGAATATTTTTTGGCAAGTCTGCCGTATTCATTTCTTGAAATAGACATTCCGCATCCTTCTTTCTGTTTTTCTTCCCTTTTATTTTTATCTGAGAATAAAGATTTATTCTTTAAATAATAAAAAAACAGTGGCGTTATAAACAAAATCTTAACAATGTTGTGTTATAATCAAAAGTAATAACTTCCGGAAGGAGAGTAATTATGATTAAGATACTTGTAGTTGAAGACGATAAAAACCTCAACCGTGCCGTTTGTTCTTTTCTCAATCAGAAAGGTTATCATGCCACAGGATGCCTTGATGCGCAAAAGGCTTATGAGAGTATGGAAGGTAATGTTTACGACCTGATAGTTACAGATATTATGATGCCCGGAATTGACGGATATGAGTTCACCCGCACTGTCCGTTCCACAAATAAAGAAATCCCTATTCTCTTCATCAGCGCAAGGGATGACCTTTATTCCAAACAAAGAGGATACGGTATAGGTATAGACGATTATATGGTAAAGCCCATTAATCCCGAAGAACTTGTACTTCGTATTGATGCACTTTTGAGACGTGCCAGAATTGCTACAAGCAAATCAATTACCGTAGGCAGTCTTACAATGAACACTGAAGAACGTACCACAAAGGTCGGCGGCAGGGAAGTTCCCATGACGGCAAGGGAGTTCAACATCCTATACAAATTGCTTTCATATCCCAATAAAACCTTTACCCGTTCACAGTTAATGGATGAGTTTTGGAACTCTGATACTTCTTCCGGACCGAGAACAGTTGATGTTTATATGGCTAAAATAAGGGATAAATTTTCAGCATGTGAGGATTTTGAAATTGTCACGGTACACGGCCTCGGTTATAAGGTGAAAATAAAATGAAAATCAGATTTAAAATAAAGGGTAGAAAACATCAGGATAAGCAAATCAACTTTTCTCTTTTTTCTGTTACACAGTTCCTTTTTGCTTTCAGTGTTTTCGGTGTTGTAATTACCGTATGTTTTCTTTTGTTTTTTAACAACGGTCTGCGTATGGTCTTTGACATTATGGAACTTACCGAAGAACTGAAAATTCGTGCCATACAGACTTTTTTTAATGTTATTATCATAAGCCTTATAGTTACTGTTGTATATAACATTTTCAAATGGTTTACGGTTAAGGTTCCTCTGACAAAACTTCTTGATGCCACTCACAAAATTATGAAGGGTGACTTTTCTGTCAGAGTTAAACTTTTCCGTCCTTTCGGTACATTCAATGAGTTTGACGTTATTGTTCGTGACTTCAATAAAATGGCAGAGGAACTTTCAAGTATTGAAACGCTGAAAAATGACTTTATAGCAAACGTTTCTCATGAACTTAAAAATCCTCTCGCTATTATCAACTCTTATTCCACTATGATTCAGGATCCGATACTGTCTGCCGAAGAAAAAAAAGAGTATGCGGAAATAATAGCAAACGCTTCGGTCAATCTTTCGGAACTCGTAACAAGTATTCTCCGACTCAATAAACTTGAAAATCAGCAGATTTTTCCCGAAAAGAAGCGATATAACCTGAGTGAACAGCTTTGCGAGTGTATGCTTAATTTTGAGACAGAGTGGGAAAGTAAAAATATCCTCATTGAAACAGAACTCGATGAAAGTATTATAATTGTTTCTGACAACGAACTTCTTTCAATAATCTGGTCAAATCTTATTTCAAACGCCATAAAGTTCTGTGACGAGGGTGATACGGTAAGAGTTATCCTGAAAAAAGAAAACGAAAATGCCCTTGTGAAAGTCTGCGATACAGGTTGCGGTATGAGTGAAGATGTTATGAAAAGGATATTTGAAAAGTTTTATCAGGGTGATAAATCGAGAGCAACAAAGGGTAACGGTCTCGGTCTTGCTCTTGTTAAAAGGGTTATCGACATTACCGGCGGAGAAATTGAAGTGGAAAGCGAAGAAGGCGTAGGAACAGAAATTACGGTGAGAGTACCGATGGAATAATATAAACGAGACTGTAGTAACAGCCCCGTACAAGATATAACCATTGTGAAGGCGGCGGAAAATCCGGCTGTTTACAATGGTTTTACTATACAAAAAAACTCTCCTTGTTAAGGAGAGTTGGCAAAGCAGTTGACGGAGAGGAAAAAACAGTACCGCAAATTCACGCGGTACTGTTCATTTTTTATTTCATTTCAAATGCACCTGTATAAAGTTGGTAATACTTTCCGCCAAGGTCGATAAGGGATTGATGATTACCTTCTTCGATAATCTCGCCCTTTTCAAGAACAATGATTTTTTCGGAGTTTCTTACGGTGGAAAGTCTGTGGGCGATTACAAATACGGTTCTTTCTTCCATAATGGAGTCCATACCCACTTCAATAAGTCTTTCCGTTCTTGTATCGACAGAGGAGGTAGCCTCGTCAAGAATAAGTACGGGTGCCTTTGCAATAGCGGCACGTGCGATATTTATAAGCTGTGCCTGTCCCATACTGATGTTGTTACCGTCGGAACGGATTTCCGTTTCATAACCGTCGGGAAGTCTTTCAATAAAGGAGTGAGCGTTGGCTATCTTTGCCGCAGCAATAACCTCTTCGTCTGTGGCGTCGAGTTTGCCGTAGCGGATGTTTTCTGCAATAGTACCTGCAAAAAGTCTCGTATCCTGTAAAACCATAGCCATAGATTTTCTCAGGTCCGCTTTTTTGATATCCTTAATATCTATGCCGTCATAGATGATGGTACCCTTATCTATTTCATAGAAACGGTTGATGAGATTGGTGATGGTGGTCTTACCTGCGCCGGTGGAGCCGACGAAAGCAACCTTTGTGCCGCTGTGTGCATTGACGGTAACATTCTTAAGTACTTCCGTACCTTCCACATAGGAGAAGGTGATATCCTCGACCTTTATGTCGCCCTTGAGAGGAACGTATTTACTGCCGTCATCAGTGGGGACTTTCCATGCAAAAGCGCCTTCTTTTTCGTTTTCCTCGTCTTCGCCCAAGGCGTTTTTAATCAGGCGGACAAGAGTAACCTTGCCTTCGTCAGTTTCGGAAGGTGTGTCGAGAATTTCGAAAACTCTCTCTGCACCTGCCATGGCAGAAACGAGAGTGCTGTAGCAGGAGGCTATCTGCGCTATGGGTGTACCGTAACTTTTTGATTTGTCAAGATAAACCGTAAGTGTACCGATGTCCATACCGCCGTTCATAACGATTCTTGCGCCGAGAATAACTACGATGGCATAGTTTACTCTTGTTATCATTGACATAAGAGGACCCATAAAGCCGCCGATAATATTTGCCTTTACACCGATTCTGCGGTAGTTTTCGTTAAGTTCGCTGAAGCCTTCCTTGGTTCTTTCCTCGTGGCAGAAAAGTTTTACGTTTTTGATGCCGCGGATGTATTCTTCGATATAACCGTTGACCTCACCGATAGCCTTCTGCTGCTGCTTGAAAAGAGGGGAGCATTTTTTGGTGATAATCATAACCGTCATAAACATCAGCACCACAGCCACCGTAATGGTAAGGGTGAGTTTCCACGATGTTATAATCATATAACCGACGGTGAGTACAGCAGAAATTGAGGAAGTTATAAGAGTGGGGAGAGTACTGCTGACGAGGTCGCTGACTCTGCTGATATCATTGGTGAAACGGCTCATTATTTCGCCTGTTTTTCTGTTGTCAAAGAAATTCAGCGGGAGAGTCTGAATATGATTGAAAAGGTCACGTCTCATATTTGCCAATGTCTTTGAAGAAACATAAAGCATTATTCTTGTGTATACAAGGTTGAGAGTAGAGGAGAAGATAAAACCTACAGCCATAATCATAAGCCATTTGGTAATGGAAGCAAAGGCTGCGGCAATGTCGGGATTTTTTGCTACAACCGTTTCAGCGATAGTGTTGATAACGGGCATCATGGCAAGTGAAGCGATGAAACTTGTCACTGTGGTGAGAACAACGGAAATACACACAAGAATGATAAGACCTTTAAAGTCCTTGAGATAACTGAAAAGGCGCTTTGTTGCCTGCTTAAGATCTTTGGGCTTTGCTCTCTTTTTTGCTGCTTCCTTTTTTTCTCTTTCTTTTCTTTCTTCTTCTGTTTCGTTTTCGGGAATTTTCTTTCCGGACTTTTTACTGCCGAAAAATTTCTTTTTCTTATTTTTTTCTTCTTTTACGATGTCATTTACATCTTTTTCTATTTCATTTTCTGTAGGAAGTCTGCTCACTGTGCCAACACTCCTTCCTGCTGTGAAACAAAGATTTCACGGTAAACCTCACTGGTTTCTTTAAGTTCATCGTGAGTGCCGACGGCTTCTATTTTACCGTCTTCTATAACTACTATTCTGTCAGCGTCCATAATGGAAGTAATGCGCTGTGCGATAATGATTTTGGTGATATCCTTATACTGTTCACTGCGCAGAGCCTTTTTGATTCCGGCATCCGTGGCAGTATCAACGGCACTTGTGGAGTCATCAAGTATAAGAATTTTAGGCTTTTTGAGAAGGGCACGGGCAATACAGATTCTCTGTCTCTGACCGCCTGAAACTGTGGAACCGCCCTGTCCGAGTTCCGTCTCATAGCCTTTTTCGAACTCGCTTATAAACTCGTGAGCCTGTGCATCCTTTGCGGCGGCAAAGACTTCTTCGTCGGTGGCTTCAGGTCTGCCCCAACGGATGTTTTCCATAATTGTGCCTGAGAAAAGCATATTCTGCTGAAGTACCACGGAAATTTCACCGCGGAGATTTTTGAAGGAATAATCCTTGACATTTCTTCCGCCCACAAGAACTTCACCCTCGGTGGTGTCATAGAGACGGGGGATAAGCTGAATGAGAGTGGATTTCGCCGAGCCGGTGGAGCCGATAATACCTACGGTTTCACCTGCGTTTATTTTAAGGTTAATATCTTCAAGAATGTTTTTCTCAACGGTTTCGTTATATTTGAAAGTGACATTTTTAAATGCGATACTGCCGTTTTCAACTTTGATATTTTCGTCGGCGTCTTTATCGCTTACTGCAGGCTCCTGATTGAAGATTTCACCGAGTCTGCCGATGGAAGCCTTTGAAACGAACATGCTTACAAAGACTAAAAGAACGGTCATAAGAGAGGAAAGCACCTGTGAGATAAAGGCAATGAAGGTATTCATTTCACCGGTGGTAAGACCGGACTTACCGTCGAGAATAAGAGAACTGCCGCGCCATAAGGCGAACACCATACATCCGTAAACAACCAACATAATGGCAGGTGTTATGTAAAGGATAAGGCTCTGTGCTCTTATGTTCATCTGAAGAACTTCGTTATTTACCTTTTCGAACTTTTCCTTTTCGTGGTCTTCGCGTACAAAGGATTTTACCACACGGATACCGTTTATGTTACCTCTTAAAACACCGTTGAACTTATCGGTGGTCTTGAGCATCTTTTTGAAAGCAGGTACTGCCATATAACCCATAATTATAAGAATAATTACGATGGTGGGTAAAGCAATGTAAAACATAGAAGAAAGTTCCTTGCTTATTTCGATGGCATACATTAAAGCCGTAAAGAGCATAATGGGACCCTTTATAAATGTGACGATGGTGTTTTTATAGGTACTCTGAATCATCGAAACGTCACTTGTCATACGGGTGATAAGTGTAGAAATTTTCAGTTTGTCTATATTTTCAAAAGAGAGACTCTGAATTTTATAGAAAAGTTCGCGACGTAAATTTGCACCGAAGCCCATACTTGCTATAGCGGAGCATCGTGCGGCAATATAGCCGATAATAAGAGTTACTGCGCAAAGCAGAAGCATTTCAATAAGTTTTGAGGTAAGTTGACTTGTTATTTCGTCGGAAGAAAAATTTCCGCCCTTGAGAAGTACCAGTATATCCGTAACCTCGCCCATAACCGTGGGAATTTTCAGTTCGACCACAACGTCAAGATAAATCATTATGGGACAGATAATTGTCAGAAGTCTGTAGCCTTTAGTATACTCTAAAAAACGTTTGAGCAAAGAGCATACCTCCTTTATTTTTGTTAAAAGATAATTGCATTTGCAAGTGCAAAATAAATTACAAGAGAGATTGTGTCAACCAGAGTGGTGATAAGAGGACCTGCCATAAGTGCAGGGTCAAGTTTTAAAAGTTTTGCCACAATGGGCAGAGTACAGCCGATTGTTTTTGATACCACAACAACAGCCATAACGGCCATTGATACCACAAGTATCACACTGTCGGTAACGTCGCTGCCTGTAGTAAGTCTCAGCAGTAACATTCTTCCGTAGTTTGCCACGGCGAGAACAAGACCGACCATAAGGGAAACACGGATTTCTTTCCAGAGAATAAGAAAGTAATCCTTTATCTTGATTTCACCAAGAGCAAGACCGCGGATAACAAGGGTAGAAACCTGATTGCCCGAGTTACCGCCCGTACCCATAAGCATGGGGATGCAGGCAGTAAGACCTGCTACTACGGAAAGTTTTGTTTCAAAGCCTTCGATAATCTGCCCCGTAAGAGTGGAGGCAAGCATAAGGACGATAAGCCAGGGGATACGGTTTTTAGCAAGGGAAAGAACACCTGTTTTGATGTACTCATCCTCCGAAGGAGTAAGAAGAGCCATCTTTT
Organism: Acutalibacteraceae bacterium; assembly: GCA_045537395.1. Lineage (GTDB taxonomy): Bacteria > Bacillota > Clostridia > Oscillospirales > Acutalibacteraceae > UBA6857. The sequence continues at coordinate 27,752 of JAZSPI010000051.1, read as the reverse complement.
CAAAGTCTTCCGTAGCCTCTTCATCGATGATGTCGATAATATCGTCGATGGTGATAATTCCCACAAGGCGGTTTTCCTTGTCAACAACGGGAACGGAAAGAAGGTCATATTTTTTAGCTATGGCTGCCACATATTCTTGGTCATCCATAGTGGTAACATAGATGAGTTGTTCGTCGTCGGACATAATTTCCGTAAGAGGGGTATCCTCGTCATTGAGAAGAAGTCTTCTCAGGGGGATAGTACCTACAAGGTGACGCTTATCGTCGATAACATAACAGGTGTAGATTGTTTCTTTATCAACACCTGTTCTGCGGATGCTCTTTATAGCCTCGGCAACGGTAAGTCTGTCATGAAGTTCCACCATTTCGATAGTCATGACACTGCCGGCGCAGTTGTCGGGGTAGGTGAGGAAGCGGTTGATGATTTCTCGGGTTTCCCTGTCCGTATTGGCTAAAACACGGCGCACGATGTTAGCGGGAACCTCTTCAAGAAAGTCAACAGCATCGTCAACATAAAGGTCATCCATAAGACGTCCGATTTCGCTGTCTGTAATTGACTGGACGATAACCGACTGTTTTTCCGTATCAAGATAGGAAAAGACGTCAGCAGAAATGTCTTTGGGGAGTATGCGGAAAATCTTAACGGATATTTTATCGTCATCAAGATCCATAATAAATTCCGCAATATCCGGATATGCCATATCCGAAAGTTCGTTTTTCAGTTCTTTGAGCAGATTTTTTGCCAGAAGTTTATAAAGTCTGCCAAATTCGTTTTCATTCATTTGCTTCACCGACTTTCATTGTCATTTCAGGCGCAGACAAAAAGTCAATGCACCCTCAGTGCAGTACTGTCAGTGAACGGCAGAACTGCACAAAAATATTAAAATGCACCCTTTAGGGTTACCATCACCGCTATCCATGCAGTTCCCACCTCCAAGTAAAATATTGAATAATAACCGATAAATTATATTATACATTATTATTGCAAACAAAGTCAAGAAAGATAGTTTATTTCTTGTCAAAATTATTTTCAAAAAACTATTGACATAAAACTATTAATGTGTTACTATGTTACCACGCTAAAGCGATGAAGAAAATGTCGCTTTAAAAATTTATACGATGAGGTATTTATCATCAGAAAAAGGAGTAATTTATTATGAAAAAGAAAACCCTCGCCATTATTCTGGCAATTTTAGCAGTAGTTATGTGCTTCACCCTTGCAGCCTGCAACGGTGGCGGTGAAACACCGGAAGAAACAACAGCAGCAGACGCAACTGCAGCAGAAACAGCATCTGACCTTGATTACATAAAATCCAACGGCAAAATGATCATCGGTTACACTGAATTTGCTCCCATGAACTACAAAGACGACAACGGCGAACTTATCGGTTTTGAAACTGAATTTGCTAAGGCTGTCTGTGCAGAACTCGGCGTTGACCCCGTATTCCAGCTTATCGACTGGGCTGCAAAGGAAACCGAACTTAAATCAAAGACAATTGACTGCATCTGGAACGGTATGACCATCACACCCGAAAGAGTGGAAGAAATGGAAATTTCCACAGCATATATGGCTAACAAGCAGGTTCTTCTTGTTAAGGCTGAAAACGCTGACAAGTACACCACAGCAGAGGCTCTTGAAGGTGCAAACATCGTTGCTGAAATCGAATCAGCAGGTGAATCCGTAGCCAAGGAAGACGCTTTCTTCGCAAAGGCAAAATACACAGCAGTTGACTCTCGGGCAAAGGCACTTATGGAAGTTGCTTCAGGTGTAGCAGACGGTTGTGTTGTTGACTATGTTCTTTCAATCGGTATGATCGGTGAAGGTACAGACTACGAAAACCTTGTAGTTGTTGACGAACTCGCATTTGCAGACGAAGAATACGGCATTGCATTCCGTAAGGGTGCTGACACCTGTGCAGCAGTTAACGATGCAATGGCAAAACTCGCAGAAAACGGTGAACTTGCAAAGATTGCAGAAAAATACAAACTCACTGAACAGATTCTTGTAAAATAAGAAAAGAAGATAAATAAACCGATGCCGTCCTCAAGACGGCATTTTGGTTGTTTTATACAGAGGTAATATATGAATTTCGCAGCAGTAAATGCCGATTTGTTTGTCGGCTTTTTTGAAAACATAAAACTCTTCGGTATAACTTTGTTTTTTGCAATTCCTTTGGGACTTGTGGTAGCCTTTGGCTCGATGACAAAGTTTGCACCCTTGAGATTACTGACAAGAGCATTTGTGTGGATTATCAGAGGAACGCCGCTTATGCTTCAGCTTTTTGTGGTCTTTTATGTACCCGGACTTGTGTTTGATGCCCATTTTCCCGGTGAAAATCCACGAATGACAGCGGCGGCAGTTGCCTTCGTTATTAACTACGCTTGCTATTTTTCAGAAATTTACCGTGGCGGTATAGAGGGTATTCCTAAAGGGCAGTATGAGGCCGGTCAGGTTCTCGGTATGACCAAGACACAGACCTTCTTCAAAGTTGTTCTTATGCAGGTTATAAAGCGCATAGTTCCTCCCATGGGTAACGAAATTCTTACTCTCATAAAGGATACATCTCTTGCCCGTGTTATCGGTGTGCTCGACATTATTATGGTTGCGGGACAGTTCTCTGCCCGTGGCGTTATATGGCCCCTTTTCTACACGGCGGTGTTTTTCCTTCTTTTCTGCGGATTACTCACCGTTGTTCTCGGCAAAGTAGAAAAGAAACTCGATTATTACAAAGGATAAGGAGGTACCGTTATGGCTATACTTGAAGTAAGAAATTTAGAAAAAAGTTTCGGAAAAACCCAGGTTCTTAAGGGTATCTCTTTCAATCTTAATGAAGGTGAGGTTCTTTCTGTTATCGGCTCATCCGGTAGCGGCAAGACAACACTTTTAAGGTGCATAAACTTCCTTGAAACGGCTGACAGCGGTAAGATAACCGTTGACGGAGACGTGATTTTTGATTCGGAAAATGAAAAGAAACTTTCCAAAAAAGAACAACTTGAAAAACAACTTTCAATAGGACTTGTTTTCCAGGATTTCAACCTTTTTCCTCAATATAATGTTCTTGATAATGTTAAACTCGCCCTTAAAGTCAGAGCAAAGAGAAGACCTGATTTCAAGAAAAACAAGAAGTCAATTTATGAAGAGATTGACCAAAAAGCAAAGGCCGTCATTAAAAAAATGGGACTTGAAGATAAGATGCAAAACTACCCCTGTGAACTTTCGGGCGGACAAAAGCAAAGAGTTTCCATCGCCCGAGCCATGGCTCTTGAACCGAAAATACTCTTTTTTGACGAGCCTACCTCTGCTCTTGATCCGGAACTTACGGGAGAAATCCTTAAGGTTATCCGTGAACTCGCTCATGAGAATATGACTATGGTTATTGTTACTCACGAAATGACCTTCGCTAAGGAGGTTTCCGATTATATCGTCTTTATGGATCAGGGTGTCATCGCTGAAGAGGGTGAAGCGGAATATGTGATTTCAAATCCGCGGACCGAAAGACTTAAAGCCTTCTTAAGTAAGATAAGCGATTAAAATAACGGGGCTGTTTATGCAGTCCCGTATTTGTTTTGTGAAATTAAAGATGCAGTGTTCTTTTTACTGAGATGTGTTGCAGAAAAAGTATTATAATGCTATAATAGGGGGAAATTAGCGACAATAAATCTGAGAGGATTATTTTTATGGTAAGAAGACCTTTTGAATGGATACCGCTTGATACTGCCGGAAAGGTTTTTCCGGGGCAGAACATAAAAGAATGGGCTAATGTTTTCCGTTTGTCTGTTCAACTTAAACAGGACATAGAACCTGAAATACTCAAAGAGGCTTTGAAAAGAACTCTTGACAGAATACCGAGCCTTAAGGTTCAGATAAGAAACGGCTTTTTCTGGCATTACTATGAAATCAATGAAGCGGAATGTCCGATAAAGCACGACATAAAGAATTTCTGTTACCGCGCGGGGTTCAGAGAAAACAACGGATATCTTTTCAGAGTATATTATCACGGATGCAGGATAAGCATTGATTTTTACCATGCTCTTTGTGACGGTTACGGCGGTGCAGTTTTTATTTCAACTCTGGCGGGGGAATATCTGAGACTTAAGGGTAACAGCATATCACATAATGAGTTTGTTCTTGATATAAGAGATACGATGAATAAGGCAGAGTATGAGGACGCATATGAGCGTTATGCCGCAAAAGACAAAAACACAAATCTTATGGACACTTTTGTCTATCACAAGAAAGGTACAAAGGAGCCCTTATATCTGTGCAATTACACAACAGTCATCATGTCTTTTGAACAACTTCATGTTATAAGCAAAAGTTACGGCGTTACCGTTACTGAACTGCTTGCGGCAATCCTTATGGATATTCATTACAGAAAACAGTTAGTTTCAAGTAAGAGAAAAAAAGAGGTCAGCGTACAAATTCCTGTCAACCTTCGTAAATTTTTTCCCAGCCGCACATTAAGGAACTTTGTGCTGTGTGTTCTTGTTAAAATCGACCCTCGCAAGAGTGAATATACCTTCGAAGATATAGTTTCTGCCGTCAGCAGACAGTTAAGGCAGGTTAACTCCGAAAAAGCGCACCACGCATACATAACACGGGCAGTAAAAAGCGGAACTAAGGCAATTGGTTTAGTTCCGCTGCCGCTGAAACTTTTCTTTATCAAAACAGGCTTCACCTTCGGTGCCGAATATTCAACCACGGCTCTTCTTTCAAATCTCGGTCCGATAACTATTCCCGAAGATATGAAAGAGCATGTGGAAGGCTTCAACTTTTATACAGGTCCCGGTCTTGTAAACGGCGCTCGCTGCGGTGCAGTTTCCTGCGGTGACAATTTGGCATTTACCTTTTCAAATATTTATAAAGAAAGTGATATTGAAAAAGATTTTCTTAAAAAACTTGCAGAGTTGGGTATTTCCGTAACCGTTGAAACAAACCGTGATACAGATTTCGGTGATGTTGAGGGGATTATTGTAGGTGACAGTGACGCTTATTCAAAGGAACTATTCATCCCCGCAGCCAGGGACAGAGTGAAACTGAAAAAGCACGACATCAGTTTCAAAGAGAGAAAGAAGAGAACATTTCATTTATAAAATGATTCAGCACCCATAACTTTGAATGGGTGCTGAAATTTTTCTGAAAAAAAGATTTATTTTTGTAACGTTTTCTTTTTTGGATTGTCTAATATATGACGGAAAAGTCATGACAAAAACCGTAAGTGAAAAGTAAAGGCAGGTGAGAGTGTGCGGAAAGAAAAGAAAGAGGAAATTATTACTCAGGAAATACTTTGTGCGGAATATGAGGCAGTTTACCGTTATGTGCTTTCTCTGTGCCGTGACGAAATGCAGGCTCAGGACATTACCCAGGAAACCTTTCTTAAGGCGATGAAGGCAAAAGACAGTTTCGAAAGTAAGAGCAGCCTTTATACCTGGCTTTGTGCTATTGCCAAAAGAAAGTGGCTCAATATATGCAAAAAGCAAAGCCGCGAAACTCTTTCCGGAACAGTTCCCGAACAGGAAAAAACGGCAGATAAATCTGTGGAAATGCTTATAAGTGAAAAGGATACGGCTATGCATATCCACAGAGTCCTCCACCAATTGAAGGAGCCCTACAAAGAGGTTTTCACTCTCAGGGTTTTCGGAGAACTGTCTTTTGGTGAGATTGCGAGACTTTTTATGAAGACGGAAAGCTGGGCAAGAGTTACCTATCACCGCGCCGTGAAATCAATCAATGAAAAAATGAGAAAGGACGGATACAATGAATAACACTAAAAAAAATAATATAGACTGTGACATAGTGTGTGATTTATTACCTCTTTATTATGACAATGTGGTCAGTGAAACAACCTCTGCTGCAGTTGAAGAGCATCTGAAGGAATGCGAAGAGTGCAGCAGGGAATATGACAGTCTGTTTTCCAAAATACCGCAGAAAGAGACAGTGTCAACCAAAGACAGTTTTAATAAAATGATGAAGATTAAAAGGAGGAAACAAAGGCTCGTTACGGCTTTGATTTCCGTGATTTGCTGCACAGTTCTTGCGGCAGGCTATTATGTGCTCAGTACGGTGCCTCTTATCGAAGTTAAGGATGTGGAAGTGCATAAGGTTTACCGTTACGAAGGTAAAAATGAAGATAAGTTTTTTGTGCTGTATTCAAATGAAGATTGGAACGGTGCAAGGTGGTACAGTCAGGTTAGTGAGAAGGACGGGAAAACCGTTTATGCACATACTTTAAAAAGACCGGTTATTTCGGAAAAGAGAACTGAAATATGGGTTGACTGTACATCCTACGGTGCAGTAAGGTTGAGTGACTCAAGGAAAAGAAAGGTAGTGGAGACTGATTGTGATGAACTGGTTTACTGCGGTAATACCGTCTGGACAAAGGCAGAGAACGGTTCAGACAAAATCCCCGATTATGTATATGCTTTTGAAGAGTATGAAAACGGCAATCAGGACGAGTTCGGTGACAGTGACTCAATTGCTTGGCTTACGGGAGTAAATCCGAAGGATATTGACGGCAGTTCCAACTATCTCGGCATACAGCATCCCGATTTTCGGATAGTAAAATGGAATCTCGACGGAGATGTTATCTTCGATTCGCTTCAGAAGGAAGAGACTAACGAAAAAACAACAGACAGTTAACGGTATTTCCTCAGACAAAAGATGACACAATAAGAGCGTTGCAGACGGTATTCGTTCTACCCCGTCTGCAACGCTTAATTTTATATTACGAAAAAATCTATGATTTTTTGGAAAAATTCTTTGATCATTCTGAGCAACTTTTCGAAAAACGAGAGTTTTACTTCGGGCATTTCAGATAAAAGTTCACTTGCTGTGCCGAACCCCTTTTCATAAAGAACCTTGACATATTCCTGCGCTATTATATAGTGTCCGAGTTCATTTGGGTGTATACCGTCCGACTGAATGTAATCTGTGTTGTTATTGAAAGCCTCACCGACTTCAACAAGTGTAAATTCATTCGGGCGCTCTGTGTGAATTTTTCTCAGTTGTGCGTTAAGACCGTCAATGCCGTACTGATAAGCATCTTTAACTATATCATCTCTCGGATTATAAAGTGTCTGTACAAAAAGTGCTGCATCGGGATTGATATCTTTGATTTTGTCGATAACACCGTTGAACTTTCCGTAAAGTTCCCCGATAATATTATCAAATCTGCTGTAATCGTTTTTTACGAGTGCATCCCACAGCATTTTCTGCATACCGGCGAGCAGGAAATTGTTTCCGCCGATTGAAACCGAAATGATATCTGCATCGGCAATGCCTGCAACAACTGTTTCATTTTCAAGTCTTTTCATCATTGTATCGGTTGTGTGTCCGGGAATTGAATAGTTTTCGTAAATATAACCGTTAGCCTCTGAAATAAGCGCCCCGTATGAATTTTCATCCGGCTTTGAAATTCCCGTGCCGAAAGCAATGGAATCGCCGAGGACAACAAATTTGATTTTTTCATCCTGAGCCGATACAAAAGAACTCATAACAGACATCAGCATTACCAATACCAACAAAATTGAAACTGCTTTTTGTATTTTTCTCATATTCTTCTTCCTTTCAATATTATATTTACAAATAAAGTATATATTATCTGCAACATAATTGTCAACAAAAAGCCCATTAAGTTTTATAAAAATCCTTCCCGGGGAAGTTTTTCCTCGGGAGAATATTTCTCCGGGCAACTGTTTTTGCAGCATTTTTATGGCCGAATTACAGTCAGCAAAGCAAAAGTTCTGCATTTCAGGCAAAAAAACAAAGGTCTTCAACTGCTTGAAAACTCTTGCAGAATGAAATTGTTGAGAAAAAATAATGTAAACAGTGATTTTTTGTACGTGGAGTTACGCTTACTGTTTTTTTGACGACTCTGCCTTTTTCTCTCTGAAAGATTTTCCGTAATACTTGCGCAAAAGTCTTTGTGTTTGTCTTTCGCAAAGACCGATTAAATCGGAGAGTTCAGAAAGCGTCAGTGAACCGCTGTCATTTATAAATGCATGTTCAATGGTAATGAACCGTCGGTCATTGAGGTTGCCGTTATTGTCTGAAAAGGAGACAAGAGCCGGCATATACAGTCTTGTTATTTTGAGAAGTAAAAGCTGCAACAGTGAACTGATTGCACTTGCATGACCTAATTGTTTATTGTTCTTTTCTTTAAGAATTTCTTCAAACAGTTTCTGCAGTTCTGCATCTTTTGAAAAATAAAAATGTGTTGACAAAAAGGAAGAAACAAGAGCATCATTTGTTTTCTTTTCCGATGCCTGAAGATAAATAAATATCTCCGTCAAAGGCTTTTCGGGGTTAGTCGATTGCTGATGATAAACATTTGGTCCTGTTACAAAAAAGTCACCTTTTGAAAGAGAGTACACCTTGCTGTCTGTGGTAAGAGTACCTTCTCCGTCAACTATACAGTGAAGTTCGTAACTGTTTTTGGCGTGGCTGTGTCCTGCCATATCATTTTTAAAAACACCCTTGTCAAGTTGAATCAAAGTAAAATCAAAATCATTCCATTTGAATGCAATCATAATCATCACCCGTTTCATTATACCACAAATGCGACATATTGCAAACGATTATGTCGCATAAATTATAAACCCAAGGTCAGTATTGTTCTGACCTTGGGTGCTGCTTATTTAAAACATATCAATAAAACAGTTTTGCATATACATCGAAATTATCAATGTTGCCTGCGTTCTTGATAATATTCTTTACTTTCGTATTGCGCTTTGCATCAATGAAAATGGTTTTATTATCATAGTCATTTTCGCCCACACGGTTCATACCGACACCGCAGGCATTTTCAAGCACATTATATTTTACGGTGTATCCTGAAGTCTGTTCGTCCATATAGATACCGCTTGTACCGTAGTCAGCCCACTCGGGAAGCACGATATCGTGAATGTAATTACCGCTCATTTCGGAGTCGGGTTGTTTTGAAAGGGTATAGATACCGCCTGCGTCACAGAGAATCTGACTTGTATGATGGATTTCATTGTTAAGTATGCGGTTTCCTCTCATGGCATTATCTTCACTTGACCAGCCGAAACCGATAGAAATTCCCGTGTAGGGTGCATAAGAAATTTCATTGTTTGCAATAAGAATATTTCTCGGGTAGCCGGCACCTATGGCAACGGAACTTTCATAATCTGTTCCGATATACATAATCTGATTGTTCACTATTCTGTCGCCTGTGCATATTTCCGTTTCATCTTCGGGATTATAGACAACGTGAATATCAGTGTTTTCATCAACTACAAAATTACCAATCATAATACCGCTGCCGCTGATGTTCCTGATAATGTTATCCTGAACAGTTGAATTTTTTGTGCCGTGCTTCAGGTCGATACCTGCAGCACCCATATTTTCAACTGTGCAGTTTTTAATGGTGAAGTTTTCAGTATCGGAAACACAAATCGCGGCGGACGGCCTTAAAACACCCATATCGTTTGTTTTGAAAATGCAATAGTTTGCATACATACCTGCCTGAACATCAACAAGACCTTTTTCAGAGGGTACTGTCCAGTTGCTGTATCTGAAAGTTATTCCCTCAAAGGCAAGATTGTGAATTTTATCAAAGTTATTCGGTTTGATTTCGACAAGAGTTTCCAGATTCGGGATAATAACCTCTGCGGCGTTTATGTCTGTGCCTTCAGGTACTTTAATATAAAGTGTACCTGTTGTTTCGTCAAGATACCATTCTTTATCCTCATCGATGAGTTCATAGGCATTTTCAATGTAATAAACAAAATTGTAAGTATTCATATGAGAATAACCGTCAATGTTAGGATGTAAACGGTTGAATATAAGTTTGCTCTCATTGTCCTGGATTCTTATGGTAGTGATGCCGTCTTTTGTTGCGGCTGATTTTACACGAAGAACATTTTTAACCCAGGCTGTAAGAATATGAAGTTCAACATCTGTAAGGTTGCTGAAGTTTTCAAATTCATCTGCATTAAGATATATTTCACCGTAATCGGCGACTACAAGAGAATCTTCGCCACCGTAATTCAGGTGCTCGGGAATCATTGTTCCGTCTTCTTTAAATCTTGATGCGCCCTCGATTCTTGTTGAAAAGTCACTGTTGCTTCGTGATCTTATCATCTTCTCTCCGTTTACATATACCTGACGGAAAGTAGAATTTTCGGGCACCTTTGCAGCGTATATATTCTTTTCTTCATCATACAGAGTAAAGTCGGACACTTCTTTTCCGCCGCTTAAAACAACATCGCCGTCACCGACATATTTTACGGTGAAGCCGTTTGAAGCGCTGTCTCTTTCATCAAAAACAAGGGTTTCGTCAAGAGTATAGATGCCGCTTTCAATATGCACAACTATATTGCCCGTCATATTTCCTGTTTGTTTTCTGATTTCATCCCTTGCTCTTTCGATAGTGGCAAAGGGTGTTTCCTTGCTTCCGTTGCTGTTATCGTCACCGGAAAGACTTACATAGTATTCAGCCATTGTATTTTCCGGTTTAATAAGCACTCCTGCAAAATCAATATTACCCATAATTGACATAATTAAAGCGATCATGGTTGCAAGTATCCTTTTTAGTGTGTAAAACATAACCGTTTCCTCCTGTAATTATATTACAGATATATATTAACATATTTTAAAACAAGGAACACGACATCTTTTTCAAAACTATGTCGTGTTTGTTTCTGCCTTTTTATGGTATTATATAGTCAGTAAAAAAAGGAAGGCAGGGATATAAATGAATTTTTTCACAAAAATAAAAGTTGCTGTTACCATTATGATTTGTATTATAACGGGAGGAAATTTCTTCCCCGGGGTGCTTAATTACATGAGAGCAGGTGATGTTAATATGATAAAAAATGACCACACAAAATCTTTCGCAACAGAATATACGGAACTTGTAAGATACGCAAAGAATTTTGAAGACAGCATCAGTTGGTTTGACGGTATGGTCAGCGGTAACGGTGAAAACGGTGTTGTTTCTTCAGGCTCACCTTACAGCGACACTCTTATTTATCAGAACATTAATTTCATTATGCCCTCAAGAGATCCCAGATACACTCCCGATGAGGTTACGGGAGAACTTCACGATGCCAGACAGGCTGTTATAAATTACGATGATTCCTGGGATGTGAACGGCAGAAACAGAACTTTCTCTTATGCTTTCCACCCGGCACATGTGTTAAGACTTGATTCAACGAAACTTCCTTACTTCGATTATATCCGTTGGACCGACTATGAAACGGCAGAAGTCGGTGTAAAATATACGGATATTCTCGGCAAATGGGAAAGACTTACTTTCACATCAAGACAAGACAATGTAACAGTCACAAAGATTACAAAGTCAAACCTCGGTGCAAAAATCAATATGACACTTTCCCTTGATGACTGCTATTCTATGAGAGGCTTCGGCAACGGTGACGAAGTTAATATGCAGTACAAAAAACTTGTTGACAAAGACTGTAATTATATTGCACAGATAGCCCACTATCCCTCTTATGAAAACAGTGAACTCAAAGACGGCGGTTACTGCGGTCTTACAAAGGTTATCGTAGTTGACGGTAAAAAAGAGCGTGTTGTGCTCGACGAATCAAATGATACCGAAAATGTTGCCAAGGATGAAAATGTGGCTATAAAGATTTCAGGTGCATCTGAAGTTTATCTTATTACTAAGTCTGACCGTACTCACAATATGGGCAAGTTTGAAGATTTCAAAGATGCTGAAAGTTATGCCCTTTTGGATGAACTTTACGATTATACAACTACTGTTGCAGAAAAGTACACTGCTGACGGAAAATTCAGTTATGACAGGGCTATTGCACCTCACGCAGAAAAACAGTCGGCTTTGTTCAATGCAGTTAAGTTTGATTTGGGTGAGAGCGAAAACGAATATCTTCCCAACGAACACCTTATTACTCTTCAGCAAAAGAGTGAAAAACTTGAAACTGCCATGATTGAACGAGCATATAATCAGGGCAGATACGCTCAGATCTGCTGTGCAGGTTCATCTTTCCCGCGTCTTTGCGGTATGTGGACAGGTGAATGGAACTCCGGATGGAGAGGCATATATACAATGGATGCCAATGTAAACTTGCAGTCATCGGGTATGAATACGGGTAATATGTATGACGCCGGCGTAGGTTATATAAAGTTTGTGCTTAAGCAGATTCCTGACTGGGAAGAAAACGCGGCAAAGACTTACGGTATGACCGATGCAATTCAGGTACCAGTTAATACTGACGGTGACCGCGCTATGATGGTTGAATATGACAAGTGGTATCCTTTCCAGTACTGGAACGCAGGCGCAAGCTGGATGCTTCTTCCCATATATGAATTCTGGCAGTGTTACGGAAATGTAACCATTGAATACAACGGCGAAAATCTTGACCTTGAAAAAGATATTCTTCTGCCCTTGCTTACAAAACAGGCTAACTTCTGGGAGCAACTCTGCACACCTGAATACTTCACCGATGTTAACGGAAAAGCCTGCTATGAAGAGGGTAAGACACACTTGAATGAAGGTGAGAAGTATATTATCATTCCTTCATATTCTCCCGAGAATGCTCCTTTGGGTTATACCTCAACAATCACAGCCAATGCAACCATGGATATCTCCGCCGCAAGAGACGGACTTCGTATGACCATAGATATGGAAAATACCGTAAAAGCAGAAGGCTATGAAGAAAGAATTGCAAAGTGGGAAGCATTGAGTGCGCTTCTTCCCGATTATGAGTATGACGAAACAGGCGCACTGTGTGAATGGGCTATGGATGAGTATGAGGAGAACAACAAACACAGACATATCAGCCATTTATATGCCGCCTGGCCTGCTTTTGAGACACAGGGCAATCAGGCGCTCACCGATGCCTGTAACCGGGCAATAGAAAACCGTAACACGGAAAATGAGGGCGAAGATGATATTGCTTCTCACGGCTGGGTGCACAAGGCTCTTGTTGCCGCAAGACTGAAAAATGCAGGTTCCGCATATAACTCACTTTATACTCTTATGAGCGACAATATTTACTACACATCAATGATGACAGACCACAACACCCATGACGGTTGGGGCGTTTTCTGTACCGATACGAGCATAGGTACGGTGGGTATTATTGATGAAATGTTACTGTATTCAAACACCGGCAAAGTGGAAGTATTACCTGCTTTGCCCGGCGAATGGAACAAAGGCAGTATCAAAGGTCTCAGGGCAAGAACCAATGCTGAAGTTGACCTTGAGTGGAGCAGTGACACCGTTACCGTTACGATTACAAGCGACAAGGCTCAGACTATAAGTGTCAGTGTTTACGGCGGCGAAGAAAAGACAGTTGACTTTGCAGCCAATGAAACAAAGACAGTAGTTTTTAACAGATAACACCATAAAATATCCCCAACTTATACAGATGTGTAAGTTGGGGATTACTGATTTTATCTTCTGAAAACATTCAGGTTAATGAACACGGTGATATGCGGCGGAGGTGTATAACTGTAAATTATCTACAGTGTTACACCGTCTTTAAAAATCGCAAATTCACGGTAATCGTTTTGCTCGTTGATTTTTTCTGTTTTGCCGCCTTTTGCCGGCTGAACGATAACAATCTTGTCCTCATATAAATCTTTTTTATTAAGGATGTGTTGCATGAAATAGTCGACAAAGCCGCGAAAAAAGTTTATGCTGCCGAATCGGATAATAGTTTCTTTCATTCTTCCGCCTGTTTTTTTCGTAGGATTAGAGAGATGGTTAATGCTGAATCGATAAACAACTAAAATACCGCTTACTATTGCATTTTTCGTTTAAACGCAATATAATATAAGTGTAATTTATATAAGAGGAGTGCAAATAATGAAAATGCTTACCGCACAGCAAGTGGCTGATAAATGGGGTGTTTCTCTTCGCTCTGTTCAGGGGCTTTGCAAAACGGGCAGAATTATCGGTGCGGAAAAATGGGGCAGAAGTTGGATGATACCCGAAAATACAATTAAGCCCGAAGATAACAGATGTAAAAGAACATTAAGTGAAGAGTTCGTTCCTATACCTCTTATCCGAAAAAGTCCTTTTCTCGATATGACAGATCTGTATAATGCACCGGGTACGGCTGAAAAGGGTATAGATTCCCTTTGTCAGTATCCTGAAGCACAGGCTCTTTTTGCAGCGGAAATTGCATACAGCCGCGGAGAGATTGATAAGGTTCTGTCCGAAGCAAAGCGATTTTTAATTTCACATTCAGGCTTTTACGCTGTCAATGCCGCAGGTATGCTCCTTGCTCTTTGTGCGATGTGGAAGGGCGATATTAATCTTTACCGTCAGGCAAAAAAGCATATCTGTGAGGCTCCTATCAGCGATGATATAGACAGAGATATTCTCACTCTTTCTCTTGCCTGCTCTGGTAGCGGAATCCGTGACATGAGTGACTATCCCGAATGGTTCACTTTGGGATGCTTCGGTCATTTGCCGCCTGATTCACATCCCAGTGCAAAGGTTTTTTATATAAAATATTTGCTGGTTGTTGCACAGGATATGGCGAAAAGTAGGTTTAAACTTGACGGTGTTTCCGGTCTCGGTCTTATGAAAATCATACCTTATATAGCAGAGCCGATGATAGTTCAGGCTGTGGTGGATAAAACTGTTATTCCCGAAATATATCTGAGACTTTTATGTGCAATAGCATATCATCAGACGGGTGACAAAAAAAGAGCAGTTGAACATATTGATAAAGCAATTGAACTTGCTCTGCCGGATATGCTTCTCGGTATTCTTGCCGAGCATCGCAGACAACTCGATTACCTTCTTGACGAAAGACTTGAAAGAGCAAGCCCCGAAGCCTATATAAAATTCAAGGAACTTCACGGTGTGTTGCTCAAAGGCTGGACAAAACTTCACAACGAAGTTCTGTCACGCAATGTTTCAATGCATCTGACCATAAGAGAAAGAGAGATTGCAAGGCTTGCTGCCTTTAATGTCAGCAATGCCGAGATTGCAAAGCGACTCAATATTTCAATGGCTACTGTTAAGAAAAACCTGTTCAGTGCAATGAATAAAACGGGCACAAACAAACGTGAAGAATTAGGTGCATATATCTAAAAAATCATACTTTTTTTATGGAAAAAGTTACCCATAACATTTTTTATATCCTTTATAATGATGGCAGAAATTCATTATGAAGGATATTTTTTTACGGAGGTGAGGTTATGCGAAAGATCGCTGAAGGTGAGGTTTATAAAACAATAACTGTTGAAAACAAGGTGTTCAATGTTATTTACGGTTACAGTGATGAAGCCGAACGCATTAACAATGAACCCCAGCCTATATTTCCCGATTTTCTTGAAAATCCCGAATATACGGATGACGGAAAACCTTTTGTAATGGCTTATCAGGATGTTTGCGAATATTATGAGCCTAAGCCTGAAATATCCGGTGAAAATTGGTGCAACGACTGTATATGGTTTAAAAGTCAGAAAGAGGGCATAGGTATTTGTCACTGCAATGAACGCAGAAACATTTGATAAACAATACTGTATATTGCGTTTAAACGAAAAATATGACATAACAATTACGAAAAGTAATATGAACTGAAAGTGTGTTTTATCACAAAGGAGGAAAAATCAATGAAAAAAGAACTACGTAATGTGAGAAAATTTTTAAGCATTATTCTTTGTATGCTGCTTCTTGCGTCAAGTGTGCCGATTTCTGCAAATATTGCTAAGGCAGCCGCAGGCAGTTATACACGAACAACTGACCCGTCAACAATGAATGATTGGGAAAAATATTTCGGACCTGATATTATGTCAACCGAAAATGCAGGCGGTGCATGGGTAGACAAGTCTGTTTTCGGCGATGCTTCGGCATTCCCGCAAAACACGGTGACAATGACAGATACAAAGGATAATTTCCTTGTTGCTCTTTCTGCAATCGCTTCCAATAAGGAAATCGTAGGTTATTCAACCATTCCCACAGATACAATGCTTGTTCTTGATGTTTCGGGTTCAATGGAAGAAGAACGTCAGGCTTTGGTCACTGCAGCAAACAACGCCATAAAAGAACTTCTTGATACTAACAAGAACAACCGTGTCGGTGTTGTTCTGTATTCGGGAAATTCCGAAATCGGTGCTTCATCCTACGCACAGGGAACAACACTTTTGCTTCCTCTTGACCGTTATACAGTAAGCAACAATCAGTATCTTACTATCACCTCAAAAACTGTAAACAGAGAAACCGTTTATTCGGTAAAAGTTAATGACAATGTAATTAACTCAGAGGGTGACGATGCCAAAGAATATTCCAAGGATGTTTTAGGCGGAACATACATTCAGGCAGGTCTTTATGAGGCCTTGAAGCAGTTTGAAGCAGCGGAACCTGCTGTAGGAAATGATAATTTCCAGGACGGACAGAAGAGATTACCCATTCTTGTTCTTATGAGTGACGGTGCACCTACCACGGCAACCAATGATTTTGATGAAGTCGGAGCTTCAGTTGCAGGTTCGGGGCAGAGTGCCTGCGCAACGGATTCGGTAGGCTTTCTTACCCAACTTACGGCATCTTATGTTCTTAACCGTATGGAAAATCATTATGACAGAATAGGCGAGGGGCTCTTCTACACTCTCGGTTTGGGCGTTGATTCTTCAGATTCTTCTTCCCGGGTAGCCGTCAGTGTTCTTGATCCCGAAAACTCCACAAGCGGAATTAATGCCTATTGGACACAGTATCTCGGACTTACGGGAAACAGATCCCTTCAGCTTACGGTACCGAGTACTAATTACGGCAGTTCCAACAACTATGGATCGAAGGAAGTATCGGTATATAAAAATTCAAATGCCGTTAATCAGTATTATACTGATGACTATTTTCCTGCTTCCGGCAGCGACGGACTTATTTCAGCTTTTGAAAAGATTGTTGAAGAAATTATTATTCAGTCAAGATATTATGCCACGGATCTTGAAGGCGGCAATCCCGATTTCAGCGGATATATCACCTTTGAAGATAAAATCGGCGAATATATGGAAGTAAAAGATATAAAGGGCATTCTTTTAGGCGGCACACTCTTTACGGGAGCCATGTTCACTTCAAAACTTAACGACAGACAGGAGGGCGGACTCGGTACAATTTCCAATCCCACAGTTCTGGGTGTTGAATTCAGAGAATCCGTAAAGAAGAGGCTCGGTATTTCGGATAACACTGATGTTATGGCACTTATCAGAAACGCCTATGATTACGGTCAGTTGAGTTATACCGATGAAAACAATTTCAGTAATTATATCGGCTGGTACTCAAAAGCAGACGACTCCTATCTGGGATTTTGGCACGAAGGTGTTACTCAAACACCGCGTGATGCAGTATATAAGATTAAATCTTACGGTTTCCTCGGTGAGGCGCAGGGCAATATCGAGGACAGCGACATGATGTATATGACTGTTCAGGTCAGAACCAACATCGAAACAGGCGAACAGACTGTGATATGGAAAATTCCCGCCGCCCTTGTTCCCATGGTTACATATAAAATCACACTCGACGGAACAAGTGAGGTCAATGCTAAAAATGTACGGCTTGAAAGAGAAAGCGCCGAGCCGATAAGACTTGTGTTTGAAACAGGTCTTCGTTCAGACATCAATGAACTTAACATAAATGAAATAACCGATTCAAGATATGTATCTGCTGACGGCAGCAGAGTGTTCTGGACTAATTATTGGGATAACACAGCCCGGGAACACAAAGATCATATAACCACAATAGCAGGCTTTACACCGTCAGAGGAGAATGAGAGATATTATTATACAACCGATGCGGTTATTTACCAGAAAGTGGGCAGCGGTTATGTTGAGGTTCCCGCTTCCGCGTCGCTTAATTCAAATGATATATATTACCATGCCAGATACATATTCAGAAGAGGTGTAAGCACGGCTGAACTTTATTATGAGCAGATATCTCCGGATTCTCTCGCAAAAGCACAGAGGGATACTGATGCAAACAACTGGATTATCCCCATAGGTACAGTATACCGTCAACTTGAAGAGTATCAGATTCTGAAATCTGCAAATAATACACAGTCGATTCATTATTCGAACTATCCTTATGTAACGGTTACAAATGCATCATACGAGGCAGATGCCAAACTCGGTAATAACGGTATGCTGAAAGTTGTTCCTGCAACGGGTATCAAAATTTCAAAGACTGTCGACATTGAAAATCCCGGAGCAAGCAAAGACTTCAGTTTCCGTGTTTCCCTTAAAACACCCCAGGGCAGCCCTCTGAACGGAACTTTCGGTATGCTTTTGGCGGAACTTGATAAGACAACAGGCACCGAAGGCACTGTTAGTGCTGAAGGCGGAGTAATTGAACTTGAACTCGGCGCCGATGAAACCGTATATATTACCGACATTCCCGCAGGAACTACTTATACTGTTGAAGAAATCAGCGATAATGCAGATTACAAGGTAAAGACTGTTCATGTTAACGGTATGTCAATTGCAGGAAGAACTGCGGCAGGTACGGTTACTCAGTTTAAACTTGATGATGTTGATTTCCTTAACACACCGACAAGTGAAGGCAATCTGTTTATATCAAAGAGGATAACTCATCCTTACGGTACGGATTATGAGGTTCCGTCAGATATTTCATTTGAGGTAACAGTAAAACTTTCAAACAGTAAAAAATCAGTTGCAAATCAGTCATATGCACTTACAAGAGCCGGTCTTGAAACAACAGTCACCACTGATGCAAACGGTGAATTTACCGTGACAATCAAGCCCGGAGAGATAATTTCCGTTAACGATATTCCCGAAGAGACTACATATACTGTTTCCGAAAGGGATGTTGCCGGTGACGGCTTTACACTCGACGCCGAAGAAAGCAGTAATCTTAGCGGAAAAATTATCGCCGAAGCCAACTCTTTCGCAAGACTTGTAAATGATTATGCTCCCGACAGTGTAAGTCCCGCGGATGGAGAGGTTTACCTTGAAATAACAAAGGAATTAACGGGACGCAAATGGAAAGCGGACGATACCTTTACCTTTATGATCGAAAAACTTCACCCCGAAACAGGTCAGGCGGCAGAGACAATCGGTTCCGTTACGATAGACGGTAGCGGCAACCTGACAAAAGGCTTCGACTTTACCGATGAGGTTTATACCGAAAAGGGAACCTATCACTACCGCATATATGAAGTGCAGGGAAGCGCTGATAAGGGTATAACCTATGATACGGCTTACCGCCGATTCCATGTTGATGTTACCGATAAAGATATGGACGGTAAACTTGAAATAGCAAGTGTTGAAAATGTTATGAATACTACTGTGACAAAGGGCGCCGGCGGCAATTATAAAGTGGAAGTTCTGTTTACAAACACCTATGCACCGTATAAAGGCTCATCTGTTGAAATTCCCGTTCAGAAGACAATGGCTGCAGATAATTTTGCACTCAACGGTTTCAGATTTGCCTTATATGATGAAACGGGAGAGGATATTATTTATGAATCTCCGGTAACCGATGCCGACGGTATGACCTCGCTTAATCTCAGTTATGCTGCTACGGATATCGGCGAACACAGATATCTTCTCAAAGAAATAAACACCGGTATCAACGGTATGACCTATTCCGATACCGAATATGAAATTGTTGTAACAATCAGTGACAACGGCGACGGAACAACAAGCGCCGAATATGTAATTACCGACGGTTCGGGTGAAGAGGTTACCGTAACACCTTCTTTCCTGAACAGTTATGACCCGCAGGATGCTCTGCTCGTTTTAAGCGGCAGAAAAAATCTTCAGGGCAGAACTGCCGGCAGAGGAGAATTTGAGTTTAATCTTTATGAAACTGGCAAGAACTTCAGTATTGAAGACTTAACACCGCTTCAGAGCGTAAGAAACAGAAATGACGGCAGTTTTATCTTTGATACTCTTACCTTTGACAGTGCAGGCACCTATTACTTTGTAATCAATGAAACAGTAGGAACTCTCGGCGGTGTAACCTATGACGGTAAGTCCTATGAAATAACCGTAAATGTTGTTGATAATGACGGTGTGCTTGAAGTAAGCAGTGACCTTACGGAAAGTATAGTCTTTAATAACACCTATAAAGCGAAAGCGACGAGTGTTACACTTTCGGGCAGAAAAATCCTTACGGGAAGAGATATCAGGGACGGAGAGTTCACCTTTGTTCTGCTTGATGCAAAGGGTAATGAAGCGGACAGAGTGACCAACACCGGATATACCTTTACTTTCGATTCAATTACCTTTGATAAGGCAGGTGAGTACCATTACAGTATAGGAGAGGTTCAGGGTGCTGAAAAAGTCGTTTCTTATGACAGTTCAATATATGACATTATCATAAGAGTCAACGATGACGGTCACGGTCAGTTATATGCTGAAACCGTATACAGAAAAGGCACAGAAGCCGTGTCTGCCCTTTCTTTCCGTAACAGTTATGTTCCCGAACCTTATAATATCAGCATTTCAGGAAACAAGACTCTTGAGGGAAGGAACCTTAAGGGAGGAGAATTTGAGTTCGTACTGACAGGTGCTCTTTCAGGTACAGAACTCGACAGGGCTAAAAACTCCGCTGACGGCTCCTTCAGATTTGATAATATTGCCGTGCATTCCGCAGGTACATATCATTTCAAGGTAACGGAGGTAAACAATGAACTGGGCGGTGTAAATTATGATACTGCAATTTATGATGTTGTTGTTACTGTTGAAGATAACCTGAACGGAAATCTTATTGAAAAAGATCTCAGAATAACCAAAAATGCCACTGAAACTTCGTCTGTCGTGTTTGGTAATACATACAAAGCGGCACCCGTTGAACTTAAAATTAACGGCACCAAAAATCTTGAAGGACGTGAACTTAAGAAAGATGAATTTAAATTCCTGCTTTATAAGGCTAAGACAGATGGCTCAGGTGCTGTTGTGAAGGACGGCGAGGAAGTTCTTGAAGCCTATAACGGCGAAGACGGTAAGTTCAGTTTTGATTCCATAGAATATGATGAAGAGGGCATTTATCTTTATCTGCTTGAAGAATATATAGGCACCTTAGGCGGTGTAACCTATGATACATCTGTATATACCGTAGCCGTAACCGTAACGGATAATCTTGACGGCACTATGACCGCAACGGCACAGGCAACAGACAAAGACGGAAATGAGGCAGACATAGTTTTCAATAACTATTATGCACCGGCTCCTGCTGAACTTGTTATCAGCGGTATAAAGACTCTTGAAGGCCGTCCGCTTGTTGCAGGTGAATTTACTTTCAGTCTCTTTGAGACAAACGAACTCTTTGAGGTGCAGGGAGAAGTTCTTGACACGACGGTTAATACGGGCGACGGAAAATTTGCTTTCAACAGCCTTCAGATCAGCAATACCGACAAAAAGTATTATATTGTAACCGAAGATTCATCTGCCGCAGCACAGGGAATAACCTATGACAATACCGTGTATTATGTAACGGTAAATGTTACGGATGACGGTAACGGTCAGTTAGTTGCACAGCCGCAGATAGTTTCCTCAAAGGCTGACGCAACAGAAGATATTCTCTTTGCTAACATTTTCACTCCGTCAGGTATTGAATTAAAATTCAATATAAATAAAATTCTGGAAAACAAGAGTACCGAAGAAATGTCTCTTGAATGGTTTATGTTCAGTCTGAAAGGTGACGGCATTGATGTTATTTCCATTACGGATATTGACGGTAAAGCAAGTTTTACCCTTAATTATACATCTGATGATATAGGTAAGAGGTTTTCTTACGAACTGACAGAAATCAATACAGACATTGAAGGTATGACTTACAGCGACAAAGTGGTAAATATTATCGTTGAAATCGGTACGGATAATATGGGTGAACTTGTGGCGGTAATTACTCAGGATGGAGAAAAAACCGATGATGTATCCGCAGATTTCATCAACATTTATGAGCCTGTAGTGCCAGAAGAGCCCACAGAGCCCGAAGAACCTACAGAGCCCGAAGAGCCTACAGAGTCTGAAGAGCCAACAGAGCCTGAAGAGCCAACAGAACCTGAAGAGGAAACAGAACCCGAAGAGGAAACAGAACCTGAAGAGGAAACGGAACCTGAAGAGGAAACAGAACCAGAAAAGTCAACAGAGCCTGAAAAGTCAACTGAACCCGAAACAACAAAGCCCGATAAAGACGAAGATGATGGCAAAAAACCTGTTGTTGTTCCCGGCAGACCTCACACCGGCGACAATATGGATATCTGGTTGTGGTTTGCAGTACTGTTTATCGGTATAACAGGGCTTGTGTCGACAACTCATAAACTGATTAGGAAGAAAAAGGAAGATTGATTATTTTCAGGGATTTATTGAACTACTGATGAAGCTGTTGCAATAAATTGAATATATCATTTTCGCAAAGGCACTGTTCTTCAACGAGCAGTGCCTTTTCTGTTGCGTTTTTTGATTGATGCTGTCTGTAGTTTAATTCTCCACCTCAAACACAGACAAACAGGGACTTTCGCCACTTCACTTGTCTTTTTTATCATAATTTTACACGGATTTTACATAGTTCTGCTTTTGGATTTTACCTGACAACTGTAAAATAAAGATAAAGTGCAAATTAAACAGCATATAAAACAAATCGGAGGATGTATCAAATGGATATTTTTGACGTTTTAACCCTTATAGGCGGTCTGTGCTTGTTCCTTTTCGGAATGAATCTGATGGGTGATGCCCTTGAAAGAAGTGCAGGCAGTAAGCTTGAAATGATGATTGGTAAACTTACAAGCGGTAAGCTTGCAGGCTTGCTTACCGGTCTTGGTGTAACTGCTGTTATTCAGAGTTCATCTGCTACAACGGTTATGGTTGTCGGCTTTGTAAACTCAAAGCTTATGACTTTGAAGCAGGCAATTCATGTAATTATGGGTGCTAATATCGGTACTACAGTTACGGCTTGGATTTTAAGCCTCAGCGGTATTTCGGGTAGCAATATGTTTCTTAAATTACTCAAGCCCACTTCATTTACACCCGTTCTTGCTCTTATAGGTATTATTTTCGCAATGTTTACCAAGAGTAATAAAAAGAAGGACATCGGTGTAATTCTTCTTGGCTTTGCAACATTGATGTTCGGTATGGACACTATGTCAGATGCGGTTTCAGGACTCAGAGATATTCCTGCATTCCAGGAAATGTTTATTATGTTTAAAAATCCCATTCTCGGTGTTCTTGTGGGTGCAATTCTTACTGCAGTTATTCAGTCAAGCTCCGCTTCTGTAGGTATTCTTCAGGCTCTTGCGGCAACGGGCGCCGTTTCTTTCGGTGCGGCAATCCCTATTATTATGGGACAGAACATCGGCACTTGTATCACTGCCTTGCTTTCATCGGTAGGTACAACTAAAAACGCAAGAAGAGCTGCCCTTGTTCACTTATCCTTTAATGTAATCGGTACAGCAGTATGCATTGGTGCGTTTTCTGTTATCAAAGCTGTGTTTGCTCCGTCCTTGCTCGATGAATCAGCAACTCACGCCGGTATTGCAACTGCTCATTCTATATTCAATATTATCTGCACACTTCTTTTACTTCCTATGTCGGGACTTCTCGAGAAGCTTGCATATAAGCTTATTCCTGACACCGAGCAAGTTGAAAAGGTTTCTGAACTTGATGACAGACTTTTGGTTACACCGGCGATTGCTCTTGATTGTGCTTATAAGCTCACCTGCGATATGGCAGAAATTGCAACAAAGGCACTCAAAAGTAGTCTGAAATGTCTTTCTGTTTATGATAAAACCAAAGCAGATTTTGTGCGTGAGATTGAGGATAAAACTGATCATCTCGAAGATGTTATCGGTACTTATCTTATTAAACTCAGTACAAAGCAGCTTAATGAAAATGAAGGTGCAATGGCTTCAATGTTGCTTAAAGCAATCGGTGACTTCGAGAGAATTTCCGACCATGCTGTAAATATTCTTGAGTCTGCAGAAGAAATGCGAGATAAAGGTATCGTTTTCTCTGACAGTGCAAAATCTGAAATGGATTCACTTGTAGCTGCAACTGCTGAAATCGTTGATATGGCTTACCTGTCTTTCTTAAAAGAAGATACAGAGCAGGCAACTCTTGTTGAGCCCCTCGAACAGGTTATTGACAGAATGAAGGAGCTTCTTCGTACAAGACATATTGACCGTCTGCGTCTTGGCGAATGCAGTATTGATGCAGGCTTTGTTTGGAGTGATCTTCTCACAAATATGGAAAGAGTTTCTGACCACTGTTCAAATATCGCAGGTTGTGTTATTGATACAAAACAGCAGAATATGAATCTCCACGAATCTCTTAAAAGTCTCAGAAGTGACAGTCCTGTTTACAGAGAAAAATACACACAATATACAAAAAAGTATCTTTCATTTGTATAATAAAAGATTATCTGATTGAATTTGAAAGAAATATATAATATAATCATAAAAGCAGCCTTAAAGGAGGTCGAATTATGATTTGGTGTGTTGACGACGACAATACTATCCGTGAAATTGAGGTTTACACATTAGAACAAACGGGATTTAATGCCCGTGGCTTTGCTGACGGTGTTTCTATGCTTGAGGCTCTTAAAACCGAAATCCCCGAACTCATCATCCTTGACATTATGATGCCTGAACTTGACGGTATTCAGGTGCTTAAAGCACTTCGTTCAGAGCCTTTATATAAAGATATTCCTGTAATTATGGCAACGGCAAAGGGTACGGAAATGGATAAAATCAGCGGTCTTAATTCAGGTGCAGATGATTATCTTGTTAAGCCCTTCGGTGTTATGGAAATGGTTGCCCGCGTAAAGGCAGTTCTTCGCCGTTCTGTCAGAGAATCTGCTTCAGATGATATTACCGTTGGCGGTATTGTCCTGAAAGAAAAAGAGCACAAGGTAATCGCAGACGGTAAAAAGGTTGAGCTTACCCACAAGGAATTTGAAATTCTTAAACTCTTTATGAAAAATCCGGGCATGGTATTTTCAAGAGATAAGCTCATGAGTGAAATATGGGGAACGGATTATATAGGTGAAACCCGCACTGTTGATATGCATATTAAAACTCTTCGTCACAAGATTGGAAACTGTGGCGGTCAGATTAAAACCGTAATCGGTGTCGGCTACAGACTGGAGGAAGAGGCATGACCAAAAAAATATTCCGCTCCATTTTTACGGTAGCATTGGTTGTTCTTCTGGCAAGTATTGGAATTGCAACAAGTTTTCTCTATGACTATTTCAACCGTTCGCAGCAAAGTCAGTTAAAAGCAGAACTCTCTCTCGTTGCCGATACAGTCAATGAAGTGGGTGTTGAATACTTTGATAATTTTGACTCCACCGTATTCAGGTTTACCATTGTCGATGCTGACGGTACCGTGTTATATGATACCCAGGCAAAAGTAAGCGAAATGGAAAATCATGCTGACAGAGAAGAAATCGTTGAAGCATTCGAAAAAGGTGAAGGAAGCAGTGCCAGAAATTCCTCAACCCTCACGGAAAAGACCTTTTATGAAGCAGTTCTACTTGAAAACGGAGATGTTCTTCGTATCTCGGTAAGTCAACTTACAGTCGGTGCTCTTATTCTTGGGATGATTCCGGCAATTTTTGCTATTATTCTTGTGGCAACCGTTGTTGCTATAATACTCTCTCTTGCAATGGCAAAACAGATAACCGAGCCACTTATGAAACTTGATTTGGAACATCCTGCTGATAATTCAGTTTATGAGGAACTTGCTCCTATACTTACAAAGTTGCACAAGCAACACAGGAAAATCAAGAAGCAGATGGAGTCAATCCGCAGAAAATCGGATGAATTTGAGCAGATTGTGGCTTCTATGAACGAAGGTCTTGTTCTTCTCGATGAACACGCTATGGTTCTTAGTATGAATCAGGCGGCGAAGAAGATTTTTTGTGTAAACAAGGATGTGAAGGGCGACGATTTCCTTTTATATGACCGTACAACTAAAATGAGTAAGGCTATATGGGAAGCCCTTGAAGGAAAACACTCCGAATATACCGAAGAGAGAAACGGTTCTGAGTATCAGTTTACTGTTAATCCTATTGAATCATCAGGCAAGGTGCTTGGTGTAATCATTCTTGTATTTGATACGAGTGACCGTGCTTTTGCAGAACGTAACCGTCAGGAGTTTACGGCAAATGTGTCTCATGAACTGAAAACTCCTCTTCAGTCCATCATCGGAAGCGCAGAACTTTTGGAAACAGGTCTTGTAAGAGATGAAGATAAAAGTAAATTTATTGCCAACATCCGAAAAGAAGCATCAAGACTCGTTACTCTTATAAACGATATTATCCGTCTTTCCCAACTTGACGAAAACCATGAAATTATCACAGAAACAGTTGACCTTGAAGAAATTTCAAAAGAAGTTGCGGAAGTGTTAAGTGCAGCGGCAGCAAAGAAAAATGTTTCTCTGAATGTTGAAGGTGAATCTTGCCCGATAACAGGTGTTCGCCGTTATGTTTATGAGATTGTTTATAACCTTTGTGACAATGCAATCCGTTACAATGTTGACGGCGGAAAGGTTACAATAAGAATTTCAAAGGAATCGGGAAATGCTGAAATTTCAGTTGCAGACACAGGAATCGGCATTGCACCTGAACATCAGGGGAGAATTTTTGAAAGATTTTACAGAGTGGACAAGAGCCATTCAAAAGAAACAGGCGGCACAGGTCTTGGTTTGTCTATTGTAAAGCATGCCGTTCAGTTCCATAGTGGTAAGATCACACTTAACAGTCAGGTAGGTAAGGGGACAACCGTTACTGTAAAGTTTCAATAAAACAAATACCAAACCCTGTATCCATCCAACCATACACTCACATACATAAAACAGCGTTGCAACCGGTGGTATATTTACCCGCACTGCAACGCTTAATTTTTTTATCCCTCCTTACACACTGACCTGTAGTTTAATTATCCACCTCAAACACAGAGAAACAGGGAACTTTCGCCACTTCCTCTTGCCGCTAAACGGCGATAAATAGTCAAACCCTCTCGTCGGCGAGAGGGTGAAAATACTATGTTTTGCATTATCGTTTGTCTTTCGGCTTCGTCAGGACCTTTGCCGAAGGCAACTTCATTGTGCCGACATGCACACTTCATTGCGAAGCGCTTCGTTTGCCGTGAGGCGACTTCATTCGTTTATGTCCGATAATGAAGTTGGCTACAAGTAGCCAAATAAAGTTTTCTCCTGAAGGTCGAAAAATGAAGTTATGCCCTTTCAGGACATAAATGAAAATCCCCGTTCACATAACGAGGATTTTTGGAGTCAACTTTGTTATTTAATACACTGCAACGCTTTTTGGTAAACATTGTAGTTTTAGTACGTATCGTTTCGTCTTGCACTACTGCAAACTTCTGTTACTCATTTAACAGGTCAAAAGTAAGGGTTACACTCCAACCGTAATCCCTGATTGTCTGATATTTTACTCTGAAATCATAAGGCTCGTGAACTTCACCCTTTCTGTTGAAGCAGAAAGGAGGTATCCTATTTTCACTGTCATAGAACTCATAGACTGTGCCTGTACGATTATACCACTCATTTATAATATCAAGAGTTTTCTTTTTAATTTTTCGTGATAAATCGTAGTGTCCGTAATCGGCAAGACCCTTTGAAATCATATAATTATAGTTAATCCATACGGGACCGCGCCACATATCTGTACCGAAGGTCTTGTCTTTTTTTGATATGGTCGGAATGGGAAATTCCGTACCGAATTCATCGGGATTTTCAAGATGAGCAATAAGTTTACTGCATTGTTCTTCATTGCATATACCTGCAAAAACCGGTAAAAACGAGGCAACAGATTT
>JAZSPI010000050.1:0-2424 GCA_045537395.1 Acutalibacteraceae bacterium | reverse complement strand
GTGGCGAAGTTTGGTATCGCACTTGACTGGGGGTCAAGGGGCCGCAGGTTCAAGTCCTGTCACTCGGACCATAGTGAGTATTCATAACACAAGTGAATACTCACTTTCTTTTTTTACATTTCCTCATAGTTAATTTGTTATGTATCGAGCAGGTTT
The DNA here is from genome assembly GCA_045537395.1 of Acutalibacteraceae bacterium. Taxonomy (GTDB): domain Bacteria; phylum Bacillota; class Clostridia; order Oscillospirales; family Acutalibacteraceae; genus UBA6857. The sequence goes on along the minus strand of JAZSPI010000050.1, from coordinate 2,268 downwards.
TAAGCCTGCTCTTTTTGTTATGCCGTGAGATATTCTACGGCAACGCCTTGTCTTGCTTCAAGGACTATATTCTCCTCTTTTATTGGATTTTCAATAACCCCGATGAAGCGGTAATGAATAATGATTTTCTGCGTTCTATTCTTGCCCTTGCCCTCAATAGAATGAACTTCAATTTTCTCGATTAGCTCATTTAAGAGTGCAGGTGTAAGTGTTTCCATCTGCATAAACTTACGGACAGCCAAGGTGAACTGCTCTTTGCTTGTACGAAGATTTTCGATTTCTGAAAGTTCCTCTTGGCACTTCCTAATTTTCAGTTTCAGCTCGTCACGCTCAGTTTCATACTTCTGTGATAACTGCATAAAGCTTTCTTCATTGACAATTCCGTTGATGTGCTTCTCAAAGAGTTTTTCATACATTACGGCAACTTCCTTTGTTCTTGCTGTTGCCTTATCAATACTATTTTCAAGAAACTTATGCTGACTGAGGATACTTTTGTTGGTCTTTGCTTCAAGAATATCTGCGAACGCTTCTTCATCTTCAATGAGAAAACTTGCAAGACTTCTCAGCTCAAGCATCACTATCTGCTCCAAAGAATCAGCTCTGACATAATGTGTGCCCTCACAGGTGCCTCTGCGACCTTTGTAATTGGAACACATAAAATATTTGATGTCAGTATTGGGATGATTGACATTGAACCATAACGGACTTCCGCAATCAGCACAGTATAGCAATCCGCAGAACATATTCTTTTCGGCGTGCTTGGGGTTAGGTGCTCTACGTTTTGCTTTTGATTTCATCTTCTGTACAGTTTCAAATGTTTCTCTGTCAATTATAGGCTCATGTACGCCCTTAAAAACCTTCCAATTCTCTTCGGGGTTAAGAATCCTTTTCTTGCTCTTAAAGCTCTTGGAATAGGTCTTAAAATTAATAACATCACCGCAATACTCTTGCTGTTCGAGTATTTTGCCTACAGTAGTCTTGCACCACTTGTACGGGTCAGGCTGTGTTTTCTTTCCACCTCGGTCAAGACCTTTGCTCTGCCAGTATGCCATAGGTATCATTACTTTGTTTTCCTGTAAGATGCGGGCAATAGTTTCATTTCCTTTACCTTCAATGCACATCATAAAGATACTCTTGACTACCTCTGCAGCTTCGGCATCAATTATCCATTTCTTCTTGTTTTCAGGACTCTTCATATACCCGTAAGGCGGTTGAGATAAGGGCTCACCCATATTACCTCTGATACGATGTGAACTTCTGACCTTGCGACTTATGTCACGGGCATACATTTCATTCATAATATTTTTGAATGGTGCAATTTCATTCTCGCCGTCATTACTGTCAACCATATCGTTGACGGCAATGAAGCGTATGTTATGTTCGGGAAAGAAGTTGTCCGTGTAATGACCGACTGAAACATAATCTCTGCCGAGACGGGATAAGTCTTTTACAATTACTGTTGTTACATATCCCATTTCTATATCTTCAAGCATTGCTTGGAATCCTGGTCTGTTAAAATTCGTTCCCGTATAACCGTCATCAACATAATACTTTGTGTTGGTAAGTTTTAATTCCTTTGCTTTTTGTGAGAGTAACCTTTTCTGATTTGCGATTGAGTTACTCTCGCTATCTGTTCCGTCATCACGGGACAGACGACAATAGATTGCTGTTATGCCTAAATTATCCGACTGCATTTATCCTCCTTTCTCCGGCATTTGTATTCACACATTCTGCAATCATTGTATCATTACTTTCCGCAACAGACAAATGTGCGAAATCACTTCCGATAAATTTTTCTAATCTTTCCTTTATTGTTATCTTCGTTTCTTCAAAGCGTGATGAAACAATATACCTTACTCCGTTTATCACATACTCGTTACATTCGGCACGAATGTCATTGAGAATACATAACAAACAAATTTTAAAATACTTAAATATTTTCATTCAATCACCTCGCATCTCTTTGCCGTATCAGGTACCGATGATAATGCTCGACGGCTTTGATTACAAACTCTTGCTTTTGTTTTTCAGTGAACCTTGACTTAAAATATCTTTCAATACTTTCTGTCGGTATCTTAATAAAATCTTTTTGGTTTGCTTTTGCTTCAGACATAATTTCAAAAATTCTTTCATCGGTCAGCCTGAACTCTTGCGAAAGTTTTTTCAATCGCACTGATTGAGAGTATGACGGCGTGACTTCTTCATTTTCATAGAAGCAGTAAACCTGTTCTTGTTCGTAACCGTCAAGGTAAGATAACTCAACGGCAG
>JAZSPI010000060.1:0-35635 GCA_045537395.1 Acutalibacteraceae bacterium | reverse complement strand
GAAAAGGGTCAGCTTCTTTACCTTTCAAAGGAATGCCACTCAAACGGCTGTATCAATACCGTTGATGTTTCCTATCCTGCTATGCCTATGTACCTTCTCTACTGTCCCGAGCTTATAAAAGCTATGGTTGTCGGTATATTCCATTTCGCTTCTATGGATTTATGGAAGGAGGATTTTGCTCCTCACGATATAGGCAGATACCCCCTCGCCTGCGGTCAGGTTTATGCTTTGGCTCCGATGCATCATCTTCTCCCCCACAAAATCGGCTATAAGAGAGTTTACAAAAATCCTTCCCTCGGTCTTTATATGCCTGAATTCCAGATGCCAGTGGAGGAATGCGGCAATATGATAATCCTTTGCTATAACTACTACCGTATGACAAAGGATGTTTCACTTCTCGAAGAAAACTTTGCACTTTTGGAAAAATGGGCTACATATCTTAAAAACGCAGGCGTAGTTCTTTCAAGAGAACTTTGCACGGATGACTTTGCAGGTCACAGCGTTAAAAATGTCAACCTTGCCATTAAGGGTGTTATGGGACTTGCCTGCTTTGGTAAAATATGCGATGCTTTAGGTAAAGACAATCCCTACACTGCTATTTCCAAGGAATATGCAGATAAACTCGTTTCTGAATGTGCCACTACAGAAAGTTGGCTCCCATTCTCCATCGGCAAAAATGACACCTGGAGCCTTAAATATAATCTTGTGTGGGATAAGATTTTCCATTTCGGTCTCTTCAGCGAAGAACTTTATCAGGGCGAAAGCGAAAAATACAAGGCTGAACTTAACGAATACGGTGTTCCCCTCGATTACAGAAAGGAATTCACAAAAACCGACTGGATGCTCTGGGCTGCCTGTCTTGACAAGAGTGACGAAAACATCAGACTTTTCTCTGAAAGAATCGTCAGATACCTTGCCGACACCAAAGACAGAAACTGCTTCAGCGACTGGATCGAAACGAAAAAGCCCAAACAAAGCGGCTTTGACCACAGAACTGTTCAGGCAGGCTTATGGATGCCTGTGCTTATGGATAAGTATATGAATGAATAAAATTATCCCGACATACAGGAATGTGTGTCGGGAATTTTTTATCTGATTATATTTTTTACTACTCTTTCTACATTTTTTGTATCGGAAAAATCGAAGTTTATTTCCTTGAATTTTCTGTTTCTTTCCTCGCGGAAATCTGCCTTTACCGCTTCGGCTAATTTTTCGAAGTCCTTACAGACTTCACCGGGCACAAAGGTTTCGTAGTCGAAATAGAAATCTCTTCTCTCTCTGTACCACTCAAGGTCAGGACAGTAAAAGACAGTCTTTTTATCGAGAACACAGAAATCCATACAGATAGAAGAATAATCCGTAATAAGTATATCCGAAGCAAGGACAAGTTCTCTCACATCATCGTACTCAGTCACATCCTCTGCACAGTCATAGTCTGCACGGGCAGTATGCACCTGAGGGTGAAGACGGATGAAAAGAAAGTATTCTTCACCGAGGCCACTTAAAAGTTTTTCTGGATTAAAAGAATCCAGAAGATTTTTATCCCTTTCACTGTCATCTCTGAAAGTAGGTGCATAGAGGATTATTTTTTTACCCTTTGCCTGCGGATAAAGAGAGAAGATTTTTTCCTTTGCTTTTTCTTTGTTCTCCTCATTCATAAGGTAGTCAAGTCTCGGAGCACCGAGAGGAAGAACTCTTTCTTCACCCACTCCAAAAGCTTCGGCATATATTTTTCTCACGCCCTCAGATGAGCAAACCACATAGGTAAGTTTTCTGTTTGCGGCGATTTCTCTTTTTCTCAAATCGGCATTTTGCGGAATATGAAGACCGAATTTTTTGAAAGCGCCTTCACCGTGCCAGAGTTGAGTTATAACTGTCTCTTTTCTGAAATTCAGTTTGCCCATCGGCATAAAGTTATCGTTAAGAAAGACATATTTGCTCGTAGCAAGAAGTCTCGACTTTACTAAGAAGAAACTCAGCACCTTAAGAGGCTTTTTCACAGAAAGGTCTTCACGGGTGATAAGAATAAAATCATACTTATTTGTCTTTTCAAGGTATTCATATACACAACCGAGAGAATCCTTGAAATTTTCGTTGTGCATTGATATGAAAGCGATACGGTTTTCTTTCACACCGAATAAAACGGCATTTATATTGAAAAGAAAAGCATAGAGATTATAGAGTAATTTTTTCATCTTAGAACTTAATACCCCATTTCAGGAAGTATTTTAAAATTGACTGAATATGAATAAGCAGTAGTTTTTTGCTGTGTTTGCTCTCTCTTTCCCAAAGGTGATAAACAGTAGCCATGGGATAGTGGAGGGCTTTATATTTGTTGGCAACTCTTCTTGCTATATCGCAGTCTTCAAGATACATAAAAAATCTTTCGTCAAAGCCGCCGAGTTCCTTGAAAACCTCCGTACGGAAGAACATAAAACAGCCTGTAGCGTTGGTTATGGGATAAGGCTTATCCTCAGGCATATCAAGCATACAGTATTCAGTCATAAGTTTGCCTGCAGGTTTTTCTTTATCGTAAAAACGGTGGGCGCCTAAATATCTTACGGTGGGATTTCTCTTTGCCAGAAGTTGTTTCGTGCCATCCTCGAAGCGTATATCGGGAGAAAGCAGACCTATTTCTTCATCCTCGTCGGCATAGCGGCAAAGTTCGGTTACAACATCTTCCTTTAAAAGGATATCGGGGTTGATTACAACGTGGTACTTTGATGTGAGGAAGGGCAAAATCTTGTTATGACCTGCGCCGAATCCGTCATTGCTCTTCGGTTCAACCACAACCACTTCCGGAAAGGTTTCCTTGATAAATTCAGCCGTACCGTCAGTTGAAGCATTATCGACAATATAAAGGGTAAAAGGAACTCCCTTTGTGTTTTCGAGAACAGATTTAATTGTTTCAGAAATTTTATTTTTGCTGTTGTAAGTTACAATACAGCCGCTTACGGTATAGTTTTCCATTTTTTCACCTGTCTTCCGGTTTATCTTTTCAATATAACTCTTTTATAAAGTTTAGCAATGAGATACCTTCTCCATTCCATCTTTTGTTTGAAGGTAGTTTTTCCGCCCGTAACATTACCGCCGTGAACGCGGTAATAAATAAGCGGTAAATCAAGAAACTTAACATTGCCGTAAATCTCGCCTAAAATACCTATCCACTGATCGTGCATGGGGATACTGCGGGGCATGGGCATAATCTTTTTAAGAAGTTTACGGTCAAAAGCCATACAGCAGCCCATATAAGAGTTTTTGAAAATATTACGGAGAACACCTTTTTTACTGCCTCTTTTTTCAAAGAAAGAGTAGTCGATGATGTTCAGTTCGCCGTCGGTAATATAAGCATTATGAAGAACAAGATCATAGCCCTCCTCAAAGGCTTCCATAACTCTTTTTACCTTATCGGGCAACCACACATCATCCTGGTCACAAAGGAAGATTTTATCACCCTTGCAATAGCGTATGGCGTTGACGAAGTTGGACACCACACCCTTACTTTTACCCTCAACCCATATTACACGGCTGTCTTCGGCGGATATACGTTTTACTATTTTTTCTGTCATTCCTCCCGGTCTGTCATCAGAAACAATAATTTCATCTTCATAGGAAAGTTGGGGAAGAATGGAACGGATTTGTGCTTCGATATATTTTTCGCCCTTATAGGCGGCAAGTGCAACGGAAATCATTGTTTTTCCTCCATTACTGAATATATGGTAAGTATAACACTAAAGTGAGAAATTTACAATAGGGAAAGGCGAAACAAAAAGTCACTCTGCCGTAACAAAGTGACCTGAATTTTATTTGTGCTCAAAAAACCTTATTTTATCCGTTATCTCAAGTCCGTAAGAATCGAGAGTTTCCTTTGCTTTTTCGTAAAGTTCACTTTCACTATAGGCTTCTGGAGTGTGCGCATCCACACCGATAACCGTAAGAGCCTTGTACTCCCCTGCTATCTTCCAGAAGGAAGGGTGAGGATAACCGGGTTTTCCGTCATTGATGCCGTGCTTTAAGCCGAGAAGATTATACTCCAGCGGAGTATTGGTCTCTACAGCCTTTTCAATTATGGCTCTCGAAACTTCTTCGCACTTGTCATCAAATTCAGCGTAGCCCCTCATAAAAATATCCGGGTGGGCAACATATGAAAATATTCCTTCGTCAAGAGCCTGAAGAATATCATTTTTAAATACTTCAAGATCTTCTTTTTTGGTTAGATTGCCGTTATACTCACTGCCCGGCTCGTCGGCACTGAAATGGTGACCGAGGATAATATAGTCAATCTGATGCTCCGTGATTTTCTCTTTCAGCCAAGGGAGATATTTCGGAAAGTATTCACATTCAAGCCCGAGTTTTATACTGATTTTGTCCCTGTATTTTTCTTTCAGTGATTTAATGCTGTTGCAGTATTCCTCAAGTTCGTCCGGTACCATTCTGATGCGGGATACGAAACCGCCCTCAAAAGGCCAGGGACTGTGATCGGCAAAGCCTATCTCATCAAAACCCGCTTCAATAGCGGCAAGAACAAAATCTTCATCGCTGCCTTTGGCATGATGGCATCTTTCTGTATGCGTATGATAATTATATTTCATAATTTCACCCCATAACGCTCTTTACGTGCATTATCATTGAAGTTAAAATTGCTGATTCGTCAGGATTGAAGTATTCCGAGTGTAAGCACTGCTCACACTCACAGCCTACATGGTAAAAGCAACCCTTGGCCTCATCAAGATAATAGCCGAAGTCCTCCGTAGTCATAAGCGGAAGAGTGCCGACGGCTACATTTTCTTTACCGAGAATATCTCTTGCGCAGGACTCTATATAAGATGTTTTTTCATCATCGTTTACTATGCCCGGATAACTTTCAATTATTCTTACCACGGCTTCACCGCCCATAGCCTTTGAGATATTAACGGCGATTTCCTTTATTCTTTTACGAAGGAACAAGCGTGTCTCTTTTCCGAGAGAACGGGTAACACCTGTTATAAAGCAGGAACCTGAGACAGTGTTTCTGAAACTTCCGCCATTAAAGGTGCCTATGGTAATTACAGCGCTGTCCGTAGGATTAACCTCCCTTGAAACAAGGTTCTGTAATGCTGTAACAATATGTGCGCCGATAAGAATGGCATCGGTGCCCTTGTGGGGCTCGGCACAGTGAGCAGAAATTCCTTTTACATCGATTTCGATTATATCGGAGGCTGCATAGAATTTGCCGTATTTGACAAAGACGCTTCCGTTTCTCAGTTCCGGTCTTATGTGAATGCCGTAAACCTCATCAACGCCTTTCATAACTCCCTTTTCTATGAGTCTCTGCGCACCGCCGTCACCTTCTTCATCAGGCTGGAATATAAGTTTTACCGTACCTTTCAGTTCGCTCTTTAAAGAAGAAATCACCTTCGCCGCGCCTAAAAGTGCCGCCGTATGTATGTCATGACCGCAGGCATGCATCACACCTTCGTTTTCAGAAGAAAAGAAAAGATCTGTTTTTTCCGTTACGGCAAGAGCATCAATATCTGCTCTGAGTGCAACGGTTCTTCCCTCGCTGTCCCCTTTTAAAGTAGCAACAACACCTGTGGAAAGTAATCTTTCACAGGTGTAGCCCCATTTTTCAAGGTATGAAAATATCAGTTCCGTTGTACGGTATTCCTTATTACCTCTTTCGGGATAGTGATGTATCTTACGCCTTATATCCCGCGCAAGAGGATAAACCTCTCGGCAAAGAGAAATTATTTTTTCGTTAGTCATTTTATCCGTCATCCTAAAATATTATCCATATTATAAAATCCGGCATCCTGTGAAAGAAGATATTCAGCGGCGGAAATTGCACCCTCTGCAAAAAGACTTCTGTTTTCCGCTTCATGCTTAAGGGTAATTACCTGACTGCCCATAGCAAAGATAATTTCGTGAGTGCCGACTTCTCCGCCCATACGAAGAGAATGGATACCTATTTCGTTCTTGGTTCTTTTTCCGTATTCGTGTCTGCCGATATTATATTCACAGTCATTTCTTACGCTTTTAATTGAATCAGCAAGTAAAAGTGCTGTTCCGCTGGGAACATCGAGTTTCTGATTGTGGTGTTTTTCGATAATTTCTATATCACAGTCAGGAAGCGCCTTGGCGGAAATTTTCGCAAGACAGGAAAGAATAGCCACACCGAGAGACATATTTTGCGAATAAAATACGGGAATATCTGCACTTGCACTTTTAATCATAGACAATTCTTCTTCGCTTTGTCCCGTAGTGGCAATAACCAAAGGAAGACTTCTTTTGAGTGCATAAGAGGTCACATCAAAAGTTGCACTGTGGTTTGAAAAGTCGATAATAATATCTGCCTCGCCCGAAAATTCATCGAGACTTTTAAAGATATTATTCGTACTGTCGGTTTCAAATTCCATACTCACAGCCGCGGCAAGAGTATGCTTTTCACTTTTTTCAATAAGGTCGCAGAGAGTTTTGCCCATTCTGCCCCCTGCTCCGTTAACAATAATTTTCATTTGATTTTCCTCTGATTATACATTGATACCCTGTTCGCGCATTTTCTGTAAAAGAACTGCCTTATGGTCATCCTCCATAACAGTAAGAGGAAGTCTCACATAATCGTCACAGAAGCCCATAGCGGCCATAGCAGCCTTCGCGGGAATGGGATTAACTTCGCTGAAAAGAGCCTTGATAAGACCGAAGTACTTGAACTGCATTTCAGCGGCGCCCTTAACGTCACCGTCAAAAAACTTCTGACACATTTCGTTGGTTTCCTTGGGAAGAACATTCGAAAGAACGGAAATAACGCCCTTGGCGCCTACAGAGAGAAGAGGCACTATCTGGTCATCGTTACCTGAATAAAGGTCGAGTTTATCACCTACGAGAGCCATAGTTTCCACAATCTTATCAATCTGTCCGTTTGCTTCCTTGATACCCTGAATCATAGGATGGTCAGCAAGAGCCGCATAGGTTGAAGGCTCAATATTAACGCCTGTTCTTGATGGAACATTATAAAGGATAACAGGTTTTGTACTTGCATCGGCAATAGTAGTAAACATTTTAATAAGGCCCTTCTGTGTAGCCTTGTTATAATAAGGTGTTACAACAAGCATAGCATCACAGCCGATTTCACAGGCATACTTTGTAAGGTCGATAGCATAATCTGTGTCGTTTGAGCCTGTACCTGCTATAACGGGAACTCTGCCTGCAACAACGTCAACGGCAAACTTAAGCACTTCACGGTGTTCTTCGTCCGTGAGAGTTGAAGCCTCACCCGATGTACCTGCTATAACTAGTGCGCTGATGCCTTCTTCGATCTGCCATTCGATTAATTTTTTAAAGTTTTCGTAATCAACACCGTTTTCATTGAGAGGTGTTACAAGAGCCGATGCGGCACCGGTAAAAATAGGCTTTCTTTCCATAGTAATCATACTCCTTTATTTTTCCAAAAAGATAAAGCACCCGAATTACGAATGCTTTTTAACCGATAATATACAGCATATGCGCCGTAATATTCAACAATTATAATAGCACTCCGCAATCTGCGACAGTCAAAGAGATATTATTCCCTTTGCCCAGAATGTCTTACACCTCAACATCTTCGGCGGCAACCCCTTTCTCTTTAAAGGAATCTGCGACATTCCCTTTAAAATAAAGTTACTGATGATTAGCCGCGCCTCTATCTTTAATTGAAATATTTATTTTTGTAAAGTTTAACACTATTTTTTGTCTGTGTCAAGAGAAAAATTAAAAAAATATCGGGTAATGATATATTCATTTTTCCATTACTGTAATAATATTATTTGTGTGAAGTTCTCCAGTGACTTCATGACAGTTCTCCTTTCAATCAAGGAAACCGTTAAGAGAAAAAATTCCAAAAAAATTTTCAAAAAACTCTTGACAACAAGAAAAACTTACGCTATAATGAAATCACGATAATGATAATGATTATCGTTATTAATTTCAGACGATTGGAGCATGACTTATGTCAACACTTAAATCCAGTAAGCAACGGGATGCGGTGCTGGCAAACTTACAGTCACGGTACGATCATCCCACAGCAGAGGATGTTTTCCTCTCAGTGAAAGATGTGATCCCCTCAATCAGTCTTGCCACGGTGTACAGGAACCTTAAACTTCTGGAAAGTGAAGGTCTTATCCTGAAAATCCCCACCGGTGACAGCGACAGATTTGACGGTCACACTCACGGTCACTATCACCTGACCTGCCTCAACTGCAGAAAGGTTATTGACCTGGATATCGACCCGGGAGTAAGTCTTAACTCTCTCCCCCGTGACTTTGATGGCACTGTAACATCTCACTCATTGATGTTCTACGGCATCTGCCCCGATTGCAAAAACTCAAACAAAAAATAATTTATTTTGGAGGAAACAAAAATGAAAAAGTATTATTGCCCCGTTTGCGGTTATGAAAGCGACGAAAAAATCGACGTATGCCCCATCTGTAAAGCTAAGATGAAAGAAAGAGAAGAAGGCGCAGGTATGACCTGGGCGGCAGAACACATCCTCGGCGTAGGTAAAGAAGCAAATGTTCCCGAAGAAATCATCATGGGTCTTCGCGACAACTTCAACGGCGAATGCTCCGAAGTTGGTATGTATCTGGCTATGGCAAGAGTTGCACACAGAGAAGGTTACCCCGAAATCGGTCTCTATTGGGAAAAGGCCGCTTACGAAGAAGCAGAACACGCTGCTAAGTTCGCCGAACTTCTCGGTGAAGTTGTAACCGACAGCACAAAGAAAAACCTCGAAATGAGAGTTGCTGCTGAAAACGGCGCAACACAAGGCAAATTCGACCTTGCAAAGATGGCTAAGGAACTCGGTCTTGATGCTATCCACGATACTGTTCACGAAATGGCTCGTGACGAGGCAAGACACGGTAAGGCATTCGAAGGTCTTCTTAACAGATATTTTGGTTGATTCTCACCAACTGATGTAAGATAATAATTAAACAATGGGGGGTGTGAAAAGTCGCATCCCCCTGCTTTTTAAGGAGGTAAGTATAATGAATAAAAAGTTATTAACAGTATTCCTTGCAATAGTTATCGTCGCTGTGACTTTAACTGCAGGTGTTCTCATAGGAAAAAACCTAAGCAAAGAAGATGTAACTGATATTATATCCACCACCTCGACAGAAACTGCAGCTGTTGTCACAACTACAGCAATTGAAACTACTACAGCACCAACAACAGCAGTGACTACCGTAGCAACAACTGCGCCAACAACTGCAGCGACAACCGTGCCAACAACTGCGGCAATAGCTGCAACGACAACCGCAGCAACAACTATAACTACAACAATGGCACCAATCACGGAATCACCCGTTACAGAGGCTGAAACTGTTGATGCGACCACCAAAAAAATTACAGAGGCCTACACTGCTCCGCCGGCAAATAAACCGCCCGAAAGCAGAATTTCCTCAGAAAAGGCAAGAAAAATTGCCCTTAAAAACGCAGGCTTCAGTGCCAACGATGTTTTCGACCTGGATATAGAACTTGACTTTGAAAGAGGATCTTGGATTTATGAGATATCTTTTGAAAACAGCAATAAAGATTACGAATATGTCATTGACGCAGTGAACGGTAAGATTTTACATTCACACGCTGAAAGAGACGACTGATAAAGGAGGAAAAAATTATGAAAAAATATATATGTCCCTGCGGATATGTTTACGATCCCGAACTCGGCGATCCCGAAAACGGCGTTGCCCCCGGCACTGTATGGGAAGATATTACGGAAGATTGGGTATGCCCCGTTTGCGGACTCGGTAAGGATGTTTTTGAGGAAGAATAAACAATATAACAAAGTCGAAGACAGGATACGATCCCCTGTCTTCGATTAATTTATTATCGCTGTAGCAAGATTAAGATAAGTCGCAAATGCCACCCATATAATATAGGGTATGTTCAGATACCCTGCCTTTGGTATAAGTTTCCAAAACATTACCGTCATAGCACATACAGCCACAAGAAGCAGTACAATTTCAGCAAAGCCTACCCACAAAAGTTCAAAGCGGAAGAAAATTATGCTCCACATAAAATTCAGAGCCAACTGAATCCGGTATACGGTAAACGCTCTTTCTTTTTCTTCTTTCGGAGCATCTGCTCTGCTGACAAGATATGCCGAATAGCCCATAAGAGCATAAAGCACCGTCCACACCACCGGAAACAGCCATCCGGGCGGAAGCAAGGGCGGTTTTTCATATTTCAGAAAGAAGTCGGAAAAATTGCCTGTAATAAGTGCAGATAAGGCGCCGATTCCTTCGGCGGTAAGAATGTAAAAAAGCAGTGGATACAGTTTCTCTTTTTTCAAAAGATGTCTCCCCTTTTGGTTTTTTGTATTATTTTATGAGGGGGATAAACAGATTATACATAATAAAAGAAGACAGGGGACGATCCTCTGTCTTCTCTTGTCTTCATTTAAGTATCATACCAATGATTTCAACCTGCATCTTCGGCGGCAGAACATTCAGCAATCTTAAAAGCGGATTGCGGTTAATGTTGTAAATATATTTCGGTGTTTTTGCTTCGAGAGCAGAGAGAACCTTTTCTGCGATTCGTTCGGGCTTTATATTCTTTGATTCAACGCTGTCAACTATTTTCTTAAATCTTTCAGCGTTACACTTGTAAAGGTTAGTCTTGCCGACAAAACGGTCAAGCGCCGTAGTAGAAACATTAAGAAGTCCTGTATCAACTGCACCGGGACGGATAATGCTTACGGGAATATCAAGAAGATTGGTTTCCATTCTCAAAGAGAAAGCGTACTTTTCGAGAGCAGTTTTTGATATTCCGTAAATACCCGTAAAAGGAAGAGGATCAAGAGGTGCAAGTTCACTTGAGGTGATGATGATTCTGCTGCCCTTAGTGAGCATCGGGAAAAAGATTTTATTTATACGGAAGACGCCGAAAACATTGATGTCAAAAACTCTTTCAAAGCGCTTTTCTTCCATTTCAATAAGAGAGTCAAGATCATAAACTCCTGCCGTATGCACAATGGCATCAAGAGAATCTGTCTCCTCCTTTATCTTCGAGAAAACCTCCTCTATGGAAGAAGTGTCAGTAACATCACAGCGATAGAACTTATCTGCCTTTACTGTTTCGTCTTCACGGTAGTCAACACCGTAAACTTTATATCCTTTGTCGGTCAGAAGGGAGCATATTGCTTTACCCATACCACCCGAAGCACCTGTAACCAAAACTTTTTTCATATTATATTCTCCTTTAAGACAAAATATTTTTCAGGCGGGATGAGGTCATCCCGCCCTACATTTTATATTCAGATATTGGCGAGTGCTTTGATTGTCTCTGCCTTGTCTGTCTTTTCCCACTGAACGTCAAGATCTTCTCTGCCTACGTGACCGTAAGCGGCAAGTTGACGGTAGATAGGTGCACGGAGTTTAAGGGTATCAATGATTGCAGCAGGACGAAGGTCGAAGACTTTGTCAACAATGGCGCTGATTTCTTCATCGCTGATTTTACCTGTACCAAAGGTGTCAACCATAACGGAAACGGGCTTTGCTACGCCGATAGCATAAGCAAGTTGTACCTCACACTTTGAGGCAAGACCTGCGGCTACGATGTTCTTTGCAACGTATCTTGCGGCATAAGCGGCACTTCTGTCAACCTTTGTGGGATCCTTACCGGAGAAAGCACCGCCACCGTGACGTGAATAACCGCCGTAAGTGTCAACGATAATTTTTCTACCTGTAAGACCGCTGTCACCCTGGGGGCCGCCTGTTACAAAGCGACCTGTGGGATTAACAAAAATCTTTGTATCTTCGCGCATAAGAGAAGCGGGAATGATGGGTTTGATTACAAGATTTGTGATGTCCTCTCTGATCTGTTCAAGTTCAACATCAGCACTGTGGTGTGAGGAAACAACAACTGCAGTTACTGCAACAGGTTTGCCGTCCTCATATTCGACAGTTACTTGGCTTTTACCGTCGGCACGGAGATATGAGAGTGTGCCGTTTTCTCTTACCTCGGTAAGTCTCTTTGCCAGTTTATGAGCAAGAGAGATGGGAAGAGGCATTAATTCTTCCGTTTCGTCACAGGCAAAGCCGAACATCATACCCTGGTCACCTGCACCGTGGATATTGTATTCGTCCTCTTCGCCTCCCTTTCTTTCAAGGGATTTGTCAACGCCCATAGCGATGTCGGGAGACTGTTCGTCAAGTGCAACAAGAACTGCACATGTATTACCGTCAAAGCCTTTCTCACCGCTGTCATAACCGATGTCGCAGATAACCTTTCTGGCAATCTTGGCTACATCAGGCTTATAGGTAGAACTGATTTCACCCATAACGAGCACCTGGCCTGTAGTAACGGTAGTTTCGCAGGCAACTCTCGCCATGGGATCGTGTGCATAAATATCATCGAGAACTGCGTCTGAAATCTGGTCGCAGATTTTATCGGGGTGTCCCTGAGTAACGGATTCGGATGTAAAAAGATGTCTTGCCATTATAAATTCCTTCTTTCTTTAAAATTCTATAAATTAACGAATTTTCCTTGGTTGTGTTTTCACGGGAATATTTTCGTCAGCCTCAAGCCTTTTAATAAAGAGATGGCAAAAATATGCCGTGCAAAACAAAAGCGGTCAGCATTCACCGACCGCAGATTTAACCTTATCTTCCGGTCATACCGCAGGATTTAGCACCTTGCCTTTACGCAGGTTGCCGAGCTTCAACGGGCCTGTTCCCTCTGCTACTCTTAATAAGGAAATATTTAATTTACCAAGGTAGTATATCAACTTAAGCCTCTCTTGTCAATACGTGGAGAGAAAGTTTTTTTATTTCACATATTTTTTAAGCCTGTCTGTAACTACACGGATAAGCGGAAAACTTAATACCGACAGCATTACGCCCTTTATGCCGTTGACTGCCGTGGCACCCCATACAGCCGCCCATATACCTGCCTGGTCGAGAGTGATGCCTAAAAAATGCTTGAAGAAAAGCGGTGCAATAAGATAGTTCGCGAAAAAGCCTACCGCTAAAATAGCAGCCGTACCTGCCACGCAGGCAAGGAGTAAACTTTTTAAACTCTCGCTCTTTTTCATTTTGCGGTAAACGATACTGAAAGGCACCACATAGGCACAGCCTACAAGGAAATTCATAAGGTTTCCGTACCCCATCTGTGTGCCTACGCCCTTAACGATAAGTTCGATAAGGTTTTTCACAAATTCAACAGCCACGGCTGAAAGAGGACCGAAGATAACACCCGAAACAAGCGCAGGAATATCACTGAAATCGAGTTTCAGATGCCCGAGAGAAGGTATGACAGGAAACTCAAAGAGAAACAGCACAAAACTTACCGCCGAGAGCATACCTATCATACACATCAAGATAAGATAATCAATCCATTTTTTGTATTCTTTCATAATTCTCACCCTTTAAAAGAGATATTTAAAACTCTTCAAGAAAAAACGCCCACGGTAAAAATACCATAGGCGAAAAACACATTAAAAGTATTTTTTCTTCTTTCGTCCGGACTGTACCGTCGGCTTCGGAATCACACCGAATCTGCGCGAAGATTTACTTCGGCTCGTGGGCTGTAACCACCGGTGAGGAATTGCACCTCGCCCTGAAGATATTCTATGTAATTATTGTAGCACTGTAGAAGTGGTTTGTCAACCGTTTTTTCTGAACACTATTATCAGTTATAATGCTCCATTCCACATTTACAGTATTTGTTTATTTTGAAAAGTTTCCAGAAAAAGTTCAACATAGGATACAAGAACTTTTTATAAAATACATTTTCTTTGTGACAAATATGCGAACAGTTTAAACCCTTATTATAGGATTCTCCACAGTCATCGCATATACTGTCTCCGTTTGAATCAAAATGTATAGTTGCTTTAGCAAGATATTCATTATCTTTTTCTACAACAATACCGTTCCACTGTTCACGTGAGCCTTTGAAATAAACAGATTTAATATATTCACCTGTTGAATATACCTCGTAGAAATAAAATGCTCCCTCCTCAATAATTTTCACGCTGTCGGGAATCGTTATATATGTAAGATAACAGGTTGATGAATGCGTTGGAAAACTAAAAGCTTCTTTGCCAATGGTTTGAACTCCGTCAGGAATAATGTAAATACTTTCTCTGTTTCCTATAGGATACTGTATAAGTTTGGTTTTATCCTTATTGAAAAGAGCACCGTTTTCATCGTTTGAAAAAAACTTGTTTTCAGGCGCAACGAACACAGATTCCATACTTATATTTTCGGAAAAAGCTCCCTCCGAAATAGAGTTAACATTTTTTCCTATATACACATTAACCAACTTACGGTCTTGCCAAAATGCTCTTTCACCTATTTCAACAACACTATCGGGAATAGTCAGTTCTTCAATTTCACAGTTTGCAAATGCCCTGTCACCAATAACTATCACGCTGTCAGGAATTAAAATTTCTTTAAAATCCGTACTATGGAAAGCATATCTTTCAATAATTTCTACGCCGAAAGGAATATGGATACTCTCTAGATTTTTTGCACTTTGAAATGCAGTGCTGCCTATTGTTTTTACCGTACCTGGTATGTTAAAGTTCTTTCTTTTGTTTCCTTTAGGATATTCTATAATAACTGTCTTGTCCTTATTATAAAGAGCCCCATATTCATCGCTTGAAAAATACATATTTTCTTCATCTACAACTATAGCTGACAGGTAGCCTGAATATCCGATTCCCGAAGCATAATGTATTGTTTCAACACCTTTACCTATAGTCAGAGTTTTAAGGTTAGAACAACCACTCAAAGCTGCAAATCCGATATTCTTTACACTGTCAGGAATAATAATATCCGTAACATGGTAGTTATCAAAACAATTGTTGTATATAGAAGTAACCTTTATTCCGTTTATTTCAGACGGTATAGTTACCACAGCATCCATTCCGTAATACCTTGTAACCTCTGCTGTTCCATCATCCAGAATATCATAGCTCCAGTCGCCTTCTCTTTCCGCTGCTCCGACATTAAAAGGAACAGATGATAACAGCACCAACAATATCAATGCTAAACTCAAAACAACTTTAATCTTTTTCATAAAATTTCCTCCTTTAGTTTATAGTAGTATTTTATCCTACTTTATCTTATTTGTCAATACTAAAGAATATATTATGCTATTATGTATTACAGGAGTTGATTCAATGAAGCCCTTAAAAGAAAAAGTCAGTATAACCCTCGACAGCGATGTAGTTAAAGAGATAAAGGATTTATCAGAAAAAGATGATCGTTCTTTCTCTCAATATATAAACAAGGTTCTTAAAGAGTATATAAACAAAACAAAAAAGTAATCAAGAAATAACGGCATAGCAAGTCTCCTTAAAAGAGACTGTTATGCCGTTGATTTTTAATTGTATTTTCTTATAAATTAAACATATGTCTCATAGCAGACCTTCATTTTCTTAAGCCCTGACTTTTTGAGTGCAGACTTCCAACTTTTGGCAGAGGTTTTGCTTTTGGCGGTAAACTTTATGCCCGTGACTGTTTTTCCGAATGCGTCCTTTCCGATTACGGGAGCCTTCTTTGTACTGTTTACGGTAACTTTTTCAAGTTTCGTACAGCCGTAAAATGCTCTTATACCTATCTCTTTTACCTTTGATGAAAAGGTAAAACTTTTAAGTGACTTGCATCCGCTGAAAGCACCATCACCGATAGATGTCACATAGCCCTTATTACAGACCTTAGTCAACTTTGTGCAATTTAAAAAGGCATTCCATTCTATGGTGATTTTCTTTACTTTCTTCGGAAGATAAACGGATTTCAGTGCGTTACATTCTTGAAACATTTTGGGAGCAACCGTATACTCTTTGTACTCACGGTCAGCAGTAAACACAACCTTTTTCAGAGACTTACATCCGGCAAATACTCCCCAACCGTCTTCTACATCATCAAAAGAAATATTAACAGGTATTCTTATTTCAGTAATGCCTGTCCTCGTAAAAGCATCCCCATAAATCACCTCCACGGTTTTCGGAATTTTAAAGGACTTGATATTCTTACAACCGGAAAAAGCCCTTCTGCCGATAGTGATTATATTATCAATGTTTTTTACGGTAGTAAGTTTTGAACATCCGCTGAATATACCCTCATTGAGATAACGTATTCCTTTCGGAAGGGTTACCTTTTTCAAATTTTCCATGTCAGCGAAAGCATAACAGCCCACAGATGTAACCGAATCAGACAAGGTGATCTTTTTTATTCCGTCAAGAGTGCAAAAAGCCCCGTCACCTATTGTAACCACCGAATCGGGAATACTTATGGATGTCACATTGGGATATGATTCCAAATTTAAATAATCATCATATATAAACTGAACCTCTCTACCATATACATCGATTTCCCTTACGGGAATGCCGTCTATTTCACTTACTATTATGATTTTTTTTGCTTTTTGAGCTGCTTCATCGGTGGCAAAATAGTCCTTTACCGCATAATACTTTTCTTTTGTTTTTTTGTTGTAGTACTGTTTATACGCCACATTATTCACTATTTTATAGCCTTCTTCTTCAGTGTACGGTCTGTATTCTCCATAGGCACTTACACTGAACACACAGCATATCACAAGCATTATTAACGATGAGATATACAGCAGTTTCTTTTTCATAATATTCACTCCTTAAATTAAGTTTTAAAATAAAAGATTTCTCATTTACAATTTGATTATATTCCTGATTTTTTTCAAAAGCAATAATAAAAAAGTAAATTAAGAAAATCTTAAGAAAGTATATTCCTTTTTATTTATATAGTCTTCAATACCCGAAAAAGTAACACACAAAAAAATATCGCAGTTTTTTATCACTGCGATATTTTATAGGTCAATTGCTATTGAACAGGTTCATAAAAAACAATAAACGGTCAAAATATTATTTTACCGTAAGAACATTTTCATAAATCTGTTCACAGCCGTAAATGTTTACTTCCATACTGTAAACCCCGGGTTCTGCATCCGGATTAAGATTCAAATATGAAGACACATTGAATTTTTCTCCGCGTTTTATGAGTATCGGTCGAGGTTCTGCATCAACACCTATATAAGAAACTGAAAGATACTTTTTTTCTCCATCTTTAAATTTATAAAAACCAACCATACCGCTATATATATCTATTCCCTCGAAAGGTCTGCCTTTATTTTCGCAAAGATAAGAAACAACAAGACTTTTTCTGTCAGATAAATCGAAATTATCTCCCGCTGATATTTCTGTCCCGTTAATACTCACTGTATAGTCTATCTCAACAGGCTTATCTCCGTATATTAATCCCACAAAAAACAGTATAATTGATAAAAGCAATGCCTGAATTTTAAACATAAAATCTCCTCCTATCAGAAAAACATATTTTTAAGGGTATAACCTATATAATCCGCAGTTACACCTTCAGGGTTTTCTCCATTCTGATACACAGCTACAGTATAGTCTCCCGCTTTCCTAACTTTATACCTTATAAATTCAACAGTACTGTTTGAATCCAAAGCAGATGTACAGACTAAATTTCCGTCAGGATCATACACATGTATATCATAATTAGTAATATAGCACATTTTATTAGAGATGTCAAATTGCGCACTCCAGGACAAACTTGACTGTAGAACAACATTTTTGCTCAAAGATATTGTATCAGATGATACAATACTATTAGCATTATTTACATTAGGAACCTGAGTAAAATGTGTAAGTTCATCACATATATTCATATTAAAAAAACTTATACAGCCCGAACCGATTTCATAATCGAAATAACTGTTACTGATATTTGTATGATCGTCTACTTCTTTCGCTGTACCGATTACTGTCGCCTTTGTAGCATTTGTATTCCAAATAAAACTTGGATTTTTTTCACAAAGCAATGCAATACAAGCTGTTACCTGCGGCGCTGCAAAACTTGTTCCAGACTTTTCGCCAACATTTGGAATTTCAACAAAATATATAGCAGAAACTTCGGGTTTTGTTGAATTATTTGTCGCAATGTAACACGCATTTTCAGCATGTCCTAAATTATAGCCTAATAAACCTAAACTGCAATCAAGACCGCCTACAGTAATAACATTGTACGCCAATCCCGGAGATGTAATATGACCATATGGATTATACTCACTTATTGTATTATCATTAGATATATTGCCCGCCGAATTTACAACATTAATAAAATTGGCTCTAATCTGATAATCGTACAATCCATCAATATGATATCTGTATACGGCCATATTCATTTCATAGTCAAAAACTCCGCTTCTTTTAACTGTATTATTATAACCAAAGCTACAGTTAACAACATCACACCCCTGTTCTATAAACCACGATAAGCCGACATCAGTATTGTCGCTTACAAAATAATTTGCATCTGGTGCAATTAAAGCAATTATCGATGTGACTGCTGTCGCGTGCTCTGTTACCTCCTTTTCACAATTTGGATCTACAAAAATGTTAACTCCATCAAAATTAGTATGTGTTGTATCACAAATACCCTTTTCTAAAACGCCTATATTTCACCGTCGCCTGTATATCCTCCTGTAGTCACAGTAGCCTGCACATCAATAGCATTTAAGGTTCTATACCAGCTCGCTTCACTTTCAACTTTCTCTTCCGAAGACAAAGAAACATTCAAAACAGTCTCTTCATCTGCCAATTCAAGTAAAATTTCCGGTTCGATATCTTTGTCATCAATTTTCATTATCACAAAAGGTGCATAGTCAATCACATCAATCTGTTTATAGTCTATGGTTTCAATTTTTGATATATTTTTCTTGTTTTCCTGTCTGTGATACTCTTTTGAAAATTGAGCAACCTTTTTCTTAAAACTTCTTAAATCATCAATTGTTTTAATTTTTGATCCCTCTTCAATAAAACTTAAATATTCCTCTGTATCCTCATAAGCACTATTAAACTCAACAACAATTTGAATTTTTTCATTACCTTCAAGATATTCGTCACAGTATTTATGCATATTATCAACTGCATCATTAAGTTCAACTAAATCATCAATGCAGTCAAAAGAACTTTCAACATATGTAACTTCCTTTTCCGAAGCAATTTTTGCGGAAGCTTTTTCTGATGTTTCATCAATATCAGAAAAATAAAAATGCAACTTGTTCAAATTATTATCATATTCTTTTTGGATTAAATAATCTTTATTAATTTCTGTGTTCTCTTTGCTGTTTTCTGACACGGAATATGCAGGTGTCATAAAAAGAAAAATAAGAACTAACGACAAAACAAAGCTTATGATATGAATTTTTTTAATAATTTTCTTCTCCTTTAAAATATTTTCAAGTTTATTGATAAAATTGTTCTTCTTCAAAATTTAATGCCACATCGGTATCACCAACTTCCACGAAACAATTAACTTTTGTTCTTATGTACTAAATGTAAAAGTTTTATTGCACAAAATTGAAGATTTCTCTCTTCTTATATATAGTTATCAAAATCAAAAAAAAGTAACACAAAAAAATAAAAATACCGCAGTTTTTTATCACTGCGATATTCTGTAGTCAAATATTGAATTTACACTCTTGTCTCAATCACCGTAACAGCGCCCAAAATTTCAATCTCGCCAAGTCCGGCAGGGATAAAGACACTCTCACCCTTATAAAGTGTTACACAGCTGTCACCCTGCATTATCACTCCGTTACCCTCAAGAGCAACAAGAGAAACAAATGACTTTTCATCAGCCGTAAGAACTGCCTTTTCTTCAACATCCAATTTTTTCACCGTGAAAAGGTCACAGGAACAAAGAAGAGTTTCACTGTAACCGTCCTTCTTTTCGGTTTCACCCAAGGGCTTTCCGTCGGCAGGAATAGCCTTGGTGCTTGTGACATCGATAGCCTTTTCGATATGAAGTTCACGGGGTTTGCCGTTCTGCAGTCTGCCGTAATCATAAACACGGTAGGTTGTGTTTGAGTTCTGCTGAACTTCTGCAAGGAGAATGCCCTTACAGATAGCGTGAAGAGTTCCTGCCTCAATGAAGAAGATATCTCCCTTTTTAACCTTTACCCTGTTTACATATTCAAGAAGGGTATTTTCTTCGATGCTCTTTCTGAACTGCTCACTTGTAACATCCTTTTTAAAGCCGTAGATAATCTCTGCATCATCGTCACAGTCAACTATGTACCATGCTTCGGTCTTGCCGTATTCACCCTCAACACGCATAGCGTATTCGTCATCGGGATGTACCTGCACGGAAAGATTATCCTTAGCGTCGATAAGTTTTATTAGAATGGGGAACTCAGAAAACCTCTCGCAGTTTTTGCCGAGATAGGCTTTACCCTCATTTTTGAGAACATCGGAAAGAGTTCTTCCCTTAAAATCTCCGTTTTCTATAATGCTCTCCCCTGCTTCGTGACAGGAAAGCACCCAAGCCTCTGCCTGTCTGTCGGCAAAGGAAACTATGTCATATTCTCTTGAAAGTCTTGTTCCGCCCCAGATGTAATCTTTTACGGCAGGTGTAAGTTTTAAAATTTTCATATTATCACTCTCCTGAATCATATTATATATCATAATATCAAAAACCGCAAGGAGGTTTTTTTATGCAGGGACAGACAACAGTCGCCCTTATCTGCCTTATTGTTTCCGCAGTGGTGATGCTTTGTGTTTTCGCAAAATCACGCCACTTTTTCCGCTGTCTTTTCCTTTCGGCTCTTTCGGGAATAGGCTCCCTTTTCGCTGTCAACGTCTTAAGTCAGATGACAGGAATTTTTATCGGAATAAACGAAATTACTCTCACTGTAAGTGCTCTGGGAGGTATTCCCTCGGTTATTTTAATGCTTGTGACACGGTACCTTATGTTAAGATAATGTCTTCTCTATACCGTTGGCAATTGCCTGTCCGAAAAGACGGTGGGTAGAAGACTCTATAAGTTTATAGCATTCCGCATCGTTGGTTACATAGCCCGTTTCAATCAGCACAGCGGGGCAATCTTCAATTCTCGCCACATAGAAGGGGTAATATCTGTCTCCGTCTGAAAGGTCATCATAAAGATTCTGCTGTCCGTAGTAAAGATTGTTTTTGAAAACAGATATCATTTCACCGTAAATGTTATTGGCAAGAGGCTGTGAAAAGCCTTTGTAATAATAAACGGCTGTGCCTATATCACTGCTTCTTTCCGAGCCGTTAGAGTGAATGCTGACGAACAGATCAGGCTCTATGTTATGAGCAATAAGCCGCCTTTGTTCAAGAGACAGGGTTTCATTTCCCTGACGGGTAAGATAAACAGTTGCGCCCCTTGAAATAAGTTCATCCCTTACCGCATATGCCACAGCAAGATTTATATCGCTTTCGTGAACCTGTTTGTTTATTCCGAGGGCACCCGGGTCATTTCCGCCGTGACCGGGGTCAAGAAGAATTACGGCACCCTGTAAAGCACCGGGGTTATTCTGTATCCTGATGACCATATTACCGTTCTCATCATATTCTACAGATGTGCCGAAATATTTACCGGGTAAGGACAAAGGCATATAAAGCGTTGCCCTTTTTTCTTCGGGGGAAACAGACCATGAAGCGGAAGAAACAACTGTGCTTCCGTTTACATTCACGCTTCCCGAAACGGAAGTTGTATGATAAAAGTCAATCTGAATATAGTTAGCATTGAACGCGTTTATGTTGTACTTACTGCTGTGGGCAGAATAGTAATTCTGGGGTGTATGTGTTATGGAATAAGGAACACGCCAATCAGTTTTAAGTTTAATTGTAAGAGTTCCGTTTTCACTCCGGGTTGACATGACTTCCATTCTGTTATCATTAACCGTATGGTATATTAACTGCACATCTTCACGGTTTACTTTCCTGCCCGAAGCAAGTTCGTAAAACTGTGCAATCTCTTCCCCGCGGCTGTTATAAGCACTGCTTTGTGCAGTTACATAATCCATAGTACCCTGAACGAGGGTGGAGTAAAACGGCGTATAAGTATCATCGTTATAAATGAGAGGCCATGTATCCGCATAAGGCGCTGTCACCACACACATCACACTTCCCACTCCTCCATTGGTTATGGGCGTGTACGGCACTGTTGCAGTCTGCGTTACGGGTGCTGTTGTCGGTGGCGGCGTATATTCGTATTTGTCATTTATGAGTTCTTCCACAAAATTGCCGAGTTTAATCGCTGTGGTAGTCTCTCCCTGTGTAGGTTCAGGAGGCAGAGTTGTCATCTCTTCACCGCAGATTATCATAGCGCCCTTTTGCTGAACCGTAGTTTCACCGAGAGAACCGATAACGGAAATCATACCTAATGATTCAACCTGCTGTCGGCTTTCGGGCATTTTAATTTTTGCCGTAAATGCCGCATAACCTGCAGGAACACCGGATTCACATTTTGCTTTATATTCCTTTGTTCCTACCTTAACGGTGATATCTGCTCCCGTATAGGCGATTACGGTTACGGTTATTTTTTCACCGGGCTGAACCGTCACGGTTTCACCGGGCATAACCGAACGGATAATCTCGCCGTCAAAATTCATCTTTACTTTATATTTTACTGTTTTTCCGCATTGACTGAAAGAAAACTCATTTACGCCCTCGGAAAGATTAAAAGTGATTTTTTTACTGCCTTTTTCACCAAGGTCAATTTCTTTACCGTTCAGATAACAGGGATAGAGATTTGAGCCGCATACTTCGGTCTCTACAGCAAAAAGGTTTGTCTGTATAAGTGAGCCGTCATAACCTGTTATATCAAGATCTCTGAAAGCAATATCAGGTACGATGCCCTTTGTGAGATATTCCTCCACAGCGGAGAAAGCACCGTTCTTATCTTTACTTACGCTCTCGAAAGAAGAAAACACAACAGCAGAAAGATTTTCGCAGTTTCTGAGTTCATAGATATTTTCAAGAGCAGATTTTGCAGTCTTTTTGCTTTTCATGGCGGAATTTATATCAAGAGTGCAGTAAAAGTCGCTGTCAGAAAGTTTGAGGGTTTTATCCCACCTTGAAACAACAGAAAAATCCGTATCTTTACCTATGAAGGTGCACACTCCGTCAACTGACTTTTTATTGAGTTTAGAGATATCATAATCAAGAGAAAGGTACACAAGAATCTTTATATCCTTATTATACTTTCTTATGCTTCTTACTGATTTTGAAAGAAGCAGATTGAACTTTTCGGCACTCATTTTCTTATCGTTTCTGAGAATTATTCCGTCGCATAAAGAAGCAACATCACCGAAAACATATTCTTCAGAATCCGTATGCACTTCAAGATAAACCTTTTTCCCCTTCTCTTTAATAAGAGAAGCCACATTGCTTATATCCGAAAGATTCTCACTGTAAGAAAATTCTTTTGAAGGAGAGGAAAAATATTCGCTTCTGACGAACACCGAATCAAAAAAAGACTTACCAAGTGCTTCAAGTGTTTTATTGAGTTTTTCGCTGTTTTTATCAAAATCCGTATCCGTGTTTTCTGTCAGCCAGACACCCTTTTCCTTTTCGGGGAATTTCACATAGCCCTGGCTTATAAGGTATTCATCCACGCTATGGTCAATATTGTCGCCAAGGAAAACATCTTCAACAAAATTTTCATTTGAGAAGTGAACCATTATCGCGCAGATTATCACAGCAAGTCCGACACAGACAAGGGAAATAATAAGTTTGATCTTTTTCATTTCTTACCGTCCGAAATTATTTTTAGTCCGTTAATTGTAACATATTAAATTTAATTATACCACACTTTTAAGATTATTTAACTCTTCGGCAAAAGTTTTTTCAAAAAAATCTATATATGTTCCGCTGTAAAGAGCGATTCCGTAACAGCCTTTTTCTTTTACCAGTTTTGCCTGACGGGCAATAATATCATTACTGTTTATCCATTCATCTTTGCCTGCACCGCTGAAACTTTCCTGCTGCCCTATTTTATAAAGAGCCAGACCTACGGTAAGTTTCACATTACTTCCCTGACAGGCAGATATCCATCCCTCAAGACATTTGGCAAAGGGCTGACTTTTATTTTCAAAGCCGAAATAAATCTGCGGAATTATCATATCGCAGTAGCCTTCTTCACGGCACCATGAATAGATATCGGCATAGTTTTCATTGAAGCATCTGTCAATATTTCCGGCAGGACTTACGGAAAACATCTTATCTGCACCGAAGGATTTGACGGCAATATATAAAGAAGAAACAAGGCAATTCACATTCTCTCTTCTCCAGGAAGCAAGATCAAGAGTTCCGCCCTGAGAAGTATATAAAGCATACTGCTCACTGTCAAAATCTCCGCAATCGTCAAAGTAAAAATAGTCGTCGATATGTATGCCTTTTATGTCATATTTACCGAGCAGTTCCTTTGCTCCGTCAACAACGAGTTTCATTACCTTTTCCGATGAGGGGTTGAAATATATGCCCTTATCCGTTACGGCTACATCCTCATTACTGTCCTCTTTGTGCATAAGACGGGCAGGATTTGTTTCGGCAAGTGCATCAAGATCGCTTTGGTGACTTACTCGGTATGGATTCAGCCAGGCGTGGATATTAAGGTTTTTAAGTTTCGCCCTTTCGATAATCACCCCGAAAACATCAAAAGGCAGTTCACCGCCCTGCTTTGAAGATACATAGACGCTGGACGGAAAAATCTCCGAGGGATAAAAAGCATCGGCAAAAGGTCTCACCTGAACAAAAACGTCCGTCACACCCACACTTTTCATATTATCAAAAAGTCCGTCAATATAGGCAGAATAAGTCTCTCTTGTTTTTCTGTCTTTTGAAACAGAAAGTTCAATATAACTGAGCCAGGCAGAAACGAACATACTCCCATTCTGCTGTACGGTTTCAACTACCGAACTTGCAGTTGTTATTGCAGATGACGTACTCATGGCGGTGCTTTCCATAGAAGGAGAAGAAACATAGTTTTCTATTTTTATTTTATCTGTCGTTCCTGCTTGTTGAGTTTCTTTTTCGCTCGTGTCTGTTGCCACCGCTTTGGATGTCTGTATAGCCGTTTCACTTATATAAGGGCTCAGATTTTCTGTCTTCCCGCAGCCGCAGAAAACAAACAGAAAAACTAAAAAAAACAGCATAATTCTTTTCATAAGATTCACTTCCTCTTGACATAAGACTAAAAACAAATTAAAATACAGTTATATCCATCTAAAAGGAGGAATAACCGTTGGCTATTAAAAATTACAATAAAATTTCGACCGTAGACGAGGGCAATTCGGAAAATGTCATCTGTCCTGCCTGTAATGAACTTGTTTCAATGAGACTGTTCTCTACTAAGGATATCACACTTGTGGCAAAAATCAAGAGTGAAGATAAAAATATTTATGTTTCCGTGTGTCCGAACTGTGCTTCGGTATTTTCTGTCAACAAAAATTACCTGAACGAGAGAAACAGCGGAACAACAGTTTTCCTTACTCAAAGTGACCTTACCCTTATAAGAGACAACAATGGATAAACTTTTTTCTGCTACTCTTATTTATTTTTCGGTAATATCTGTTGTCACGGCATTTTTAACCGTCCTTGACAAAGTCTTTGCCAAAAAGAATATGCACCGTATCCCCGAATCCACACTTCTCTCTTTTGCTCTTTTCGGCGGTGCTCTGAGCGAATACATCTTTATGAAACTCATAAGGCACAAAACTCTGCACAAAAAGTTTATGTTTGGTCTTCCCGTAATTATCCTTTTGCAAACAGTTTTCCTCGGAATAATGTTTTATTTTATTATATTCAACTGAAAAAGGCTGCTCACATGGAGTTGCACTCCGTGGACAGCCTCTTTTTTATACGCAAGGAACCATTATTGCAATTTCTTTTTCAGTAGCATCAGCTTTAATGCCGTTTTCGGTTTTTATCAGTTCTTCGGTTGTGTTATAGTGCTTTGCTATATCCCATATTTTTTCACCCTTTCCGGCATAATACAGACACAGAGCAGGATATTTCTGTTCTTTTTCTTTGTCGGATATTTGCACATTACGTAAAATCTTCTTTTCGTCACGGACAAAAACACAGCAGTCAAGCAACACTGTTACCCTGATTTTCACCTTTCCGCCCTCAGCCTTTGACCAATCGAGTGAAGTAACAGTAGCATAACAGTCAGAGCCGGCATTTTCTGTTTTTCCTTTCAGGGGAATATTAACATTTACAGAAATATTTTTTTCGCCGTAATGATAATTGTTTTTGCCGTCGGTATATATTCCGTGAAGAATAAAATTGCATTCACCCTGTACCTGAGAATCTTTCACTGTGGGAGAACATTCCGCGTTACTGCTCCACATATCCTTTATTTCACCTATGTCCTCCTGAGAAAAATCAACTACTGTTTCCCCCGTAATCTCTTTTTCCTGACTGAAGATACAGTTGTAAAATTCAGCCTTACCGTATTCCTCCTCCATTTCGTATACGGTTGAATAACAGTCGGTGATAAACGATATTTCTTTTTCACTGCAACATCTTACAAAAGAACTTATTCTCGCCCCTATTTCCAGCAAACGGCATCTGCCCGAAGAATCGTTTTTGGCGGAAACGATAAACTGTGACGGCGACAAAAGGAGTCTGATATCGCATTTATCGGTTATACCGCTTATACCCAGGATCTGACTTATGGGCATAGAATGACTGACTTTGACAAGATTATTCTTTTCGCTGTCTGTATACAGTATTTCACATAATAGTTCACCTTTTATAAGAAGTTTATCGGCAACTGCTTTTTTTGAGTCTATCTTTACTCTGCAGTCACTTCTTATGATTTTACCTATATCCTCTTTTTCATTTTCCAAAGCGATTGTTTCACTTAAATCAAAGGTCTTTTCTGCCTGACATATAAGGTCGGACACGGTTTTCTTTTCCTTTTTACACTCCATTGACATACCGTCTATATGACAGGGAATTTCGGTTTTATTTTCCCTGTAAACACAGACAACAGCACCTATATTTCCGCTGACACTTACCCGCCTTTGACTGAGTGCACGGCAGTTGATATAATCGGTTTTTATTTTCGTTGTAAACAAAGGATTTTCAGGCATATTGTTTATACGGGTACTGCAGGAAAGAGCAGACGTATGTTCACAGCAGTCTGTTTTTTCGTTTTCGCCCACATAGACAAGTCTTGTTACAACCGTTCCCGAAAGATTTACGTTTTCACCCGAAACTGACACATTTGAAATGCCTGCCGTAACGATACATCTGAGTATACGTTTTATATCCGAACAGTAATCGGGCAGATTGATTTCTAAATTTACTGCCTGCTCGCATTTGCTTCGTGTGAAAAGTGAACTGCAGGAAAAGGATTCTTTTTTTATTTCCAAAGCCATAATTTACATCTCCTAACATTTGTTTCTGTAACAAATATATTCACGGAAATGTAAATATATGATAAGAAAAATACCGGGTGTTTCCACCCGGTAAATCTTATTTTCTATGATATCATAAGCCGCAATAGTTTACAATATAGGTTGCAGCATCAATTCTTTCTATAGCACTGCCTATTCTTATAATGTTATTAACAATAACTTTAAAGAAAATGCTGATACCCTTTACAAAGCCTTTTAAACTGAAGCCGTCCACCTGTGAAAATCTGAACATAATCTGTGCAAATTCAAAGTAGGTTATGCCCTTATCGGGTGAGAAATTGCCGTTTTCGTCTGCTTTAAGAACACCTTTTTCTGATGCCCATACAGCGGCTGCTGATTCTGTATCACTTAAAGTTCCGCTTACTTCGGGAGTACCTGAAACATTGTAAAGCACATCTGCAAGTTGTCCCTTTGTAAGGGTGGCTTCAGGAGCAAATTCAGTATCGGAAACACCCATCATATAGCCCTTTGAATAAAGTTTCTGTGCAACATTGTATTCCTTTGTTCCTGCTGTAAGGTCAGTATAAGGGAAGTTCGCATCGGGAAGTGCTTTGAGAACCAGATCAGCAATATGTCTGTGACCGGCATAACTGGGATGCTGTCTTTCGCAGAGTGTGCCGACAGGGTCAACGAAGATATAACCGTATTTTTCAGCACCCTGACGCATAGGCTCATTGGCAAGGTCAACGATGGTCTGACCGATACTGAAACCGATGTCAACAGACGGAAGAGTAATGCCTATATTACCGGAATCAGCCATTGTTTCATCCTGTAAAGAGGTGTCGAACATACCGATAACCACAAGAGTTACATCGGGATTGAGAGCATAAATATCTTCAATCATAATATTCCAGTTGGTTACGTAGTTTTTAATACCCTCATCAAATGCCTTGGGAAGAATCTTGACAAGGTCGGGAAGGCATCCTGCAAGGTCTGCAATATCAACAAGTGCTTCTATTGTTTCCTCACCGAAATTAACGGTATTTTCAAGATACGGAAGAGCTTTTTCTACAAAGTTTTTGGTGCCTGAAATCTTATCCATTTCCTCGTAAATGTGCCAACCTACAAAAGAACCCCAGTCGTTACCGCCTACATTGAGAGTAATAAGACCTGCATCTGCCACAGCCTGACGGATTTCGGGAATCTTGTTGTCTATAAACTCTTGCTCTACCGAATAGAACATAAATCTGTCGCCCTTGAAATCGTCCTCAAACATATAACGCATTTCAAGTGTTCTGAAACCGATACATGCCATGGGATGATAAGAATCGGTGAGACCGAGATCATCGGCAAGATGAGCACCGTAAGAGCCTTCTACACGCTGGAAGCAAGTATCTCTGTCTTCAATATCACTCCAGCCGCTTGCAACACTGTCTCCTAAAAGAACATAAGAACCGTAATCAAGATGCTCCTTTCCCTGCACCTCAACAGCACAGACAGAAAAACTGCCGCATACGAAAAGCATAGTGAGCATAATTGCAACGGTCTTTTTAAACAAGTTTTTCATATAAATTACCTCCGTTTAAATTTTATATTTCAACAATGCTAATAATATCACAGATTATCTTTTTTTAAAAGGAGCAAATGTTAATTTTCTGTTAATATGTTTTCTTTTATATTAAAAAAATGATTTTTCTTATGTTAGAATAAAAAAAACCATAGGGAGGAATTTTTATGAAAAATATAACACAGGTTGTGGCAGCACTCATATGGAAAGAAAACCGATTTATGATCTGCCAGCGTCCCGAAGGAAAAACACGTGCCTTTCAATGGGAATTCGTGGGAGGAAAGGCAGAAAAAGGCGAAACGAGACAGGAAGCACTCATCCGCGAGTGCATGGAAGAACTTGATATTACGGTAAAAGTCGGAGATATTTTTATGGAGGTTGACCATCAGTACCCGGATATCAATGTTCACCTTACCCTTTTCCACGCCAAAATTGCGGAAGGTGAACCGAAAAAACTTGAACATAACGATATACGCTGGATAACTCCCGATGAAATAGAAAACTATACTTTCTGCCCTGCCGATAAGGATATTTTGGCAAAGATTATTAAGGAGTATAAAAATGATACTTGAAAAAATGGCTGATTTTTTTGCAAAGCGAGCCGATATGTATGATACACATATGCTGGAAGAGGTTGAAGGCTGCAAAGAAGGCTACAAAAAAATGGCATCTCTTATACCGGAAGAAACTGATTCCCTCCTCGACCTTGGTTGCGGGACGGGACTTGAACTTGATGAAATTTTTGTTCTTTATCCCGACATAAAAGTAACGGGCATTGATCTTTCACAGGTAATGCTCGGAAAACTAAGAGAAAAACATCCTGATAAAAACCTCAATCTTATCTGCGGAGACTACTTCGGCATCGAACTTGGCGAAAAGACTTTTGACTGCGCTGTTTCTTTCCAGACCATGCACCATTTTTCCCACGGAAAGAAATTGTCTCTCTACAAAAAAATCAATTCTTCTATAAAAGAAAAGGGATGTTATATTGAGTGCGACTATATGGTTGAAAAACAGGAGGAAGAAGATTTCTGGTTTTCGGAAAACGAAAGGCTGAGGAAGGAAAACGGCATAACAGATGACTCTTTTTATCATTACGATACACCCTGCACCGTAGACAATCAGATTACCCTACTGAAAAAAGCAGGTTTTTCAACTGTCACTTTGGTTTTCCGTAAAGAAAATACGACTATGCTCGTGGCTGAAAAATAAAAAGTTTTCCAAAAAATCTCTTCACGTTAATGTATTGACCTTGTATATAAAATATGATAAAATATCAGAAACAGACAAAGGAGAATTAAAAATGAAGAAAATCTTTATCCCTGTGGGAATAGTTGTTCTTATTCTCGCAATTATTGCCATTATCCTCAGCAAAACATCCCCCACTCAGGACCCCGGCTATCATGTGCACGAAGACGGTCAGACTCACTTTTATGAAGTTGAACCCACATATCACGTTCACGAAGACGGTGTCACACATTACGACGAACATTAAACCGATAAAAAATCAGACTGTTTATTTTCAGTCTGATTTTTTGTTTCAGTTCAGATCCTGCAAATCTGCTTCGGGAATATCGTTTTGCAAATTGTCTATGGCAAGATCACTGTCAATTTCGGGATAAGCATCTGAAATCGGCTTTTCTTTTTTTGGCTTGTCCGACGGTTTGTGATGAAAGACTTTCATATCCGTAAAGTTTCCGCTATGCGCAATAATCGGATTTGCCTTTTCTTTTGAATTCTTTTGTTTACCCTGAAGTTCGGGTATGGCAGAGTCACTTTTCTGCCTTTTCTTTTCGGGAATTTCGTCGGGGCGCTTCATACCCTGTTTTGCCATTTTTATCACCTCAGTTTTAGTATACCCAAAAAATTTTTCTTACTATTTGGCTTCGATACAGATTAATCTTGACTTTTCACCTTTTTTTATGTAAAATATCTTATCGTGAGTGAGTTGGGCAGTCGCGGGTATCTTTATGATACGTGAGGAAAGTCCGAGCTTCACACGGCAGGGTAACGGTTAACGACCGCCGAGGGCGACCTTAGGGACAGTGCAACAGAAATAAACCGCCGTTTTACGGTAAGGATGGAAAGGCGAGGTAAGAGCTCACCGGCACACAGGAGACTGTGTGGCCATGTAAACCCTACCCGAAGCAACACCGACAGGATATGATACGTCAGCCGGACGCAAACCGAAAGGTGGCTTGAACCTGTGAGCAATTGCAGGTCTAGATAGATGATTGCCTTAAATGACAGAACTCGGCTTACAGGCTCACTCATTTTCTCCTTCAATTTACCCGACTTTGTCGGGTGATTTTTCTTTTTACGGCTTTTGTATTGAAATGGAGAGTGCCTTTATAGTATAATATAATTTAAAGAACTTTAAAGGAGGGCAGATATGAACGTCGAAGAAATTGTCATTGACGGAATAATTGAAGATATAGTTTATTCCAACCCCGAAAACGGATACAGCGTTATTGACATAAACCACAGCAATCAGCTTGTCACAGCCGTCGGTATCATGCCCTCTTGTTGCCCCGGTGAAAAGATTAAACTCAAAGGCTACTGGACAAAACATGCCACTTTCGGCACACAGTTTAAAGTTACTGCCGCCGAAAGAAGTCTGCCCAAAAGTTCCGGAGATATGCTCCGTTATCTTTCAAGCGGTGCTGTCAAGGGGATAGGTCCCGCAACTGCTATGAAAATAATTGAGCGTTTCGGTGAAGAAACCTTTGATGTACTTGAAAATTCACCTGAACGTCTTTCCGAAATCAAAGGAATCAGTTTTGAAAAAGCCAAGGAAATGAGCAAACATTTCAAGGAACAATTCGCCGTAAGAGAGGTAATGATTTCCCTTGAGCGATTCGGAATGAGCCCTACGGAATGTCTCAACGCTTACAAGGCTTTCGGTGTCACAGCAGTGGAGAGAATAACGGAAAACCCATATATCCTTTGCAAAGAAGGTCTCGGCATAAGATTCGAAAGAGCCGACGAAATCGCTCATGCTTTCCCAACGGGTGTCAACTCTCTTTTCCGCCACAGAGCCGGTATCCTTCATATTTTAAGACACAATCTTCGCAACGGTCACACCTGTCTTCCCAGAGAAAAACTCATTCTTCCCGCAAATGAACTTTTAGGTATAAACAGAGAAGAAACTCAGGAAATCATAAATGACCTTATTGAAGATAAGGAAATAGTTGAAGATTTTTTCAATGAAAAAAGTTATGTTTTTCTGCCCGAGGAGTATACGGACGAAAAGAGTATTGCCGACAGAATAAAAATTATGCTCAGATTCCCCCCTGCTCAGGGCAGAACCGTTGACAACGACATTGACAAAATTGAAGAAAGACGCAACATAAAATTTGAACAAAAGCAAAGAGATGCCATAAAAACAGCAGTAACAAAAGGTCTTCTGGTTCTGACAGGAGGCCCCGGAACGGGTAAAACCACTACACTCAACGGTATTCTGGAACTTTATGAAAAGAAAAAACTCCGCGTACTCCTTGCTGCACCCACCGGCAGAGCCGCTATGCGTATGAGTGAGGTCACGGGTAAAGAAGCCAAAACCGTTCACCGTCTTCTCGAAGTAGAGTGGACCGACGGAAGCAACAGGCCGAAATTTGTCCGCAATATGGAAAACCCTCTTGAGGCCGATGCAGTTATCGTCGATGAACTTTCTATGGTGGACACTCACCTTTTTGCCGCACTTCTTGATGCTCTCCCCCTCGGCTGCAGACTTATTATGGTCGGCGACTCAGACCAACTTCCTCCCGTAGGAGCAGGCAACGTTTTGCAGGATATTATTTCATCTGAACTTCTTCCCGTTGTGGCTCTCACAGAAGTTTTCAGACAAAGTCTTGAAAGTCTTATCGTTACCAATGCTCACAAAATAGTCAAAGGCGAATATCCCGATCTTTCACAAACGGACAAAGACTTCTTCTTTTTGCAGAGAAACAGCATTTTTCAGGCAGCAACAACAGTTGTGGATCTGTATGTGAACCGTCTGCCTAAGGCTTACGGTTACAATCCTATTGAAGATATACAGATTATATCTCCATCAAAAAAAGGTGAACTCGGTACAGTAAGCCTCAACGCAGCCCTCCAGGGTATTCTCAATCCGACCGCCCCCGACAAAGAAGAATTTGCAGGTGCGGGAAAGATCTTCCGTGAGGGCGACAAGGTTATGCAGATAAAGAACAACTATGATATTATCTGGACAAGAGGCAAAGAGGCTTCAAGCGGAATTTTCAACGGCGATATCGGCATAATTACGGCTATTAATCATAATGGTTCATTTATGAAAATTGATTTTGACGGAAGGATTGCAATATATCCCTTTGAAAACATTGCAGAACTTGACCTTGCCTACGCCATTACCGTGCACAAAAGCCAGGGATGTGAATTTGAAGCAGTGGTAATGCCTGTATGCTCCGTCATTCCGCAGTTAAGTTACAGAAACCTCCTATATACCGCTGTAACAAGAGCAAAAAACAGGCTTGTTCTTGTGGGAACACGCAGTCAGGTAAACGCTATGGTTGACAATGACAAAAAAACTCGCAGATACTCTGCTCTGAGATATTTTTTAGAAAGAAAATAATATGAAAAAGATTGAATTTTTGTCGAGATTTTTCTTCCCGGAAAAATGTCCTCTTTGCAAAAGAACACTTAAAATAAATGAGGATTTCTGTTTGTGCTGCGGAAGTAACGAAACAAAACTATCTGACTTTTGCTGTGAAAAATGCGGAAAAGAAAAAGAACTTTGCTCCTGCAAAAGTGATTATTCTCCGTCTCTTCCCCACATAACCGGAGTGTTCTTCTATGACGGACTTATTCAGAACAAACTTCTTTCCTTTAAGTTTTCTGGAAGAAAAGACCTTCACAGATTTTTTGGCGACTGTCTTGCCGAAAGAGTTGCAACAGCTTATGCCAATGCCGATTTTGATTTGGTAACTTTTGTACCATCTTCACCCTCAACCCTTAAAGAAAGAGGATACAATCCGGCAGAACTTATCGCCGAAAGAACGGCAAAAAAACTCTTTCTCCCCTGCGAAGAATTGCTTTTGAAAAAGACAGAAACGAGAAAACAGCACTCTTTATCAGCCAGAGACAGAATGACAAACATAAAGGGTTCAATCTCGACAAACAAAAACTTCCTTTTAAAAGGAAAAACTATACTTCTTTGCGACGATATCAAGACAACGGGAGCAACCCTGAAAGAGTGCTCTGATATGCTTTTGCAGGCAGGAGCAAAAGACGTTTACTGTGCAACAGTCGCCATAACATCAAATCTTAACGATTTTGACCTTGACAACAAAGTGAAAAACAAATAAAATCAAATAAAAGGACGGTGAAAAAGGGTGTTAATTAAAAATATAGGAATAGATCTGGGAACAGAAAAAATAACTGCTTTTGTGGAAGGCAGAGGCATTGTCTTCTCCCAAGCCAACGCAATTGCATATGATATTTTCAATAACGAAACTTATGCCATAGGTGATGCTGCAGGAGAAATGACAGAAAAAACACCCGAAGCACTCACCGTCAGAAAACCCATTACAGGCGGTGTTATTTCCGACTTTTCGGTTATGACTGAAATACTCACCTTTTTTATGAAAAAACTTTGTAAAAAAAGTGTTTTCAGACCAAATGTTATCATCAGTGCGCCGAGTTGTATCACAAATCTTGAGAGGAAAACAGTAATTGAAGCCGTCTGCGTCGCAGGTGCCGGTAAAGCAAGTGTTATCGACGAACCTGTTGTGTCGGCTCTTGGAGCAGGTCTTTCCATCGAACATCCCCACGGCACAATGGTTATTGACCTTGGAGCAGGAACTACGGATATCGCGGTAATCACAATGGGTACGGTTGCCTATGCCGCCTCAATCAAAACTGCAGGTGACACTATGGACGAGGCTGTTCAGCAATACATCAAAAGAGAGAAGAACATCAACATAGGTCTTACCACAGCAAAGAAAATCAAGCATACTGTAGGCTGCGCTTTCAAGAGAAGCGAAGAAATCGAAATGGAGGCCACAGGTAAAAACTACATTACGGGGATGCCCGAAATATTCACTGTATCTTCGACGGAAATTTATGAGGCACTGAAGGATCAGATAAATCTTATTTTTGAATCAATTGTGGATGTTATGGAGCAGGTTCCCCCTGAACTTTATTCGGACATCTGCCATGAGGGTATTCTGCTGACGGGTGGCGTTGCGAGACTTCCCGGTCTTGACAAAGAGTTTTCTGCAAGGCTCGGTATAAAAGTCAGATGTGCCGTTGACCCTGAACACTGTGCCGCAAAAGGTGCCGGCTATATTCTTAAGAATATGAAAAGTCTGGAAGACCACGGATATAACTTCAGAATGAAAGAAAGTCTGGAGAGAATAAACGAATAAGGCCAAGTGACTGTAAAAAATAAACAGCCCCATTACTTATAAAGCAGGTAAATAAAGCATAAAAGAACCATTGTAAAAAGTCGAAAAATTTGACTTGATTACAATGGTTTTTGTAATGTTATCTGATTAAAGCGAAAGGTATCGGGCAATCGTCTCTACGCCGATTGCTTTTTATGTTTCAATAAAACTTTTTCGCTTCGCTGAGTGACTTTTGTCCTTGGCAAAAGTCACCAAAACCGCTTTTCGGATGCTGTGAATATATGACTAGTCGGATGCGAAAGTACGAATTTTTCGGAATGAGATTTGATATATTGATTTATGGTTCAACCTTAGTCTGCCGTATTAATTAACTGTACAGACAGCACTACCGAAAAATTAGATTTCGCACCGTAAGTATAAATAGTTTTACTTCATTTTCCGTTGGGCTTTCCCGTGGTTCCGTTTTATGTCCGCGTCGTTCCCGCGTCCTGCAAATAGATGAGTATTC
>JAZSPI010000026.1:0-14768 GCA_045537395.1 Acutalibacteraceae bacterium | reverse complement strand
GCTCGAACCGTCGACCTCTAGCGTGACAGGCTAGCGTTCTAACCAACTGAACTACCGGGCCATTGGTGGGAACAACAGGGCTCGAACCTGTGACCCTCTGCTTGTAAGGCAGATGCTCTCCCAGCTGAGCTATGCTCCCATCTTTCACCGCAAGACATTTCTTACAGCGCTTAAATAATATAACAGAAAAGAACCCTTTTGTCAATGGTATTTTTAAATTTTTTCAAAGAAATTTTATTTATTTTCTACCCGGTCTTACAGGTCGGTGCGGCCCACCAAATCCGGAATCATCCTCATCCGGGTCCTCGTCGGGTAAAAAGGCACTGCCGATAAAAGAAGTGATACTTGCTATGTGTTCGATAAAAGTTTTGAGCCACTGTATTATCATATACATCAAATCCATAAAATATCCCTTCCTTCCGTCTCATTTTCACAGTAGTATAATACTATAATAAATTGCGTAGTATGTCAATAATATTTAAAGAAAATATTAAACATTTTTTGCGTTTTTGTATCAAATAAGGCTTTCGCACCTTTTTCGGTGCAAAAGCCTTAATTATTTTTAATAAACATCAGCAAGTTCATATATGAGCCTTTCGGTCTTTTCCCAACCGAGGCACGGATCGGTTATGCTCTTTCCGTAGGTACCCTCGCCGATTTTCTGGGTGCCGTCTTCTATGTAACTTTCAATCATAAGACCTTTGACAAGTTTATCGATGTCAGAATTATGACGGCAGGAATGAAGAATTTCTTTGGCGATTCGGGGCTGTTCAAGATATTTCTTTCCCGAATTTGCGTGATTGGTGTCAACGATAACCGAAGGATTTTTAAGGTCAGGTCTCTGCGCATAAAGTTCGGATAGAAGAAGAAGATCTTCGTAATGATAATTTGGGAAAGACTGTCCCCTGTCGTTTACATAGCCACGGAGAATTGCGTGAGAAAGGTCGTTACCCTCACTCCTTACCTCCCAGCCACGGTAAATGAAATCGTGCTTATGCTGTGCGGCAGTAATGGAGTTCATCATAACCGAAAGATCGCCGCCTGTGGGATTTTTCATACCCACGGGAACATCGATACCGCTTGCCGTAAGTCTGTGCTGCTGATTTTCCGTACTTCTTGCGCCTACGGCAACATAACCGAGAAGATCGGAAAGGTAACGGTAATTTTCGGGATAGAGCATTTCATCGGCACAGACAAAGCCTGTCTCATTGATAGCCCTCATATGGAGTTTTCTGATTGCAACGATACCCTTGATAAGGTCTGCGGCAGCATTGGGATCGGGCTGATGAAGCATACCCTTGTAGCCGTCACCCGTTGTTCTGGGCTTATTGGTGTAAATTCGGGGAATGATGAGAATTTTATCTTTTACCTTCTCCTGCACGGGAACAAGACGGGAAATATAGTCCATAACGCTGTCTTCGTTATCAGCAGAACAGGGACCGATGACAAGGATTAATTTTCTTTCTTTGCCCTCAAAAATAGCTCTGATTTCCTCATCTTTCTGCTTTTTTATATTTTCAGCCTCTTTTGTTATAGGATATTCTTCCTTAATAAGTTTGGGGATGGGCAGTTTACATACAAAGTTCATATTCATAATTTTTTACCTCCGTTTATTTGTCAAAAAGTTTTCTGCGCTCGGTGGAGATACGCATCATATTCATCATTTCTTCTCTGTTACCGTCCTTAAGGAATGTATAGAGTTTATCAAATTCGCCTTTGAAAACATCCATCTGC
Organism: Acutalibacteraceae bacterium; assembly: GCA_045537395.1. GTDB lineage: Bacteria > Bacillota > Clostridia > Oscillospirales > Acutalibacteraceae > UBA6857. Next base: position 13,034 of record JAZSPI010000026.1, on the reverse strand, counting down.
TTAAGAAGTGCTTGCTTATTGAGAAGAAAAAGTTCACTCCACATATTTTCGTTGATATTAGCGATACGGGTTAAATCCCTGAAGGAGTCGCCGGTGTATTTTTCTAAATGCCCTTGCTCATAGCAAGTCATAAGTGACACGGCAATACAGTGAGTAAGTTGCGAAACAAAGCCTATCATTTCATCGTGTGAATCAGGTGAAAGTTCACTTATTCTGCCGAAACCCAATATCTCGCCTATTCTCTTACACGCTTCAATGCCCTCATCGGTATTTCTATCCGTGGGAACAACTATGTAGTTAGCGCCGTAAAAAATTCTTTCGTCGCTGTTTTCTATACCGAAAACCTCACGTCCTGCCATGGGATGGGCAGAAATAAACTCAACCATAGGAGGAAGTTTCCTCTGAATTTCATCCACTATACATCCCTTGACACCTGTAACGTCGGTTATTACCGTACCCGGCTTGATAAGATTGCCGTAAGTGTCTATCCACTGTGTAAAAGTTTTCGGATAAAGCGCGAAGATAATCACGTCTGCACTTTTTATCATCTCTTCATCGACTTGGGTGGTCGCCTTTTTAACAATCTCGTGTTCAAGAGCATAAACTACATCTTTTTCATCCTTGGTTATAGCCTCAACATAATAACCTTTACCCGTAAGTCCTCTGGCATAGGAACCGCCCAAAAGACCGAGACCTATTATAAGAAACCTTGTGTTTTTATTAATCGTCATATATTTTCGCCTCCAGACCAATCTCCCTGAGTCTTTCAAAAAAGTCAGGATAACTTTTTCTTACCGCCTCGGCCCCTTCTATTTCACAGCCAAAAAGGGAAGACAGAACAGCAACAGACATTACCACTCTGTGGTCATTATGACCGAAAAGAGGCTTCTCACTATGATGCAAGGGAGATTTTCTGATAATTATTTCATTTTCATATATTTTAATATCTGCGCCGAATTTGGAAAGTTCTTCCTTCATTACGGCTCCTCTGTCACTTTCCTTTATTCTGAGCCTTGCTGTCCCCTTTAAGACAGCACCGTTCAAGGCACAAGCCAAAGTCATAAGTATGGGTGCAAGATCGGGACAGTCACTCACGTCAAGAGTAGGAGTGCCATTGGAAAGCCTTTTGAAATACTCCCTATATATCCTGTCACCCTGCAAAGAATCCTCACAAAGTCCATCTATCGTAACCTCACCGCCGATATAATTGAAGGCATCAAGGAATGCTGCATTGGAGTAGTCGCCCTCGACGGTGAATTTTCCGCCACGGTATTTCTGTGAGCCTTTTATGTAAAGAGTGGTGCTGTTTTCCCATGTCACCTTCACGCCGAAGTCACTCATAGCCGAAATTGTCATATCAATATAACTGCGGCTTTCGACTTTGCCTGTAAGATTTATTGTGCTGTCGCCCTCACACAAAGGCAGAGCAAAAAGCAGACCGCTTATAAACTGACTGCTCACATCTCCTCTTACGGTATAATCGCCTGAAGGAAGTTTCCCTTTTACTTTTATGCTTCCCTTTTCTCTTTTGAAAAAGATGCCCTTTTCTTCACAGATGTTTTCATATACCTCCATGGGTCTTTCCATAAGCCTGCCATACCCCGTAAAGGTATGCTCTTCTTCCGATAAAAGGGCAAGAGGGATAAAGAAACGGAGAGTACTTCCGCTTTCACGGGCAGAAAAGTTTTTTCTTTCCTTAATACTAGAAGGTGAAACACCTTTAATTTTAACTCTTTTTTCCCCTTTTTCTATTTCGGCGCCCATTTCACTCAGGCAATCCAGCGTGGCAAGGATATCTTCGGAAAAAGATATATTATCTATTTCACTTTCCCCTTCTGAAAGTCCTGCACAGATAAGCAGACGGTGAGCCATACTCTTTGAGGCAGGTGCGGTTATCTCTCCTTTAAGAAGACTTTTTTCTATTATTACTTTCATCGTATCACTTACTTATTAATGTATTCCTTAAGAAAATCTATCGCTCTTAAATATCCGTCAGTACCGAGACCTGTTATAGTCTTTTTGGTCGCAAGACGGATATAACTTATCTGTCGGAAATCTTCTCTTTCCTCAAGTTTGGAAATATGCACCTCAACGGTGGGAATTTCCACAGATTTCACCGCATCCAAAATGGCTATGCTCGTATGAGTGTAGGCACCGGGATTTATGACTATTCCGTCAAAAACACCGTAAGCCTCCTGTATTTTATCCACAAGACAACCTTCGTGGTTTGACTGATAACACTCACAGTAAATGTCTTTTTTCTTACAGTAGTTTTCTATTTTTTTAATTAAGTCCTCATAGGTCTCTCTGCCGTAATGGTCGGGCTCTCTGATGCCCAGCATATTGAGATTGGGACCGTTTATGACAAGAATTTTCATCTGAGTTTCTCCACTATTCTGTTGACGGCATTTTCTATTTTTCCGTCAATATTTATTTTTTCATCACAGGAAGAAAGGTAAATATCATATCTTTCCTCATAGCGTTTTTTTAATGCTTCATAATCCTTCGAAAGCGGTCTGTCAGCGGAGGGAGTAATATCATCAAGGGGTCTGTCAAGAAAGAAAAGAACGCCGTTATGTCTGAGATATTCCACATTCTCTTTTTTTAAGACAGCACCGCCACCCGTAGCGATAACAAGGCCGTTTTTAAGGGCTGTTTTTTTAACGGCAACGGCTTCAATATCTCTGAAAAACTTTTCACCCTTTTGTGCGAATATGTCACTTATGTTTCCGTATTCTTCAGTTATAAGGTCATCGGTATCGATAAAAGTTTTACCGAGTTTTTCACTCAGAGTTTTACCTATGGTGGTCTTTCCGCTGCCCGGCATGCCGATAAGAACTATATTCCTTTTTTCGTTTGAGATTCTTCCGTAAACCTCATCGGCAATCTTTTTCACATCAAGGTATTTACCGCTGAAAAATACCGAGGCAAGTACAGCCTGTGCCACAAGCATATAAAGACCGCCCTCGCACTTTATCCCCTGCCTTTCGCAGTCAAGACAAAGTTTCGTTTTAAGAGGGTTATATACCACATCGGTAACACCGCGAAGATTTTCAAAAAGTGAAACATCCACAGCGCTTTCGTCTGTATTGGGAAACATACCGCAGGGAGTTGTATTTATAATGTAATCACAGTCGCCGTGAAGAGACAGAAGATTATCATAGTTGACCTCTCCCTTTCTGCTGACAGTGATGATTTCTCCCGCCCCAAGATTTACGGCAACTGCACGGGCAGTTTTAGCCGTACCGCCTGAGCCGAGTATCACTATCTTTTTGCCCTCATAGGAAAAGCCCTGCTTTTCAATAAGCATCTTCATTCCGCCGAAATCCGTATTATAGCCGTAAAGTTTACCGCCACGGTTTACAACAGTATTAACAGCACCGATTTCAAGTGCTTTTTCATCGATAAAATCAAGATAAGGCATAACGCTCTGCTTATAGGGAATGGTTACATTGATACCGCAAAAATCCTTTTCTTTCATAAAGCAGTCAAGACTTTCACGGGGGATTTCTTTTATTTCATAAGTATAATCGGCTATACTTTCGTGAATGGATTTTGAAAAACTGTGAGAAAGTTTTTCGCCGATAAGACCGTATTTCATTTATATCACGCCTTTAAATTTTCAGATAGTCAGTACCGAAACGGGTAATGAGCAAATCACAGAGAGTGAGCGCCGTAACGCTGTCGATAACCACTCTGGCTCTGTGGATAATGGCAGGGTCGTGTCTGCCTTCAATGAGAAGTTCTGTATCGCTGTTTTCTTTAAAGTTAACAGTTTCCTGCTTTTTGTAAATTGACGGAGTAGGTTTAACTGCACAGTTAAAGGTTATGGGCATACCGTTTGTGATACCGCCGTTAATACCGCCGTTATTGTTTGTTTTGGTTTTAACGGTATCTCCGTCACAGTAAAAAGCATCGTTAGCCTCACTGCCTCTCATTTGCGCAAAACCGAAGCCTGCACCGAACTCGACACCCTTTACAGCAGGCACAGAAAAGAGAGCGTGAGAAAGCATACCCTCCACCGTATCAAACCAGGGCTCACCCACACCTGCAGACATACCTGTGACAGCCGTGGAAAGAACACCGCCTATGCTGTCTCCGTCCTTTTTACATTCTTCGATAAGAGAAATCATTTCTGCTCTTTTACCCTCATCGAGAACGGGCATATCAAGCCCTTCCAAAAGAGCAAAGTCCTCTTTGTAGTTTTCAAAATCTCTGTCATTTATATCACCGCAGGAAGAAATATGCGTTGCGATTTCGATGCCTTTATCCTTAAGAGCCTTTATCGCTATTGCTCCTGCAGCAACAAGGGGTGCAGTAAGTCTGCCCGAAAAATGTCCGCCGCCTCTGTAATCCTGATTTCCGCCGTATTTACACTCGGCAGTATAGTCAGCGTGTGAAGGCCTTGCAAGGTTCTTACTCTTTGAATAGTCCTTACTTTTAGTATCACCGTTTTCTATCATAAGACAAATCGGCGTACCTGTGGTTCTGCCTTCAAAGACACCGCTTAATATTTTCACTTCATCCTTTTCTCTTCTTGCCGTGGAAAGAGCATTGATACCCTTTCTCTTTTCCATCTGAGATGAGATAAATTCTCTGTCGATTTCAATTCCCGGTGAAATGCCGTCAATTACACAGCCTATGGCCTCGCCGTGGCTTTCACCGAAAAGAGTTACACAAAGGGAATTACCGAAAGTGTTTTTCATTTTTAACCCCTCATTTATATCAGTTTCATTAATTCTTCTGTGTCTGTGTTTATAAATTCAAAAGTTCCGATTTCCCTGGAAAAAACTGCCGTTATACCCTTTGCATCGGACTTTTTATCGTGAGAAAGAGCATCTTTGACCTTATCCCTGTCTATGGGATAAGAAGTCGGAAGGCCTGTATTTTCTATGGCGGAGATAACTCTCTGCTTTATACAGGCATCACACATGGGTATCATACCGAGAGCCACACATTCGCCGTGATAAAGTTCACCGAAGGGAACGGAAGCCTCAATTGCGTGACCGATTGTGTGCCCGAAATTTAGCACCTTACGAAGACCTGTTTCTTTTTCGTCCTCTTCAACCACTCTCTTTTTCACTCTTAAAGAGCGTTCAATAACTTCTTCAAGCCTTTCCCCTGTCTCCCCCTTTTCAAAAATCTCAAAAAGGTCTTTATCCATTGTGACGCCTGCCTTAAGTGCTTCGGCAAGACCGTTTCTGAAATGTCTTTCGGACAAAGTGGAAAGCACATCGGGATCAATAATAACTTTTTTCGGCTGATGAAAGGCACCGATGATATTTTTAATCTTGCCAAGGTCAATGGCTGTTTTTCCGCCGATGAAAGAATCCACCTGTGAAAGAAGAGTGGTGGGGATGTTGTAAAAATCAATGCCTCTCATATATGTTGCAGCGGCAAAGCCTGCCATGTCACCTGTCACACCGCCGCCTACGGCAACAACTGCGTCCTTTCTTGTAAAGGAAAGTTCCATAAGTGTGAGACAAATTTCACGGTAGGTGTCGAAGTTTTTGCTTTCCTCTCCCTGGGGAAAAGTGAAGATATGACTTTTCTCAAAGGACTGTGCCACAGCACTGACATATGCCGAAGGTACACCCGAATCCGTAACCACGAGAACTTTTCTGTCGTCAGAAATACCGAGATATTCCCCTGCCTTTTTTATTGCTCCTTTTTCGAGAATAATATCATAGGACTTTTCACCTAAGTTAACGGGTATAATCATTTTTTATCACTCAAATCTTTGAATTGTCTTTGTAGGTACCAATCATTTTAAGACGGTCACAGCAATCGGAAAGTTCATCAAGCATATATCTTCCGCGTCTCGACTGTAAGTCACCCTCAATTTCCACATAGAAATAATAAGTCCATATAAGATCTTTCATTGCACGGCTTTTTATGGAACGCATTGAATAGCCGTGGTGACCGATTACATTGATTGCATGGGCAAGAGCACCTGCTTTATCGGGTACGGTGAAAACGATAATGGAATGGTCTCTCTTTTCTTTGCAGAGGGTACGTGAAAGGACAACGAATCGGGTAGTGTTATCACTTGCCTCGTTTATGTTTTCCCTTATTACCTTAAGTCCGTAAAGATCCGCTGTTTCTCTGCTTGCAATAGCGGCTACAGTTTTATCGTCGAGGTCGGCGACTAATTTTGCTGCTCTTGCCGTGTTTTCACAGTTTTCCCCTTTATAGCCCTGATTTCTTATGTAGGAAGCACACTGGTCAAGTGCTTGCTGATGGCTGATAACCTTTACTATATCCTTTTCCGTTGCATCACTTACACCGATAAGATTATGACGGATATCAAGGCTGTAAAGACCGTTAACATAAAGGGATCCTGAAAAGAGAAGATCTATAACCTGTCCTACTTCACCTGCTCTGCTGTTTTCGATGGGAAGAACCGCACAGTCACATTCACCCTTTTCAACAGCCTCATAGGCGGCTTTGAAGTCAGGGTAGGATATTCTTTTTCCGTCGGGGAAGATTCTGCCTGCGGCTATATGGGCAAAGGCACCATCCACACCGCTGTAAGCTACATTTGCGCCCTCTAAAATACGGTGCTGATACCTTTTGGAAATATCTATGGTGCTTTTCATAAAAGAAACGTAAAAATCTTTTATATTTTCATCCTCAATATGTTCAAGATTCTGCTTTATAAGAAAGTCTTCTCTTGCGCTGTCAAAAACAGGAAGACCTCTTTCTTTTTTATATTCGGCAACCTCTTTTACAGCCGCCATTCTCTTTTCAAAAAGTGCGGCAATTTCTTTGTCGGTTTCGCCGATTATTTCTCTTGCTTTAATAAGTTTATCCATAATCTTTCACCTTCAAATAAGGTCATATTCTTTTGCCAGTTTTTCAAAAGCCGGAAGCGAGTTTTTAATCATATCCGTGGAAACACAGTAAGAAAGTCTCACATAACCGGGGAATCCGAAAGAATCACTCGGCACTAAAAGAAGATCGTATTTCTTTGCTTTTTCACAGAAGGCCTCGGCGCTTTCCTCCGGTGACTTCATAAACAGATAGAAGGCTCCGTCGGGTTTTGCGGTTTTAAATCCAAACTTTTCAAAAGCCTCAAGAAGGATGTCTCTGTTCATTTTATAGACGGAAACATCGCTTGTTCTGCCCACACATTTTCTGATAAGGAACTGCATAAGTGACGGTGCGCACACGTAACCGAGGGCTCTGCCTGCACCGCATACGGATTTATAAATAAGTTCAAAATCACAGACCTCATCGGGAACAAGAATATATCCGATTCTGTCACCGGGAAGAGAAAGAGACTTGGAATATGAATAGCATACGAGAGTATTATTATAGTATTTAGTAAGATAAGGCACCTTAACATCACCGTAAACAAGTTCTCTGTAAGGCTCATCGGAAATGAGAAAAATCTCTTTCCCGTACTCCTTCTGCTTTTCATTCATAATACGGCAAAGTTCCGTAACTGTTTCCTCGCTGATAACCACACCCGAAGGATTATTGGGAGAGTTAACCACTACTGCCTTTGTGTTTTTTGTGATTGCCTTTTCAAAAGCCTCAAGGTCAATCTGTAAATCATCGGCTTTGCATTTAACTTCAACAGCCTCAGCACCTGCTGCTTCAATGAAAACCTTATACTCAGGGAAATAGGGAGCGAAGATAATAATCTCATCATCCTTTTCCGTAAGTGCTTTGAAGCAGATTGAAAGAGAAGCGGCGGCACCTACGGTCATATAGAAGTTTTTGAAGGAAAAGGCTGTGCCGAAGCGTTTGTTCAGATCATCGGCTATAGCCTGTCGGGTATCGTTATCGCCTACAGCGGAAGTATAACCGTGGAGAACTGTTGAAGGGAAAGTTTCCGTAAGTTCTCTGATAGTCTCGTTAACGATTTCGGGAGCAGGAACGCTGGGATTACCGAGGCTGTAGTCATAAACATTTTCGGCACCTATTTCAGCCTTTCTTTTTTTGCCGTATTCAAATATTTCTCTGATAACGGAACTTTTGGCACCGAGATCATACATTTTTTCATTTACCATAATTATCACCGTCTTTAATAAAATTCCGTACACATACAAGTGCTTAATAATTGATTATACACCCTATTAAATTCATCGTCAACAAAAAATACCGTAATTTATATGAAAAAGGATGCCTTAATCCGTCTTATCTTTCAGACAAGCACAGATGAATCTCTTTAACTGTTTAAAGTTTTAAAGGTTTAAATTGCGACTATTTTATCACACTGAAATCAGTTTGTCAATAGCAATAAAAACAAAAATATAAAAACTTTTCGACAAACATCTGTCCTTTATTCACTCCAATTATGTACAAGCCGTTAATTTTAGGCAAAAGATTTGTATTGACGGAAATTTTATGTTATAATGCCTATCGGTGCAAACCTAAAAATAAACTAAAGATTAGGAGACTAACAAAATGAAAAAGTTTACAGCAATCATTCTCGCAGCAGCAGTAGTTCTCGTGCTCTTTGCAGCATGTGGCGGCGGCAACACCGGAACAGAAGAACCCGGCGCATCATCTTATGCAGACGCTACAGCAGTACTTAGCGCAGTATGGGCAACCTATGCAGACGAAAGTGACGAAAACAAATTTCCCATCGGTGGCGGTGACTCAGCCAACCTTACTATGGACGCTCCCGGCAAATTCGACATCGCTGCAACAGAAGAACTTGACGTAACTCTTGCTCTTCCCGCTTCACAGACAGCAAACATCGAAGATGCTGCTTCAATGATGCACATGATGAACGCAAACAACTTCACAGGTGCTGCTTACCTTCTTAAGGACGGCGTTGATGCAACTGCTTTTGCTGAAGATTTTAAGGCAAACCTTGACGGCAGACAGTGGATGTGCGGTTTCCCCGAAAAGTTCGTAGTTATCCAGACAGGTAACTTCGTTGTAACTGCTTTCGGTAACGGTCAGATCATCGACCTCTTCAAGACAAAGGCTACAGGTGCTCTTGAAAACGCAACAGTAGTTCTTGAAGGCGCTATCGCTGCATAAGACAAGACTATGCTTTTTTCAAGTATTCCTTTCATTTACTATTTTCTACCGTTAGTGTTTCTCGTTTATTTCCTCGTTCCCCGTAAATTCAAAAACTTCACCCTTTTAGTGTCAAGTCTTATCTTTTACGCATGGGGCGAGCCGAAACTGACGGTTGTTATGCTCGTATCAATAGCCACCGGCTATATTTCGGGCATTATACTTGAAAAATACAGGAACACAAAAAAGGGCAGGCTCATTTTATGCCTGTCCCTTTTAATACCTGTTTCTTTTCTTGTCTATTTCAAATATGCCGATTTCTTCATAACTACCTTCAACTCTGCAACAGGTCTTTCCCTGCCCCTTCTGAATGTGGTACTTCCCATCGGTATAAGTTTTTATACATTTCAGATAATAAGTTATCAGGTGGATGTTTACCGTGGTACCGAAGCACAGAGAAATCCAATTGACCTCGCCTGTTATATCACCCTGTTCCCACAACTTATCGCAGGGCCTATCGTAAGATATACGGATATCGAACTGCAACTGAAAAACCGTACACACACCACGGAACTTTTTGCTTCGGGTGTGGTGAAATTCACTGTAGGTCTGGGCAAAAAGATACTTCTTGCAAACACTCTCGGTTCCTTCTGTGCCGCCTTTGACGGTGCCGCAGAAACATCGGTACTTTTTGCATGGGTCAATGCTGCTGCAGTAGCGCTGCAGATTTATTTTGACTTTTCCGGTTACAGCGATATGGCAATAGGCCTCGGCAGAATGTTAGGCTTCAGATTCCTTGAAAACTTCAACTATCCCTTCATTTCAAAAAGCGCTACTGAATTCTGGCGCAGATGGCACATGTCTCTGGGAAGTTGGTTCAGGGATTATGTTTATATCCCCCTCGGCGGCAACAGAGTGTCACCGTCGCGGCATATATTCAATATATTTGTCGTATGGTTTTTCACGGGTTTCTGGCACGGCGCAGGCTGGAACTTTATCATCTGGGGCATTTTCTATGCGGTAATTCTCATAGCAGAAAAACTCCTTTACGGAAAGTTTCTCGAAAAGCACCGTCTTTTTTCCCACATATATGTTATCTTAATAACTCTGATAAGTTTCACCATTTTCAACAGAGAGAACATGGGCGATATGCTCTCTTATTTCAGGCTGATGTTCGGCTTTAGCGGTGCACCAATAATTACAGCCGAAACCCTTTACTATGTGAAAAACTACGCCGTTATAATCATTGTGGCCCTTATCGGCTCCACTCCGATTATAAAAACGCTTACGCACAAATTACCCGAAAAGGTAAGATTTGTTCTCTCTCCCCTTTTCATAGTCAGCGTTTTTGCCCTTTCCACTGCTTACCTTGTTGACGGCTCATTCAATCCATTCTTATATTTCAGGTTCTGATAAAATGAATAAAAAAGTTATTAACATTATAATATGCACTCTTGCCTGTACTCTTGTCCTGTCAGGCTTTCTTCTGTGTGTCTTTCTCCCGAAAGAAACCTACTCCTACAGCGAAAGAAGGGAACTTACCTCTTTCCCCGAAGTTTCCTTATCTTCCCTTTTTACGGGCAGATTTATGGACAAGTTTGAGGATTATGCCGTAGACTCCTTCCCTTTCAGAGATACTTTCCGCAGTATCAAGGCATATTTCAGTTACTACGTTTTAGGACAGAAAGATAATAATAAAATCTATGTCCACGACGGCTATATCGCTTCAATGGACTATCCCTACAACAAAAAATCTGTAGATTATGCCACTTCAAGATTCAGTTATGTCTATAACAAGTATCTGAAAGACTCAAAGGTATTTCTCTCAATAATACCCGACAAAAATGTCTTTCTTGCCAAAGAAGCGGGTGTACTTTATTTTGACAGCGAGAAACTGGTACAGGATATGAAAGAGGCTATGCCCTACGCACAGTACATTGACATTTTTCCCACCCTTTCAATAGAAGACTACTACAAAACCGACTCTCATTGGAAACAGGAAAAGATAGAGGATACAGCACAAGTCCTTGCTGAAGGTCTCGGCGTAAAACTCAAAGGTAACAGAACTTCCGTAAACTCTGCTCTCCCTTTCTACGGTGTATATTACGGGCAGGCTGCTCTGAAACTCGATGCCGATAATATCAATTATCTCACAAGCCCCGCTATTGAAAAAATGAAGGCTTTTGACGGACAGAACAACAAGGACATTCCCGTATATGATACAGACAGAATAAGCGGCAAGGACCCTTATGAAGCCTTCCTTTCAGGTCCCCTTTCCCTCGTAACAGTAGAAAACCCCGATGCGAAGACAAAAAAAGAACTGATAATTTTCCGCGATTCCTTCGGCTCTGCTATTGCTCCCCTTCTTGCCGAGGGCTACAGAAAGGTTACTCTGATTGATATACGCTATATGAATATAGACTATGCAGAAAATTTCGTAGACTTCGGGAACAAGGATGTATTATTTCTCTACAGCACAGCAATCCTCAATAACAGCGAAACAATAAAATAAAAGAAAAAAAATTGTAAAAAAACTTACAAAAAACTATTGACTTTTCTGCTCTCGAGTGATATATTATACAAGTGCTTGAGAACACAAGTTAATATGCGAGAGTGGCGGAATCGGCAGCATTGAACACGACCGCGTCCGGCGGACGGTTAAGGGAGTGTGAAATGGCGCAGCGGTCAAAATTCATAGGCGCAGAAGCCGTAAGGAATTTTGGGCACCGCAAGAGTCACGCGCACGAAACTTTTTTCAAAAGCACAAGTTAATATGCGAGAGTGGCGGAATCGGCAGACGCGCACGTTTGAGGGGCGTGTGGGGCAGCTCGTACGGGTTCAAGTCCCGTCTCTCGCACCAAAACTCAGCAGTTAAAAGACTGCTGAGTTATTTTTTTTGCTCAACTCTTTGTTAAAACACAAGTACTATCATACAGCAACTACATCATATTCACTATAAAGCAACTGCCGGGAAGAAATCTCCCCGGCAGTTTTTGCATTCAGATTATTTAATTTTTATACTCTTAACTTTACTCCATGAAGAGTACACTGTACCGCTTGCGGTTTTCTTATATGCACGGACTTTGAAGTAGTAAGTCTTTTTGCTCTTAAGTTTACTTTTTGAGCCTTTGACAACGTTTGTCTTGTAGGACTTAACCTTCTTGAAATCGCTGTCTTTCTTGCTTGAATAGTAAACCTGATAGCCACTTTCACCGCTTACATTTGACCATGTGAGACTTGCCTTACCCTTGGTTGAACTTATCTTCTTGATTGAGGGGGTTTTACACTTTGTTGCTGTTTCAAACACCTTTGAGTATGCACCGAAGATTGCACCCTCATCCTTGGTATAGGCTCTTACCTTGTACTTGTAAGTAGTGCCTGCTTTAAGTTTACTTATCTTAAGGGTTGTTTTTGTTACATCCTTAAGTTTTTCGTACTTCTTTGTCTTTGAGTTGTACTTATATACTCTGTAGCCGTCTGCACCTGTTACCTTGCTCCACTTAAGAGTAATTGTTGTGGTGGTCTGTGAAGCGGTAATCTTGCTTGTTACCTTAGGTGCAATCTTAAAGTAGAGTCTCTTTGTACCCTCGTACTTACCTTTGAAGGTAATCTTTACAGTGTACTTGCCGGGTGATTTCCTGCCCTTTTCGTAAGATACTTTGTAGTCCGTATCTTTCTTAAGAGTGTTACCCTTACTGTCCTTAACGGTTACTGTGGGTGCTTTAACCTTGCCGTTATAGGTGTAAGAAGTATCGGAAAGTTTGATTGTTTTCGGGTAGTAGATTGTGGTTGTCTTTGAAACATATCCGCAGACTGTACACTTCTTCACCGACTTACCGTTCTTTTTAAGAGTGGCTTTTGTTGTGGTGGTTTTGTAGGAGTGAGATTTCTTTGCAACCGACTTCTGAGCAACTGTTACCTTGCCGCATACCGAACACTTTTTGCCTTCAGTGAGACCTGTCTTTGTGCAAGTGGCTGTTTTTCCTGCCACCTTTACCTCAGTATGTGCCTTCTTTGCAACAAGTCGGATCGTAGCCATGTCGTTCTGTGAGCCA